>JADJNZ010000001.1:741796-1483592 GCA_016714015.1 Gemmatimonadota bacterium
AGTGCGCCGTCCACCCCTCCCCTCCACGCTGCGCCAGCGCGCGCGTCATCTCGCCGCCACCGGCGCCGTCCTCGCGCTGCTCGCGCTCGGCGCCGGACCGCTCACCGCGCAGGTCGCGCAGGCGGAGTTCGCCGCGCGCCGCACCGCGCTGCTTGACGCGCTCCCCGACGGCGTGGTGCTCGTACTAGGGAATGGCGAGCCCAATCCCGACTACATCCCGTTCCACCAGCATCCGCACTTCTTCTATCTCACCGGTTTCGACGAGCCGGGCGGCGCCCTCGTGATGGTGAAGCAGGGCGCCTCCCGCCGCACGATCCTCTTCGTGCGCGGCCGCAATCCGGCACAGGAGGTCTGGAACGGCGCGCGTCTGGGCGTGGACGGCGTGCGGAGCACGATGGGCATCGAAGGGCGCGACGCGACCGGTCTCCGCACCGTCGTCGACTCGCTCCTGGCGACGAGCCGGACGCTGCACGTGCTCGGCGACATCGGCGCCCGCATGACGGAACGCTCCGTGCATGACCAGTTCGTGGACGCGGTCGCCCAGGCGAACGCCGGCGTGACGGTGGACTCGCGCACGGCCTCGCGGGCGATCCTCCAGCTCCGCGGCAGGAAGAGCACCGCGGAGCTCGAGCGGATCCGCATCGCGAGCGAGATCAGTGCGCGGGGCCACCTCGCGGCCTTCCGGCTCGTGCAGCCGGGCATCGGCGAGTTCGAGCTCCAGGCGGCGGCCGAGGGCGCGTGGCGCGCCGAGGGGGCGGACGGACCGTCGTATGGCACGATCGTGGGCTCGGGGCCCAACTCCACCACGCTGCACTACAACCGCAACGACCGCACCGCGCAGGCCGGCGAGGTGATCGTGATGGACATGGCGGCCTACTTCGACAACTACGCGGCCGACATCACCCGGACGGTCCCGGTCAGCGGCCGGTTCACGAAGGAACAGCGCGATGTCTACACCATCGTCCTCGACGCGCACAAGGCGGCCGAGCGGCAGATCCGCGTCGACGGCCCGGCGCGCGCGATGACCGACTCGTCCAACGCGGCGCTCGCCGCCGGACTCACCGCGCTCGGACTCATCGAGTCCCCGACCGCGACCTACGACTGCGGCACCGCCGACCAGCCGCGCAGCTGCCCGCAGATCGGCCTCTACTACATGCACGGCCTCGGCCACGGCATCGGCCTGCTAGTGCACGACCCCGACCAGTACACCACGACTGGGAAGTTCGCGGTGGGTAGCGCGTTCACGATCGAGCCCGGCCTCTACGTGCGCGGCAACCTGCTCGACATCATCACCGACACGCCACGCAATCGCGAGGTGAAGGCGAAGATCGGCGCGGCGGTGCGCCGCTACGCCGACATCGGCGTGCGCATCGAGGACGACTATCTCGTCACGGCGAACGGGGTGCTGCGTCCGAGCGCGATCGTCCCGCGCGAGATCGACGAGGTGGAGAAGGTGCTCGCCGAGCCGCGCACGCGCCGCGACCCCGCGGTGGTGGAGCGCTACCGCCGCTTCAAGAGCGGCCGCCAGCAGGCGCCGTAGCCGCGGCGCCACGCCCCCGCAGGATCCCCGCGCGCACGCGTCGTGCGCGCGGGCTCGGGTTCGCGACCGGCGCGACGTGGCGGTCGATCAGCGTCGTCACCTCGACCGTCACGTCGATCCGCAGGGTGCCGCCGCCCCGACGCACCTCGAGCGTCATCAGCGCGCCGGGACGCTTCCCCCAGAAGTCGCGCCACGCGTCGCCGAAACTCGGGTCGAGGGTGGACCGGCCACCGATCGCGGTGATCACGTCATCCACGCGGAGCCCGGCGCGCGCGCCCGCCCCCAGCGAGTCGATCGCATGCACGCGCACCCCCAGCGAGTCGGCGCGCAGCAGGGCGCCGAGCCGGGGCTCGTGGGTGGAGTCCTCGACGATGCGCCAGCCGGCGAGCGGGAGCCACTCGTGCCACGGGTAGACCGCGCGCCCGTCCACATACCGCTGCTCGAACGGCCCGAACGCCTTCCCGCCCGCCGCGCGTGTGACGGCGTTCCAGAAGTCATCGCCGGTGAAGCCGCGTCCCGCCTTCCAGGTGCTCGTCCACAGCTCGCGCATCACGTCATCGAGCCCGCGTGCGCCGTCGGAGGCATCACGGATCAGGATGTCCAGCGCGAGCCCGGCGAGCGATCCCTTGTCGTAGTAGAGATCGGCGGTGCCGTCCGTGACCCCGAGCCAGCTCTGCAGCGACGCGTCCTCGAGGGCGATCTCCGGGACGTTCGCGACGTGATCGATCTTGCCGAGCGTCGCGGAGAGGAAGCCCGCCTCGTCGATGAGCCCGCTGCGGACCAGTGCGAGGTCGGCGTAGTAGTCGGTGATCCCCTCGCTCATCCAGAGCCATGGCGTCGACTGCATGCGCTCGTAGTGGTACGGCGTGAGGTCAGCGGGACGCAGTCGCTTCACGTTCCACGCGTGCACGATCTCGTGCACATGGATCGCGACGACGAACGGTTCGTCCAGGTACTCGGTCCCGACGATCGCGAGTTCGCTCTCGGCGTGCTCGAGCGCGCCCATCCCGCCGTACCCCGAGTCGGCGACCTGAAGGACGGTGTAGCTGCGCCAAGGCACTTCGCCGAACACCGCGGCGACGGGTGCGACGCTCCGGCTCAGCGCGCTCCAGAGCCGCGCACGACGCTCGCCGCTCACCGACCCTTCAGGATAGGTCGCGAGCCGCATCCACCGCTCCGCGACGCGCAGGCTGTCGAGGTCGAATCGACCGACGAAGAACGGATGATCCATCAGGTCGTGCACGTCTCGCGCGGAGTAGCTGTTCGGGGTGGCGGCGGAGGTCATCCCGGTCGCGACGCGCCACGCCGGCTCGGTGCGGACCTGCACCGTCGCGGGCGTGTCCGGATGCCCCTCGACCATGAGGAAGACGGTGGTGCCGTTGAAGAAGCCGAAGTCCTCCCGGGTCCAGGCGCGCGCGTTGTCGAGGGTGTCCGCCTTCACGCGATAGGTCAGGGTGATCTCGCCGCGCCCGGACGGGATGATCCGCCAGGTGTCGGGATCGAGCTTGTCCCATCGCAGCTCGCGCCCTCCCTGCCGCGCGGTGAATGCCGACACCTGCCGCGCGAAGTTCGCGATCTCGTACGAGCCAGGCGTCCAGGCGGGCATCGACAGGAGCACCGGGTCACGACCCTCCACGCGGAAGCTGGCGGTCACGCGCAGGCTCTGCAGGAACGCCTCCTCGGCGGCGAGCTGGACCTCGAATCGGAGCGCCGAGACGGGGGCGGACCGGAGGGGCCGTTCCGTCGCCTGCGCCGCGACGACGGCAGGGCTCGCCATGAGGGAGATGAGGGCGATCGCTCGCCGGACGCTCGGGGGCATCGGGGAAGGCTCGGGGGTTCCCCCCTGCCACCGCAAGGCTCCTGGTGGCGTTCCCGTGCCGTCCGGCCGCGCTCAGTCGTCTTTGGCGTTGGACCCTTCCCTCCAGGCCCCGCCATGACCGCACCCACCGCCCGTTCACGCCCGCAGGAGCAGAAGCGACTCCATCTCGTGATGCGAGATGGGTCGCTGCTCGAGGGCCACGTTCATACCGCCGAGGATATGTCCCTCGTGACCTTCCTGGGGAGCCGGAAGGGCGGCTGGATGAACATGATGGATGCGCGCCGCCCCAAGCTGCAGGAGCCGCCCGGCCACCTGATCGTGCAGGCGGACCTCGTGGTGCTCGCCACCGCCCCAGACCACAACGTCAACGCCGTGAGCCAGGCGGTCACCGGCCAGGGCGAGCGCGAGGTGGAGCTGCACCTCGTCGGCGGCAAGCGCATCCGCGGCGTGATGTACCTCGCCCCGATGCAACGCATGAGCGACTACCTGCACCAGTGCGGCAAGTTCGCGGGGCTCTCGCGGGCGGTCTTGCTGCCCGAGCAGGCGGAACTCGGCGAGGTGGCGGTCAATACCGCGGCGATCGCGACGGTGGCGGAGGCGAAGGTCGAATAGCCGTTGCCGACGCGCTCAGCGCGGCGGCAACAGGCGTCGGAGCAGGCCGGGGCGATCGGTGAAGATGCCGTCCACCCCGAGATCGATCAGGGTCTCGAGTCGGGCCTCGTCGTTCACCGTATACGGGTGGACCGCGAGGCCCTTCGCATGAGCGGCGGCGACCAGGCGCGCGTCGACGAGCCGGTGGTTCGGCCCTATGGCCTTCGCGTACCGCGCCACTTGCGTGAGCGCCGAGTCGAGTCGGACGTCCGGGACCGAGTCGCTCACCAGTTGGACCAAGGCGACCTCCGGCGCGAGCGCGTGGAAGCGGACGAGTCCGTCGGGGAAGAAGCACTGCACGAGCAACCGGCCCGGCCTGGCGCCCGCGCCGACCAGCCCGTGCGCGACCAGCGCTGCGTGCAGCTGCCGCTCCATCCCGGGGGCGCGATCGGGATCCTTGAGCTCGATGTAGAGTCGGGCGCGAGCGCCGTAGCGGGCGAGGACGTCGTCGAGCGTCGCGAGGCGGAGCGTGTCGTACGCCGGCCGCGCCCGGTCGGGATGCCGTTCATTGAACCACCGCCCCACGTCGCACCGGCGGAGTCGCGCCAGCGTGTGCGCGGCGACGGGGCCGGTGCAGTCCTCCGCGGGCCCGCGCGCGACGCGGTCGAGTGAGTCGTCATGGAACACGACGAGCACGCTGTCGGCCGTGCGTTGCAGGTCGAACTCGAGCCAGTCGGCCCCTTGCTCGAGCGCGAGATCCCAGGCGGCGAACGTGTGCTCAGGCGCATCCCAACTCGCGCCGCGGTGCGCGATCACCGCCACGTCACCTGGCACCTGCCGTGACACCTGGCGTGGCGCCTCACCGCAGGCTACGGCGCCGACGAGCACGAGGAGGGTGACCGGGAGGAGGCGGCGGAGGCGGGGCCGTGACATACTCCACATTCTCACGAGTCGGTGCCAACTTCCAGCATCCCTCCGTCACGGTCACGATGCGAAACCTCGGATCCCTCCCCGTCCGGCTCGTCAGCCTGGGCCTGCTGCTCGTCGCCTCGCCCGTCGGCGTGCGAGGCCAGGCGTCGCCGGTTCCCGCCGCCCAGCCGGCCGCACCCGCCCGACCGGTCCTCTACGACATCCGCTTCCCCAACGCCGTGCACCGCGAGGCGGAGGTGACGGTCACCTTCCACACCGTGCCGACCGGCCCGCTCCGTGTGCGCATGGCCCGCAGTTCTCCGGGACGCTACGCGCTGCACGAGTTCGCCAAGAACGTCTATGCGGTGAAGGCGGCGACGCTCACCGGGCGCCCGCTGGTGGTC
Organism: Gemmatimonadota bacterium; assembly: GCA_016714015.1. Taxonomy (NCBI): domain Bacteria; kingdom Pseudomonadati; phylum Gemmatimonadota; species Gemmatimonadota bacterium. The sequence goes on from JADJNZ010000001.1 coordinate 747,060, forward strand.
ACGCGGGTCTCCCCGCACGAGTGGGTCGTGACCGGGCATCAGGGAGCCGTGGTGTTCGGCTACACGCTCTATGCCGACCGCGCCGACGGTACCTACGCCGGGATCGACGAGACGCGTGCGCACCTCAACATCCCGGCGACGTTCGCCTTCGCGCCGGCGCTGGCGACGCGGGCCGTCGAGGTCACGTTCCATCGGCCGGATCCCTCCTGGCGGATCGCGACGCAGCTCGAGCCCACCGACGACCCCGAGCGCTTCAAGGCGCCCAACCTGCAGTACTTCATGGACTCGCCCACGCACCTGGGACGGCTCGACGTGCGCGAGTGGACCGTGACGAGCGGCGGCCGGACACAGACCATCCGCCTCGCGCTCGATCACACGGGGACCGAGTCCGAGGCCACCCAGTTCACCGAGATGACCAAGAAGGTCGTCCTGGAGGCCGCCGCGCTCTTCGGCGAGCTCCCGGCGTTCGACTTCGGCACCTACACCTTCGTCGCCTGCTATCGCAGCAACTGCGCCGGCGACGGGATGGAGCACCGCAACTCGACCTCGGTCACGTCGAGCGCCTCGCTCGCGCAGAACGCGATGGGCCTCCTCGGGACGGTCTCGCACGAGTTCTTCCACGCGTGGAACGTCGAGCGCATCCGGCCGCGGTCGCTCGAGCCGTTCGACTTCACCGAGGCCAACATGAGCGGCGAGCTCTGGCTCGCCGAGGGGTTCACGAACTACTTCGGCCCGCTGATCATCGCACGCGCGGGGCTCATCACGCCGAATGACTACGCCCGCCGGCTGGGCGGGGCGATCAACACGCTCACCACTTCGCCGGCGCGGACCTTCGCCGGCGCCGTCGGCATGGCGCAGCAGGCCCCGTTCGTCGACGCGGCCGTCTCGATCGACCCCAACAACCGGCAGAACACGTTCATCTCGTACTACACCTACGGCGAGGCCCTCGGGATCGCGCTCGACCTGACGCTCCGCGCGCGGACGCCGGCGGTGACGCTCGACGACTTCATGCGCGAGATGTGGGTGCGGCACGGCAAGGCGCAGACCGCGGCGCTTGCGCCGGCGCGGCCCTACACGCTCGCCGACGCGGAGCGCGCGCTCGCGACCGTGACGAAGGACAGCGCGTTCGCGCAGCGATTCTTCCGCGACTACGTCGTCGGCGGCGCGCTGCCGGACTACGCGCCGCTGCTCGAGCATGCCGGCTTCCTGCTGCGGCCCGCGCGGCCGGGGAAGGCGTGGATGGGCGACACGCGCCTCTCGGCGTCCCAGGGCGAGGTCATCGTCGCCGGCCCGACGACGATCGGCTCGCCGATGTACGTCGCTGGCATCGCGGCCGGCGCACGGATCACGCGCGTGGGCGAGAAGGTGATCTCGACCACGCAGGATCTCCTCTCCGCGATCGGGGATCGGAAGCCCGGCGACACGGTCCGCCTGACGTGGATCGGGCGCGCGGGCGAGACGTCGGCACTGGTGAAGCTGGGCGAGGACCCGAACGTCGAGGTGGTGGCGTTCGAGGATGCGGGGCGGACGCCGACCGCGGCGCAACTCGCGTTCCGTGCGGCCTGGGTCGGCAGCCGCCAGCGCTAGTGCCACACCGCATCACCGCGCAGGATCATCGATGGCTGCACTCCCACTCCCGGACCACCTGATGCGCGCCTTCCGCTCCCTTGCCCTCCTCGCCGTCGCCGCGCTCCCGCTCGCGGCGCAGGGCCCGTCGGCGTCGCCGGCCGACCTCGTCGTCACCAATGGCCGCATCTACACGGCCGACGGCGCGCGTCCCGTCGTTGACGCGATGGCCATCCGACGCGGTCGCGTGGTCTTCGTCGGTGACCGCGCGGGTGCGCGCGCGCTCACCGGCCCCAACACGCAGACCCTCGACCTGCAGGGTCGCACCGTGATCCCCGGCATGACGGACGCCCACGCGCACGTGACCGGCCTCGGGCAGTCGCTGCGATCGGTCGATCTCGTCGGCACGACCTCCTACGAGCAGGTCATCGCGCGCGTGGCGGAGAAGGCGAGGACCACGCCCAAGGGCGAGTGGATCATCGGGCGCGGCTGGGACCAGAACGACTGGGGCGACACGCGATGGCCGGCCCATGCGGCGCTCTCGCGCGCCGTGCCCGACCATCCGGTCTACCTCGCGCGCGTCGATGGCCACGCGGGGCTCGTGAACGCGCTCGCGCTCCAGAAGGCGGGCATCACCCGGGCGACCGCGAACCCGACCGGCGGCGAGATCATCCGCGACGCGGCCGGGGAACCGGCCGGCGTGCTCGTGGACAACGCGCAGGACCTCGTCGGGCGCGCGATCCCCGCCGCGACGCGCGCGCAGGTGAAGGAGATGATCAAGGCGGCGATCACCGAGATGCACCGCTGGGGCCTCACCGGCGTCCACGACGCCGGCGCCTCGGCGCAGGTGCTCGAGCTCTACGAGGAGCTCGGGCGCGAAGGCGCGCTCGGCATCCGCCTCTACGCGATGATCTCCGACGACGCCGCGACGATCGATGCCTGGTTCAAGCGCGGTCCGCAGAGCGCGCTGTACGACGGGACGCTCTGGGTGCGTTCGATCAAGCTCTACCAGGACGGGGCGCTCGGCTCCCGCGGTGCGGCGCTGCTCGAACCCTACTCCGACAACGCGGCCACCACGGGGTTGCTCGTCTCGCCTCCCGAGCACATCCGCGACGTCGCCACCCGCGCGCTGCGCGCCGGCTTCCAGGTCAACACGCACGCCATCGGCGACCGCGGCAACCGTCTCGTGCTCGACTCGTACGAGACCGCCTTGCGGGCCGTCCCCGTCGCGGACCACCGCTTCCGCGTCGAGCATGCGCAGATCCTCCATGCCGACGACATCCCGCGCTTCGCGGCCTTGGGCGTGATCCCCTCGATGCAGGCCTCGCACCAGACGAGCGACATGTACTGGGCCGGCACCCGGCTCGGCGACACGCGGCTCCGCGGCGCGTACGCCTGGCGCTCGCTCCTCGAGAGCGGCACGATCATCCCCAACGGCTCCGACTTCCCCGTCGAGTACGTCGATCCGCTCATCTCGTTCAAGGCGAGCGTCTCGCGACAGGATGCCCGCGGCTGGCCCGCCGGCGGCTGGTTCCCCGAGCAGCGCATGACGCGCGACGAGGCCCTCCGGTCGATGACCCTCTGGCCGGCGTACGCCGCCTTCCAGGAAGCTGAGCTCGGTTCGCTCGCCGCCGGCAAGCGCGCCGACTTCGTCGTGCTCGACCAGGACATCATGCGCGTCCCGGAGGCCATGCTCCCGGCCACGCGCGTGCTCTCGACCTGGGTCGGCGGCGCGCGCGTCTACGAGCGGGCACGCCCATGAAGCAGCTCTTCATCATCCGCATCGCGCTGATCTTCGGCGTCGCCATGTTCGCGGCGCTCACGGTCTTCCTGCGGCAGTCGGGGAACCTCCCCGAGCCGGACGCCGCGGCGCTCGAACGCATCGGCTACATGCGGTACGGCGTCTGGGGGCTCTCCGCCCTCGCCGTCGCCTGGGCCTTCCTGTGGAAGGCGCGCGCCGAGTCGGCGATGTCCGAGCAGGGCGCCGCGTCGTCGATGATCCTCGCCTGGGCACCCGGCGAGGGCGCCGCGATCCTCGGCGTCGTCACACACTTCCTCGGCGGCCCGATCGCCACGATGGCCTTCGGCATCCTCGCCTTCATCGTCGTGCTGCTGATCGCCCGCATCCCGACTCCTTCCCGCTGAGATCCTGCCGATGCTCAAGCCGTCCGCCGTCACCTTCCTCAAGACGTTGCTCGATACGCCTGGCCCCTCGGGATACGAGGCCGCCGCCGCCAAGGTCTGGCGGGACGAGGCCGGCACCTTCGCCGCCGAGGTGCATGCCGACGTGCACGGCAACTCGATGGCGGTCGTGAACCCCTCCGGGTCGCCGACGATCATGCTCGCCGGCCACATCGACGAGATCGGCGTGATCGTGACGTACATCGACGACGATGGCTACGTCTACATCGCGCCGATCGGCGGGTGGGATCCGCAGGTGCTCGTCGCCCAGCGCATCCGGTTCATCGGGCGCGACGGGCACGTGCTGGGCGCGGTGGGAAAGAAGCCGATCCATCTCATGAAGCCGGAGGACCGCGAGAAGGCCTCGAAGATGACCGACCTCTGGGTCGACATCGGCGCGACGACGCGGGCGCAGGCCGAGGCGGTGCTCTCCATCGGTGATGCCGGCGTGATCGACTCGCGCACGCTCGACTTCCCGAACGACCGGATCGTCTCGCGATCGATCGACGACCGGATCGGCGCCTTCGTCGTGCTCGAGGCGTTGCGCCGCTACGCCGCGGAGCCGGGGGAGGCGCGCGTGGTCGCGGTGGCGACGACGCAGGAGGAGATCGGTTATCACGGCGGCGGCGCGCGGGTCGCGGGCGAGCGGGTCGATCCGGCGATGGCGATCGTGGTCGACGTCACGTTCGCGACGGACCATCCCGGGATCGAGAAGAAGGAACTGGGCGACTCGAAGCTCGGGAGCGGCCCGGTGCTCACCCGCGGCTCGGTGGTCTCGCCCGTGGCCTTCCGGATCGTGCGGGATGCCGCGGAGCTGCTGCGCGTACCGTACACGCTGCACGCGGCCGGTCGCGAGACGAGCACCGATGCCGACGCGATCCACCTCGCGCGCCACGGCGTGGCGACGGCACTGCTCTCGGTGCCCAATCGCTACATGCACTCGCCCAACGAGATGGTGAGCCTCGTGGACCTCGACCATGCGGCGACGCTGATCGCCGGGGCGTGCCGCGCGGTGAGCGCGGCGACGGACTTCACGGCGCGATGACGGCGTTGACCTGAGTGGTCGGTCGCCGCTTGGCATGGGCGACCAGCCGCATGGAGGCCTGTCGCACCTCGCGATCGCGATCGTCGCGCAGCACCTGCACGGCGGCCATCGCCTGCGGGGTCCGGATGGCGACGAGCGCGATGCACGCTTGGATGCGCAGGCCCGAGGCATCGCGCTGGGGGTTGGCCGCCTGCCCCTGCGCGATGGCGATCAGCACGTGCACCGCCTCGGGCGTTCCGAGCGTCCCGAGGGCCGCCACGGTGGCGTAGAGGACCTCGCGATCCCGCTCGGTCTTGAGCAGCGGTTCGAGCAGTCCGAGCAGGCGCGGGTCCTTCCGCGACGCGAGTCCGGTCACCGCCCGCAGGCGCACCAGCGGCGACTCGTCCGCGAGCGCGAAGGCGACGGACTCGAAGGCGCCGTCGCCATCGAACCGCGAGAGCGCAGCGACCACGTCGCGCCGCGCGCGCGCGTCGGGATGCTCGAGCAGGTCGTCGAGGGCGAGCTCGCTCGGAGTGTCGCGCAGGGCGCCGAGGATGGCGATCGCCTGGCGCACGATGATCTCGTTCGGATCGCCGACCTGCGTCCGGAGCGCCTCGTGAGCGCGCGGCAACCCGCGCAGGCACTCAAGGCAATGCCCCAGCGCCGCCGCGTCCGGGGCGGTGGTGCACGCATCGAGCACGGCCTCGGCGCCGTCGATGCCGAACCGGTACAACGCGAGCTGGAGGCGCTCCACCGCCTCGAGGTCGTCGGCCCGCGCGTGACGGAGCACGGCGAGCTGTCGGAGGAGCACCGGTCGCGCGAGGCGGCGCACGGCGTGATTGAAGGCCTGACGTCGCTCGTCCGATGGGTCGGCCTCGATCTGCGCGAACTCGATCGCGAGCAACGCGGCGATCCCGAGGATGAGCGCCTCGTGCCGACCCTGCCGGAACGCGAGATCACAGTAGGTGACCATCTGCTCGAGGCCGAGCGCGCGTCGCTTGGGCTCGTCGGCGTGCTCGAGGATCGTGATGGCCGCGAGCAACGCCTCGTCGGTCGCCTCGGGGATCGCGAGCGCGCGCATGAGGCGCACGGGCGCGTCGCGAGGGACCGGCGGACCCGCGTCCGCCTCGCTCGGTTGCGGCAGCGCGCGCGGAGTCCGCCGGGCGGACGGGGTCTCGGCGATCGGCGCGGTCGGATCCGCGTTGGAGACCAGTGGGGCCGGCGCGGCCGCCGCCTCGCTGAGCGCCGGCCGCTCCTGGGTGTACCGTCGCGCCCGCAGCCGCCGCGGCAGCGCCTTCGCGTCGAGCACCGCGGCGCGCGACGCGAAGCGGGCGACGGGATCGCCGTCCCCCGGTGCGGCGGCGAGGAGGCGCGCCAGGTCGAGCAGGTCCGCTTGCGACGCACGCGGCGTCACCCCGAGCTCCTCGACCCCGTACGCCGCGAACCGCGCGGCCACTTCCGGCAACTCCACGGGGATCCCGTTCGCGAGCAAGCCGCCTTCCACGAGTGCGAACGTCACGGTCCCGCTCTTCGCCGCCTCGACCACGCTCCGGGCGGCATCGCGCAGCTCGAGCCCCCCCGCCGACGGGTCGAGCGCGAGCTGGACCAGTCTCGCGAAGCGCGAGACGAGTTCGGGGTTCGAGGTGGCGTCGCCGTCGGTCATGCCTGCTGGTATCCCTCGCGGTGTCCGGATAACATACGCGCGAGACCGCCTCGGCGTCCCGTCGGCGCCGCCCTGACGTCCGGACCCGGAGTCCCCCTGCCGCTCCACGCCTGGTCGAGCGCGCACTACGTGATCGCGCTTCCCGAAGCCCACCGCTTCCCGATCGCCAAGTACGCGTTGCTGCGCGACGCGGTGCTCGCGGAGGGCATCGTGCGCGCCGAGCACCTGCACGACCCGGCGCGCGCGCCGCTGGAGGACGTGCGGCGCGTGCACGATGCCGCGTATCTCGACCGTCTCGTCCGCGGGACCATGCCGGCCGCGGAGCAGCGGCTGGTCGGATTCCCCTGGAGCGAAGGGCTCGTGGAGCGGTCGTTCCGCGCGAGCGGAGGCACCCTCGAGGCCGCCGATCGCGCGCTCCGCGACGGCATCGCGATGAACCTCGCCGGCGGGACGCACCATGCGTTCGCCGACCGCGGCGAGGGGTTCTGCGTGCTCAACGACGTCGCGATCGCCGTGCGGGCGCTGCGCGCGGCCGGGCGCGTCGGCCGGGTGGCGATCATCGACCTCGACGTGCATCAGGGGAACGGCACGCACGCGCTCCTCGCGGCGGACGACGCGAGCTACACCTTCTCCATGCACGGGCGGCGGAACTACCCGTTCCGGAAGGTCGCCGGACGGCTCGACGTCGAACTCGAGGACGGCACGCAGGACACCGAGTACCTCGAACGGCTCTCGGCGGCCCTGCCCGGCGTCCTCGCGAGCGCGCGACCGGATCTCGTCTTCTACCTCGCGGGCGCCGATCCGCACGAGGGGGATGCGCTCGGCCGGCTCGCGCTCACCTTCGACGGGCTCATGAAGCGCGACGCGCTCGTGCTCGAGCTCGCGCGATCGATCGGCGTGCCGGTGGCGATCGCGATCGCCGGCGGCTATGGTCGGGACATCCGCGACACCGTGCGCGTCCACTGCAACACGGCGCGCATCGCGCGCGACTTCCTCGCCTGACGCACCTCCACGAGACCTCCGTGCCCCCGATCCCGCCGCCACTCGCCGAAGGGTTCACGACCACCACCGCGGTGCCGCTCTACTGGAGCCGCTACGCGCCGCGCGCGCCGTTCAGCCGTCTCGTGGTGCTGCATGGCGGACCGGGGGCACACCATGACTACCTGCTCCCGCAGATGCTCGACCTCGCGCAGGAGCGTGCCTGCCTCTTCTACGACCAGCGAGGGGGCGGCCGGTCGAAGACCGACGATCGCACGCCGATCACCTGGCGGACGCACGTGGACGATCTCACGGCGGTCATCGCCGAGCTGGCGCCCGGGCCACTGACGCTCGTCGGCTACTCGTGGGGGGCGCTGCTGGCGATGCTCTACGCCACGGAGGCACAGGCGGGTCGAGCCGGTCCGGAGCCGGTCCGGCTCGTGCTGCTCGACCCCGCCCCCATCTCGCGCGCGTTCCGCGACCGTTTCGAGGCGGAGTTCGCCGCTCGCCAGTCGGGACCGGCGATCACAGCGCTACGCGATGCGCTCGCGGCGAGCGGCCTTCGCGAGTCCGACCCGGCGGCCTACAAGCAGCGGACCTTCGAGCTGAGCGTCGCCGGGTACTTCGCCGACCCGTCGCGCGCGCGCGACCTGACGCCGTTCCGCGTGACCGGCCGGGTCCAGCAGTCGGTCTGGGAGTCCCTGGGCGACTTCGACCTCACGCCCGCACTGCGTGACCTTCGCCTCCCCTCGCTGGTCGTACATGGGAAGCAGGACCCCATCCCGCTGGCGTCCGCACAGGCGTGCGCCGAGGCACTCTCGGCGCACGCCTGCTGGCTGGACGACTGCGGCCACGTACCCTACGTCGAGCAGCCGGCAGCGCTCTTCTCGGCGGTGCGCGACTTCCTGTACGACACCGAATCCCTCGTCCGAACCTGAGATGTCCCAGCACGACGAGATCGTCCAGCCGCACGTCGGCGTCATCGAACACAACGGGCACCGCTACACGGTGTCCGTGCGCATCGTGTGGGACGGCATCGAGTATGTCGGCCGGCTCTGGTTCGCGGACGAAGGGTGGGATGACCTCGGCATCCCGGATCGCGGCGCCTTCCCGGGTCGGACGCGCGACGAGGTGATCGTGCAGGCGAAGCGGCTCACCGAGCCGGACATGGTGAAGCGCTACAAGCGCGCCCTCGCCGAGAAGCGCCGCTACTCCGGGCTCCGCAAGCACACCGAGGAGATCCTCGCGAAGATCCGCTACCTCAACCAGGTGGCCGTCTCGATGCGCGCCGGACTGCTCGATGTCGATGGCGCGGCGCAGGAGATCGACCTCACGGAGCAGCAGCTGCACGGGCTGATCGCCGAGCTCGGGAAGCACGCAGGGATCGAACAGGGGAGCTGACGGGACGGGCCCGAGGGTGACAGGATGAGGCCCGCCGTGCGGCCGAGCTTCATCCTTCCACCTTCAGCCTTGCCTTAGCTTTCCCCCATGGACTCCCGCTCCGCCGCCCACCTGCTCCACGAGATCGTCGCGCTGCTCGAGCTGCAGGGCGAGGATCCCACGGTGCCGGCGCCGTACGCCGACGCGGCGCGCGCACTCGCCGCGGCCGATGCGCAGCCCATCGCCGACCTGCTGCGCCGCGACAAGCGGCGCTTCGCCCCCGAGGTCCTCGAGGTCCTCGAGGAGCTGAAGGCGACCGGCGAATCGACGCTCCTCGACCGCCTGCGCGAATCCACGCCGGAAGGGCTCTTCGAGATGATGCGCGTGCCGGGCCTCGGCCCGTCGCGCATCCGCCGGATCCACGAAGGACTGGGCATCGACACGCTGCAGGATCTCGAGGAAGCGGCGCGCGACGGCCGCCTCGCCAAGCTCCCCCGCTTCGGGGCGCGAACCGCGGAGCAGGTGCTTCGCGGCATCGCCTGGCTCAAGGAGAGCGGCGCGCGGATCCTGCTGCCGCATGGGCGCGCCGAGGCGGAACGTCTCCTCGCCGTGGTGCGCCGGCAGCCGGGGGTCGTCCGGGCCGAGATCGCCGGGGCCGTGCGCCGTCACTGCGAGACGGTGAGCGAGATCGAGATCGTCGCGGCCTGCGCGCGCGAGCCCGAGGCCGTCGCGGCCGCCCTCGCGCGCGCGCCTGGCGTCCGCGACTCGGTCGGGAGCGGGACGCGCGAGGTCGCCATCCGCTATGACGACGGCATCCGGCTCGTCCTGCAGGCGGTCCCCGCCGACCAGTTCGTGGTGACCTGGTTCCGCGCGACCGGCAGCGAGTCGCACGTCGATGAGGTGAGCGCGCGCGCCGCGCGCCGCGGGCTCACCCTCGCGGCGCATGGCCTGCACCGCGCGGACGGCACCGTCGTCGAGCTCGCCGATGAGCCGGCGCTGTACGCGGCCGTCGGATTGCCCTGGCTCCCGCCGGAGCTCCGCGAGGGCCTCGGCGAGGCGGAGGCCGCCGCCGACGGCACGCTCCCGCGGCTCATCGACGCGGGGGACATCACCGGAGTGCTGCACTGCCACTCGCAGTACTCCGACGGCGGCGCGACCATCGCCGAGCTCGCCGCCGCCGCACGGGCCCGCGGCTGGACCTACCTCGGCGTGAGCGACCACTCGCAGTCGGCGTTCTACTCGGGCGGCCTCACCGTCGAGTCGCTCCAGCGGCAGCACGACGAGATCGACGCCATCAACGCGAGCTTCTCCGACTTCCGCGTCCTCAAGGGCGTCGAGGCCGACATCCTGCCGTGCGGGCGCATCGACTATCCGGTCGACGTGCTCGACCGTTTCGACTACGTGATCGCGAGCGTGCACTCGCGCTTCGGCATGAACGAGTCGCAGATGACCGAGCGCGTGCTCAAGGCGCTCGAGGACCCGCACATGGCCATCCTCGGCCATCCCACCGGCCGCCTGCTCCTCACGCGAGAACCCTACGCGATCGACATGGACGCCGTGATGCAGCGCGCCGGCGAGCTCGGCGTCGCCATCGAGCTCAACGCCGACCCGCACCGGCTCGACCTCGACTGGCGGCTCGCCAGGTCGGCGGGCGCGCACGGGGCGCGCATCGAGATCGGACCCGACGCGCACTCGGTCGACGGCCTCGAGAACATCCACCTCGGCATCGGCATGGCCCGGAAGGCCTGGCTCACCCCCGCCGACGTGATCAACACGCGCTCGGCGGCGGCCGTCGTCGACTTCGCGACGAGGCGCCGCCTGGCGCGCGCGTCGGCCTGACGCGCATGGCCACCGGACGCCGACGCCCCCGCCTGCTGCGGGGCGACGCGCTCGTCGCGCACGCGCGCGAGATCCAGCGACGCCTCGCCGCGGCCTACCCTGACGCGCATTGCGAGCTCGACCACCGGAACCCGTTCGAGCTCGCCGTCGCCACCGTGCTCTCGGCCCAGTGCACCGACAAGCGCGTGAACCTCGTGACCCCGGAGCTCTTCCGTCGCTGGCCCGACCCGTGGGCCCTCGACGCCGCGGCCATCGAGGACGTGGAAGAGGTCATCCGGAGCACCGGCTTCTTCCGCAACAAGGCCCGGTCCATCAAGGGCCTCGCGCGGGAACTCGTCGCGGAACACGACGGCACGCTACCGAGTACGATGGAAGCCCTGGTGGCCCTCCCCGGCATCGGTCGCAAGACCGCGAACGTCGTCCTCGGCAACGCGTTCGAGAAGAACGAAGGCATCGTGGTCGACACGCACGTCGCGCGACTCTCCGCGCGATTCGGCCTGACGAGGTCGACCGATGCGGTGCGGATCGAACGGGCCCTCATGCCGCTGTTCGAGCGCGACACCTGGGCACAGCTCTCCCACCTGATGATCTGGCACGGTCGCCGTACCTGCGACGCCCGCCGCCCGAAGTGCAACGACTGCGTCCTCGTGGACGTCTGTCCCTCCGCGAACCCTTGAACCCGCGTCCCGTGTCCCTCGCCGCCCAGCTCCGCGCGCGTCCCGTCCTCGCCGGCATCACCCTGCTGCTCCTCGCGGGTCCGGCCGTCGCCGCCTGCGCCCCCAAGCCGCCGGTCGCGACCGCCCCGCAACTCCTCGCGCCGCCGGCCGACCCCTGCGTCCTCGCGCGCGAGGATGCCGCCCGGGATCCCCGGCTCGACGTCGAGCGCGTCCCCTCCCCGCTGAAGATGGATCCGGCACCGATCAAGACCCCGGTGCCCCGCACCGTCGTCCGCGCGACGCGCGGCACCGCCATCCGTGCGGAGGTCCTCGTGGACACGCTCGGCAAGCCGGACATGACGACCTTCGCCATGCTCGAGACCCCGCACGCCTACTACGCGACGAACCTCAAGGCGGCGATCGGCAAGTGGACCTTCGAGCCCGCCATCCGCAACGGGTGCAAGGTGCCCCGCTACTACCAGTTCATCGTGAACCTGGGCCCCCGCCCCCGGTAGGCAGGTCCGAGGGCGGCCGCTAGATTTCACGGGTCCCCTGCTGCCCTCTCCCTACGGCCTTCTGCCTTCTCTCCCTTGAAAACCGCCACGTTCGAGACCAACAAGGGCACCATCGTCGCCGAGCTCTTCGAGCAGGACGCACCCGGCACGGTCGCCAACTTCGAGAAGCTCGCGAACGCGAACTTCTACGACATGATCCGCTTCCATCGCGTGATCCCCGAGTTCGTCGTGCAGGGCGGCTGCCCGAACGCCCGCATCGGTGCGACGCCGAAGGGCCCGCCGGGCACCGGCGGCCCGGGCTGGCAGATCAAGTGCGAGACGAAGGGCAATCCCCAGACGCACAAGGTGGGCGCACTCTCCATGGCGCACGCCGGCAAGGATACCGGCGGCTCGCAGTTCTTCATGGTCCTCTCCGAGGGCAACACCCGCCATCTCAACGGCGTGCACACCGTCTTCGGACAGATCACCAGCGGCCTCGACGTGATGACCCAGCTGACGGACAAGGACCACATGGTCTCGGTCCGCGTGAGCTGACCTCGGCGCACACGCCATCGCCTCCATCCTTCCCCCTGCCACCTCCATCCCCCCGCTCATGACCGCTGGAACTCCGATGGCCGGCCGCGACACCGCCGCCGCCTTCAAGGGCCTGATCCTCGGCGCCGTCTTCGTCGCGATCGTCGTCGTGACGGTCACGATGCTCACGAACAAGAAGTTCGCGGACCACGAAGCGACCCCGGCCGCCGCCGAGTCGCATTAGCGTGACGACGCCCTCCGCGGCGTCGACCGAGCGCCCCGGGCCCCCGTCGGGGTTCGGGGCGCTTCCGTTCCCCATATCCGAGGCCGTCATCCCCGCGCTCACGCTCGGCGCGGTCATCCTCGGCCTCGTGATGCACCTCGTGCCCGCGGCCGATCCGTGGGCACCGACCTTCCTGATGACCGCGCTCGTGCTCCTCGGCGCGCCGGTCGTCTTCCAGACCATCCGCGGCATGCTGCGCGGAGAGTTCGCCGCCGACGTCGTCGCGATGCTCGCCATCGTCACGGCGGTCGTCCTGCGCGAGCCGTTCGCCGGGCTCGTGATCGTCCTCATGCAGACCGGCGGGGAGCTCCTCGACGCCTACGCCGAGGGCCGCGCCTCCGACGCGGTGCGCGAACTCGAGGCCGCGGCCCCGCGCATCGCGCACCGCCTTCGCGGGGCGAACGCCGCCGACGGCGTTGACGACGTCGCGTCGGACGTGGTGGTCATCGGTGACCGCCTCCTCATCCGCCCGGGCGAGATGATCCCCTGCGACGGCGAGGTCGTCGAGGGGAACACCTCGCTCGACACCTCACGCATCACCGGCGAGCCGCTCCCCGAGCGCGTCGGCCCGGGGGCCCATGTCCGCTCGGGCGTCGTCAACACCTCCTCGCCGCTCGTAGTGCGCGCCACCGCCAAGGCCAGCGAGTCGCTCTACGCCAGGATCGTCGAGCTCGTCCGGTCCGCGCAGGGGGAGAAATCCCCCATCCAGCGGATGGCCGACCGGTGGGCCGTCTGGTTCACGCCGATCACGCTCGTCGCCTGTGCCATCGCCTGGTTCGCCTCCGGTGACGCCTCGCGCGTGCTCGCGGTGCTCGTCGTGGCCACGCCCTGCCCGCTTCTGCTCGCGACCCCGGTCGCCGTCATCGGCGGCATCAATCGCGCGGCGCGGCGGCAGATCATCGTGCGCAACGGCGCGGCCCTCGAGCTGCTCGCGCGCGTCGACACCGCGGTCTTCGACAAGACCGGCACGCTCACGCACGGGCGCCCGGCGGTGATCGCGGTGGAGCCCTTCGCCGGCGGCGATGCCGGCGAACTGCTCCGCTTCGCGGCGGCGATCGAGATGGGCAGCGGTCATCTCCTCGCGCGCTCCGTCATGGCCGAGGCGAACGAGCGGTCGCTCGACATCCCGCCTGCCACCGGGATCGTCGAGCATGCGGGCCGCGGCGTGACCGGCACCGTGAACGGGCTGCGCGTCGCCGTGGGCAATCGCGCCTTGGTCGCCGCCGAGCACCCCGACGCGCAGGCGACGCTCGACGCGCACGCCCCCACCGCCACCAACGGTCTCCGCGCCTACGTCGCCGTCACCCGGGCTTCGGGCGGCGTTCTCACCGGGGTCATCACGTTCGGCGACCGCATGCGCGCCGACCTCAAGCCGTTCATCGCCCGCCTCGACGCGCTCGGGCTCACGCGCACCGTGCTCCTCTCGGGCGACCATGTCGAGAACGTGAAGCCCGTCGCTGAAGCGCTCGGCATCACCGAGGCGCGCGGCGACCTCATGCCCGACGACAAGGTCGCGGCGGTGAAGGCGCTCGAGGCCTCGGGCCGGCGCGTGCTGATGATCGGCGATGGCACCAACGACGCGCCCGCCCTCTCGGCCGCGACGGTCGGCGTCGCGCTCGCGGCGCATGGCGGCGGCATCTCCGCCGAGGCGGCCGGCGTGGTCCTCCTCGCCGACGACGTCACTCGCGTCGAGGATGCGGTGATGATCGGTCAGCGCGCGGTGATGATCGCGCGGCAGAGCATCGTCTGGGGGCTCGCGCTCTCCGGCGCGGCGATGGTCGTGGCGGCCTTCGGCTACATCCCGCCCACGGCCGGCGCACTCATTCAGGAGGCGATCGATGTGGCGGTGATCCTGAATGCCCTGCGCGCGGCGCAGGGTCCTCGTGCAGGATCCGCATAGCCGGCGTGGTCAGGTCGTCGAACTGCCCGCTCTTGCTCGACCAGGCATAGGCCCAGACGAACGCGATCACGAGCACGACCGCGATCGGGATCAACAGGTACAGGACGCTCATGCCGCGCTCCGCGAGGGGGTGGTGAACGTCCGGCTCCGCCACGCGCCGAGGATCGCGGTCACCGAACTCACCGGCATGAGGATCGCCGCGACGATCGGATCGAGCAAGCCCAGCATCGCCAGGGTCACGGCGAAGAGGTTGTAGCCGAGCGCGATCGCCATGTTGCGGCGGATGATGCGCGTCGTGCGCCGCGAACCGTCGAGCAGGTCGGTGAGCGCGGCGACTCCGCCCGTCGCGAGATAGACATCCGCGGCGGCCATCGACGCCTCGGCGCCTCCGCGGACCGCGATCCCCACCGTCGCCGCGGAGATCGCGGCGGCATCGTTCACGCCGTCGCCCACCATCACCACGGGTCCGGCCGCGCGCGCCGCGAGCACCGCTTCCCGCTTCCGTTCCGGCGTGGCGCCACCCTCGCCCTCCTGCGGATCGAGCCCGAGCGCGACCGCCACATGCGCCACGACCGGCGCGGCGTCCCCGCTGAGGATGCGCACGCGCCAGCCCGCCCGTTGCATCGCCGTCACCGCGTTCCGCGCCTCGGCCCGCAGTGGGTCGCCGAACGCGGCGCGGCCCGCGACCGTGCCGTCCACCGAGACGAGCACCGTCGTGCGGGTCGACTCCTCGACGTCGGCGTGGCCGAGTACCCAGGACGGACGCCCCACGCGCACGACCCGGCCCAGCACCGAGACCTCGACGCCGGCCCCCAGCGTCTCGCGCACGTCGTCCACCGCGGGCACCTCCACGTCGGGCCACGCCGCCGCGAACGCCGCCGCGACGGGGTGCCGCGAGTGCCGCTCCGCCGCGAGCACCAGCGGCTTGAGTGCGTCATCGCCGACCCAATCCTCGAGCGCGAGCCGTCCCTCGGTCAGCGTCCCGGTCTTGTCGACGAACAGCGTACCGTGTCCGGTGAGCGATTCGAGCGCCTGCCCGCCCTTGATGAGGATCCCGCGCGCCGCCGCCCGACCGATCGCGACCGTGAACGCGAGCGGCGTGGCCATCGCGAGCGCGCACGGACAGGTGACCACGAGGAGCGCGATCGCATGGTCGATCCCCGCCCCCACGTCGCGCGTCCACCAGAGCGCGACCGTCGCGGCGGCGAGCGAGAGCGAGCCCGCGATGAACCATCCCGCCATCCGGTCGGCGAAGAGCACCACGGGCGCACGCTCGCGCGCGCCCTGCTCCACGTCGCGGAGCAGGCGGCCGAGCCGGCTCTCCGACCCCGCCTGATCCACGCGCACGAGGAGCGTCGCCGAGAGGTTCGTCGTCCCGGCGAACACCGTCGCGCCCACCTGGACGGAGACCGGCCGCGATTCGCCGGTGAGGAGCGCGAGATCCATCGCCGAGTCGCCGCGGAGCACGGTGCCGTCCGCGGCGAGCGTGTCCCCGGCGCGCACCTCGAGGTCCATACCGGGCATCACGGCCTCGGTCGGGATCTCGCTCACCGTGCCGGTCCCGGGATCGACCACGCGCGCCGTCGCCGGCGCGAGCGCGCCGAGGAGCGCGGCGGCGTCGGCCGCGGTGCGCTGCGCCCGGTGTTGCAGGAACCGCCCCACGAGCAGCAGCAGGATGAGTGTCGCGACCGCATCGAAGTAGATGGGACCCGCGTCGCGTGCGGTGTTGATCGCGCCTTGCACCACGCCCGCGCCGAGCGCGATCGCGATCGGCACATCCATGTGCAGTCGGCCGAGCTTCACGGCCTGCCAGGCGCTTGTGAAGAAGACGCGCCCCGGCCAAGCCACGGCCGGGATGACCAGCACGAGGCTCATCCAGCGGAAGTACCGCTCGAACTCGGGTTCGATCCCGCCCATCATCCCGCTGTAGAGCGCCAGCGAGATCGCCATGACGTTCATCGCGATCGCCCCCGCCACGCCGATGCGCGTGAGCATCGTGCGCTCCTCCGCGCGACGGGCCTCGTCGGCGCCGCGACCGCGATACGGATGCGGCCGGTAGCCGAGCTGGTCGAGCGTGCGCGCGAGCGCGCTGAGCGTCGTGCGTTGCGGATCCCAGGTGAGACGGGCCAGCGCGCGCGTCACGTCGAGCTCGGCCTGGATCGCGCCCGCCACCGCCATCGGCATCCGCTCGACGAGCCAGACGCAGGACGCGCAGTGCACCCCTTCGAGGTAGAGCGCGATCTCCGCCGTGCCGTCGGCGCGCTGCGTGACATGCGCCGCCTGGAACGCCTCGTGGTCGAACTCGGCGAAGCTCCGGTCGCTCGCCGCCACGCGGGCGGTCTGCCGATCGGGGAGGGCGTAGAAGCCGTCGAGCCCGCTCTGCCGGATGATCGAGGCCGCCGTCTCGCAGCCGGCGCAGCAGTAGGTCGCGCCGTCGACCGTGCGCGCCTCACCCGGCGCGGCCGCGAGCCCGCAGTGCGCGCAGGTCACGGCCACCGCGGTCGCGCCGAGCGCGAGGTCAGCGGTGGTCGTGGAGGCCACGCGCGTCGGCCGCGGCACCCGCGGCATGGGCCGCGGGGGCGAATCGCCCGGCCACGGTGAGACCTCCGAGCACCACGAGCATGGCGGCCGTCAGGGCCGGCAGGTGCTTCCGCGCCGGGCCGAGGAGCCGCTGCGCCCCCAGTCCGACCGCCGTCATCATCGGCACGGTGCCGATCCAGAAGGCGGCCATGACGACGGCGCCACCGAGCGCACTCCCCGCGGCCGCGGAGGTCGCCACGAAGGCGTAGAGCCAGCCGCAGGGAAGCGCCGCGGTCAGCATCCCGATGGCGAGTCCGCGCACGGCAGGCGGGCGTTGCTGGACGGCGCGGACGCCGCGCGCGATCCGCGAGGCGAGCGCTGGCGGCACCGCGACCGCGGGCAGGCGCACACCGAACGTGCCCAGCAGCGTGGCGAGCCCCCACATGATGAGCAGCACCCCCGCGACGATCGCCGCGGGGCGCGTGATCCCGGCCACGGCACCGAGCTGATCGAGTCCGGCGCCGGCGGCCCCGGCGACCGCACCCAGGATCGCATACGAGACGAGGCGACCGAGGTTGTACGTGACCGTGCTTCGCAGGGCCGAGCGCCCCGAGGACGCGTCGCCGCCCGAGGCGAGGCAGGCGAAGCTGCCGCACATCCCCGCACAGTGGACGCTGCCGAGCAGCGCCGCGACGAAGACGGAGAGCGCGAGCGCGGTCACACGGGCCTCAGTCGCCCGGACGGGCGGCGAGGTCGGTGTGCCGGGTGTGGACGAAGTGCGCCGCGCCGCGCACGGCGGAGATCCGCACCTCCCAGAGGCCGCCGTGGGTGAGCGTCGGCTCGCCGACATAGCGCCCGTCGCCGAGGTCGCGCAGTGCGACCTCGACGTGTCGCGCCGCGTCGGCATTGTGGATGAGCGTCGCGGCCACCTGCGCCCCCGCGACGCCCCCGCCGACGGAGTCGGCGAGCTGGATCTCGAGCATCGCTGCCGCGCCGGTCGCACCGGTCAGCGAGACCTCCGCCCGCCACTTGAGCAGGTCGCTCGCCGCGCGCACCGCCATGGTGCTGTCCCACGCGACCGCCTTGCGGTAGTAGTCGGGCTCCACCACCGCGCCGTTCGCATCGCCGCTCGCCACGACCAGCATCCAGACGTTGACCCCGACGATCCCGCTCATCCCGAGCGCGAGCAGCAGCGGCCAGTACCAGCCCCGTTTCGCCGCCATCAGTCCTCCGGCCCCAGCAGCCGCCAGGTGAACTCTCGCGTGAAGGTGTCGCCATCCGTGAGACGGAAGCGGACCCGACGTTCGCCGCGCTCGAACCGTGTCGGCGACTGCACGACGAACACCGTCGTGGTGAGGGTGTGGCCAGCCTGCACCCGGACCGGGTTCTCCGGCGCGATGAGCCGCGCACCGGGCTCATCGACGTAGGTGATGGTGTACGCGCGGTCCTCGGCGGTACGGTTCGCGACCTTCAACCGCACCTGGTTCACCACGTCGCCGTTCGCCTCGATCGTGAACGGCGACCCGAGCCCGCCGAGCAAGGTGACGTCCGCGGGCGACCGCGTGAGGAGCGCGAAGACGAAGGCGCCGAAGAAGAGCGTGAACGCGATCGGGTACAGCACGGTGCGCACGCGCAGGATCCGCGGCGGGTTCCCCGCGAGCGACGCCTGCGAGGTGTAGCGGATGAGCCCCGGCGCCTTGTTGAGCTTCACCATGATCTCGTCGCAGGCGTCCGCGCACTGCGTGCAGTGGATGCACTCCATCTGCAGGCCGTCGCGGATGTCGATCCCCGTGGGGCAGGTGTTGGTGCACGCCTTGCACTCCACGCAGTCGCCGAGGCCGGTGCGCGCGCCACCGCCGTGCCCGCGCGGCTCGCCGCGGTTCCGATCGTAGGCGACGATCACCGACTGCTGGTCGAGCAGGGCCGACTGCCAGCGCCCGTAGGGGCACGCCACCAGGCAGGTCTGCTCCCGGAACCAGGTGAAGTCGAGGAAGACCGCGACCGTCGTCACCGCCATCACGAGGAATCCCGTGAGGTGGTCGAACGGCGAGCCGGCCATCCACTGCCGGAGCTGGTCGGAGCCCACGAAGTAGGCGAGGAAGGTGTTGCCCAGCACCGCGGAGAGGATCGCATAGACCCCGTACTTGACGAGGCGGCGCGGCGCGAAGTGCCGCCCCTCGCGGTCCAGCGCGCGGGACGCGCTCACGCCGCCCTCGATCAGTCGCTCGAGCGGACGGAAGATGAACTCCATCCAGACCGTCTGCGGACACCCCCAGCCGCACCAGACGCGACCGAAGAGCGCCGTGAGCAGGAAGACACCGATGAGCACGCTCACGAACAGCAGCATGAGCAGCAGCGTGTCGGTCGGCAGGAACGTGGTGCCGAAGAACGTGAACTCCCGGCGCGGGAGGTCGAGCAGCATCCACGGCTTCCCGTTCGCCCGCAGGTGCGGGATGAGCAGGAACAGCGCGATGAGCGCGTAGGCCACCGCGCGCCGGCGGACCAGCCACTTGCCCGTACTGGGCCTGGGGCGGATCCACCGGCGCGAGCCATCCTCGTTGAGCGTCGCGAGGACGCGGCCCGCCGTGGGTGCCGTCATGTGACCGCGGTCAGGCGCCCGACGGCGCCGCTGGCGTCGTGGTGACCGTGTCCACCGTCCCCTCCGGCGCCTTCGGGTTGGCGGGCGTCGTGCCCTTCAGCGAGATCACGTACGCGATGACGTTGTTCAGCTCGTCGGGCTTCAGCAGGCGCCCCCAGTTGGGCATGCCCTTCGCGAGGACCCCGTCGTCCACGACCTTGTGGATCGCGGACGGCGTGCCGCCATGGATCCACGCGGCGTCCGTCAGGTTGGGGCCGATCACTCCGCCGCCGTCCGGACCATGGCAGGCGACACAGTTCTTCGCGAAGACCTCCTTCCCGCTCGCCAACGCCGCAGGATCGGACGCGAGGGCGACGAGCGCCTCGGCCGAGATCACCGGAGTGGGCGGCGGGAGCGCCGCCTGATGCGCCGCCACGTCTGCCGTATACTCGGCGACGTTGCCGCCGTTCTCGCCCAGCATCCCCGGCGCGAAGTAGTAGAACGGCACGAAGATGATCGTGGCGTAGAAGATCCAGAGCCACCAGCGCGGCAGTGGATTGTCGTACTCCCGGATACCGTCGTACTCGTGCTCGAGCAGGCGATCGTCGTCGTTCTTGGCCACGGTCACTCCCTGGCCCGCTGCGCGGGCACGGCGTCGTCGTCGGAGAAGGGGAGCCGGGCGTCCGCCGCCTGCTGCGGCGCCGAGCCCGGGAGGAAGGTCCTCACCACGATCGCGAGGAATGCCAGCACGAAGAGCAGCAGCGCGACCATCGCATAGGTCGAGAGGCCGGCAGCGCTCATCACGTCGACGAGTTTCATGGCGTCCCTCCCGGGGCCGGGGTTCCCGGAACCGACGCGGTCGCCGCCGGCGCCTGCTGGATGTCCTTGCCCAGCCGTTGCAGGTACGCGATGATCGCGACGACCTCGCGGTCGGCCAGCCCCACCGGTCCGCCCGCCGCCTCGATCGCCGCTCCGATCGCCTGCGCCTGCTCACGCGCCATCGCCGGCGCGTTGTTCAGCGCGTCACCGTACGGCACACCCAGCATCGCCATCGCGTCCACGCGCGACTGGATCCCCTCGAAGTCCGTCGACCTCGCGAGCAGGTGCCCGTACGTCGGCATGATCGAGTTCTGCACCACCGAGCGCGGATCCTGGAAGTGCCGCACGTGCCAGAGGTCGGTCTTCTTCCCGCCCTCGCGCGCGAGGTCCGGCCCGATCCGGCGCGATCCCCAGAGGAACGGATGGTCGTACACGAACTCGCCCGGCTTGCTGTACTCGCCCCACCGCTCCGTCTCATGACGCAACGGGCGCACCATCTGCGAGTGGCAGTTGAAGCAGCCCTCGCGGATGTAGAGGTCGCGTCCCGCGAGCTCGAGCGGCGTGTACGGCTTCACGCTCGCGATCGTCGGCACGTTCGACCGCACCAGGAAGGTCGGGATGATCTCGGCGAGCGAGGCCACCACCACCGCGAGCACCACCATCACCGTGAAGACCAGCGGCGCGCCCTCCCAGCCGCGATGCCAGCGCGCGGCGGTGAAGCGGGCCCAGGCCCCCTCGCCGGCCGGGGCCGGGTGCGCGTCATGCCCCTGCTGCAGCGGCGCGGCCTGCACCAGCGGCACCTCGTACGTGGCCGGACGCGCCGCCCACGTCTTGAGGATGTTCCAGCCGAAGATCAGCATGCCGATGATGTACATCGTGCCGCCCGCCACGCGGACCCAGTACATCGGCATGAGCTTCATCACCGTCTCGACGAAGTCGGGGTACGCCAGGCGACCCGTCTCGTCGAACGCGCGCCACATCAGCCCCTGCGTGATGCCGGCCGAGTAGATCGCCGCCACGTAGAGCAGGATGCCGAAGGTCGCGATCCAGAAATGCAGCTCCGCCAGCTTCTTCGAGTGGAGAGGCGCCTGGAAGAGCCGCGGCGCCAGCCAGTAGATCATGCCGAACGTCAGGAAGCCGTTCCAGCCGAGCGCGCCGGTGTGCACGTGGGCGATGATCCAGTCGGTGTAGTGCGCCAGCGAGTTCACCGACTTCACCGAGAGCATCGGCCCCTCGAAGGTGCTCATGCCGTACGCGGTGATCGCGACGACCATGAACTTCAGCACCGGCTCCTCGGCGACCTTGTTCCACGCCCCGCGCAGCGTCAGCAGGCCGTTGATCATGCCGCCCCAGCTCGGCATCCACAGCATCACGGAGAACAGCATGCCGAGCGTCGACGCCCAGTCCGGCAGCGCCGTGTAGTGCAGGTGGTGCGGCCCCGCCCAGATGTACAGGAAGACGATCGTCCAGAAGTGGAGGATCGAGAGCTTGTACGAGAACACCGGCCGGTCGGCCGCCTTCGGCATGAAGTAGTACATCAGGCCGAGGAACGGCGTCGTGAGGAAGAACGCGACGGCGTTGTGACCGTACCACCACTGCATGAAGGCGTCCTGGACGCCCGCGTAGATCGAATAGCTCTTGAGCGGCCCCGCCGGGACGCTGAGGTTGTTGAAGATGTGCAGCACGGCGACCGTGACGATCGACGCGATGTAGAACCAGATAGCCACGTAGATGTGCTTCTCGCGCCGCTTCCGGAGCGTGCCGAAGAAGTTCACCGCGAAGGCCACCCAGACCACCGCGATCGCGAGGTCGATCGGCCACTCGAGCTCCGCGTACTCCTTGGCCTGCGTGAAGCCGAACGGCAGCGTCAGCGCGGCGGAGACGATGATCGCCTGCCAGCCCCAGAAATGGAACTTGCTCAGGCCGTCGGAGAACATCCGCGTCTTGAGCAGTCGCTGGGTGGAGTAGTAGATGCCGGTGAAGATCGCGTTGCCGGCGAAGGCGAAGATCACCGCATTGGTGTGCAGGGGGCGCAACCGGCCGAACGAGAACCACTCCAGGCCGAGATTGAACGCGGGGTTCGCGAGCTGCAGCGCGATCAGCAGGCCGACGAGGAACCCCACGAGACCCCAGATGAACGTCGCCCAGAGGAACTTCCGGACGATCGCATCATCATAGGAGAACGTGTCGAGATGCGGACTCATGCCCTTCTCCGGCGAGATGGGAGGGTACGCGACTCCCCGCCGGATGGGGGGGAGTCGGGGCGGCCCGTGGGGGCCGCACATGACGATGCCGCTCCGACCCCCCCGCAACTAGTCGGGGCCTACGTGGAATCTCCGTCAGGCGCATTCCCGCGCTCGTGTGCAGATTTCCCCTACACGGCGCCAGCTCCTTCCGCACTCCCCGGTGCCACCCCGGCGCGCATTAGCTTCGGGATGTCCAATGGACGGGTCGACCGCGTATCGCGGCCGGCCCGTCTCGCTTCCTCTCACTCGCGCCCACACCCCGATGTCCTCCCTGCCGTCCCGCGCCGACGCCCTCTCGCTCATGGAGTCCTGGACCTCCAGCGAGTCGCTCCGGAAGCACATGCTCGCCGTCGAGGCGGCCATGCGCGCGTACGCGCGCCACTACGGTGAGGACGAGGAGCGCTGGGGGCTGGCCGGCCTGCTGCACGACTTCGACTACGAACGGTTCCCCAACGCCGCCCAGGCCGCCGACGAGGAGCACCCGAGCGAAGGGGTCCGACATCTCCGGGGCCTCGGATGGCCCGAGGACATCCTCCAGGCGATCCTCGGTCACGCCCTCTTCACCGGCGTGGCACGCGAGTCCCGGATGGCGAAGGTGCTCTTCGCGGTCGATGAGCTCTGCGGCCTGATCACCGCGGCCGCGCTCGTCCGTCCGTCGCGAAGCGTGATGGACCTCGAGGCCGCGAGCGTGAGGAAGAAGATGAAGGACAAGGCATTCGCGCGGGGCGTGTCGCGCGACGACGTCATTAACGGTGCCGCCGACCTCTGCGTCGAACTGGACACGCACATCGCCTTCGTGATCGAGGCGATGCGCGCGAGCGCGCCCGCGCTCGGGCTGGCCGGCCCCGGGTCGGCGTGACGCCATTCCAGCCCGCTGGCCGACACCCAGGCATTCCCCCGTGCGCAGTCCCAACGCCCGCACGGCACACCGCGTACAGGAGGGCGTGACCAGTGAGTGCCTCGCATGACCGCCATCGCCCTGCCACTGCCGTGGGCGCATTCCGCCCGACCGTTCGTGACTGAGCGGCCGTCCGACGAGCGCGACCTCGTGCTCGCCGCCCAGCGCGGCGTCCACGAGGCCTTCTCGGAGCTCGTGCGACGGCACCAGCGGCGCGCGTACGTGGTCGCGCGCGCCATCGTGATCAATCACGAGGATGCGGAGGATGCGGTCCAGGAGGCATTTCTGCACGCGTACAAGGCGATCGACCGGTTCCTGCCGGACCAGGCCTTCGGGGCGTGGCTCCACCGGATCGTCGCCAACGCCGCGCTCGACGTCACGCGCCGCCGCAAGGTGCGCGACGCCGACGAACTCCCCGAGACGGTCGCCTCGCCGTTCCGGGACCCGGCCGAGTCCAGCGAACTGCGGACGAGACTGAAGCAGGCGCTCGAGACGCTCCCCGTGCGGCAACGCTCGGTGATCGTGCTGCACGATGTGGAAGGCTTCAAACATGCGGAGATCGGACGGATGCTCGACATCCCCGAGGGCACGGCCCGGTCCGATCTCCATTACGCCCGATCCCACCTGCGCCGCATCCTCGGCGAGGTGAGGAGTGGACTATGACCGACGAGATGCAGGGCCCCATGCTGGTGCGGGACGATGACCTCACGAACGAGCTGCGCGCGATCGTCGCGCCGCCCGACGCCCCCGGCTACTGGGACGCGCTCGAGCAGCGGATCATGGCGCGCATCGAGCGCGGGCAGGAGGAAGCGCGGTGGTGGGCCCTTCCGGACCGCCTCTATCGCCTCGGCATGATGGCCGCCGGGCTCATCCTCATCGTCGCCGGCTCCGTCTGGCTGCGCTCGCGCGCGGTCGAGACCCGGATGGCGTACGAGTCGGTGATCGAGACGCCCGAGGACCAGCCGCTGTTCGCGCGGCGCAACCCGCTCGACGAGCGCCCGGCAACCATGCGCGCGACTCGGGGCCACTAAGGAGCGCGGGACGATGACGCGAACCAAGGGACGGGCCCTGGCGTTCTACCTGCTCGCGATCGCGGCCGGGGCGGCCGCGGGCGTGACGGTGGACCGCTGGGTCCTCCGCGAACGGATCGTGAACGAGTGGGCCGACCCGCGGGCGATGCGCACCAAGCTCGCGGACGACCTGAAGATGAGCGCCGACCAGCGCGCCCGGCTCGACTCGATCCTCGACACCCGGAACCGGCGGTTCGACGAGCTGATGACGCCCATGCGTCCGCGGCTCGACTCGGTGACCGTCACCGCCCGGCAGCAGATCCGGGACCTGCTCACGCCCGAGCAGCAGACCGTCTATGACCAGATGCGGCGTGAGCGCGAAGCGCAGCGCCAGCGGGAGCGACAGTAGATGAAGGCGATGGTGAAGACCCTCGTGCGCGTGACGGCCCTCGCGGGCGCTCGCGATCCCGCCCGCGCTCGCCGCGCAGGGAGATGCACGCCCCATCACGCTCGACGAGGCCGTCCGCCTCGCGCGGCGCAACGCGCCCGCCTCCGTGCAGGCACGCAACCAGATCCGTTCCACCGCCGCCGCCGTCCGCACGCGGTATGGCGCGTTCCTGCCCACCCTCTCGTTCGGCGGCGGCGCGCAGACGCAGCAGGGCCAGCGCTACTCGGTCGACCTCGACTCGATCATCCGCCAGGACGCGCCCTGGCGCGCGAATCACAGCTTGAGCTCCAATCTCGACCTCTTCTCCGGCGGCCGCCGCTACTTCGATCTCATGACGGCGCGCGCGAACGTCGACGCCGCCGAGGCGACCGAGGTCTCGCAGTCGTTCGCCATCGCCCGCGACGTGAAGCAGCAGTACTTCGCCGTGCTCGCCGCGCGCGAACAGCAGGCCGCGGCCAAGGTCCAGCTCGAGCAGGCGCAGCAGCAGCTGCGCGCGGCCGTCGCGCGCGTCGCCGCCGGCGCGGCCACCATGTCCGACTCGCTCCGCTCCATCATCCAGGTCGGCAACGCACGCCTCGCCACGCTCAACGCTGACAACGCACTCGCGACCGCCAACGCCACGCTCTCTCGGCTCGTCGGGTCCGATGCCATCGTCACCGCCTCGGCGTCCGACACGGCGACCGTGGCGAGCATCTCCATGACCGACGCCCAGCTCTTCGACCTTGTCGAGCAGGGCCCGGCGGTGAAGCAATCGCAGGCGCAAGTCGCCGCCGCCAAGCAGGGCAAGCGCTCGGCACTCTCGCCCTACCTGCCGACCCTCTCGATGGGTCTGTCGCAGTCGTTCACCGCCACCGAGGACGGCTTCGGGTTCCTCGGTGACGGCCGCAACAAGAACCTGTCGACCAACCTGCGCCTGAGCTTCCCCCTCTTCAATGGTCTTTCGCGGGAGCAGCAGGTCGTCACCGCACGGATCGCCGAGGAGAACGCCGAGGCCAATCTGCGCGACGCCCGACTGAACGCGCGCCAGCAGATGGTCACGCAGCTGGGCGCCTTCCGCACCGCCGAGGCGCGTGTCGAGATCCAGCGGCAGTCGGTGGTCGCCGGTGAGGAGGACCTGCGCGTCCAGCAGGAGCGCTACAACCTCGGCGCCGGCACGCTGCTCGACCTCATGACCTCGCAGAGCACGCTCATCACCGCGCGGCAGGCGCTCATCCAGGCCCGCCTCGATGCCCGTACCGCCAAGGCGCAGCTCGAGGCGCTCGTCGGCCGGGATCTCTAGGACCGCACAGACGTTCGGTCCGTTCCGGCGTCCAACCTGTAGCACCGCCCTCACGCACCCCATCGGAGTTCCTGCCGTGACCCGCAAGTTCCTGACGCTCCTTCCCCTCGTCGCGCTCGTCGCCTTGACGGTCGACTGTGCCGGCAAGAAGGAGACGACGCTCACCATCCGCACCGCGCCCGTCGAGCGCCGCACGATCGTCGTGCAGGCCGAGGCGACCGGCGTCATCGAGCCGATCAACGTCGTCGAGGTGAAGTCCCGCTCGTCGGGACAGGTCATCGAGATGCCGATCGAGACCGGCACGCTCGTCCGGCCGGGCGACCTCATCGTCCAGCTCGATACGCGCGACGTGCAGAACCAGTACGACCAGGCGAAGGCCGACCTCGACGCGGCGACGAAGCGCCTTGAAGTGGCCGAGCTCCAGAAGAAGCGCTCGGACGACCTCTTCGCGGGGAAGATCATCACGGCGCAGGAGAACGAGACGGCGAACCTCGACTACACGAACGCCGCCACGGCGATCGTGCGGACGCGCGCCGCGCTCGATCTCGCGCAGCAGCGCCTCGACGATGCGCGTGTCACCGCGCCCGTCCTCGGCACCATCATCGGCAAGCCCGTCGCGCTCGGACAGGTCATCCAGTCCGGGACCAGCACCGCGGGCGGCGGCACGACGATCGTCACCATGGCGGATCTCACCAAGGTCCGCGCCCGCGCCCTCGTCAACGAGACCGATATCGGCCAGGTGCGCCCGGGCATGGAAGCGACCGTCACGGTCGACGCCTTCCCGGATCGTCCCTTCCGCGGCACGGTCGAGAAGATCGAGCCGCAGGCCGTCGTCCAGCAGAACGTCACGATGTTCCCCGTCCTCGTCTCGCTCGAGAATCGCGACGGCCTCCTCATGCCGGGCATGAACGGCGAGGTGGCGATCGTCGCCGAACGGCGCGAGAACGTGCTCGCGATCCCGAACGAGTCCATCCGGTCCGTGCGTGAGGCAGCGCAGGCCGCGACGATCCTCGGCCTCAACGCCGACAGCGTGCAGGCGCAGATCCGCGCCGCGATGGGCGGTGGCGCCGGCGGCTTCGGCGGCGGCATGGGCGGTGGCCGGCCGGGTGCGGGCGGCAACAACACCATGGGCGCCAACGGCGCGCGCGCGCGTCAGGTGCCGGTCTCCACGCCGGGCTTCGTCGACCTCGTTCCCCAGCAGGGTGGGCAGGCCGGACCGGGCGGGCGTGGCGGCTTCGGCGGCCAGCTCCCCGACGTCACCGACGCGCAGTGCAAGGCGGTCGAGACCGCCCGCGCCGCCAAGCCGGCCGCGGCCAAGAAGGTCGATGACCTCTCGGCCAAGATGCGCGACCCCAACGCCGACCGGCAGACGCTCATGGCCGATCTCCGAGCGGCCTACACGGAGCTCGGCGTCGACATGAACGTCGTGCGCGCCTGCCGCGCGCGGACCGGCAGCGCCGGAGCGCCCGGTGCCGGTGCACAGGGTACCGCGCCGACCAGCGCCGCCGCCGGCGCCAGCGGTGCACGCCCGGCGGGCGCGACGGGCCGCTCCTCGCAGGGTACCGCGAGCCGCACGGTCACGCGCACCGGCCTCGTCTTCATCAAGAAGGGCGAGACATGGGAGCCGCGCGTCGTCCGCCTCGGCACCGCCGACTACGACTACACCGAGGTCGTGAGCGGTCTGGAGGAAGGCGACGAGGTGGCGCTGCTGAGCGCGGCCGCGCTCCAGATGCAGCGGCAGGAGAACAACGACCGCTTCAAGGCCATGACGGGCGGGGCCAGCCCTCTCGGCGGCGGGGCCGGCGGCGCCGGCGGCGCCCGCCCGCCGGGACGGTAACATGCTCTTCGGCGAGACGATCCGCGTCGCCCTCGGGGCGCTCCGCGCGAACAAGCTCCGCTCGATGCTCACGATGCTCGGCATCGTGATCGGCGTCTCCGCGGTCATCGCGGTGGTCGCCCTCGGGCGTGGCGCACAGCAGGCCGTCAACGACCGCATCTCCTCCCTCGGCACCACGCTGCTCACGGTGTCGCCGGGACAGGCGCGGTCGGGCGGGGTCATGTCCTTCGACGTGCGCTCGCGCCTCCTCCTCGAGGACGCCGACGCGCTGGTCGAGCGCGGCACCGAGATCGCCGCGGTCCAGCCCGAGATCTCGAGCAACCTGCAGGTGCAGTACCTCAACAAGAACACCGGGACGCAGATCGTCGGGACCACCGCGAACTACCCCGAGGTCCGCAAGTACGAGATCGAGTTCGGCCGCTTCTTCTCGAACGCCGAGGACATGGGCCGCCAGCGCCTCGCGGTGGTGGGGCCCACCGTGGTCACCAACCTCGGACTGCAGAGCGGCACCGCGCTCGTCGGCGAGAACATCCGCATCCGCGGCATCCAGTTCACCGTCGTCGGAGTCTACAAGTCGAAGGGGCAGGCCTCGCCGTTCAACAACCCCGACGACCAGGTGCTCATCCCCATCCAGACCGCGCGCTTCCGCGTGATGGGCAACAACCGGCTCCGCTCGATCTCCGTCCTCGCCCCGAGCGAGGCGAAGATCCCGGAGACGATGGCGGACATCCAGAAGATCCTCCGTCGCGAGCACAAGCTGCGTCCCGACAAGCCGGATGACTTCCAGATCCGCAACCAGGCCGACTTCCTCAACACCCTCGGCGAGACCACGCAGGTCTTCTCGATGCTGCTCGCCGGCATCGCCGCGGTCTCGCTCCTCGTCGGCGGCATCGGCATCATGAACATCATGCTCGTGTCGGTGACCGAGCGGACGCGCGAGATCGGCATCCGCAAGGCACTCGGCGCGACGCGCATCAACATCCTGTTCCAGTTCCTCATCGAGGCCGTCGTGCTCTGCCTCGTCGGCGGTACCATCGGCATCGCGGTGGGCGCCGGGGGGGCGATGGCCTTCACGAAGGTCCTCGGATGGACGACGAGCGTCGGGGCGTCGTCCGTGGGACTCGCATTCGGATTCTCCGCCCTCGTCGGTGTCGTATTCGGTGTGTATCCCGCGCGGCGCGCCGCCGGACTCGACCCGATCGTCGCGCTCCGATACGAGTGATCGACCGGGATTCATGTGACGCCGTAAGGCATTGACAGGTAATCAGTTATGACGGGGCGACGGGCAACAGCCGGTCGCCCCGTCGTTCATCGATCCGGGATGGTGACCGGCGTTACTGGACGCGCACCCGGCGCGCGCTACATTCACTCCCCACGGGGCCGGAAGAGTGGCCCCGTTCGCGTGACGATCCCCGGCGCGCGACTCCATCAGGACCTTCCGGGGCGCTGTCAGCCCCTCGAGCAATGTCGGACCCACAACAGCCCGCGTCCGTCCCTCCGGCTCCGCGGCCGTCCATGGCGCAGACGACGGAGTATCGCCCGCCGGAGAAGCACCACGTCGAGGAGCACCCCACGGGGAAGCGCCTCGCGATCCTCACGCTCACGGCGCTCGGGGTCGTCTACGGGGACATCGGGACGAGCCCGCTGTACGCGATTCGAGAGGTCTTCAAACCAGAGTACGGCATAGCGCCGACGCCGCAGAACGTCTACGGCGTGCTCTCGATGATCCTCTGGTCGCTCGTGCTCGTGGTCGGCGTGAAGTACATCGTCTTCATCCTGCGCGCCGACAACCGCGGCGAGGGCGGTATCCTGGCGATGCTCGCCCTGCTGCTGCAGCAGGACATCAAGGGATGGAAGCGTACCACCCTGATCAGCCTCGGGCTGTTCGGCGCGGCGCTCCTCTACGGCGACGGCATGATCACGCCCGCGATGTCGGTGCTCTCCGCGACGGAGGGCCTCTCGGTCGTGTCGACCTTCTTCACGCCGTTCGTCGTGCCGTTGACGTTGATCATCCTCGTCGCGCTCTTCGTCTCTCAGCGCCTTGGCACCGCCGGGGTAGGCCGAGTCTTCGGCCCGATCACGCTGGTGTGGTTCGTCACGATAGCGGTACTCGGGTTCCTCGAGATCCTGCGTGAACCGGTCATCCTGTTCGCCGCGAATCCTGGATACGCATTGCGGTTCGCCTTCACGCACGGGACTGCGGGGTTCATCGTGCTCGGTGCAGTCGTCCTCGCGGTGACCGGCGCGGAGGCGCTGTATGCCGACATGGGTCACTTCGGGAAGCGCCCGATCCGGCTCGCCTGGTTCGCGATGGTGCTTCCCGCGCTCCTCATCAACTACTTCGGCCAGGGCGCGCTCGTCCTGCGCGACCCGGCGGCCGCCGAGAACCCGTTCTTCTTGCTGGCACCGCGCGTCATGCTGTACCCGCTCATCGCGCTCGCGACCATGGCCGCGATCATCGCATCGCAGGCGATGATCTCCGGCGCGTTCTCGCTCACACAGCAGTGCATCCAGCTGGGTTACAGTCCTCGCCTGACGATCACGCACACGTCAGCGAAGGAATTCGGGCAGATCTACATCCCTGAGGTGAACTGGGCGCTGATGGCCGGGTGCATCCTCATCGTCCTCGGATTCCGCGATTCGACGTCGCTCGGCGCGGCGTACGGCATAGCGGTGACCGGCACCTTCGTCATCACCACGACGATCTTCACCGTGATCACGGTGACGCGATGGAACTGGCCGCTCTGGCGCGCTCTGCCGTTCTTCCTCGTCTTCCTCGCCATCGACGGCTCCTTCTTCGGCGCGAGCGCACTGAAGATCCTGCACGGAGGCTGGGTCCCGCTGACGGTCGCCGTCGTACTATTCACGATGATGACCAGCTGGAAGCGCGGCCGCGAGATCCTGCGCGAGCGCATCGTGGACATCGCCCTCCCGCTCGAGACCTTCCTCGATGACCTCGGCCGACGGTCGGTCCACCGGGTGGCGGGCACCGCGGTCT
This sequence comes from Gemmatimonadota bacterium, assembly GCA_016714015.1. NCBI lineage: Bacteria > Pseudomonadati > Gemmatimonadota > Gemmatimonadota bacterium. The sequence goes on from JADJNZ010000001.1 coordinate 778,191, forward strand.
TCATGACATCGGAGTCCGCCGGCGTCCCGGTCGTGCTCCTGCACCATCTGAAGCACAACAAGGTGCTGCACGAGACGGTGATCCTCCTCTCCATCGTCACCGACGACGTCCCCGAGGTCCCGCGGACCGAGCGTGCCCGCATCGAGGCGCTCGGTCAGGGATTCTTCCGGGTGGTCGCGCACTACGGCTTCATGGAATCGGCGGATGTGAAGGAGGTCCTCCAGCGCTGCCGCGACTCCGGCATCGCCGCGCGCGCGCTCGACACGAGCTACTACCTCGGCCGCGAACAGCTGATCGCGCGGAAGGGCCCGTGGAAGAAGGACGGCCTGAGCATGAACATCGTCCGCAAGAAGCTCTTCTCCCTCATGTCCCGCAACGCCCGCAGCGCGACGGAGTACTTCCAACTCCCCCCGAACCGCGTCGTCGAGCTCGGCACACAGATGGAGTTCTGACGGGGGGGCGGGCATCCCGCATCCGGGATGCCCGCCCGTCCTGGACCGATGCGGAGAGTCCCCGCATCCGGCCCCGCCCCCGTACCCGGTACCGCCCGTACGCCCCGCATCGCCCTTCACCTCCGCATCCCGCACATGCGCCTCAAAGCCGCGATCGCCCTGCTGCTCCTCTCCGCATCCGCCGTGCAGGCCCAGCGGACGCCGACCGACTCCCTTCGCGACGACCGGAACTTCTCCTTCTACGCGAAGGGCCCCTATCGCGAGACCATCCCCCGCCCCGAACGGATCCTCGGGTATGACGTCGGCAGCTGGCACACCCAGTACGCCCAGCAGGAACGCGTCCTCCTGAGCATCGCCGACGCCGCGAAGGACCGCGTCCGGGTCGAGGAGATCGGCGTGACGAACGAGCGCCGCACGATGCGTCTCTACATCGTGTCCACCCCCGAGAACATCGCGCGCCTGGACGGCATCCGCGCCGACCTCGACCGCATCGCCGACCCGCGTGGCGCGACCCAGGCCCAGCTCGACGCCGTCATCGCCCGCGTCCCCACCGTCGTCTGGTTCTCCGGCTCCGTCCACGGCGACGAGGTCCCGGGCTTCGAGGCGTCGATGCAGCTGCTCTACCACTTCGCCGCGACGCAGGACCCCGCGACGCTCGCCCTCATGAAGGACGCGCTCGTCATCATCAACCCCAGCTCCAACCCCGACGGCCACGAGCGCTTCTCCGTCTGGAGCAACTCGATCGCCGTCGGCAGTCCCGAGCGGCAGGCCATCGAGCAGCAGCGCGGACAGCCGTGGGCCATCAGCGGGCGCTTCAATCACTACCGGTTCGACATGAACCGCGACCTGATGATCATGACCCAGCGTGAGGTCCAGGCGATCGTCGGCGGCATGCTTCGCTGGCATCCCATGGTCACCGCCGACCTCCACGGGTACGTCTCGACCTACTACATGGCCCCCGCCGCGCGCCCGGTGAACCAGAACATCTCCGGCTGGCCGGTGAAGTGGAGCGAGCGCGTCGGTCGCGGCAATGCCGCCGCCTTCGACTCCCTCGGCTGGCTCTACAACGTCCGCGACGCCTTCGACCTCTACTATCCGGGCTACTACGACTCGTGGCCCGCGCTCAACGGCGCCATGGGCACCACCTACGAGACCGACGGCGGCCCGGCGCTCCTCAAGCGCCGCGAGGACGGCACCCTGCTCTCGCTCCGTGACGGCATCGCCAAGCACTACGTCGCCGCCGTCGCGACCTTCGAGACCACCGCGCGCGGCGCGCGCGAGATGGTCCGCGACTACGCCGCCTTCCGGCAGCGCGCCGTCACGGAAGGGCGCAACGGCACCATGAAGCGTGTGGTCTTCCTGCCCGGCAACGACCCGGCTCGCGCGGCGGAGCTCGCCGCGTCGCTGCTCCGCGCCGGGATCGAGGTCACGCGGACCACCGCCGCGCACGCCAGCACCCGCGCGCATGGCTACAGCGTCGACGGCACCGTCAACCGCAGCTTCCCGGCGGGCGCGTACGTCGTCGACCTCGCGCAGCCGCAGGGCAAGGTCGCCAAGGCCGTCCTCGAGCCCGATCCGACCCTCGACTCCGTCTTCGCGAAGAACCAGGTCGACAAGTTCCTGCGCAACCGCGACCGCTCCACCAACGCGAACGACACCGAGGGCTACGAGTTCTACGACATCACCGCCTGGGCCCTGCCCGTCGCCTTCGGCGTCGAGGCCTACTGGACCGAGGATGCCGTGCCCGTGCAGGCCACCGCGCTCTCGCTCGCCAATGGCGTGCGCATGAACGGGGAGGTCCTGCCGCATGCGATCGCCGGCGGCGTGACCGAGGGCGCGAACGCCAGCTCGTCGTACCTCTGGCGCAACGACCGCAACGGCGCCGGCAAGCTCGCCGCGCAGTTGCTGCAGGAGGGTTACCGCGTCGCCGTCGCCGCCGAGCCGATCCAGACCGGGTCGGTCACGTGGCCGCGCGGCACCTGGGTCGCGCGCGTCGGCCGCAACGACCGCACGCTCGCCGCCCGGATCGACGGGCTCGCCAAGGAGATCGGCGTCGAAGTCCGCGGCGTCAACACCGCCTTCCCCGACGATGCGCAGTACGGCACCGGTTCGGGCGTCGTCGTCTCGCTCAAGGCGCCGCGCATCGCCCTCGTTGGCGAGACCGGCATCTCCCAGACGTCGTATGGCCACGTCTGGTGGAGCCTCGAACAGCGGTACGGCATCAAGTTCACGCCCATCTCCTCGGCGGCGCTCAACGGCGACCTCTCGGCGTTCAACGTGATCATCATCCCGAGCGGCGGTGTGCAGGGCAACGGCGCCGCGCTCAAGCGCTGGGTCGAGGGTGGTGGCGCGCTCATCACGTTCGGCGGGGCGACCGCATGGGCGACCCGTGAGGACGTGGGGCTCACCACCGCGCGCCGGATCGTCTGCGAGCCGAAGAAGGACGTGAAGCCCGCCCCGGCCGCACGCGCGCCGATCGACTCGCTCCGTGCGGTCGCGAGCCCAAATGCGTGCGCCGACGAGCTGGCCGACCTGCCGGGGAGCCACTTCGACGTCGTGCTCGACCTCACCAACTGGGTCACCTTCGGCATGGAGCAGCAGCGCATGCCGGTGCTCGTGGGCGGCGGGTCGGCCTACGGGCTCTCGCGCGACGGAGGCAATGTCGCGGTCTTCCCGACGGCGGGCCCACTCCGCCGGGCCGGCTTCACCTTCCCCGAGAACAGCGAGCGCCTGCTGCGCGGCTCGGCGTTCATCATCCAGGAGAAGGTCGGCGCCGGGAACGTGGTGATGTTCACCAACGAGCCGATGTTCCGCGGCTGGTGGCGGGCGCTCGACCGGATGGTGCTGAATGCGATCCTGCTCGGAACGGGGTTCTGAGTCAGAAGGCGGAAGGGAGATTCAGAAGCGGGGGCGGCTCTGGGAGCCGCCCCCGCTTTCGTTCCGTCTTCGCTGGATCCGACCGCTCAGGCAGCTCCTGCCCACATCAGCCCGCTACCCGGGGGTGGGTTGACCGGTCGTCTCGTCTGCGGGGGGCCGTTCCGCGTCCAGATCACGACGACTCCGCAGGCAGCGTCGACGCCGGCGAACTCGCCGGGGACATCGCTCGCGCCGGTATAGAACTCGAGTCCCTCGATGTCACGCACGGGGACATAGGGGCCGAAGAAGTTGTCAGGTCGGCCATCGACGATGTACTGCGGATAGCACGCGACCCCAGCGCGGGCCATCCGCACACGACAACCCTGCGTCCCTCCTTGGGAACCCCCGCATTCGACCAAGACCCCTCGTAGTCCGCGAGCCGCATCGCCGAGGCTATTGTAGTTCCTCGCTTCGATCTCCTGGCGAGTGACGTACTGTCCTCGACCGGTCTTCATGCGCCGCTCGAAGTCCTCATATCGAACCCCTCGGGACGGCTCGCCGATGATGTTCGTCGGATCAAGGCGCTGCGCCCGTCGTCTGCTCGACGTCGAATCGTCGGCCGACGTCGTGGTGCTGTCGAGTTCGAAGGACTGTGACATCGTCTCACCTTTCGCGAAGGCGAGCACCACGGAAGTCCGCGGGAACCCTTCCGCCGTGAAGAAGAAGCGAATGACCCCCGAGGGAAGATCCTTGAGCTCGAAGCGGCCGATGGAGTCGGTCGTAGCGTATCGACCGGTCGCGGCGATCACGACGCGCACGCCGGATACCGGTGCGCGGGTGCTCACGTCCGTCACGACGCCGCGAAGGCGCGCGAAGGCCGCCTGTGCCTCGCACGCTGCCACCGGCAGGGAGAGCAGCAGGGTACCGAGGCCGAGCATCGCTGATCTCATGGGAGTCGGCGCATGGGTGGTCAGTGCTGGACAGGTGGATCTCGACCAACGAAGAAGGGGAACGTGGGACGCTGGTGCGTCGGCCGCGTTCCCCCTCTGTCTACCCTGGCTGGCCGTCGCCGGGTCCTGACTGCCCCCAGCGACGGCGAAAGAGCCGGCTCAGGGAGGCGTCGGCGAGTTCGGCGTCGCCCCGCCCCACGTATACAGTGCTTGGCCGAACACACCCAACTCCTGCGCGGGCACCGGCATCTCGCGCGGCGTTCCGACCACGAGACCGCCGGTGGTCCGACGGCGCGGATAGTACGACGCCGGTCCGAGCCCAAGCAGCTCGATGTCCTGCTCGTACCGCAGTGCCGTCCGCAGTCCGGCCTGCCCGTCGCCGGCAGCCACCGGCGCGAGACAGCCGCGTCCGACGCGCGTGTTGTTGATGAGCGTTGCGGCGAGTGCGAGGTTCGTGTTCGACTCGATCAGCGCCTCGGCCCAGAGCAGGTCGTTCTGTTCGGCCGAGAAGACCGGCGCATTCCCATTGCCGCCCCAGAGACCGTTCGGATCCTGGAGGCCCGAGTAGTCGTAGCGGACGTGGGCGATATTCGACTGGTGATACGATCCGCGGGCCATGTTGAAGATCGCCACCGACGACCAGGCGAAATCCGACCCGCCGTTCGCCGTACGCGGCGTCGTGCCGAACTGCGAAGCGGTCGTGGCGTTGCCGAATGAGCCGTCGCCCAGCCGGCAGTCGAGAGAGTTCGGCTGGGGGTTGCCCGCGAGCGGCCAGGGAGTGGTCTGCGTGACCGGATCGAGCTGGGCCGCGATCCGCGTATGGACACGACCGCTCGAGATATCGAGGAACCACGCGAGGATCTGCGGGTTCCACGTCGCGGTGCCGTCACCCGTGATCTCGAGGTCGAAATCCGTGCCGGACGAGATGCCGTTCGAGGCATAGGTCGCGACCGCGGCCCACGGGGTTCCCGCGGCCTCGCCGGGATCCCGCGGCCAGGCGGCGAGAAGCTCGGCCGCCATGGTGCTCGCGATCTGCGAGATCTGCTCATTGGTGTACACGAGCCCACCCGGTCCGAACCAGCCGGTCGGCGTGGTGAAATCATTCGCGTTGGCGATCGCGATCACGTCATCGAACTTCGCCCGCGCCGCGTCGCGCATCTGGCGACGGTCGGAGTACGCCAGCGTCGCCAAGTCGACCGTCTCGTCGATGACGTAGCCCTTGTCGTAGTTGAGCGCGATACCGCTGAGCGCCGCCCCCTGCATCAGCACCGCGACCGCTTCGGCGCGGCGCGTGTCGGAGGTGTCACCGATGATGAGTCCGTTCACGCGGATGGCCTTCAGCACGTTCGTGGCCGCGGAGAGCACGCTGTAGTAGCCGTTCCAGTAGTGCTCGATGCTGGTGCGCTGCGCCGCTGCCGGATTGTTCTGCCACGAGCGCGAGTTCCTGGTGCCATCCAGGTCAAGGCCCGAGTAGAAGTTCATGTTGAAGTTGTTCCAGGACGAGCTGTACGTCTGCGCCTGGGTCACGAGGGGCCCGGTTCCCTCCAGCCCCTCGAAGGTGTTGAACCACCCCTGCACGGATCCGCCGACCAGCCCTTCGAGCGCGGCTGGGTCGGAGAGCGCGCGTTCCGCGTCCGGATCATTCGGGTTGGTGATATCGAGAGACTTGCACCCGCCCACCGCGAGCGCGGCGGCGAGGCCAAGTCCCCGAACGAAGGTCGTCATTCGCATTCTCGATCTCCTCGTAGGGCCGCGGCTCAGAAGCCGAGCTCGAGCATGAAGGTGAAGGTCCTGAACTGCGGATAGGTGAAGTAATCGACGCGGTACGTGAACGGGTTACCCTGCAAGCCCGAGGTGCCGGTCACGTCGGGATCGTACCCCTTGTAGTTCGTGCTCGTCCACAGGTTGCGGCCGACGAGTCCGACACGCGCCGTCTCGAACCCGATCGCGCCGAGCGGGCGCTTCACCCACGCCGACGGCAACGTGTAGTTCACGGCGAGCTCGCGGAGCCGGACATATGAGCCGTTCTCGACGAAGTAGTCGGTCGGGCTGATGCCGTTGTAGAAGGTCTGGTAGTACGTCACCGGCTTCCGCTCGACCACCGGCTTGCTGCGCTGGTCGAACACCGGGTCACGCTGCTCATTGAACGGCCACTGCCGGGTCAGGTTGTAGATGTCGCCCCCCACCACCGAAGTGATGAGCGTGCTGAACGACAGTCCCTTCCACTGGAACGTGGAGTTGAGCGCGAGATTGACATCCGGATTGACATCGCCGATCCGGACGACCGTCTCGCCATCCTCCGTGTAGTACTTGAGCGGACGCTCGGAGAGGGTGCGCCAGTCCGCCGCGCGGACGAAGAAGCCCTCTTCGTTGCGCGTGTAATCGGACACGGTGCCCGTCAGGTTGCCCGAGGCGATCGTCTGCTCGAGCTGCGCCTGCGTGCGGATGAAGCGCTCGCCGTAGATCACGCCGAACGACTCCCCGGGCGCGATCTTGAAGACCTGCGTCGTCGCATCGGGGCCCGCGAGGTACGGGGCGATGCTCAGCGCGTCGATCTGCTGGCGCGTCCGGTCCGCCGTCACGTTCACGCGCCAGAACATGTCGCCGCTCGAGATGAGCACGGCGCCGAGCGCGATCTCATGCGTCGCGCCGGAGAGCGTGCCGGCGTTCTTCCACTGGTTCGTGTACCCGCTCGCTCGCGAGACCGGCGCCAGGAGGATCTGGTCGCTGGTCGTCTTGTCCGAATAGCTGTACTCGAACGTGTAGTTCTGCAGGAAGCTGAGGTTGAATCCGATCTCGGTCTCGCGCGAGTACGCGGGCTTCAGCGCACGGTTGCCGACCGTCAGCGGCCGCGGGAATCCTCCCACGAGCGTGAAGATCTCGTACTGCGCATCGAAGCCCGGGCGAAGTCCGGCCGTTCCGTACGAGGCGCGGAGCTTGAACTCGTCGACGCCGGGCAGCGCGAGGTCCTCGGAGAGACGGTACGCCGCGGACACGCGGTTGTAGATGGCCGTCCGCTGGTCGGCACCGAAGAGCGACGACGCATCCTGCCGGACGAGCGCATCGACGATGTAGCGATCCATGATGTCGAAGGTCGTGATCGCGAAGACGTTCCGGTTGCGGATCGTGATCGTGTTCGACCCGGCGCGCACGGGCTGACCGAGATCGGCCGCACCGAACTCAGGCACGCGCGGCACCGCAAGCGCGGCCGCCGACGCATTCAGGAGATTGTTCGACTGGTCCTCGAACACGTACGCCAGCTTCGTCGTGTTCGTGAACCATTCGAACGACCGCTGCGCCGTCAGCGTCGCGCCGATGTTGCTCGTCCGCGCCACCAACGACTGCTGGAAGAGTCCGCCGTCGTTCGCCAGCCCGCGCGAGTTGAGGAATCCCTTCGGCGTGAACGTCTTCTGCATCTGCGACGACTGCTCGTAGTTGACGTTGCCTTCCGCCGTCAGCCACTCCAGCGGCTTGTACGTCAGCTTGAAGGTGCCGTTGAAGCGGTCGCGATCGCGCGTCACCGGGCTGTTCGCCAGACCGTACAGCGGGTTCACGACGTTGCCCGAGAGCGGCGCCCGATAGATGTTGGCGTTGAACGGCGAACCGTCCCCGTTCGGCGCCAGCAGGTCCGTGTCCGGCTCGAGGAAGCGAAGGCCGAAGAAGATGCCGGTGTTCTCGCCTTCGTCCGAGTGCGAACGGCCGTAGAACGCGCCCGCCTGGAACGTCAGCTCTTCCGTGAGCGCCTGGTCGAGATTGACGCGGAAGTTCTGGCGGTTGAAACCGTCGAGCAGGCCGAGGACGCCCGACTCGCGGCTGTTGTGGAACGAGACGTTGAAGTTGGTGTTCCCACGACGCTGGCCGACCGAGGCGTAGTTCGTGAGATAGGTGCCCGGGCGGAAGACCTGGCCGAGCTGATCGTAGTAGACCGGATACGGCTGGTCCGCGATCAGGTCGGCCTTCTGGACGCGGTTGCCGCCCGCGTTCAAGCGGAAGTTGCCGTCAGGAAGAAGCTCGAACTCGTGCGCCATGTTCCCCGGCACCTTGCTCGGCAACCAGCTCTGCCCATACTCGTTGCGGAACGTGAACATCGTCTGGCCCTCGGCCAGCTGCGCGCCACGCTTCGTGAAGATCTGCACGACGCCATTCGCGGCGTCGGAGCCGTACAGCGAACTCGCCGCCGCACCCTTGATCACCTCCATCCGCTCGACATCCTCCGTGTTGATGTCGGCGAGGGTGAGCCGGGTGATCGTTCCGTCGACGATGATCAGCGGATCCGACGTGCCCGAAAGACTCGTCGCCGAGCGGAGGCGGATGGCCGGGGCCGCGCCCGGCTGGCCGGACACCGTCACCACGCTCGCCCCGGCCACGCGGCCGGCGAGAGCACCGACGGGCGACGACGAGGGGGCTTCCTTGATCGCCGACGCATCCACCACGCCGACCGAGAAGGCCGTCTTCTTCTGCGACGTCGCGTCACCCACACCGGTCACGACGACCTGCTCGAGGTTCAGCACGTCCTTGGCGAGCTCGAAGTCCTTCTCGATGCGCCCTGCCGCGAGCGTCACCGGCGCCTGCTTGGGCGTGTACCCGATCGCGCGCACGCGCAGCGTGACGCCGCGGTTCGCATTCTGCCCGAGGGGCACGACGAACTGGTAGGTGCCGTCGACCGCGGTCGTCGCACCGACGCCGAGTTCGACGAGGCCGACGCTGGCGCCGCCGAGCGGCTGACCGGCCGTCGTCACCTTGCCGGAGAACGTGACGCTCTGCGCCACGGCCACGCCGGCCGTCAGCACGATCGCCGCCGCCGCCGTGAGGAACTGCTTGAGGGCGCTCGCCCGCACACCCGCCATGGGGAACCTCGAGGCTGAGGAGATCGACTGCGTGTTCGCCCGGCGCGCGCGCCAGGTCCGGAAGAGAGAGGAAGAGATCACGGGTACACCGTCGCCGTCAGGGAGGCGCCAGAGGCGTTCTCGTAGACGTCGAGCCAGACGTACCAGAACCCGGCCGCCGGCGTCGCCATCACGCAGGTCTCGTTGTTGCCCGCGTTGAAGGGACGGCAGACCCAGTTCGCGCCACCGTACGCCGGCACGGCGTTGTAGCGCACGTACATGTCGAGGTCGCCCGTGCCGCCCGACATCACGATCTTCAGGCTGTCGCGGCCGGCCGGGACGTTGATGCGATAGTAGAGCGTATCACCGACGTTGCCGGCGATGCCAGACCGACCGACGCCACTCGAGAGCAGGACGAAGAGCGGACTGACGGTGAAGCTGGCATCACGCTTCTTCGCGGGGTTGGCCGTCAGCGTCGCGCGGATCGCGGCGAAGCCGTCGTTGGTCGCGCTCGGGGTCACGAGGCCGCTCGGCGAGACGGTGGCGACCGTCGGATCGCTGCTCTCCCACGTGACCGCGGCCGGGTCGCCGCCGATGGTCGCGGTGAACTGCACCGGCGGATCTCCCGCCTTCACGCCCCTGAACAACGGGGTCACCACCAGTTGGGTACTGAGGTCGGTCGTCGTGTACTCATTGTCGGCGCAAGCCATCGCACCGACCGAGAGCACGAGCGCCGCCAGTCGCGCCGCGGAACGCAGATTCATCGCTACTCCGTCAGAAACGTGTTGACCCGTGGGCGCGCGGAGTGCGCCACACGGAGGTGGGGGCATCGGGGGGCGAAGCTACGGCTTCCCGGTCCGATGCGCAACAGTACCGTCAAACTTCAGTCCTGGGGGGCCCGGACCCGCAGCTCCCGATCTCCCGCGGCAAAGGTCACCCGGCTCTCCCGCCCATCCCCCCAGCGCACGACGAGCGTCGTCGCCCCGGCGGGCCGAGCAAGCACTGCCACCAGACCGTCGGTCGACCAGTGACCCGTCCCGGCCGTAACGGCGCGGACCGGTCCCGACCACCCTTGCCCCTCCAGATGGAGCAGTGCCCCGATCCCGCGCGGGTTCCCTGCCCCAGCCTCCACCCTTACCCGGAGTCCCACCGCTCCCGTCACGTTCCGCCACAAGGTGGTGCGCTCTCCGTTCTGCGCGACCGCCAGGTCCACGCGTCCGTCCCCATCGAAATCCGCGACCGCCGACCCGCGCTGGTCGCCGCGGATCACCACCCCCGACTCCCGCACCGACAGCGCCCGGAAGCCCCCACGGCCGTCGCCGAGCAGCATCAACCCCACCCCCGCATCGAGTCGCATCGTCGCGATCTCGGTCGGGAAGAGATTCTGCGCGAGGAACAGGTCCTCGCGCCCATCGCCGTCGAAGTCGGCGACACTCACCCCATGTGCCGGTGCCCGTTGGGCCTCCGGAGGGAGCGGCCGGGGCTCGAACCGATCGCCGCGATTCAGCAGCAGCAGATGGTCGTAGGTCGTGGCCCCCACTCGCGCGGCCGAGGAGACCGCGTCGCCGAGGAGCTCATCGACCGACCGCGTCGCGAACTCATGGTACGTCTTCACCCGGTCGCGAAGCCCGGGAAGCACCAGGCCCAATCGCGCGAAGCTCTCGAGCGGCATCTCCCGCGACCGTTCGCGCGTCGCGCCGGAATCCGCCCGCGCGAAGACCAGCCCCAGCGATGTCCCGCCGAACCGCCCCGTGTGGAGCACATGCGGCCGGTCCGCGCTCGCACCCCACGGGAGATTCCGGCCCATGCTCGTCACCACGATGTCGAGGCGCCCGTCGCCGTCGGCGTCGGTGACGGCCAGCCCGTGCCAGCGACTCCGCACGCCGTCCAGCCCGAGTGCGCGCGTCGCGTCGCGCAGGCGCCCCCCTTCATTTACGAGCACGCGCACCGGCCCGAACTCGGCCGCCGCGACGAGATCCGGACGGCCGTCCCCGCTGACGTCCGCGAGCACCGCGCCCGTGACGAGGCCGAGCGAGGCGACGGCGGCGGCGTTCGCCTGATCCGGCTCGTACCGCCCATCCGGGCGGCCCAGCAACAGGCGCGACGGGGCCGGCGCCGGCCACGCACCGCCCACGACGCGCGCGCCGACGAAGAGATCGACCCAGCCGTCGCCGTTCACGTCGCCCGCCGTCATGGCGCCGATGCTCGCCGTGTCGCCACCGAGCAGCGAACCGTCGGATCCGGGAGCACCGCCGCGGAAGGTGAACGCCAGCACCGATGGGAGCATGAGCGCGGCATCGAACGAGTCCGCCTCATAGTTCGCCTGTCCGACGGCGAGTCGCTCGCCACCGCGCCCATCCGGGATCGGCACGAGCGCAGTGAGGTCGCCGACCACCGTGGACCCGGTCCGTGGCGTGAATCGCGCGCCGGTGTTCGTCAGCACCGTGAGCGCACCGCCCTTCCCCGCGCCCACCACGAGATCCTCGCGCCCATCGTCGTTCGCATCGACCCAGGCGAGACCGGGACCCATCTGGCTCATCCGCTCGGGCAGAAGCGTCTGCCGCTTGAAATCGTCGTAGAGCGTCTCGTGATGCGTGTGACCGGAGAGGAGTGCCGTCGCGTCGGCGAAGAGCGCCGCCGGGCGGATCGTCGCGCCGGGGACCGCAGCCGGCGGCGCGATCGCGCCGCTCGCGCGGATCTCGTACAGCCGGTTCGCCCGCGCCTCACCGATCTCGCTCACCCGCCCGTCGCGCCAGCGCGCCATGATCCGGTGCGCGGAGTCGGCGTGTGCCGCGAAGGTGAGCAACGGCTCGCTCCCGGAGAGGTAGTGGCCGCCCGCGGTGATCTCGCGGGACTGGTCGAGCAGACCGCCGCCGCTCACCGTGACCGTCGCGCCGACGCCTCCGCCGGCGAGTCGCACGGCGATGCGCGGCGCCGCGGCCTCGTTCCGGAAGAGCTGCGCCGGCGCGTTCAACCGCGTGACCACGACGTCGAGATCGCCATCGAGGTCGAAGTCGGCGAGCGCGAGTCCCTGCGAGATCGCCTCCGCTTCCCCGAGGCCCCATCCGCCCGGCATCGCGCGGAAGGTGACGTCACCGTTGTTCCGGAGCGCGATGCTGCGCGTCGCGAGGCGCGGGAACTCGCGTTGCTCCTCGTTCCACGGCACCCGGGGGAAGCTGTTCCGGATCCGGTCGAAGGTGTCGGCGTCGCGGATGTCCCAGCGATGTCCGTTCACGACGAGCAGGTCCTCGAACCCGTCGAGATCCACATCGAGGAAGGCCGATCCCCAGGTCCAGTCGGTCGCGGCGACGCCGGCGAAGTCCGCCACCTGGGCCCACGATCCGTCGCCGCGATTGAGGTGCAGCATGTTGCGCATCCACTGCGGGCGGGCGACGTCGCGGCCGACCGGCTTCGGCAGCGGCGTGTGCGTGGGGATCGACACCTGCCGCGCGGCCCGCGTCGGGCTCAGCATGTCCGCCGTGAAGAGATCGACCGTCCCGTCGCGATCGATATCGCCGAAGTCCACCGACATGCAGGTGTTGCTGGTCGCCGCGAGCGCCCACTCCGGCACGAGCCGGAAGTTCCCCGTTCCGTCGTTGAGCCAGAACTGGTCGGGGTCCTCGAAGTCGTTGCAGACGTAGAGGTCAGGCGCCCCATCGGCGTTCACATCATAGAAGCGGGCCGCGAGCGTGAAGAAGTCGGGCTCGGCCGCCAGCGGCCGGCCGGATGCGTCGCGGAAGCGCGCGCCGCTGATGGGCACGCGCGTGAAGCGGCCTTGCCCTTGATTGAGGAAGAAGAGATCCGGATCGGCACGCTGCGATCGCACGATGCCGCCGAGGTCAGGGCGATCCTCGATGCGGTACTCGTGCGCCCACTCCGGGCGCACGGCATAGCCGGTCGCGGTCTTGGTGACCACTTGGTCGAACGCGCGCGCCTGCGGCGCGTAGGCATCGAGCGCGTTGCGCACCTTGTACGTCGCCACGTACAGGTCGAGGTCGCCGTCCCCGTCGACGTCGGCGAGCGTGAGCGTGGTCGCCGCGTACCCGCCGACGAGACCGCTGGTCGCGGTCGCGTCGGTGAAATGCCCCGCGCCGTCGTTGGTCCAGAGCACGACCGGGCCGCCATGCGTTCCCGCGAGGAGGTCCACGTCGCCATCCCCATCGACATCCGCGAGGACGGCGCCGGTCGTGGCGAGCGAATCGGTGCGCAGACCGCTCGCCGCGGTGACGTCCTCGAACCGGAAGCCGCCGACATTGCGATAGAGCGCCGCGGGGCGCTCCACCGACGCGAGGAACAGGTCCGGCAGTCCGTCGCCATCGACGTCCCCGACCGCCGCGCCGGCCCCGATGAGCAGGTCGCGGTTCGCGAGCGCATGCGCGTCGTCGACATCGTTGCGGTGTGTCACGCCAGTGCGCGACGCGGGGAGCGCCGTGAAGCCGGCACGCGCTCCCGCCGAACCCTGCGCCGCGTCGCGCACATCGAGCGCGCGCCATCGGTGGTCCCCGGCGTCGGTCCAGGGACCGACCGCGGGCGAGACCTCCCCGCAGGCCCCGAGTGCGGCGAGCGCGCCCAGCGCGGCGACGCGACCGCGCCACCCGGCGCGCGAGGCGATCACGGCGTCATCCGCGTCCGCAGCGCCTTCACGCGGTCGCCGATGCAGGTCCCCTGCGTCACGCCGTCCACCACCGCGGGGAGATAGTGCACGCCCGCGTACACCCGCGACCACGCGACCTCATCGCGCGCCGCAGTGAACGACGCGAAGGGGCGAGCAGGCTGTCCGACGTCGACCTGGCTCGAGTCCACGAACGCGATGGTGTCCCCCAATTGCGCGATGAGCACCTGCACGGCCGCGGCCGACTGCACCGAATGACCGCTCGTGTACTCCGGGAACGGCGGCGTCGGGATCACCGTGCGATACGACGGGTCGAAGACGCGCTGCACGTACGCGACGGGACGCACCACCATCGAGCGGTACTTCTCCTTCCAGCACCCGATGAAGGCGTCGGCGATGGCGAGCGACGTGAGCGCGTACAGCTCGGCGGCCGCCGGCGCCGAGAGACCCCGGCGTTCGACCATCTGGTTCACGACACTGATCCAGTGGAAGCCCGGCGTCCCGGTCGCGACGGGGTTGTCCGCCCAGAAGAGCGCGACGTTGCGCTTCTCCGGCGTGAGCGCCTTGACCGTGTCGTGGAAGGCCTTGGCCATCTCGTAGAACGGCGTCCCGGGCTTCTCGGAATACGCCGGAGGCGGAGGCGCAGCGCACTCGTCGCCGTCCCGGATCACGAAGGGACGCAGCGTGCCCCAGTACGGCTCGGTGGGCTTGGTCGGGTTGAAGCTCGGGAGCGTCGTCGGCCCCGCTTCCTTCGGCCGATTCGCGAACACGGCCTTCTCGCTCGCATTGTCGGCCTCGAGACGCACGTTCGGATTGTCCGTCGAGACGAGATCCGACTGGCCTGACAACGTCTGCGGGACATACTGGTCGAGCGTCGCGGTGTTCTCCCACTGGTCCCGCCGCTTCGGCGGGTCCCAGACGAGAGCGCGGGAGGCGAAGAACCCGTCCTCGGCGGCCCAGCCGAGCAACGCAGCGCCGAGGGCGCGACCGTGCGCCTCGGAGGCGGCACGCTCCTCCTCGGACACGCCCGCCGTCACGCGAGCAGCCATCTGTGCCGCAGCGAGCGAGTCGGCCGTGTTGCGCGTGGACGCCAGACCGTCGCGAAACAGCGAGTCGATCACCACGCGCTCGGCGACGGCCGCGACGATCGCCCCGTCGACCTGCGTGCCGTCGGGGACCTTCGGCAGTTCGGCGAGCCCGTTCAGCTGTCCGGCGAGCGAGCGAAGTCCCGAACGCGGATCGGACGCGTATCCCTCGAACAGCGCGAGCGACGCATACGCCGAGATGCGCGAGGCGACCGGCGGACCGAGGCGCTCGCTGCGGACTGACGCGAGCGAGCTGCGCATCCACTGCGCGACGAGCTGGGGATCGGGAGCGGCGGCCTCGCGCTGACAGGCGGCGAGAAGGACCAGCGCGGATGCGGCGCGGAGCAGGTCACGCGCGCGGAGCGAAGGGGGCATCGCGGACTCGGGAGTGAGGGAGGGACCCGTCCAACATAAGGTCCCTTCCTCGTCCCGAGGAGCCCGCGGTCAGGTCTCCGTGCGGATGGTCCGGCGCACGACCAGCGGCGCGCGCGGTAGCGAGAGCGCTTCGCCCGGAACCACGCGCACCCGCGTGCGCACCCGATCGGTCGACTCCTCACGTGGCATCGCGCGCTCCCGCGGCATCATGCGGAGCATGCCCTCGACCTCCGGGATCCGGAACTCGCTGCGCGCCGACGAAGGCAGCTCGGAGGCCTTCACGGCGGTGACGCGGACCGTGCGCGACCGCCCACCCGAGATCACGGTGAGTTCGGCCGCATCACCGGCCTTGAGCTTCGCGACCTCGCGCGACAGCCGCTCGGCGCGCGCGGCGCCGACCGCTTCGTCCTCCGCGTCCTCGCGCGCCACGCGCAGCGAGACACCATTGATCGCCGCGATCCGGTCTCCCTCCACCACCCCGGCCTTCTCCGCCGGTCCGTCGCGGACGACGGACTGCACGAAGACACCGAGCGTGTCGCGGGGCGATCCGGTGCTGACGACCGTGAGGCCGAGCATCGCGCGGTCGGCGGCCGGACCGGCCTCGGACCACGCCATGCGGGGCGCCCCTTCGAACTCGGACGCCTTCACCGGGACCACCCGGACCTCTCGGCTCGTGCCACCGGCGAGGACGCGCAGCGTGACCGACTCCCCGGCCGCGGTCGCCTGGACCGCCCGCTGGAGCCGGCGATTGAGCACGCCGGCATAGTCCTCCTCGCCGGCGTCCGCGCGCTCGGCGCGCAGGCTGACGCCGTTCACGGACTGGAGGCGATCCCCCGCCTTGAGTCCGGCCTTCGCCGCCGGCGACCCCTCCTGCACCGACTCGATGCGCAGGCCGAGCGTGTCCCCGCGCTCACTCTCGCCGGCCATGGTGATGCCGATCATCGGCCGGTCATCCGCCATGAACATCGAGAACTCCCGGGCGCCTCCCTCCGGCATCCGGAGGATCCGGACGTCCTGCGCGCCGGCGCGCAGGCCCGGGGCGAGCGCGAGTGAGCAAGTGAGCAGGGCCGTGCGTAGAGCGGTCGGCCTGGGGTGCGTGACGCGAAGCGTTCGGTGTGTCATGTTCTCATCCTTGGCATGATGGTCTCGTAGTCCTGCCTCCTCCGTCACCCGCTCCGCGCGCAGGGTTTCCGTTCGCAGCATCCTCGTTCCCCGACCCCTTCTCATGATGCGATCCTCGTTGCTCCTTCTCGCCGCGGTGGCGAGCCTCTCGCAGGCGCAGGGCCGTCCGGGTGGCCGCCCCGCAGGCGCCCCCGCCGGCGCACCGGCACGCGCGGCCGGTGACTCGGCGCAGTCCGATTCGACCCGCGGCGGCCTCCCCGCGAGCGCGCTGTCGGCGTTCCGATTCCGCTCGATCGGTCCGGCCTTCACGTCGGGACGCATCGCCGACCTCGCGATCCATCCGAACAAGAAGACCTGGTACGCGGCCGTCGCCGCCGGCGGTGTGTGGAAGACGGAGAACGCGGGCACGACCTGGTCGCCGATCTTCGATTCGCAGGCGTCGTACTCGATCGGCACGGTGGTGCTCGATCCGAAGGACCCGAACATCGTCTGGGTCGGTAGCGGGGAGAACAACGCCCAGCGCGCGGTCTCGTTCGGCGACGGCGTCTACAAGTCGGAGGATGGTGGCCGCTCGTGGAAGAACATGGGCCTCAAGCAGTCCGAGCACATCGGACGCATCGTCATCGATCCTCGCGACTCGAAGGTGATCTACGTCGCGGCACAGGGCCCGCTCTGGGCCGAGGGCGGCGATCGCGGCCTCTTCAAGTCGACGGATGGCGGCGAGACCTGGACGAAGCTCCTGTCCGGCGAGAAGTACGCCGGCGTGAACGACATCTCGCTCGACCCGCGGAATCCTGACGTCATGGTCGCCAGCACCTGGCAGCGGCATCGCCAGGTGTGGGGCTATCTCGCCGGTGGGCCCGAGTCGGCGCTGCACCGCTCCACCGACGGCGGCAAGACGTGGAAGAAGCTCTCCGGCGTCCCCGAGGGCGAGGGTCGCATCGGACTCGCGCGCTCGTCGTCGCACCCCGACATCGTCTACGCGCTCGTCGAGGCGTCGAACAACCGTGGCGGCGTCTATCGCTCGGCCGACAACGGCGTGAGCTGGGAGCGTCGCGGCGGCAGCTTCTCGTCGTCGTCGCTCTACTACAACGAGCTCTGGGTCGACCCGAACGACGAGGACCGCCTCATCGCGGTGGATGTGCAGAACCAGGTCTCCAATGACGGCGGCCGCACCTGGACCGGCCTCGGCGAGTCGGGGAAGCACGTCGACAATCACGCGATCTGGATCGACCCGGCCGACTCCGACCACATCATCAACGGCAACGACGGCGGCATCTACGAGACGTTCGATGGGGCGCGGACCTGGGACTTCGTCGCGAACCTCCCGGTGACACAGTTCTACAAGATCGACGTCGACATGAACGCGCCGTTCTACAACGTCTGCGGCGGCACGCAGGACAACTACTCGTTCTGCGGTCCCACGCGCACCAACAGCAACAACGGCATCCGCAACTCCGACTGGTTCGTGACCAACGGCGGTGACGGCTTCCAGAGCCGCATCGACCCGAAGGACCACAATACCGTCTACGCCGAGTCGCAGAACGGCGGGCTCGTGCGCTTCGACCGGCGCACCGGCACCAGTGTCCGCATCGTGCCCGAGGAAGGACCGGACGAGGATCCCGCGCGCTGGTACTGGGACGCGCCGGTGATGATCAGCCCCTTCGCGAACACGCGCCTCTATTTCGGCTCGCAACGGCTCTACCGCTCCGACGATCGCGGCGACAGCTGGACCCCGGTCTCCCCGGACCTGTCGCGCAACATCCCGCGCACCTCGATGAAGATGCTCGGGCGCCTCTGGAGCGTCGACGCGGTCGCGCGCAACACCTCGACCTCGTTCGCCGGCAGCATCACCACCGTCGCCGAGTCGCCGAAGGCCGAGGGACTCCTGTATGCCGGCACGGATGACGGGCTCATCCAGGTCAGCGAGAACGGCGGGGGCGCGTGGCGGAAGGTGGAGAGCATCTCCGGCGTGCCGGACACCTCGTTCGTCGCGTACATCACCGCGTCACCGCACGACGCGAACGTGGTGTATGCCGCGATCAACAACTTCAAGCGCGGCGACTTCAAGCCATACATCGTCCGCTCGGGCGACCGCGGCCGCACCTGGAAGGTGATCTCGTCCAACCTCCCGGAGCGCGGACCGACGCACGTGGTGCGCGAGGACCCGGTGAAGCAGGGCCTGCTGTTCGTCGGCACCGAGTTCGGCGTGTACGTCTCGTTCGACGACGGCGCGCGGTGGCAGCCGATGCGGGGCGGTCTCCCGACCGTCGCGGTCTATGACATCGCCATCCAGCCGCAGATGAACGACCTCGTCATCGGCACCTTCGGCCGCGGCATCTACGTGCTCGATGACTACTCCGCCCTGCGCACACTCACCCCGGAGCGGCTCCGCGCCGAGGCCACCTTGCTCGGCGTCTCGCCGAGCTACCAGTTCCAGCAGTCGTCGCCGCTGGGCGGCAACGGCGTCTCGTTCCAGGGCGCCTCGCACTACTTCGCCAACAACCCGCCGGTGGGCGCGACGATCACGTACCATCTGCGCGCGTCGCTGCGCAGCGCGCGCCAGGTCCGGCAGCAGCGCGAGACCGGGCTCAATCGCTCCGGCGCGGATGTTCCCTTCCCGGGCTGGGAGGCACTGAAGGCCGAGCAGGAGGAGGAGGCGCCGTCGATCGAGGTCGAGATCAGTGACCCGAGTGGCGCGATCGTCTCGCGATTCGACGGCACGAACACCGCCGGGAGCAATCGCGTGACCTGGAACCTGCGCTGGCCGAGCGTCACGCCGGTGCAGGGCGCGGCGGGCGGCGGTGGGTTCGGTGGTGGTGGCGGTGGTGGTGGCGGTGGTGGTGGTGGTGGGTTCGGTGGCGCGGGCGGCGGCACGCTCGGCGGCAACGGGCCACTCGTCGCGCCGGGTACGTATCGCGTGCAGTTGTTCAAGCGCGTGAAGGGCGTGCGCACGGCGCTCACGCAGCCCGCGCCCTTCGAGGTGCAACTGCTCCCGAACGCGACGGTCACCCCCGCCGAGCGCGCGCGCGCGGTCGCGTACTATCGTGATGCTCAGCCATTGCAGCGGCAGGTGCTGGGTGACAACGCGCTGATGGCCGAGGTGAGCACGCGTCTCGATGCGATCCAGCGCGCGGTGGAGCAGATCACGAAGGCGACCACCCTCGACGCCGAGGTGCGCGCGGCGATCGTGAAGCTGCGCGGCATCCGTGAGCAGCTGAACGGCGACAACACCGCGGGTCGATACTCCGAGCCCACGGCCACCTCGCTGCTCGGCCGACTGAACACCGCGCTCGGCGGCGGTGGCCTCAACGGCCCGACCGGCACCCAACAGCAGCAGCTCGATATCGTGAAGCAGCGCTACCCTGCGATCCATGCGGCGCTGAGGGCGTTCGTCGAGGGCGACCTCATGGCGCTCGAGCGGAAGGCGGAGGCGGAAGGGGCGCCTTGGACGCCTGGGCGGGTGGTGCCGTAGCAGAAGGCTGAAGGAGGAAGGAGGAAGGAGGAAGGCAGAAGCGGGGGAGCCGGCCGATCGCCGACTCCCCCGCCTGTTCGTTCTCCCTTCTGCCTTCCTCCTTCTGCCTTCTGCTCAGTCCTGCTCGATCTCCACCCCATCCTCGAACTCCACCTCGAACTCCACGAGCGCATTGAGCGTCGCGTAGTTCCAGAGGGCGAGGTTGCGGACGGTGCCGTCGTTGTTCCGGAACCAGATGTCGGGACGCAGCGCGACCGTGACGCCGGTGGTCGTCGCGTCGATCACGAGCGGGGTATCGAACTCCGTCTCGACCTCCACCTCGGCGTCGAAGTAGACGCGGAAGGGCTGCGCCACGCCGCCGGTCGGGGTGAAGGTGCCCTCGATCATCATCGACGCGCCGGCGGGCCAGTCGGCGTAGGTGGTCCGCAGCTGCGCGAGGAGCTGACCGATGCGGACCGCGCGCGCCGAATCGCCGGCATCGCCCGAGTCGACGAACAGGTCCTTCACCTCGAACTCCATCTCGTCATAGGTGCCGGCCGGGATGCGGTCGTTCGCGACGGTCACGACGCCGTCGCCGAGCGGGACGTCGGCGATGAAGAGATTCGACTCGAACTCCTCGCAGTCGTCGTTCGACGCCGTCGAGTCGCATCCCGCCGCGACCCCCACGCGCTTCAGCTCGAACTCGTCCACGACGAGCTTGATGTCGGTGATGAGGAGGGTGCCGTTGGAGCCCGTGATCGAGAGACCGGCACCGACGGCATCGCTCAGGCCGGCGACCGCCGGGCTGGAGAAGCGGATGGACGCTCTGGCACCTGGGGCGGTGGACTCATCGCAGGCGGCGAGGGCGAGTGGGGCGACGAGGGCAAGCGCCATCAGGCGCGTGGCGGCGGACTTCGCAGAGAGGCTGCGATTCATGGGACACTCCGGACGAGGTGGGTCGTGCACCGCACGCGCGGCGCTGACAAGGGAATACTGCGGCGCACACCGGAAGTTCCCATGTGCTTGGTATCACACGACTTAGGTGAACGTTGCCTATGACGTTCCGTTACGACCCGACACCCGATTCCGAGGGCTGTCGGGAACGTTTCGTTCCAGTTTCCGCTGGCGGCGTGATAATCGCCCTCGCCGCGCGTCTTCTGGTGGCATCGCCATTGCACTGCTGTTGTGTGGATCCAAGGTCCGTTTCACCGCGCGCCCCTCGGCGCCCCGTCGCCTCGCCCTTCTTCGCTCGCTGATGACCACCTGGCTCGTCGTCCTCGCCGTCTGCCTGTTCGTCGGCGTCTACTCCTACGCGCTCTACCCGGCACTCCTCGTCCTCGCGGCGAAGCTGCGGAACACGCCCGCGGTCCGGCACGACGACCCGCCGGTGTGGCCGACGGTGAGCATCACCCTGCCGGCGTACAACGCGCAGGCGACGTTGCGTCCCGTGCTCGAAGCGCTGGTGCGGGTGGACTATCCGCGCGAGCGACGCCAGATCCTCGTCGTCTCCGATGGGTCGACCGACGCGACGGACGACCTCGTGCGCGAGTACGCCGACCGAGGCGTCGAGCTGCTGCGGATCGAGGGCCGTCTCGGGAAGACGGAGATCGAGAACCGCGCCTTCGCCTCGCTCAAGGGGGAGATCGTGGTGAACACCGACGCATCGGTGACCATCGATCCGCAGGCGGTGAAGGAGCTGGTCCGCGCGCTCAACGACCCTGGCGTGGGGGTCGCCTCGGGACGCGACGTCTCGGTCGCGTCCGTCGGCTCCACACCGCACGTCGGCGGCGAGGCCGCGTATGTGGGCTACGAGATGTGGGTGCGGGACCTCGAGACCGCCGTGGAAGGGATCATCGGTTCATCGGGCTGCCTGTATGCCATCCGTGCGCCGCTCCACCGTCGCGAGTTGCCGGGCCACCTCAGTCGTGACTTCTCGTCCGCGCTCTGGGCGCGGCTCAACGGGATGCGGGCGGTGTCGGTGAAGTCCGCGATCTGCTTCGTGCCGCGCGCGGCGAGCATGCGCATCGAATACCGGCGCAAGATCCGGACGATGAGCCGCGGGATCCAGACGCTCTTCTACCACGGCCGGTTGCTCGACCCGATCCGCTACGGCGCGTTCGCGTGGATGCTCTGGAGCCACAAGCTGGTGCGATGGCTCGTGCCGTGGGCACTGGCGGGGGCGGGCATCGCGACCGGCGCGATCGCCGCGCACGCGAGCGCCGCCGCCTCACCCCTGGCGCCGTGGGCGCTTGCCGCCTTCATCGCGACCGTCGGAGGGATCGGACTCGGGGCGCTCGGCTGGTGGTGGCCGTCGACGCATCCGCCCCGGCTCGCCTCGATGGCGGCCTACTTCGTGTCGGGGAGCTGGGCCGGACTCGTGGCGTGGAAGCGCGCGCTCGCGGACCAGCGCGCACCGACGTGGGACCCGACGCCGCGGGCGCTCACCAAGGGGTGAGCGCGCGGGAGTCAGCGTAACAGGAAGAAGGTGATGAGCGGGGTGACCAGCACCATCACGACCTGCACGGTGTTCTGCGTCGTCCAGCCTTGTTCGCGACGCTCCAGCTCGAGGACGTCGCCTTCCCGCGTGTCGAGGCCATCGAGCGTGAGCCCCGACGCGATCGCGCGAGCGACCTCATCGCCCGAGAGGACGACCGTCTCGCCGCGCATCAGGCGGATGTGGTCGGGCCGTGCAGCGTCGGTCGGCCCCCCCGCCAGCGTGATCAGCTGGTCGAGCGTCGTCTCGGATGGCACGGCGAAATACCCGGGGCTTTGCACGGCGCCGAAGACCGCGATCCGCGTGAGGGGACGGACCGTCACGGTCGCCTCTCGAACGATCTCGCGGACCTCGGTCGCGACCTTCGTCGCCAGCTCAGCGCGGAGGACGCCGTCGAGCTCGACCTGCCGCACGCCCGGGATCTGCAGTCGTCGCCCCTCGAGCACCGGGAGCGTGTCATCGACGGTCACGCCGCCATTGATGCGCACGATGATGAGATCGCCGACCCGGAAGATCCCCTTCACGCAACCGACGCCGGACCTCCTCGGCCTGCGCGCGCGCCTTCGCGCGGGTCCGCTCGCCGTACGCGGTCGACGCCGCCAACTGCTCGTAGGAAGCCTGCAGCCGCTCCAGGTCCGCGCGCGCCGCCATGCGAGTCGTCGCGGTAAGCGCGCGGAGCCGGCCCCTGGGCACCGAGGGGGCTGCGACACCGGACCGACAGGACGCTGACGGCGAGCAGCGAGGCGAGAACCGCACGTCGTGACGAAGCATGTGACAACGATACCCCCGCCGGTACGTCGCGCGCCACCGCTCCCGCCCGCGTTGCACCCCGGCCCCACGGTCGTCAAAGGACTGTTGCCGGGACGCATCGCTCTTGTCACGTGGGCCGAACCGTGGCATCATAGCAACCGCTTCCCGTGCAACGACTTGCGTATTTCGTGACCTCCCGCACGCATCCTGCAGTACGAAGGCTGACGCCCGCAATGGGTCCACTCTCTTCCCTGCCTCCTTCTCGATGAACGACCGCACGTCGCTGTCCCGCCCGCCGCTCACGCTGATCGCCAACAGCCAGGAGTGGCATTCGCGGTCGCTGGAGAGCATCCTGGGGCCGCACGGCTACGCGGTCCTGCGAGCCTACACCGGGAAGCAGGCCATCGAGCGCGCCACCAGCGCTCGCCCCGACCTGATCATCCTGGACACCGACCTGCCGGACCGCGACGGCTTCGACGTCTGCCGCGAGCTCCGGGCGAGCGGCATCGTCTCCCCGAGCACGCCGATCCTGATCACGAGCCCTGGGCACCCCAGCCGGCAGAAGCGTCTCGACGCGCTTCGCGCGGGAGCTTGGGACTACATCGGCTCCGCCCTCGACGGCGAGGAACTGCCGCTCCGACTCGACGCCTATCTGCGTGCCAAGCAGGAGGTCGATCGGGCCCGCGAGGAGAGCCTCCTCGACGAGCTCACCGGCCTGTACAACATCCGCGGCCTGGCGCGGCGCGCCCGCGAACTGGGCTCGGCCGCCTTCCGTGACAAGGAAGCCCTCGCCTGCGTGGTGATCATGCCCGTGTTCGAGGACGGGTCCGACCTCAATGCCACCGGCTCGCTGGACGCCGATGTCATGGAGCGCCTCGCGCAGGTGATGCGCTCGACCGGCCGGACCTCTGATGCGATCGGCACCTTGGGTCCGGGCGAGTTCGCCGTCGTGGCGCAGGGGACCGACCCTGCCGGCGCCGCTCGTCTGGGCGAGCGCCTCTCCAAGGCAGCCTCTGATATCTTCGCATCGACGTCGGTTCGCGTCGCCGTCGGATATGACGCCGTGAAGAACTACTCCGAAGCGCCGATGGAGCCGACCGACATGCTCCAGCGCGCTTCGCTCGCGATGCGCGCCTCGCGCTCCGAGGCGACGTTGGGCGCCCGGCCGAGCATCCGCCGCTTCGAAGGCCCCCTCAACTGATCGTCGCCCGCCGAGTTCGCTCGGCGGCCTCTGCAGGAAGGCAACGAGGCGCGCCCGGACTTCCGGGCGCGCCTCGCTGCTTTCGGTGCCGCACGACCGGTCAGCGCTTGCCGGGCAGGATCCGCGGCGTGAGCGCGACCTCGACATCACCCGCATCCTCGTCCTCGGAGCGGTAGCCCGGCAGATACGAATAGTGCCGGTACAACCCACCCGCCTGCACGTCATTGAGGACGGCCCCGAGCACGCGGATCGGCAGTCGCGAGAGGTCATCGAGGCGCGCGCTCGCGAGCTCGCGATCCGTGACGCCGGTGCGGAGCACGAGGACGAGGCTGCCGGAGAGCGAGGACAGGATGAGCGGGTCCACGCCGGCACCGAGCGGCGGCGAGTCGATGATGATCGCGCCGTACTCCGTGCGCAGCGACATCACGAACTGGCTCATCGCGACGGTGGCGAGCAGTTCGGGGGCTGATGACTTCCGCGTGCCGCAGGGGATGAAGTCGATGTTCCGTTCGGCGATGTGATGCACGATCTGGTCGCGCGTCACCTCGCCGCCCAGGAAGTCGAGCAACCCCGGCTTGCGCGAGACGCCGAGCGAGCGATGCAGGGCGCCTCGGCGCGCGTCACCATCGATGAGCAGCGTCCGCCGGCCGGAGGCGGCGAAGCTCATCGCGAGATTGAGCGAGGTGAACGACTTGCCATCGCCCGAGCCGGGGCTGGTGATGGTCGTGATGAACGGCCCCGCCGTGCCATGCGAGTAGACGAGGGACGTCCGGACGGCGCGCAGGGATTCGACGAGCTGGGCGGCGGACTCGGGGTCGGGCGTGCCGTCCTTGCGCTGACCGACGAGCGGCAGCGCGCCGAGGATCTGCAGACCGAGATCGTTGGTCACCTGCTCGGGGTAGCGGAGCCGCTTGTCGATCCGGTCGAGCAGCAACGCGATCGCGATGCCGAGCGCGAGGCCGCCGAAGAGGCCGCCCGCGAGGATCAGGATCATCTGGTCGCGCACGGGCCGCGTGGGCGGGACAGCCAGATCGAGCACACGGATGTCCGGCGCGGCGCTGAGTTCGGCAAGCTGCGCCTGCTCGTAGGCGGACTGCAGCTCCTTGTAGATGAGGTTGGCGACCTCGACCTCACGGGACCGCCGCGCCTCTTCGGTGGAACGGGTCGGGATCTGCTGCATCTCACGCGACGACGCGGTGATGCGCTGATCGAAGTCACCGATCCGCGTGTCGAGGTTGGCCGCGAGCGCCCGGGCCTGTTGCGGAATCGTCCGCTGCTGAATCTCCTCGACTTCACGCTCCACTCGGCGCACATCCTGATGCGTCGGCGCGAAGACGAGCCGCAGCTGGCGCGCCTCCGCGCGCTTCGCCGTCAGCAACTCGAGAGTGGTCGTCAACTCGTCCGCCTCGCGGACGGACGCGATCGTGCCGAGCGTGATCGCGAAGGACGCCGAGGAATCGCCCGTATTCGACAGCGCGCGAAGGATCGCGTCGCGATCGCGTGCCAACGCGTCACGGTCGATCTTCAGCTTGAAGTACGCATCGCGTACGGGATCCTGCGTGGCCTGCAGTCCGGCGGCGACCTGCGTCGCTCCGCGATCGCTCGGGAGCGTGATGGTGTTGACCTTGTAGCTCTCGAGGGCGATCTCCGCGTTGCTGAGCTCGGACCGGGCGCTCGCCAGCTGCTCGCGGAACACCTCGGTGACCGCGGTGAGCTTCTCCCGCTTCAGCAACGCGGCCACGTCGACGAACCGCGTCGCTACGGCGTTGAGAACTCCCGCTGCCACCTGCGGGTCTCCCCCGCGAAGGGTGAGCTTGAGCAATGCACCGTCCTGGGGGAGCGCCGCGCCGACCTCGCCATTCAGCAAGACCGCCGCGTCACGCGGTACGCGCACGCGGAAAGTGACCACCTTCCCCCCGAGCGGGACCGGCGGCACCCAGCGGAATCCGAGCGGGATCCCGAGCGAGTCTCCCGCCGGCTTCGTGTCGATGGGCGGCCCCCCTCAGGAGGCAGGATGGCGACGCGCGCCCCGGCGGATCCGCCATGAACCGGTACGCCCCGGGGACGAACCCCTCCTTCAACCCGAATCCGTTGAAGAAGATCGAATCTGCGGGCGTGTCCATCTCGAGATACAGCTTCCGCTGCAGGACGACCTCATCCAGCACGGCGAACGACCGCAGGAGTTCGAGCCACCCCCGCCCTTCGAGGAGTGGCGACGACGCCAGGAGGTTCTGACGCTGTGCACCTCCGCGAGGGGTCACCGGAATCTGAATGGACGCCTGCGCCTCGTAGACCGGCTTGATGACCTGAGTGAGGGCCGCACCGACGATGACACCGACGGCGGTCAGTGCGACAATCAGGATCCGATAGCGCTTCAGCGCCGCCAGATATCGCTGAATACCCATTCCACCCCCCTCCTCACCACCGGGGCGGTAGCCCGCCATGGGGTCCGCCTCGAACGAGGGGGCCGGCAACATCGGAAGGTCGGATTGGCCAGTGGACATCGGCGGTTGTTCGGGTTTCGAGGTCTTTAGTGCGGCGGAATTTATACGATTGCTACCCGGCAACGTCACTTGACGGTTTCACGGGCGAGTGATACCTAGTATGGTTCTGCTGACACATATGGCGCCCGTGCCACAGTGCACGCCCCGCCAGCCGCGTCCCCGAACCCAGTCCCGTGAACGACCCCGTCGGTTTCCCCGCCTCGAATGGCTCGCCTGAGGACGGTTCTCTCGTACCAAGCGAGTTCCGCGCCACGCTGAGCGTGCTGCTCATCGATGACGAGCGGACGCTTCGCGAGAGCTGCCGCTCGATCCTCTCCGGGCTCGGGTACCGTGTCGAAGTGGCATCCAAGGGCGAGGAGGGCATCAAGCTCCTCCAGCGCCGCAACTTCGACATCGTCCTCACCGACCTCTATCTGAACGACGTCACCGGCATCGAGATCTGCCGGGCCGCCCTCGAGTCCTCGCCTGACACCCTCGTCATCGTGATGACCGGCAATCCGTCGGTCGCCTCCAACGTCGAGGCCCTTCGCGAAGGGGCCTGGGACTACCTCCCCAAGCCCTTCTCCGCGACCCATCTCGAGATCGTCATCGGACGGGCGGCCCACACCGTCATGGTGGCGAGGGAGTCCGCGCCCGGCACCGAGGGCGCCTCAGTCCCCAGCGACGATGACGCCCCACTCGGCGTCTCCCCGAGCTTCACCCGTTGCCTCGATCTCGCCCGGAAGGTCGCCGCCACCGACGCGTCGGTCTTCATCACCGGTGAGACCGGTGCCGGCAAGGAGATGATCGCCCAGTTCATCCACCGCCGGAGCCGCCGTCGGGCGCGCCCGATGGTCGCGGTGAACTGCGCCGCGCTCCCCGAGGGACTCCTCGAGTCCGAGATGTTCGGGCACGTCAAGGGCGCCTTCACCGGCGCGGTGCGCGACAAGGCCGGCCTGCTCGAGTCGGCCAACGGCGGCACGATGTTCCTCGACGAACTCACGGAGATGCCGAAGCCGCTCCAGGCCAAGCTCCTCCGCGTCATCCAGGATGGCGTCGTGCGGCGCGTCGGCAGCAACTCGACCAGTTCGGTGGTCAACGTCCGTTTCATTGCGGCCTCCAATCGCGACCCGGATGCCGCGGTCCGCGACGGCGTCCTGCGCGAGGACCTCTACTACCGCCTGCGCGTCGTCCCGATCCTCCTCCCGTCGCTCCGGGACCGGCCCGAGGACATCGCCCTGCTGGCGAGCCATTTCCTTCGCACGTACTGGCGGCAGCACCGCGGCGGTGAGACCCGTCCGCCCACGCTCACCGACGAAGCGTTGCGCGCCCTCCAGTCGTACCCGTGGCCGGGCAACGTCCGCGAGCTACAGAACGCCATCGAGCACACCGTCGTGCTCGTCGAGCCCGGCAAGCAGGTGCGGGCGGCCGACATCCCGTTGCACGAGGCCTCCCGCACGACGGCCGCGGCACCGCCGGCGGCGCCCGTCGACGACGGCATGAGCGATCTCCTGCAGGAGAGCTATCATGTCGCCCGCGAGCGCGTCATCGCGCAGTTCGAGCGACGCTATCTCGAGGAGCTCGTCCGCTCCGCCGACGGCAACATGTCCAAGGCCGCGCGCCTCGCGGGCGTCGACCGGACCACGCTCTACCGACTCATGGAGCGCCACGGCCTCCAGCGGGACGCCGTCGTCAGCTCGCCGAAGAGCTGACGTGGGTGACCCCGTGGTGACCCCGTCCCGCCCACCCCGTGCGACCAAGTCGCGCGGCGTGATGTTGGGCGCGCCGGTCATCCGCCCGCAGACCCTGCACCCCCTCATCGAGAAGGCCGCGGCGGAAGTGCTGCGCGGCTGGGCACAGGCGCTCGGCGAGTCGTTCGATCCCGAGGAGACGGGCGTCATCATCGACTGGCTGGCCGAGACGGTCGACCTCGCGGCGAAGGACATCCCACCGCAGCGGGGAGAGGGGGCCAGTGCGCTCGCGCGTTTCCTCCTCGATCGGCTCGGGTCCGTGGTGCTGAGCCTCCTGGACGACGACCGGACGATAGACCGCGCCGAAGCCGTTCGACTCATGCGCGGCGTCGACCAGGTCCGGCGCGCGATCGAGCCGGATTGGGACCGCTACTTCTCCTCCCAGCTCTCGGGACCGGACGGCCTGAACCTGGTCGTCGAGGTCGCGCACGACATCCGCTCCCCGCTGACGTCCATCCGCTGCCTCGCCGAGACGCTCGAGCGTGGACAGTCGGGTCCGGTGACCGACGTCCAGCGGCAACAGCTGCGGCTCATCTATAGCGCGTCCCTCGGGCTCAGCTCGCTCGCGACCGACGTCATCGAGATCGCCCGCCGGGGCGACCAGCTGGCCGACGGCGACCCGATCCCGTTCTCGGTCAGCGAGGTCCTCGAAGGGGTCGTGCAGATGGTCCGCCCGATCGCCGAGGAGAAGGGTCTCTCCGTCAAGTTCGCGTTGCCGTCCACGGACCAGCGGATCGGGATGCCGATCGCGCTGAGCCGGGTGCTGCTCAACCTGGTGACGAACGCCCTCAAGTTCACGGACAGCGGCAGCGTGGAGGTCTCGACGCGGCCCACCAGTCTGACGCGGCTTGAGTTCTCCGTCAGGGACACGGGCCGCGGGATCCCCGAGGAGGCCCAGTCAGCCCTTTTCCAGCCCTTCCGGCGGAGTCAGGTGCGAGCCGGTCGCTCGGGGTTCTTCTTCTCCGGGACCGGGCTCGGGCTGGCGATGTGCCGGAAGCTGCTCGGGGTCATGGACTCCGAGCTCAAGTTCGAGACGAAGGCGGGTGACGGGACCCGATTCTATTTCGAGTTGGACCTCCCCCCGGTCACGAGGCTGTAATGCGCGGCGCCTACCTGTTGCGCACAGGCAACAACGCGACGGTCTGTCGCGTGCCATCCGCACGTGTAACGATTGCCAAGTCGATGCCATGAAAGAGCTTACGCGCACAGGCCAGCATTGGCGCCGACGGCACGCGTCCTGCGAAACCGTAGGAGTGACTATGACCACCTACGGCTTGCACACTGTCATTCCGCGGCTGAAGCGGGCTCCCGCCCGTGAGATCCCGGCCGACCATCCGCATCGGCAGGAAGGGGCGCGTCGCGCCCTCAATGTCGTCGTCGCGGCCGTCGGCCTCGTCGTCGCCGCGCCGGTGTTGGCGCTGATCGCGGTCGCGGTCAAGTTGACGTCGCCGGGACCGATCTTCTATCGCCAGACGCGGGTCGGGCTCTGCGTTCGCTCCACCCAGGGCGGGAACTTCCGCCGCAAGGTCGACCTCGGCGGGCGTCCGTTCACGATCTACAAGTTCCGTACGATGAAGGTGGCGAAGCCGGGCGAGGAGGCGCAGGTCTGGGCCTCGCAGAAGGACCCGCGCATCACCTCGATCGGCAACTTCCTCCGCAAGACGCGCCTCGACGAACTGCCGCAGCTCTTCAACGTGCTCACCGGCGACATGAACATCGTCGGCCCGCGTCCGGAGCAGCCGAAGATCTTCTCCGAGCTCCGCGAGCAGATCCCCAGCTACGCCGTCCGTCAGCAGGTCCGCCCCGGCATCACCGGCCAGGCGCAGATCACGCTGCACTACGACACGTGCATCGACGACGTGCGCAAGAAGGTGGCGGCCGACCTCGAGTACATCGAGAGCCAGTCGCTCGCGTCGGACCTCAAGATCATGCTCCTCACCGCGCCGGTCGTCATTTTCCGGAAGGGTGGCTGGTAGTAAGTTGACGGCGTGATCGCCCTCCACGTGTCGCATCCCGAACGCCTGCACGCCGGATTCCTCGGCGAGCGGGCGTTCCTGTTTCCGGCGCCGTGATTCTGCTTCCCCCGGCGCGCCAGCTGCCGGTCTACTCGCCACTGCCGGCGAGCGCGGTCGTCGCGGCCGTCGCGCCCGGCGATCCGCGCCCAGGCCTCGCCTACGACCTGCGGGACGCCTACGACGCCGACGAGGCCCTGCTGACCGCCAGCGGGACGGTCGCCCTCACGTTGGCGATGCTCGCAGCGGCCGCGCGACGCCCCGGCGCCCCGATCGCCATCCCGGGGTACGCGTGCTACGACATCGTGACCGCTGCCGTCGGTGCAGGGGCGCCGGTCGTGGTCTACGATGTCGATCCGGCGACCCTCACGCCCGACGAGACCTCGCTCGCGCGCGCCCTCGCGCACGGTGCGGCCGCGCTGGTGGTGGTGCACCTGTTCGGCTTGCCGGTGCCGATGGGGGCGATGCGGGAAGCGGCGGACCGCGCGGGGGCGCTCCTCATCGAGGATGCCGCCCAGGCGACCGGCGGCCGCTGGGCCGAGCGACCCCTGGGCGCTCACGGGGATCTCGGGGTCCTCAGCTTCGGGCGCGGGAAGGGAGAGACCGGAGGCGGTGGCGGTGCGCTCCTGCTGCGGCGCGGGACACCGCTGCCAGACGTCGTGCGAGCGCGGGTGAGCACCAGCGAAGGCGGTGGGCTCGGCTTCGTGGCCAGGCTCGCGGCCCAGTGGGCCCTCGGACGGCCGTCGCTCTACGCCGTTCCGGCGTCGATCCCGATGCTGCGGCTCGGTGAGACGATCTACAAGGACCCGCCGGCGCTCCGTGGCATGTCGGCTTTCTCCGCCCGCGTGCTCATGCGCACGCGACCGCTCGCCGCAGCCGAGGCGACGACGCGCCGCTCGCACGCCGCGGAACTCTTCGAGGTGCTTGGCGGACGGGCGAGGGACGTCGCGGTGCTGCCGATGGACGGTGGCATTCCCGGATGGCTGCGCTTCCCGCTCAGGCTGGCCGTCCCGGATGCGCTCGCCGAGCGCGGTCGCTTGCTCGGCTGGGCGACCGCCTACCCGCGGCCGCTCCTCGCGTTGCCGGCCCTCGCGCCGCTCGTCGTCCATCGACACGAGACGCCCGGCGCGGACCTGCTCGCGCGGACGCTTTCGACGCTTCCGACGCACAGCCTGCTCACCGCCGGCACGCGGGCACAGCTCGCCGTGTGGCTCCGCGACGCACTCACGACCCCCACCTGACGCATGTCCGATCCGGCCTCAACATCGCCGTCGCGCGCGCGAGCGTTCGCCATCGCGACCACCGCCCTCGTGCTCTTCGCCATCGCGATCGGGCTCGTTCTCACGGAGGTCGTGCTCCGCATCGCAGGCCCCCGCGAGACGCACTACTTCGTCCTTCGGCCCAACCTGCGGGTCGAGTTCGACCCGGATCCCCGCCTGACGCCGGGCATCGAGGGCCGCGCACGATTCTCGGTGAACTCGCTGGGTCTGCGCGGCGACGAGCTGCCGCCCGGCGACTCGGTGCGGCGCTTCTTGGTCGTCGGCGGCAGCACCACGGAGAACGTCTATCTCGACGACACCGAAACCTGGACACATGTCCTCCAGTCGGCGCTCGTGCGGGCAGGTGGTGCTCCGGTCTGGGTCGGCGCGGCAGGCAAAGGGGGAATGAACGCGCGCGACCATGTCGTCCAGATCGCGCAGCTCCTCGAGAGCATCCCGCGGCCGGATCGGCTCGTCGTGCTGGTCGGCGTGAATGACCTCACGGTCGCGCTGGCGCAGGGCGACACGTTCCGTCCGCCTCCGCCCCTCTCGGACGCGGAGGCACGCAAGGCGCAGGAACGACGAGCGTTCGCGGTGGTTCCCGGGGCGCTGCACGAGAATCTCAGCGCTGCGGCGGCGTCGGCGTGGTACAAGCGGACGGCCCTCTGGCAGGCGGGCGTCCGGGTCCGTGCCGGATTGGGCGCGCGCAGCGGGCGGCGCGACCTCCAGCAGGACACCCGGGCCCAGGCCGTCCAGCGTTGGCGCGAGGCGCGCGCGCGCGCCGAAGCGGCGCGACGACCTGCCCTCTCTCGATGGTGCCCTCGCGGAGTACCGGCGGAATCTCGAGACCATCGCTTCGCTGGCGGCCGCGAAGGGCGTCCCCGTCTCGTTCCTCACGCAACCCTCGCTCTGGCGCGCGGACCTCGATTCGACCGAAGCACGGCTGCTCTGGTTCGGCGGCCTGGGGGATTTCCAGAGCCGGCAGGTGGACGAGTACTACTCCCCGGCGGCGCTCGCGAAGGCCATGGCAGCGTTCAACGCGGAGTTGCTCTCCGTCTGCGCTGCGCATGCGCTCAGCTGTCTCGACCTCGCCGAGCGGATCCCACGGACCACGGCCTACTTCTTCGACGACGTGCACTTCACCGAACGCGGGGCGGCGGCTGTCGGCGAGGAGGTGGGCGCGTGGATGCCGCCGTCCGCAGCACCCCTCCCGCGCGGACGCTGATCCGGCTGCCGTCGAAGCTGACCGCGCACGAGAGGTGGTCAGGGGATGCCGTGTTCGCCCGATGATCCAGGCGATGTTGCGAAGCACTAACCCTTTTCCTGGAGAGGAGTTAGGTGCGGGCTTCTGCATGCGACATCCGACTGTGGTGTTCACGCGACATGGGCCGGCGGCGCACGCGCCGATCGGACACCAACCGACGTCGCTTCGGGACGGATCGCCGGGGTGGAAGCGGAACGATTGTTGCTTCCTCACGGAGTGATCTGTGAACGGGAGCCGGCACTCCGCTGGGTGTCAGGCCGGGAAGCCATCCGCGTAACCGAGCCCGTAGCTGAATAGTCTTACTTCGCACGAACCACCGGCGGCCTCGGCCGCGCCATTCGACCCACCAATGCACTCACATCCGTCACTCCACGCGCTGCTCGACACCGTCGCGGCCCGGAGGGGGACTGCCCCTGCCATCGAGGACCCGCCGACCGGGAGCCTCACCTACGCCGAACTCGCCCAGCTGTCGGACCGCGTCCGCGACCGGCTCGTCGCCCTCGGGGTCCGTCGCGGCGATCGCGTCGGGTTCTACCTGCACAAGTCGATCGACGCCGTCACGGGCTTCTTCGGCGCGATGAAGGCCGGTGCGGCGTACGTCCCGGTCGATCCGGGCGCGCCGGCGTGGCGATGCGCCTACATCCTCAACGACTGCTCGGTGAAGGCCGCGATCATCGAGCAGGAGTACGTGGCCGGCTTCACTGAGCAGGTGAAGGCGCTCGGCGGGACCGTCCCGCCGCTGATCGTGCTCGACGGCGCCGGTGGCGGCGGCCCGCTGCGGGCCGCCCTCGACCGGCTCGACGGGGAGCGACCGGCGCCGGCGACGGCCAGCGTCGCCTGTGGCGCGGACGACCTCGCGTACATCCTCTACACGTCGGGCTCGACGGGCAAGCCGAAGGGCGTGATGCTCACGCATGGCAATGCCCTCGCGTACGTCGACTGGTGCAGCACCGTGTTCGCCGTCTCGGAGACCGACCGGTTCAGTTCGCACGCACCGCTTCACTTCGACCTCTCGATCCTCGACCTCTACCTGTGCTTCAAGCACGGCGCGACGCTCGTGCTCATCGGATCGGAGGTGGGACGCGAGCCGCAGGGCCTGGCGCATCTCATCGCCGAGCGACGGATCAGCGTCTGGTACTCGGCGCCGTCGATCCTGTCGGCGCTCGCGCAGTTCGGCAAGCTCGACCGCCTCGACTTCAGCGCGCTGCGGATCGTCTTCTTCGCCGGCGAGGTCTTCCCGGTGAAGTTCCTGCGGCTCCTGAAGACCTTCTGGACGCGCCCGACGTACTACAACCTGTACGGGCCAACGGAGACGAACGTCTGCACCTGGCACGAGATCCCGCCGGTCGTGCCGGACGACCGGACCGAGCCGTATCCGATCGGGAAGGTCTGTGCGAACCTCGAGGGCAAGGTCGTGGACGAGGAGGGGCGCGACCTGCCGCCCCGCGCCGAGGGCGAGCTCTGCATCACCGGCACGAACGTCATGCAGGGATACTGGAACCTCTCGGACCAGACGCTGAAGGCCTTCCTCGTGGACGAGGCTGGACGGCGCTGGTACCGCACGGGCGACATCGTGGTCCTCGACGAGCGCGACGACTACGTTTACGTCGGGCGCCGCGACCGCATGGTGAAGCGTCGTGGGCATCGCGTGGAGCTCAACGAGATCGAGTCGGGGCTCTATCGCCACGCGGACATCAAGGAAGCGGCCGTCGTGGCGCTCAAGTCGGAGGACGGGGTGCGGATCCGCGCCTTCGTCGCGCCGAAGGACGGCGCGACGCTGGGGATCATCGGGCTGAAGCGGTTCAGCGCCGAGCACCTGCCGTCCTCGATGGTGCCCGACGATTTCGTGCTGTTGCCCGCGCTCCCCAAGACCTCGACCGACAAGGTCGACTACCAGCGACTCAAGGATCTGTAAGTGGACTTCACGCTGTCTCCCGAACAGAAGGCGCTGCGCGAGTCGATCCGCGCCTTCGCGAAGGCCGAGCTCAACGACGATCTCATCGCGCGCGACCGCGACCAGGTCTTCCGGCGCGACCTCTGGAAGAAGTGCGGCGACATGATGCTGCAGGGACTCCCCGTCCCCGAGGCGTACGGCGGCGCGGCGGCGGACGGCCTCACGACGGCGATCGCGCTCGAGGCCCTCGGCTACGGGTGCGAGGACTCCGGCCTCGTGTTCGCCATCTGCGCGCACCTGCTCTCCTGCGTCGTGCCCTTCTGGAAGCACGGGAGCGAGGAGCAGAAGCGGAAGTACCTGCCCGGCCTCTGCGACGGGACCCTGGTGGGCGTGCACGCGATGACCGAGCCCGACTCCGGCTCCGACGCGTACAACATGCGCACCACCGCGACGCCCGACGGCGACGGCTGGCGGATCAACGGGACCAAGACCTTCATCTCGAACGGCCCCGAGGCGGATGTCATCGTCGTCTTCGCGGTGACCGACAAGGCGAAGGGATTCCATGGCGGGATCACGACCTTCGTCCTCGAGAAGTCGACGCCGGGATTCAGCTCGCGCAAGATCGAGAAGATGGGCATCCGGACGGCGCCGTTCGGCGAGCTCTTCTTCGACAACGTCTACGTGGGCCCGGACGCGATCCTCGGCCAGCTCGGCGGTGGCGGGCAGTCGTTCATCCACACGATGGACTGGGAGCGCGTCTGCCTCTTCGCCGGCCATGTCGGCACGATGGAGCGGCTCGTCGAGACGGCCGTGAGCTACGCGCGCACCCGCCAGCAGTTCGGCCAGCCGATCGGCAAGTTCCAGGCGATCCAGCACAAGGTCGCCGACATGAAGA
The DNA here is from genome assembly GCA_016714015.1 of Gemmatimonadota bacterium. NCBI lineage: Bacteria > Pseudomonadati > Gemmatimonadota > Gemmatimonadota bacterium. The sequence continues at coordinate 813,926 of JADJNZ010000001.1, forward strand.
TGCGGCTCGAGGCGTCGCGCCTGCTGGTGTACCGGGCCGCCTCGATGCTCGACAAGTCGAAGATGGTCGGGCTCGATGCGGCGATGGCGAAGGTCTTCGTGAGCGAGTCGCTGGTCCAGGTGGCGATGGACACGATGCAGATCCACGGCGGCTACGGCTACTGCACGGAGTACCAGGTCGAACGGCAGGTGCGCGACGCGCTCGGCAGCACGCTCTACTCCGGGACGTCGGAGATGCAGCGGCAGACGATCGCGCGCTGGATGGGGCTCTGAGCCTTGGCTGAGACGACGGCCGCCCCCCCGGCGGCGCAGGACCCGCAGCATCGATTCACCGTCGGCGCCCTGCTCGCGCTCGCTGTGGGCGGCACGCTCGTCGCGGCCGCGTCACTGGCGGACCTTCGCCCGGGGGCCGCGAACGCCTCCTTCGGGCTCGGGCAATCCGTGGAGTTCGTGCTCGGCCTCGCGATCGTGATGCTCGGGCTCGACCTTCGGCGAGGCGAGGGCGCGGCTTGGCGCGCGTCCCTCGGGGCGCTCGCGACGACGGACGGCGCGAAGCTGGTCGCCGTCGGCGCGCAGCTGGCGCTCATCGCGTTCATCGCGGGATGGTACCAGATCGAGAGTCCGGCGTTCGCGACGTCGGTGGTGCCGTTCATGGCGCTCACGTTCGTGATCCACCATCTCGTGCCCAAGGCGCGCCGCCTCACGCTCTTCGTCGCGATCTCGCTCGTGAGCTACGTGCTCGTGCTCGGCGCCGCGAATGCGGCCTGGATCACGGTGATCGTGCTCGCGTTCCTGGGGATCTGCCACCTCCCGGTATCGCTCAACGCGCGGCTCGCGCTCCTGCTGGCCGCGGCGTTCGCGCTGGCGTTCCTCCGCGTGTCGCCCGCGATGACGCCGTTCTCCGGCGCGATCTGGCCGATCCTCGGCTCGATCCTGATGTTCCGCCTGATCATGTACTGGTACGACCTGAAGCACGCGCGCAAGCCGATCCCGGCGACCTGGTCGCTCGCGTACTTCTTCATGGTCCCGAACGTCGCCTTCCCGCTCTTCCCGGTCGTCGACTTCTCGACGATGCAGCGCACGCATTACGACCAGGAGCCCTTCCGCATCTACCAGCGCGGGCTCGAATGGGTGATGCGCGGCCTCGTGCACCTCCTGCTCTACCGGCTCGTCTACCAGTACCTGATGATCGCGCCGGAGGAGGTCGCCGACGGCACGAAGCTCGTGCGGTACATGCTGGCGACCTTCCTGATGTACCTCCGGGTGTCCGGCACCTTCCACGTGATCGTCGGTGCCCTGCACCTGTACGGGTTCCGCCTGCCCGAGACGCACCGCCTGTTCTACCTCTCGACGAGCATCTCGGACTTCTGGCGGCGGATCAACATCTATTGGAAGGACTTCATGCAGAAGGTGGTCTTCCTCCCCGTGTACTTCCCGTTGCGGAAGCGGGGGGAGACCCTGGCGCTCGTGGTCGGTACCATCGTCGTGTTCTTCATCACGTGGGCGACGCACGCCTACCAGTGGTTCTGGCTCCGCGGCGAGGGGCTCTGGTCGGCGACCGATGCGCTCTTCTGGGCGATCCTCGGCGTGCTGCTGATCGGCAACTCGCTCTGGGAGGCGAAGCGCGGGCGCAAGCGCGTGCTGCCGGGCGCCAAGCGCAGCCTGCGCGACGCCCTGATCAACGGGGCGAGCGCCGCCGGCGTCTTCGCGCTCATCTGCACGCTCTGGACGATGTGGGGCAGCCCCACCTTCGGTGACTGGATCGACCTGATGCGGGTGCCGAGCTTCACGCTGCGCGATGGCCTGGCGGTGGCGGCCGTGCTCGGCACGGTGTTCGCCGTCGCCGTCATCGCGGACCTGACCGGACGGTCGGGCGGCGACCAGGAGACGAGCGCAAAGGCCCCGGCCCCGGCGTTCGCACCGCATGCCATGAAGACCATCGCCGCGCTCGGCGTGCTCGCGTTGACGGCCTCGCCATACGCGACCCGGCCGTTCGGCACGCGCGCGCAGGAGATCGCGCGGGAGATGCGGTTCCCGGAGTTGAACAAGCGCGACGCCAAGGCCCTGCAGCGCGGCTACTACGAAGGACTGCAGGGGGTGACCGACCAGAACCCGGAACTGCGCGAACTGATGGCCGATCGCCCGACCGACGGGCAGGACATCTGGCAGTCCGGCGTGCTCGTCGAGCGTCCCGACTTCCTCGGTCGCGAGATGCAGCCGATGTGGGGGACGTATCAGGGAGGCCAGTCGTTCCGGACCAACGAGTTCGGGATGCGTGACCGCGCCTATGCCCGCGTGAAGCCATCGAAGACCTTCCGGATCGCCCTGCTCGGGCAGTCGTACGTGGCCGGGGACGGCGTGAGCGACGGCGAGACCTTCGAGCAGCTCGTGGAGGACAGCCTTAACGCGTTGCAGCGCCCGGGCGCGCCGAAGGCCGAGTTCCTCAACTTCGGCGTCGGGTCGTTCAGCGCCGCGCAACAGCTGCTGCTGCTCGACGACCGCGTCCTCTCGTTCTCCCCGGACGTCGTGATCCGCGTGGCGCACCCGGGCGATGCCGAACGGCTCTCGATCCATACCGTCACGCAGGTGCGTCGCGGGGTGCAGCCGCCCTGGCCGGCGTTCGCGGCGATGCTGGCCGGCGCGCAGGTCACGAGCGACCTGCGTGAGACCGAGGCCCTGAGCCGGATGGTCGCGATCCAGGACAGCCTGCTCGGGCTCGTGGAGGCCGAGTTCGTGCGCGAGGTGCGGGCGGCGGGCGCGATCCCGGTCTGGATCTATCTCGACCTGCCCGAGCGCCAGCCCGACGCGGCGCACGTCGCCGCGATGGCGACGCGCGCCCGGAACGCCGGCTTCCGCGTCCTCGACTGGTCCGACGTGTACGATGGACGCGACATGGCGACCCTCCGCTCGTCGAAGTGGGACTTCCACCCGAACAAGGCCGGTCATCGACTGATCGGCGACCGTTTCCACCGCGACCTCGTCGCGGACACCGCCCTCGGCCTGCCGCGCGCCTTCCTGGAAACCACCGCGATGACCCTGAACGCCGACGCCGTCCGTGAGCACGTCGGACCTACATCCTGAAGGAGTTCCTCCCGGGCGTCGCCGCCTCGGATTGACCGACGACACGCCGCTCATCAGCGGCGGCATCCTCGACTCGCTCGCGACGGTGAAGCTCGTGGCCGTGCTCGAGGAGCACTACGGCATCGAGATCCACGCGCACGAGGCGAGCGTCACGCACCTGAACACGGTGCAGGACATCGCGGCGCTGATCCTCGAGAAGAAGTCCTGAGGCGGATGACGGCGCCCGGCCGAGTGCGCCCGTGACGCCGGCACTGACGGTCGCGCCCTTCGCGGGCGAGGCGGCCGAATGGGACGCGTTCGTCCGATCGCAGGCCGGGTGGACGCATTTCCACCTCTATGGGTGGCGTCGGGTGATCGAGACGGTCTTCGGGCACGAGTGCGTGTTCCTGGCGGCGCGCGACGCCGGTGGGCGGCTCGCCGGCGTCCTCCCGCTCGTGCGGGTGCGGTCGGCACTCTTCGGCCACTTCCTCGTGTCGATGCCATTCGTGAGCTACGGCGGACCGCTCGGCGATGCGTCGGCCGAGCGCGCGCTGATGGACGACGCGGAGTCCCGCGCCAGCGGGACGCAGGTCAAGCTCCTGCAGATCCGGGCACGCCGCGCCTTGGAGACGGCGCTCCCGGTGGGCCACCAGAAGCTCACCGTCGTGGTCGACATCCCCGAGGGCGGCCCAGAGGCGCTCTTCAAGCAGCTCGGCAACAAGATGCGCACGAAGATCCGCAAGCCGCAGAAGGAGGGCGTCGAGGTGCGCTGGGGCCGGGATCAACTTGAGCCGTTCCATCGGATCCTCGCGCGGAACATGCGGGACCTCGCACGCCGGTGCAATCACAGCGGTTCTACGAGGTGATCGCCGACACCTTCCCGGAGAGCACCTGGTTCGCCTGCGGCTACCTCAACGGCGAGCCGGTCTCCGGTGGTTGCGGCTTCATCTGGGACCGGGAGATGGAGATCACCTGGTCGAGTTCGCTCCGTCTCGCGAGCGGGATCCGGCCGGGCTACTTCCTGCACTGGTGCTTCCTCGAGCGCGCGGCGCAGGAGGGGTGCACGATCGCCAACTTCGGCCGCGCACGCCGAACAGCGGCACGCACGAGTACAAGCAGCAGTGGGGCGGCCGTGATGAGCCGCTCTGGTGGTACTATCGCTCGGCGGACGGGAAGGTATCGACGCCCAATCCGGACGACGGGGCGTATTCGATGGGGCCGAGGCTCTGGAAGAAGCTGCCGGTGCCGGTGGCGACGTGGCTGGGGCCGAAGATCGTGAAGTCGATTCCGTGACGGTAGGTCGATTGCCTTCGCGCCCCGCGCTCGCCGGCGGAGTGGTCCCCCCGGCCTCGGGGGCCACGGGGACCTCCGCGAGGACGCGGGAGGAGCGAACCGGCGGACCATGGAAGCTGTTGCTTGCCGTCTGGACGCTCGCGCTTTTCGACCCTCAATGGTGGCTCGCGAGTTTCGGGCTCCAGCCAGTGCTGCGCGTTACGACCTTGTTGTTCGGCGCACTGATCCTCGTCATCATGCTCGGTGTCCCCTCGAAGCCGGCGTGGTCTCGACGCTGGCAATGGTATCCGCCGTTCCTCTGTTTCGTGCTCTCAATCCTTCCGATGATCCCGTTCGCCGTCAACTCGGGATACGTCCGGACGGGGGCGAAGACGATGTTCTTCTGGTGGATCTTCATCACCGCGACGATCGCGATCGTGCCGTCCGTCCGTCGGGCGGAGACGCTCCTGAAGATGTACGGGATCCAGTTCCTCTGGTTCATGTTCTGGGGCCGTTGGGTAGGGGTGGTCCCGTGGCATCACTCACTGGAGAATCACGACGCATTCCAGGTGCCTTCTTGGTCGGCGGGTTCACGATGACGTTCTTCCTGGGCTTGGGCGCGCCGAAGGGGACCGGTTCGGAAGTTGATGTTCCTGACGTCGTTCCTGTTGCGTCATCGGCGTCGTCGCGAGCTATGCCCGAGGGCGCGTTCCTCGCGACAGTCGTGGGTGTTCTTCGTCATGTGGGCTCGCTCTCCGCGAAAAGGCATGACGTTGCTTGCGAGCATCGGTGTGGCCGTCGTCGTATTCGCCGCGGCCTCGTTGATCTTCCCCGCCGGCTTCTTCTACAACGAGATCATGTCCGCGTTCGTCGAAGGCACGAGTTCCGGCACGGGCGACGATCGGTGGCGGCTCTGGACAGCGGCGATGGAGGTGTTCCGTCGGAATCCGATCGTCGGTGCGGGGATGGGAAACGTCGGCGTACGCTTCCGGCATCTATCAGCCGGGCGAGCTCGGTGGTATGTATGCGGTCAATCCCATGTTTCTTTACGGAAGGCGCTGCACAACATCTTCTTGACCATCCTCAGTGAGCAGGGTGTTGTCGGGTTCGGCATCTTCGTTTGGCTTGTCGTGGATTTCTTCAGGCGGAACGCCTGGTTGCGACGAGCCGAAGCATCGGCGATCTGGGCGGCTCGCGGAGGATCGCTGGCGCTGCGGCCCACTGCGCTCGGCCTTGAAGTGGGGATGGTCGCCCTGTTGCTCACGGGCATGCTGTATCCGATGCTCAATATTCATTGGTTCTTCTCAATGCTGGCACTGAACCTGCTACTGTATCAGTTCACGCGACCCGCGGCGGGAGCGCGCATGACTCGCTCGCGATTCGACTCCCGTTCCTGACACCTTCAGCACCCCGATGGCAGCGATGAACATCTTCGCCGATCTGCGAAGGCGACGCGGAGAGTCCTCGCGCATTCTCTGCGCGACACTGAGCATCGTCAAGCAGTTCCGCCGACACGGCGACGTGCTATCGATCGGGGACGGCGATCTTCGTGGAATCCCGCGAGGACTCGCCGCAGCTGCGACATTCTCCCCTTCGAAGCCACGATGGGTGGCGAGATACCACCTGGGCGCGGTACCGTTCGCCTTGCGAAGCCGTGCAGCTAGCGCAGCCCTCGCCGCGCGCGGCGCGGACGCCGAACTCGTGCTGCAGTTCGGTGCAACGTTCTCGGCTCCGTCCGACAGGCCGTACTTCCTGTACTGTGACTCGAACATCCGCGTCGCGGAGCGGGGGCGAAGCACTGGTGTCTCGTGGGCTGCTGCTCTTTCGCCGGCCGAGGTCGAGGCGGTCTCCGTCCGCGAGGCGTCGGTATACCGGGGCGCGCGCGCGATCTTCACGATCAGTGAGCATCTGCGACAGTCCTTCATTGGCGACTTCGCGATCCCAGCGGACAGGGTCCATGCGGTACTCGCAAGGCCGAATTTCGACCAGACACACATTCAGCCGCGGACGACCGCACCATCAAGTCCGCCGACGATCCTGTTCGTCGGAGCGCATTTCGAGCGAAAGGGTGGCGATCTGCTTCTTCGCGCGTTCGCGCGCGTCCGGGAACGGATTCGCGACGCCCGACTGATCCTCATCGGCCCGCGGGACACCTCGCACGGCGGACCCGGCGTCACGAACCTCGGCTTTCTCCGGAAGGACGTTGCGAGCGAGCACGCGGCGATTCTCAAGGCATATCAGGAAGCCCACGTCTTCTGTCTCCCGACCCGGTTCGAGCCCTTCGGAATCGCGTATGTCGAGGCTGCCTTCATGGTCTTCCGTGTATCGGCCCGAACGCGTGGGCGATCCCTGGAACTGATCCTGCACGGTCAACGGGCTATCGGCGACTCAGAGGACGAGGACAGGTTGACCACCCGCATGTTGCGCCTACTTCCAGGATCCGGAGCTCGCGGCGCGGATGGGCCTGCCGGTCGCGCGCACGCGGCCGCGACGTTCAGTTGGGAGCGCACGGTGGATCGGATGCGCGCCGTCGGCCTCGCAGCGCTGACGTACGTCCCCTCAGGCTGATTCGCCCTCCTTTTCGACTCGCCGATCTACATCGTCTTCCTCGTTGTGGTCGTGGCGCTCTACTGGCGCCTCGCCCACCGAGGCCGGAACGTCCTCCTCCTCGGTGCGAGCTATCTGTTCTACGGCTGGTGGGACTGGCGCTTCCTTGGCCTGATCCTCGTCTCCACCGTTGTTGACTACGTCTGCGCACTCGCGATCGCCGGATCGGACGTCCCGCGCCGCCGCAAGTCGCTGCTCGCGTTCTCCCTCACCTTGAACCTCCTGTTCCTCGGGTTCTTCAAGTATTTCAATTTCTTCATCGACACACTGCACCCTGCGCTCGCGGCGCTCGGCCTGGACGTGCCGGAGGTCGCGCTTCGCATCCTGCTCCCACCCGGCATCTCCTTCTACACGTTCCAGGCCGTCGCGTACATCGTGGACGTGTACTTCGGGCGCATCCAGCCAGCACGGTCGATGGTGGACTATGCGCTGTTCATCTCGCTCTTCCCGCACCTCATCGCCGGACCGATCCAGCGTCCGTCCCACCTTCTCCCTCAGGTTCAGCTACCTCGCCGTTTCGATCCGGCGACGGTGTTCCGACGGACTGATGCTCATCGTCTCGGGCTGTTCCGGAAGTGCGTGGTCGCGAATAACTGCGCCCTGGTCGCCAATGCCGCGTTCAACGGCACGCTTGGTCCCCCGGGACTGGCGACGGTAGCCCTCGGAACGTACGCCTTCGCCTGGCAGATCTACGGGGATTTCAGCGGATACAGCGACATCGCCAGAGGGTCGGCGGAGCTGATGGGATTCCACGTCATGGTGAACTTCCAGCCACCGTACTTCTCGCGGAGTCTTCAGGATTTCTGGCGGCGCTGGCACATCAGCCTGAGCACGTGGCTGCGAGACTACGTCTATATCCCTTTGGGCGGGAACAGGCACGGGGAGGTCGCCACCAATCGCAACCTCGTTGCGACCATGCTGATCGGCGGGCTCTGGCACGGCGCCAACTGGACCTTCGTGCTGTGGGGCGCGATCCACGGATTCGGACTCGCCATCGAGCGCCAGGGCAGGAGGTTGCTCGGGCTCGATCGCGAGGAACCGGAGCGGACGATGAGCCACGGCGCACGCGCATGGGCGCAGCGGATCGCCATCTTCCACGTGGTCTGCATCGCGTGGATATTCTTCCGCGCACAGCACGTCTCCGATGCCTTCGCGATGATCGCGAGCATCCGGTCGCTCGATTGGCGCCCGGTCTACCTCACTGCGGCGACCTTCCTGGCGATCTTCATCGTCCCAATGGTCATGATCGACCTGCACATGGCGTCCCGGCGTGACGAGTACTTGCTCGCATCGGCGAGCCATCGCACGCGGATCGTCGCCGCGCTCGGGCTGCTCGGACTCATGATCCTCTTCTCGGCGAGTGATGCCAGTGCCTTCATCTACTTCCAGTTCTAGCGGTCGGTCGCCGGCGGCGAGCCCCAGGCGTGCGATCTTTCGCCTGCTCTGCGGCATGACGCTGTTGCTCGGCGCCGTGGAGCTGTTGAACCGCGCGATCGTCCTGCGCGTGAGTCGCATCGAGCGCCGTATCGACCGCGAGTATCAGGCCGCCCGGCGTCGGTCGGACCCGGCGCGCGTCGGGCTGCCGGTCGTGGGCAACTCGCTGCTTCTCGACGGAGTGGACGAGCCCTCGCTCAGCGCGATGATGCCGTCACCGTGGGAGCTCCGCCGCATCGTCATCGAGCAGACGCTGTTCCTGGACTGGAGCTATGGGCTCGAGCAGCTGCACGCCCGCGGCGGAAGCGCCAGCATCGAGGCCGTGATGCTCGACACGCGGCAGCTCGGGAGTGACGCGTTCCGCGGAGACTACACCGCGTTCCGGCTCATTGGACCCGCGCAGGTCATCCCGTTCGCGAGGGAGGCCGGGGCTGCATCCGACCGAGATGTCGCGCCTGGCCCTGTCCAGCATCAGCTCGTATTACGGCTTCCGCATCGAGTCGGAAGGTGCTTCTCGGCGCGCTCGTTCCGGGATGGCGTCGCCAGGCGCGACATTCATCCCGAATCCTGCGCCGTCGCCGTGGATGGCGGACTCCGGTGCTCATCGAGGGCCGGATCACATCCCGACTCGCGCGCTTGCGGGCCGAGAGCGGCCGTCGAGGCGCTCGCCCAATCGTTGTGTTGCCTCCGTCGATCGGAGACGGGACGTTCGAGCGAGCGGTCGCGCGCGCGGCGAGCAGGGCTGGCGTGACCGTACTCATCGCGTTCCAGCCCGGGTCCTACGCTCCCGCGCTGTTCAAGGATGGATTCCACCTGAATGCGGATGGTAGAGTGCGGTTCACGAGGGAGCTTGGCGAAGCGCTGACCGGCCTCCTCGCGGATCCAGGCGCCCCTCCGACGGTCCCGAACTAGCACCGTCGAGCTCCATTCGGGGTGCATTCGGGCGCACGCATCGCGAGTGTGACATCCGTCCCGCGTCGGTCGTTATTCTCCATGGCGGCCTCCTGTCCCCGCAGGTCCAGACTGCGGCGCGGGGTGTATCATCGCTGACCGCTGAGATGTCCCGGTTCCCGTCGTCGGCGCAAAGCACGGCGCGTCAATCGGCATGAGCATTCTACGTCAAGATCACGAGTCCCCGACTCCTGTTTCCAGGGTGCAAGATGAGTCAGAAGCGCCGCAGAAAGTCGTCGACACCGCGCGAACCCGTGCCTTCGATGACTGGAATGATCACATCGGCCGATGCGATCAGCCGACGGGAGTTCGTGAAGAAGGGAGGAGCGCTCCTGGTCGTGGGTGGAGTCGGCGTGTCCGCTTGCGGGAATCCGACGACTACGGAGGAGGAGGGGCCGAAAGGACCCCTGAACGTGGTCGTGTCGGGTATTACCGGCTCGCCCGCGAACGGCGGAAGCGCCATCGCACACCGCACGGATGCTGCCGGGACGCCGCGTGTGATCGCCATTGGCACGAACGGATTCGGGACCGACCCATTGGTCCCGCACGGCGTACACCATCGCGTATACCGCTCCGCCGGGTTCAACGTCACCGGCACGAATCCGGTCACCGGCGTCTCCGGTCGCGGCGGGCGTCGGAGCCTGCGCCTTCACCCGTCACCGATGGCGGCGGCGACGGGCACGGGTCGCGTGTCGTCGTCAACGGCCTTACGGGAGCGACGGCAGGGGCTCCGCGTCGGCACGTCTCACCAATGGCACCGGCGCACTATACCGTGACGCTGTCGGTTCCGGCAACCAGGGCGTGAGCCGGGGCGACATGGCCGACCTTCCACCGGGTCGTACAACGTGACCTACTCTCCGCCCGCGGGATTCCGCCGCGTGAACTCCGAGACGGCTCCGGTCGTCGTGTCCGTCACATCCGGCGCAACGACGAATGCGATCTTCGCCGCGGAAGCGATTCCCGCCGGAGGAAGCGCTTTGTTCTTTCTCGAACTGGGCCTCGGCCGCACTCGGCTCGGCGAACGCCTCGCGAAGCGACGGCGGGAAGTGGAATCTCCTCGGCGGCTTCGGTCAGGAGGTCTTGAGTGCCGCGGGTCTTGATTTCCCATCCGCGAAGGTCTGCAAGTTCGTCGCAAACCGGTCGAACAACGGCTTCGCGCTCAATCGACACACCGGACTTCCCATCCCAGCAGTCGGATCGACCAGCTACTATCGCTGGTATGTCCGAATGACGTTCCCGGACCCCCTGGTCGGCAATGGCGATCATCCCTGGCAGGACGGCAACGCCGTCGGCGATTGCCACTATATCGTCGGCGTGCACTATGGGTCGGATGTCGGTCCGGCGCGCAACGGTCAGTGGCAGCTCGGCGTGACCATCCTCATCAATAACAACGGTGCGTTCAACAACGGCCCCTGGCTGGCCAAGCACCAGACCTACCGGATCGAGACCGCGTTGGCGCGCTGACGGCGACGACGTACGGTTTCAGATTCGCGTCTACGACACGGCGAACGCGTTGTTGTTCACCGAGGCGGATTTCCCGGCTGACTTTGGCGGTGGCGCGCTCGGCTCCCGCGGTCCTGGACTTTCCGGAACGTGAATAATCTCGACGGGTTCAACTGCGGGACCAATGACTTCAGAGACCGCCGGCAACGACTGGTGGACGACGAGCTTCTACTATAGCTACCAGGAGTTGCTTCGCGATTCCGCGATGATCAGGGTTGGATCGGGGCGAAGCCGATCCCGGGCGAAAGTCTGACGTGACCGGGGAACGTGACCGCGGTGCCGCAATGGATCGCATGCACGCGTGTAGAGTCGGCCCTCGGTCGCGGAGTCTGGCATGAGGAAGTGGCTCGCTCCCGTCGGGGTCGTGCTTCTCGGTACCTGTGCTGGCCTCGTTGTCACGGAGCTGACGCTCAGAGCGTTCAGGCTCTATCCAGCCGAGGGTTGCCAACCGTTACCGTGGCGGAGTACGAACGTGTGCCGGGCTTGTTCAGCCCGGCCGAGAGGTACTGTTGCAGCGCGTCGGCAAGCCGGCGTTCCACGTCCGTATCAACTCTCTCGGGTATCGCGGCCCTGAGATCCCGCGAGAGAAGCCGCCCGGGGAGTACCGCGTCGTCATGATCGGCGACTCCTTCACCTTCGGGGACTACGTCGACGACCACGAGACGCTGCCGGCGAAGCTAGAGGAGGCCCTCCGCGCGGACTGCGCAGCCGTTCGCGCGATCAACGCAGGCGTGATGAACACGACGATCGACTCGCACGCGCAGATGGCGGAGCGCGCGCTGGCACTGGAGCCGGATCTCGTGGTGTTGACGTTCTACGAGAACGACGTCGATGACCTGAGGAATCCGATGTGGCGGCGCAGTTCGCGCGCAATCGCGAGGCGAAGTCGCGATTTCCGATGTCGGTGCTCTACCCCGTGCTCCGGAACACCGCTGTCTGGAATCTGGCGCTTGCCGTCCGCGCGCGAAGGAACATGAGCCGCGCATTCGGACAGGACGCATCGGGTCCGGACGACGCGCGCCGGCTTCTCGCGCAGCGCGATACGCTACGCGCGGCCTACGCCGACAGCCTCAAGCATCTGGCAGAGCGCCTGCGGGCGCGTCGCGTCCCCTTCGTGTTCGCGGCCTTCCCCGCCGTCAGCGAAATGGACGGAACCAACGAGGATCCCAACAGGCAGGTCATGCTGGGGAGGCATCCTCTCTGGGCATCGCGACCGTCGACCTCCGACCAGCGCTCGAAGCGACGGGACTCGGGGTGACCGGGATCTACCTTCTTCCGCTGGATGCGCACCCCCCAAGACCGATCGGACGCGACGGCGGCACGAGCGCTCTCGCCGGTGGGATCCGAGGACTCCCCAGCGGTCCGTGCCCGTCCTCGTTCGCGACGAATCAGCCGCGACAGGCCGCGCCGCGATAAGAGGGCCTCGTACGCGTCGGTCATCGCGCGAATGGTGAACTCGCGCTCGGCACAGCAAGGCCGCCGAGCCGGGCCGTGTCCGAAAGGTCCTCGTCACTCAGCGGTCGCCTCAGGGCCCCTGCGAGTTCCTCCACGCTTCCGGGAGTCACGAGCAAGGCATCGACCTCGTGAGAGGCGTCTCGAGATTCCCGACGATGCCGATGCGACGATGGCTCGCCTCGCGAACATCGCCTCGAGCACCGCAGTGGCATGCCTTCCCAGAGCGACGGCATGGCGGAAGACATCCGCGGCAGCCCGCAGATTCGCGCCGTCCAGGCGGTGACCGAGCAGATGCACGCGATCGGAGAGCCCCAGCTTCTCCGCCTGCGCCGTGAGGCTGCTCCGCTCCACGCCCTCCCCGGCGATCAGCAACCGCCACGGCGGCACCGATCGTTCGCCTTCTAGTCGCGCGAGCGCGTCGATGAGCACCGCGTGTCCCTTCCGGACGACGAGGCTGCCGATCGCGAGGATGATCAGCTCCTCGGCGGGATCCCCATCTCCGCCGCGCATCCGAGCCGCATCCCCTGTCCCGAGGGGATGCCGTTGGGAACGACCACCACCGCTCCGCAGGCGGTCGAGCCGCTCCTCTGGATGGGCGCCCGTGTGCTTCGAGACGGCCACCACCGCGTCACTGTTCCGGAACGCCCAGCGAAGCGCCACCGCTTGTGCCAGCGCGCCGTCATGTGCTGGTCCGCATGCAGCGTGATTACGTGAGGGCAACCCAGCCCTCGGGCGACGAGGTCCCGTAGTACGCCATCACGAACTCATGGCTGTGAATGGCATTGACTCCCCGTGCGCGAAGCGCCGCCGACAAGTTCCGGACCAACGCGCGATTCAGCATTCCTCGGCCCAGTATCTCACCGGATCGAACCCGGCGGACTCGAGCGCGCCCCCAGACCAGCCAGCCGGGCCGTGCGGGATCACCGGGTGCACCGCATGACCGCGCGAGCGCAGTTCTTCAGCGAGCTGAAGCACCACCATCTCCGCACCGCCGAGCCCGACCGATTCGATCATCATCGCGATCGAGAGCCGGGGAAAGTCAGATCTCGTCATGACCGGTCCACCAGATTGAGGAATCGACGGCGAACCCGCTCGTAGCGGCTGGCGCCCATGAAGCTCCGCAGGTTCCGCAGTACCGACTCGCGTGCGCGATTCGAGACTCCCAGCAACGGGTCGGCGTTGATGAACCGCTTCGCGTCCGCGACGCTGATGTTCCCTCGCACTGTGCACCGTCGCACGAACAGGCGCGGATCGGCGTCGTCCGCGTTCAGTCCCCAACGCGTGCCGACCGCCGTCGTGTACCCGCAGTCCCAGATCAGCGACCGTAGTCGCCGCTGAGGCGCGTCCCCGCCCGGGAAGGCGATCTCGTGCGTCTCCTTCCCGAGCTCGCGGTCGAGCCGCGCCTTCGATTCCGTCAACTCCTGCCGCAGGGCTTGCTCGCCAAGTTCGGACAAGAAGGGATGCGAGCGCGTGTGCGACTGGATCGACATGCCAGCATCGCGCGCCGCTCGCAGATCGTCCCAGCTCATGAACCCCGGACGACCGATCCACTCGGTGCACACGTATATCGTCGCCGACATGTCGCGAGCGCGCAGCGCCGGCACGGCCTGCTCATACTGCCCGCGGTTGGCGTCGTCGAACGTGATCGCGACGCGTCGCGTTCCGGGTCGCACTCGCGCCTCGGCGAGCGAGCAGCCACGGTAGCCCTGCTCGAGGATCGTGTCGAGCATCCGCTCGAACATCGCCGTCGGGGTCGAGAAGCGCGTCGGTCCTCCCCCCGCCGCTCGCGTCCGCGGCTCGACGTCGTGATAGCACAGCACGACGTACTGGTCGGCGCGGGACGTCATGCGACACCCCCGGATCCCGCGTGCGCCAGCTCGGACCAGCGGGCGACCAGTCGTTCGCCGAGCACCGTCGCTCCATGCCGAGCGTCCACTGCACGCCGCAGGGCGGCTCGGGCGCTCGCGTCGGGCGGTGCGGCGAGTCGGCGAACACACGCGTCCGCGAACGACGTGGGCTCGTCCGCGCGATCGAGCGCCGGGAGATCGTGCCCTTCGGCGCCGATGGTGGTCGCGACGACCGGGCAGCCGAGCGCGAGACTTTCCGGGATCTTGATCCGCACCCCGCCGCCCTGCAGCAGCGGTGCGAGCGTCACCCAGCTCGTCGCGAAGAGTTCGCGGGCGTCACCTCCATCCGGGAGGATATCGATCGCCGGGTGTCCGACGAGCCACGGCTGCTCCGCCGCACCGCGCGCGAGCACGACAAGCCGCGCGTCCGGTCTCCCAGCGAGCACGAGCGGCAGGCACTCCTGCACGAACCAGCGCAGTCCCACGAGGTTCGGCGCCCAGTCCAGTCCTCCCGCGAAGCCGATTGTTGGAGTCGAGGCGCGCGGATGCGACGAGAGCGCATCATAACGGTCGAGGAGCAAGGAGCACGGGAACAGCTCGGCCCGCGCCGCTCCTGCGTGCCGATGGATCCAGTCCAGATCGCCCTGCGAGATGCATAGCGTGAGATCGCACGCCTCCGCCGCCCTCGCCTCCGCTCGCGCCATGAAGCCCACGAGTACGCGGGCCAACGGTCCCTTCATCGCGAGCCTCCGCTCGAGCAGCAACGCCTCGTGATTGTGCGACCGATAGACCAGAGGGGCACGGAATGCGCGCGCGAGGGCGATCCCGATGTCAACGAGCGGAAGATGCTCCACATGCACGACGGTCGGGCGGAAGCCGCGAGCACGAGTCGTCTGCTCCACGAGTGCGGCGACTCGTGCGTTGTCGAACCGCAGCCGCATGGGTGTCGACCCCGTGGCCAGTGCCTTGGCGATGGACACCCATTTCGGCACGCCTTCGAGCCCGAGCTGGGTTCCCTCCAGACCCGCCGGTGCGTCCGAGCGGTAGCCGGTCGGCGGACGCCGCAGGAAGATCGGCAGGACGTCCGCCCCGCCGACGCGCGCGAGGCCATGCAGGAGATCGGCGGTGATCACACTGGCGCCGTTCTCGCGGCACCAGGGTTCGACCGGCGCCACGAAGAGGACGCGGGGACGATTGGGACTCATGGGAGAGCGTCGGACTTGAGGAAGTGCTTCCGCGCGAGCGCGAGGTCGAGCGCGAAGGTCAGCGTGTCGTAGTGATCGTGCGTTCCCGAGAAGTGCTCGCTGGCGAGCGCGTCGAGCGCTCGCGACTCGAACAGGCCCGAGTGACGGAGGTCGGCCGCGCCGAGGGAATCCATCGTGTAGTCGCGCAGCCGCTCGCGAAGCCACCGACGGGACTCGCGGAAGTCATGCAGCGCCGGCAGGCCGCTCCAGCTCAACGGGCGGCGCAGGACTCCCGCATCCAGGCCCTTCGCCCGGGCCGCCATCCCCGCGAACGTCGCCACACCCATCCCGAGCCCGACGACGGAGACGCCCCCGCGAGGCCGCCATCCCAGTTGATGGGCACCGATGCGGCCACTCCGCCGCGCGAGGAGATGAGCGAGCGTTGGAACGAGTGAATCTCGGGCTCACCGACGAAACGGTGCTTCAGGTCGCGCAGGCGCAGCCTGAACTTCGAGCGCGCCGGCGTGGCGTGAGTCTCCTCCGGCCGATGCGCCAACGTCTCGATGAGCGCGCGATCGGCATACGGACTCTGCTGCAGCGCGAAGTGGCTTCCGACCCCGAAGTTCGGCAGGAGCGTGAATGGCACCTCCTGCTGGAGGATGAACTCGATCGATTCGCGCGGTCCGCGCGCGAGCGCCGCGAGCAGCCAGTGATCGCGCGGCGGACCGTCACCTCGCAGCGCAGGCGCGAGCAGGTCGAGACGTGCACCACGCACCGAGACGCCCTCGGTCCCTCCGCGGCCGACCTGATTCGAGGTTGCCCGAGAGCCGGGAGGCGAATCCACCGCCGATCGTGCGGTAGAGGTACACCTCCGGCGCCTGGTTGAGCGACTCGAGGCCGCCCGAGAGGCGGCTGGCCGACTCGACGTGGGCCGGCAGATCCCGTTCGAACGGCTCGCCGAAGGTGACGTCCACGTGGCGCACCCCGTACGCCGCGCTCAGGCGTGCGGCGATTCGCGCGTCGAGCGACGGCCGCGTGCCCGTCATCGTTGCCGTGGGGATAAGGCGACCATGCGCAGCGAGCTCGGCGAAGACGGCGCGCGTGTCGAGTCCGGCGGTGAGGGAGAGGAAGCTTCTGGAGACGTCGATCCGCGAGAGTGCCGCGACGAAGGCGTCCCGCTGCGCCTCGATGAAGTCGGCCCACGACCAGGGCGCGCTGCTCGGCATGCTCCAGATGCGGCGCTCCACACAGGTACCCGCGGCGCCGAGCTCGAGCCGGGAACCGCCCGGCAGGAGCCGCACGTCCTTGAACAGCGTCCGGTGCCCGACAGGATGACCGAAAGTCGCATGTTCGACGACGCCGAGCGGATCGAAGTCGAGTCGCACCCCAGGAACCTTCACGAGGGCGTGGATCGACGACGCCACGACCGTGCGGCCACGCGAAGTGTGGCAATACACTGGCGGAAGCCCGACGATGCTCGTCGTGACCGCGAGCGCACGCGACGCGGCGTCGTGTCGCACGCTGACGGCATTCGCCATCGGCTGATCGGGATTCGCATCATCGAACGCCGCCGAGTCACCGAGAAAGAGCCGCGGTGCGGCATCGCCGGACAAAGGCCTCGGCGGGTGCCGCGTCGGGATCACGGGGCACCCATGCCATGGCCAGCGTTCCTCCGCGCCAGTGCCGCCAGCGTTCACTCGTGACCGCGGGAAACGGCGGTTCCCCCGGCTGCACCTGCCACGCGATGAAGTCGCGAACGTTCATGGACGGCCCAGCGCCTTGGTTGCGGCCGGTACGACCAGCGATGACAGCACGCGATGGCCCTCGGGACTCAGGTGTTGGTCAACGGTCCCGAAGAGCTTCGGCCCGACCGGACGCGCAGACCGGAATGCGGCCAACGCGTCGAGCACGTGCAGCGATTCCGCGGCGAAGGTGGTGGCGAGCTCGCGGGTCGGCTGGTCGAGGTCGACGAGCGACGAGTCAATGCCGAATCCTTCGAGGTACCGCTGGAAATCCTCCTCGTAGACCTGGATCCGCTCGGGGATGATGACGAACAGCGTCGGAGTGCCCAGCGCTCGCGCGGTATCGGCGAGAGCCCGCGAGACCTCAGCGGTGGTCCGCCAGCGGACCGAGGTCGCCTCCGATCGGCGGAACTCGAGCGGCAGGTAGTCGGCCGTCACACCAAGCCGCATCCGGAGTCCGGCGAACTGGTTCTTGAGGAGGATGAACAGGTGCGAGCGCTTCTCGAGGCCGTCATTGACGGGGGCGAGGAGCGCATCAATGACCTCGCGGGCTGCGAGCGAGCGCGGGAAGCGCAACGCGTGGGTGGCGACGGGCGTCCGAGGCGGGAAGTACTCGCGGCGCTGACTGATCGCGTCGTTTCCGGCGAAGATCGTCACGATCACGAGATCGACGCTATCGCGCCCGAGGAGCTGGCGCGCGCGGATCAGGTAGTTGTTCGGGCTCCAATCGGAGACTCCCGCATTCCGCACGACCACGTCGCGCCCGAGCGCCTCCGAGAGTCCCCGCTCGATGAGATGCGCGTACGACTGCTCATACTCCACCTGGATCGCCTCGGCGAACGAATCCCCGATCAGCAGCACCCGGACCGGCGCGTCCCGCCGCCCCGCCTCGCCGACGCGGAAGCCCTCGGCGTCGGTGTAGACATGCACCGTCCGCTCGCCCGTGTTGACCGTCGTCGAGACGTTCGGCCGCAGCCGGTGGCCGATTGTGTCCGCCGGCATCCAGAGGTCCTCCCGCAGGATGATCAGCTGCTGCGGCTTCACCAGCCGCACCGCCAGCTCGCCGACGCCGAGGGCGAAGACCCCGGAGACCGCCAGCACGAACAGGGGCGCGAGCAAGCGCACGAGCAAGCGCGGCTTGGGTGAGGGCTCGGCGGCGGACGATGGTGTCGCGTCGGGTCCGGTCATGCGCGTGTGGGGAAGTAGGTCTCCGAGGACGGCGGCGCCGTCTCCACCCAGCCTCTATGCCAGGTGCTGAAGCAGAGCAGCGCCCAGAGGACGCCCTCGTGATTCTGGCGATGCTCGGCGTGCTCACGCCGGAGGCGGTCCACCGCGTCCGGATCGAAGAACCCCAGGCGCCGCAGGCGATCCGGCGCGAGCTCGTCCGCGAGCACGTCCTTGAGTTCATGCCGCAACCACTGCGCCGTCGGCCCCACGAAGCCGCGCTTGGGCGCCGAGAAGTGCTCGGCCGGCAGTCGCGGCGCCAGGGCCTTTCGCAACAGCTGCTTCGGACGCATCAGGCCAACGCGGACGTGGTCGGGGAGCGTGAAGAGGTCCTCGACGAGTTCATGGTCGACGAACGGCACGCGCAACTCGAGCGAATGCGCCATCGACAGGCGGTCCGCCAGGTGCAGCAGGTCGTCCGGCAGATAGGTCTTGTAGTCGAGATAGAGCGCCGGGCGGATGAGACCGTCGGTCGGGGCGCTCGCGCCGTGTCGCTCGAAGGTCGCCGCCGTGAAGCTCGCGCCCATCTGATCCGCGATCCCGCGCGTGAAGAGCGCCGTCGCCCCGAGCTTGTCCTGCAGGCTCAGGTAGCGCGAGGCCAGCGACCCGCCTGACGACCGCAGGAAGCGCTTGATGCGCGCCGTCCCGAGGGCGCCGTCCCGTGGCTCCGGCATCCGGTCGCCGAGCGCGCTGGCGCCGCGACGCAGGGCGCCGGGCAGCTTCTGCCACATCCCCGCCGCGGCGAGCGCGAAGTGCCGACGGTAGCCGGCGAAGAGTTCGTCCCCGCCGGTGCCGACGAGGGCGACCTTGTAGTCCTTCGCCACGCGTTGACAGAGGAGCCAGGTCGGGACCGCCGACTCGTCCGCGTGCGGCTCATCGAGCGAATGGACGATCGGCTCCAGGATGTTCCGGATGTCGGGATCGACGTCGACGACGGTGAGCCTGAGGCCGTAGCGGTCCGTGAGGAGCTTCGCGAGACCGGACTCGTCGGCACGTTCGGCCCCGGTGCCCGTGTAGCGCACCGTGTAGGCGTGCGCCTTCTCCCCGGCGAGCGCCATGCTCGTGACCACGGCGGACGAATCGAGGCCGCCGCTCAGGAAGGCCGCGACGGGCACGTCGGCCTCGAGATGCGCCTTCACCGATTCATCGAACTTGACCCGCACCCGCTCCTCGGCCTGCGCGCGCGACCGCGCGTGCGTGGTCGGGACATCCCAGTACTTCCGGATGACCGGGTCATGCCCGGGCCGCCACGTGAGGCTGTGGCCCGGCTCGAGCTTGCGCACCGCCTTGAACGGCGTCCGCGGCGCGGGCACGTAGCCGACGCGGAAGAGCCCTTCGAGCGCCTCCCAGTCGAGCGGACCGCTGGCGAGACCGACGGCATGCAGCGCCTTGAGCTCGGACGCGAATGCGATCCCCCACGGGGCCTCGTGGAGGTACATCGGCTTGATGCCGAACCGGTCGCGGGCGATCAGGAGCGTGCCGCGCTTGGCGTCCCAGATGGCGAAGCCGAACATCCCGCGGAGCTTCTCGACGCAGCGCTCGCCCATCTCCTCGTAGAGATGGACGATCGTCTCCGTGTCGCTGTGCGTCCGCATCACATGCCCGCGCGCGATGAGACCGTCCCGCAACTCGCGGTAGTTGTAGATCTCGCCATTGAAGACGATGGCGACCGAGCCGTCCTCGTTGAACACCGGCTGGTGCCCACCCGAGAGGTCGATGATGCTCAGCCGGCGCATGCCGAGTCCGACGGGACCGTCGACGTGCACGCCCTCGTCGTCCGGCCCGCGGTGGCGGATCGCATCGCACATCCGGCGCACGGTGGCCGGATCTGCGGGACGCTGGCGGTCCCGGAACGCGAACCCGACGATGCCGCACATGGTCAGCCCCCTCGCACGGCGCGGAGCATGCCCCGGGGGTCCCGAACGGCCGCGAGGAGGAACTGCCGCTGCTCACGGTCGACGGCACCGGTGACCAGGAGCAGCGCCGTGAACGCGACGAATCCGCCGGCGTTGATCGCCAGGCTCAGCGGGACCGACGCGTCGAGCGGCAGGACGGCCCGTGTGCCGGCCCAGGCGACCACGCCGATCGCCAGGGGCAGGAGACCGACCTCGATCCGCAGCGGGTACTCGCGCATGGAGAACCATCGCATGATGAAGAACTCCGTGCCGAATCCCCCGAGCGTCGCCGCGGCGGCTCCCATGGCACCGAACCGGGGGATCAGGATCCAGTTGAGGAGTAGCACCGCGGCCGCGGCTACGGCGGTGCTTCGCGCGACCAGGCCCGGCTTCTCACGGATGATGACGCCGATCTGGGCCGTCTGCCGGTACCCGAAGAAGACCATGGCGAGGGCGAGCAGCGGGACGGGAGCGTACGCCCCATGGAATGCCTCGCCGGTGGCGAGGCGGATCGCGTCCCACGCGAAGAGCGCCATGCCGAACGCGATGCAGATGAGCAAGAGGTTGTAGTGCCGCTGGATGGCGGACAGGATCGGGATCGCCCCGACTCCCTCCCGCTTCTCGATCTCGAGCGCCTTCGGGAGCCAGATGCTCGAGAAGGGGCCGGTGATGAAGAACGGGATGACGATCGCGACCTTGTAGCTCAGGGAGTAGAGGCCGACCGTCTCGAGCGTGCTGTACGCATTGAGGAAGAAGCGGTCGGAGAAATGGAGGACGAAGCTCCCGAGCTCCCAGATGGCGAACGGCGCGCCGAAGGCCACGAGCGCGCGCGCCATCGCCGGCTGGAAGTGCAGCCCGGTGATGCGCAGGAGCCGACTGACTAGGTAGCCGCCCACCGCTCCACCCGAGATGATGGTCGACAACAACACGCCGAGGACCCCCATGCGGAGCCAGACGACGAAGACGAGGTTGAGCACGATGGCGAGCAGGAGGCGGATCGCACCCCAGAGCACGACCTGTTGCGACTCCTGCCGCGCGCGCATCACCGTCATCGGGACATCGATCGCCACCCCGAGGATGAGACTCACCATCGACAACCGGATGAACAGCGCCGGTTCCCCCGGCTTGAGCAGCAGCGAGGTGATCGGCTCCGCGAGGAAGAGCACCGGCACGGCGACCACCGCGAACAGCACGAACAGCAGCACGGCCGCCGTGCTCACCAGCGCATGCCGCTCCGCCTCCGTCTCGTACTTGTAGTAGTGCCGCGTCACCGCCGTGCTCACCCCGAGCCCCACGAGGAAGGTGAGCACGTCCGTCGTGTACGCCAGCATCTCCATCACGCCGTAGTCCCGGGGCGTGAGGACGCGCGTGTAGACGGGCAACATGATGAACCCGGCCACGCGCGAGAGCACGGTGCCGATCAGGTACACCGCGCCGTGCTTGAACGTGCTGCGGACGTACCCGCCCGCGGGCTGCCCCTCGGACGCGGGAACGGCCGCGGCGCCCGCAGGCGCCGCGGCGTCCGTCACGGACGGCCCCGCTGGTCCATCCCGCTCATCCTAGAAGATCGTGTAGATGAACGGCGCGAGCGCCGAGCCCTGCGCGAACACGAGGAGCGCGCCCACCATGACCATCACGATGATGATCGGGGCCAACCACCACTTCTTGCGCGCGCTCAGGAAATCCCAGAACTCGCTGACGATGCCCTTCGGCTTGGCCATATGACGATGCCGCCCAGGCGGCGGGTGCGGGTGTGAGGAGGACGCGGCTCAGAACTGCCGCGAGAGATCGCTGCGCCGCTCGCCTTCCGGGCGCGTGTGCCAGTACGTCGTCGCCTTCGGGTCGTTCCGCAACGGGCGCTTGCCGAGGAGCGTCATCAGCACGCTCACCGGCGTGATCACCACGTAGAACACGACGCCCATGAAGATCGGCGTCGTGACCTTGGAGATGAGATGGGCCAGGCCCATCCACGCCCGCTCCACCGGCCCCAGCGCCGTCGGCGCGACGAGCCCCGCGACGGCGAACGCGCCGCCGAGCGACGCGAACACCGTCATCATCGTCGGGTGCTGCCGCCACCAGGTGATCGCCGCGAAGACGAAGAACGCCCCGCCGACCGTGAAGGCGAACTTGCGGCCCTGGGCCGCGGTCAATCCAGCGCGAATTCGGTCCGCCAATCCTTGGTCTCCTTCCACTCGGGCTGCTCTTCCTTCGTCAGGAGGAACGAGCCGAGAACGAGGTTGTCGATGCTCGTCCGCATGAAGCACTGATAGGCGTCATGCGGCGACATCACGATGGGTTCGCCACGCACGTTGAACGAGGTGTTCACGAGCACTGCACAGCCGGTCTCCTTCTCGAATTCCGTGAGCACGGCGTGATAGTCCGGATTCACGTCCTTCGTCACCGTCTGCACGCGCGCCGAGTAGTCGATGTGCGTGATCGCGGGGATGTCCGACTTGGGGACGTTCAGCAGGTCGATGCCCCAGAGCTTCGACTGCTCCGCCGTCAGCGGGATGCGCCGCTTCTGCGCGACGGGCGCCACGAGCAGCATGTACGGCGAGTCGG
The DNA here is from genome assembly GCA_016714015.1 of Gemmatimonadota bacterium. Lineage (NCBI taxonomy): Bacteria > Pseudomonadati > Gemmatimonadota > Gemmatimonadota bacterium. The sequence goes on from JADJNZ010000001.1 coordinate 836,661, forward strand.
TGTCGAGCTCGAAGTACTCGCTCACCTTCTCGCGCAGCACGCTCGGCGCGAACGGACGGAAGCTCTCGCGGAACTTGATCTTCACGTTCATGTCGTGCTGCATCTTCGGGCTGCGCGGGTCGCCGAGGATCGAGCGGCAGCCGAGCGAGCGCGGACCGAACTCCATGCGACCGTTGAGCCAGCCGAAGATCCGGCCGCTCGCGAGGAGCTTCGCCACCGTCGGCGCCTTCTCCTCCTTGGTCATCTTCTTGTACGGCGCCTTGATGCTCTTGAGGTACTCCTCGATCTCGGCGTCGCTGTACTCGGGGCCGAGGTACGACCCGTTCATCGAGTCCTTGCCCGGCACCACGGTGCGCGGCGCCTTGCACTCGCGGTGCCAGATCAGCTGCGCGACGCCGAGCGCGCCGCCGGCGTCGCCGGAGGCGGGCTGGATCCAGATCCGCTTGAACGGCCCGTCGCGCAGCAGCTTGCCGTTGCCGACGCAGTTGAGCGCCACGCCGCCGGCCATGCACAGGTTCTCGAGGCCGGTGTCCCGGTGCGCCGCGCGCGCCATGTGCATCATGATCTTCTCGCACGCGTCCTGCACCGAGCGCGCCAGATCCATCTCACGCTGCGTGAGCTGGGTCTCCGGCTTGCGCGGCGGCCCGCCGAAGAGCTCGTTGAACGCCTCGCTGGTCATCGTGAGACCGGCGAGATAGTTGAAGTACTTCTGGTCGAGCGTGAAGGACCCGTCGTCCTTCAGGTTCACGAGATGCTTGAAGATGAGGTCGACGTACTTGGGCTGGCCGTAGGGCGCGAGACCCATGACCTTGTACTCGCCCGAGTTGACCTTGAAGCCGGTGTAGTACGTGAAGGCGGAGTAGAGCAGGCCGAGGGAATCGGGCCAGCGCAGTTCCTTCACGATCTGCAGGTCGTTCCCCTTGCCGATGCCGATCGACGCGGTGGCCCATTCGCCTACACCGTCCATCGTCAGGACCGCCGCCTCCTCGAACGGGGACGGGAAGAACGCGCTCGCCGCATGCGACTCATGGTGCTCGGCGTACATGAGGTCGCCCTCATACCCGCCCAGCGCATCGCGCAGCGTCTTGTCCTGGTAGATCTTCTCCTTGATCCAGAGCGGTCCGGCCTTGAGGAACGACCCGAACCCCTTCGGCGCGGTGCCGAGGTAGGTCTCGAGGATCCGCTCGAACTTGAGCAGCGGCTTGTCGTAGAACCCGACGTACGCGAGGTCCTGCAAGCCGATCCCGCCCTGCTTCAGGCAGAAATCCACGGCGTTCTTCGGGAAGTCGGAATCGCCCTTCTTGCGCGTGAAGCGGTCCTCACTGGCCGCGGCGACGATCTCGCCGTTGCGGAGGAGCGCAGCTGCGCTGTCGTGATAGAACGCCGAGATCCCGAGGATCCAGGTGGTCTTACGGTCGGTCACATCGCCTCGCATAGAAGGTCACGTGCTGGCCCGGTCCACATGGGGGCCGACCCTGCTTTCGCAAGAGTCGGACACTCCCGTTGCTTTCGCCATTCGGTGGCGCAACTCATTGCAGCACAATATCGTATGCCACTGCGCCATTTCCAAGAAGCTCCGGGATGCTGACTTGGTGTTGCGCTGACGCATCAGACTGCGGAGGAATGGCGGTCAGCATGTCTCCCTGCGAGACGACCACGCGACTCGACGGCAACGTCGCCGGAGGTCACGGCTGGGGCCGGAGAGTGGGATAGTGGATGCCGGAGCGGCAGGAAATCACTGCCAGCACGGCATTCAGAGTGTTCTGCCCTCCGCGTTCGTTGTGACAGTAGAGGGATCAGGCAACAGGTCACGCGCGAACCCACCGCCGGTCGCACCGAGCCCGCCGCAACGGACCCGTGGCGCGCCGCCGACCGACGTGAACGCGCCGCCACGCTACGTGGCATCGCAGCGAGACGCCGTGGCATCGCAGCGAGACGCCGTGGCATCGCAGCGAGACGCCGTGGCATCGCGGCGAGACGCCGTGGCATCGCGGCGAGACGCCGTGGCATCGCGGCGAGACGACGTGGCATCGCAGCGAGACGACGTGGCATCGCAGCGAGACGACGTGGCATCGCAGCGAGACGACGTGGCATCGCAGCGAGACGACGTGGCAGCGCAGCGAGACGACGTGGCATCGCGGCGAGACGACGTGGCATCGCGGCGAGACGACGTGGCAGGGGGCATCGCGGCGAGACGACGTGGCATCGCGGCGAGACGACGTGGCATCGCGGCGAGACGACGTGGCATCGCGGCGAGACGACGTGGCATCGCGGCGAGACGACGTGGCATCGCAGCGAGACGACGTGTGTGGATGGCGAGGCGACTCGGTGGCGCCGGTCCTCGCGACGCCCTATCCTGAGGCACGCCAACGAAGCGCGCGGGCGGCGAATGCCGTGCCCTCCGCCGGATCGCAGCCGTCATGACGGCCATCACACCTCTCCCATACGTCTTGCGCGATAGCCCTGCCCGCGGACCGGTCGCTCGCCACCTCGGATTCGCGGCGGCGCTGTTGCTGATCGGCGCGGCCACACTCGTGCCGCAACCCGGCGCCCCTCGGGCAGACGTCGCGGTATTCTGCCTCCGCTGCGGGTCGCTCGGCGGGCCTGATCTCGCGCTGAACGTCGTCCTGTTCGTTCCGCTCGGCATCGCGCTGGCCGCATTCGGGGTCCGCCCGGTACGGGCGCTCGCGATCGGCGCCGGTATCAGCCTTGCGATAGAACTCGCACAGTCGCTCATCCCCGGCCGATTCCCGACGCTGCGGGACGTGCTCTGCAACGGCACCGGTGCCTGGCTCGGCGTGCTCGTCGCCGAGCGCATCGCCGCCTGGATCGCGCCGTCACGCGCGACACGCGTTCGACTCGCTGTGGCGACCGGCTTGGCGATCCTGCTCATCCGTCTGACCGGTGCGGCGTTCGAGTTCGCCCCGTCCGTCCCTCCCTACTTCGGCCACTGGTCCCCGGATCAGGAGCATCTCGAGCACTGGACCGGGCGCGTGACGGAGGCGCGTCTCGACGGCCTTCCCGTCCCGGACTGGCAGCTCGCGGACCCTGCGGCACTCGAGGCGGCGTTCGCCGACGGGTTCACGCTCGAGATCACCGGGGTCGGCGGCGCGCGGACGCGTGAGCTCGGAGGGATCGTGACCATATCCGACGGCCGGAAGGACGAACTCCTCTTGGTGGGCCCCGTCGGCGACGATCTCGTCGTGCGGACGCGTCGCCGGGCCGCGGACCTGCGCTTCGGTGGCCCAGAGCTCCGATTCGCCGGCCTGATGCGGGGCGCGACCGCCGGCGCCCCGTTCACGCTGCGCGTCGTGACGAGCCCGACCCGTACCTGCGCGACCCTGAACGGGGAGGAGCAATGCCTCGACCGCGCCGCGTTCGGCAGTGCCTGGATCCTGCTCTTCACCGACCGCGACGTCACGCCGACGGCCCGAATCCTGCTAGATACGGTGACGATCGTCCTGCTCGTGTTCCCGGTCGGCCTGCTGCTCGGCGGTGTGCCCCGGTCCCAGGCGATCACCGCGGTCCTGGCGTTGCTTGGCGGCATGCTTGGGGCCGCTTGGACCGGGGGGCTCGCGCTCCCCACCGCGGTCGAAGGGTCGGGCGCCGCCGCTGGGTTGGTGGCGGGCGTCCTGCTCAGTCGTCTCGTCAACAGGTCGGTCAGCCGAGCGGTGCCGCCCTCTGGCGCCGCCGGCCACTAGCTTTCACTCGTGCACGGGCCAGCGGCCCGCGTAGCCTCTCACACGTCCGAGGATTCCCACTGATGGCCCTGTCCGCGAAGCTCCTCTCCAAGCTCGTCTGCCCCAAGTGCAAGGGCGACCTCGACTACCGCCAGGCGGAGTCGGTCCTCGTCTGCGGCAAGTGCAAGCTCAAGTTCGAGGTGAAGGACGACATCCCCGTGATGCTGCTCGCGGAAGCCAAGCCGCTCTGAGCCGCCCGGATGACGAAGGGGGCGCGTCGCTTTCGCGACGCGCCCCCTTCGTCATCCCTGGACCCCGCTCAGGCGAGGTCGTACGAGGCGATCCACTTGTTCGCCTTGTAGCGCATCGGCAGGACACCGATGACGGCATAGGCGACGGTGCGGGCGAGCTTCGCGCCGGCGTCCTTGTCCTCCCAGGCGCGGTGCACGAAGTCGAACTTCCCGACCTTGAAGCCGATCTGCTCGAAGATCCGGTGCGTCTTGCCCGGCCAGATCGCGCGCTGGTTCTTCGTCGTGGAGCTGATGCCGAAGATCGGATTGATGATGTTGAACGCGATCCAGCTGAGCGGGTTGCCGGCGTTCGCCTCGAGGGCGACGACCGACTTCCGGGTGATGCGCTTGAGCTCGAGCGGGAGCTTGTCGAGCACCGGGAAGTGGTGCAGCAGGAGCGAGGTCCACGCGACGTCGAACGAGCGCTCGCGGAAGGGCAGGTTCTCGGCGTCGGCCACGACGACGTCGACCTCGAGACCCTTCTCGCGGAAGCGGTCGCGGGCCGCGACGACGCCGAACCAGGTGAGATCGCACGACGTCACGGTGAAGCCGCGCTCGGCCAGCTTGATCGAGTGCGCACCGGTCCCGCAGCCGAGGTCGAGGAGTTCGCCCGAGGCCTTCTTGGGGAAGACGATGTCGTAGATCTCCTCGTAGCCGTGCGTGATGTGCACGTTGCGGTTGTTCTTCTCGAAGAGGTCCTCGTAGAACTTCTTCTCTGCGACCTGGTCTTGCATCAGTGATTCCCTTGGATTCGTGTCAAAGTGCGACGGATGCGGAACCTGTATTGCGGGTTCCGTGCCAGACGGTGCCGCGTCAGGCCGCGAGGGGGGTCGGGCCGTCAGTCCCTTGGGAGAGGACGCTCGCGATGGACGTAAAGTCATACGCGGCAAGGAGCCGGTCCATCCGTCCCCAGACGCCCCCCTGCCCCGCGTAGTGGCGGATGCGCGTCAGCAACGGGACATCGAACCGCGGCTGGCCCGGGTCCCACTCCCAAGGATGGATGTAGAACGTGGCGGGCTGGCCTCGCTCCTCGGTCTCGCGGACCGCCATGTGCACCAGGGTCGGCGGGAGGATCCGGAAGTACGCCCCCCCAGCGGCGGGGAGGGTCCGTCCCGCGAGCCGAAGGGTCGCCGGCGGGAACTCGGCCAGTCGGCCGGCGGGACGTGCGATCCAGTGCGGATCGCGGGCGCCGCCCTCGTAGCCGTACCCGGCCCGCTTCACGGGGAAGAGGCTCGAGTCGTAGCGGTACCCCTCCTCGAGCAGGATGTCGAGCGCCCACTCCGTCCCGCGGACGATGGAGAAGCTCGGCGCGCGGAATCCGACCACCGCCGCGCCGGTCTGGTCCTCGATGAGGCGTTTCGTCCGTCGCACCGACTCGCGGAAGGCCTCGGGCGTCTGGTGGGTGATCCGGACATGGTCCCAGGTGTGGGACGCGACCTCATGCCCCGCCGCGACGATCGCCTTCATGAGGGCGGGCTCGCGCTCGGCGAGCCAGCCGACCGTGAAGAAGGTCCCGATGGCGTTGTGGCGCGCGAGCAACTCCAGGAGCCGCAGTGTGGCATCGGCGGCACGACGAGGATAGGACTCCCATCGGTCGCGTGGCGCGTAGGGCTCGAGCGCGACGACCTGGAAGTACTCCTCGACGTCGACGGTGAAGAAGTGGCGCACCGGCCGGGTGCGGTCCCGCACTAGCGGCGATTCAGGTCGAGTGGTCCCCGCGGCTTCAGACGCCACGTCCCGAGCCCCGTCGGTACGAGCACTCCCAGGACATCGAACCGATTCGGCGCGACATACTCGCCCGGCGGGAACGGCGCACGGAACCCGACGTCCGCCGCGCGGTCGAGGATCACGGTGACGGGACCGGTGCCGTCGTTCATCGTCATCGTCAGGTCGCCCCCGACGGTGGCGGTGTCGGTGACCTGCGCGTTCTGCAGCCTGACGAGTTGCGCGTCGCGCGTCGCGCCGTCACCGGTCGATGCCTGCAGGGTCGAGATCGTCGCCGCCGTCGGAATGAACGTCGGGTTCACGACGAACACCGAGACATCATCGAGGACGAGCTGGCCCGCGCGCGTCGCGACGCGTGCACGCAGGCGCACGCTATCGCCCGGGACGAAGGCCACCGTCGAGGGTCGCACGCGTGTGGCGCGGATCGCGCCGGTCACGTCCACGAGGTGGAGTGTCGTGTCGCTGAACGTGGTCCGCGCGTTGAGGGCCACACCGGTCACGAAGACCCGCGCGGCCCCGGGCGTCATAGCGCGCACCTGCGCGATGGTACGGATCGGGAAGCTGAGTGACCCGACCCACTCGACCGAGTCGCCCGGGGTCACCGTGATCGTACCGGTGGTCGGCACGACGATCGCGGAGTCGCCCCCGGTGGCGGAATCGATGACGACCTCGTACGACCCGACGGGAACACCCGCCACGCGGAAGGTGCCGGCGGCGTCGGTCGTCACGCGCAGCACGGTGTCGCGCGCGATGGGGGACAGGAGTCGGACGCGCGCGCCGGCGAACGGCACGTCGGTCGCGTCCGCGCTGCGGGAGCCGTTCGCATCGAAGTACACGGACCCACGGACGATGCCGGTGGCCGTGACACCGCTGACGCGATCGGCGCCGGCGTTGTCGCACGCGGCGGCGCCCAGCGCGACGAGCGCGACGAGAGTGAGACGCTTCATCGTCCGATCCTCAGGCCGACGCGCCAGAGCACGCCGGGTGAACGGTCGGCGACGAGCTCGCCGAACCGCGGATTCACCGACAGGGGCATCGTCGTGACACCGGTGAGCGCATTGGTCGTCACGGCGCCGGTCCGATCGATGTGATAGACCGCGGCGTCCGGCCGACCGGTCGCGACGCTCACGACGTCCATGGCGTCGAGCACGAGATGGATGCCGGCGCCTTGCGCGCCGGTGAGGCGGAAGGTCGCCCGCAGGTCGAGCCGCTGCTGCATCTCACCACGACACGAGTTGCGTCCGGCGAACGCGCCCGCCTGACGGCGGAGGCAGTCATTGGCGTCCAGCAACGCCGTCATCCCCGGGAGTGCCGCGTCGATGAATGCCGGGTCGTTGTTGGGATCACCGTCGCCATTCGCGTCCACCCCGGGTGCGAAGGATGGCGTGAACGGTGTGCCCGACCGGACGCGATAGAGCGCACCGAGCCGGAATGCGCCGCTGAGGGAGGGCGCCCATTCGAGCGCGACCAGGCCGCGATGCGGTACGCTCCGATCGGAACGACCCTCGGACCAGTCATCGCCGCCGAAACCCGGTGCGAAGGGGGCGATCCGTGCGAGTCCCTCCGTCGCGAGGTTGTCCTCGGTCGCGGCGTGGGTGTAGTTGATCGCGACGCTGAGGCCCTGATCCACCACGCGGTCGATGCCGACGGATGCGGCGGCGTAGTCGGAGAAGCCGGTGACATCGAGCGCATGCACCGCATCGAAGCCGGCGAAGCGACGGTTCGAGAACGGTTCCGCCACGAGCAGGGCCCCATGCTGCTGGAGGCGACCGTAGAGCGGGCGACCATACTGGTCGACGCCGGTCGAGGCCGCCGGGAGGTTGAGGTCGACGCGGCGGGTCATGAAGTCCGTGTGCCGGTAGACCCCACTGACGTACGCCGTCCAGCCACCGATGCCCCGCTGCAAGGAGAGCGCGAGTCGCTGCGTCCGCGGGGCCTCGAACTGCGGGCCGAGGAGGCTGACGGTCTGCCCCAGGTCCGTCGTGATGGAGGGCGCGGTCGGCCAGCTTCCGAGCGCCCCGGTCGCCCCGCGGACGGCGGCCCCTCGACCGAGCGAGAGCGCCTCAGCGAGGTCGCGCCGGTCCGGCACGTCGTTGAAGATACCGAGCCCACCCTGCATCACCCACTCGCGATCGGTGCCGAAAACCCACCGGAATCCGACGCGCGGCGCGACGCGTGACCGGGTCGATTCGAGCCCGCTGCCGTCGAGCCCGGACGCTGACGTCCACGCCGCGTTGCCGTTGAACCGGCCGCCAGGCAGGCGATACCCATCCATCCGGAAGCCCGCCGTCAGCGTGAGCGCGTCGTTGACCGCCCACGCGTCCTGCACGAAGAGGGCCGATTCGGTCAGCCGGAACGCGCTCGCATCGGCATCAGGCTCGACCTGGCGGAAACTCCCGGTGAGTGAGGCGAAGTCGATCGCATCGCCGAACGCGTAGCTCCCGGACGCCTGCCGTGTCAGTCGCGACTCGAAACGGTGGGACGCCACGGTGTACCCGACCTTGAGCCGATGGGCGCGAAGGTCCCAGTGCAGCATGCCGGTGACCCGCGGCGAGGTGCGGGAATCGGAGTAGGGTTCCTCCTCGGCGGCCCCCATGATCACGCCACGCGTCGAGACCGCCGTGGTCGGCAGGCGGCCACCGGCGGACGCACTCGCGTCGCCCACATCGCCCGAGAGCCGGAGTTCGAACGCGATCGCGCGCGTGACGCGCGAGATCAGGTCGAGCGAGATGTTCGCGGCGGTCGCATCCATCGTGGAGCCGAGTCCGGCCGCAGCGCCGCGGAACGTCGCGGGATCACTGAGCGCGGTCCGGCTGCCCGACGCGCGGAACGTCAGCGCGAATCGGTCCCCTTGGAGCCAGTCGAAGCGCGCGAAGCCGCTCCAGCGCTCCTCGAGTCGTTCCGACTCGTCGAGATACGGCGACAGGTCGGTCCCGTGCGTGTTCAACGCGATGTCCGCCAGTTGCAACCCGAGTGCGTCCGTGGCCGGATACCATGCCGGCGTCAGCACGGCGCTACGCTGGTAGTCCGCCCCCGCGATGGCATGCGCGGTGTCGCGCTGCACGGTGCCGCCCACGGCGAGCGCGGCGCCGATGCCGGAGGTGCCACCCTCGGCGACCGAACGCCAGGCCGTCGACTGTCCGCCGCGCGACGATGTCCCGACGAGCCCTGTCCCGGTACCACTCATCTCGACATCGAAGCCGACACCGCCGGCACTGGCCTGGGACAGCCCGCGCGATGGGATCGCCAACCCCACCGTCTCGCTCCCGGTCGTCGCCGGGTTTCCGACGCCGCCGATCCGCGAGCCGTCGACCACGACCTCGGCGTAGCGCCAGGGAAGGCCTTCGATGCCGTCCGCATCCGCGAAGGGCGAGAGCGCGGCGGCATCGATGATGGTCCGGCGCGATCCCGCGATGTCGCCGTACCCTCGCTCGACCAGCCACGCCAGCGGCGTTGCCGTCGCCGCACGCGCCCGGACGGTGTCGCGCGTGACGACGGGCGGCGCGGCCGGACGGAGCGTGATCGCCATGACATCCGCCGATCCCGATGCGACGTGCACGCCGATGTGGACCACCGGACGATAGCCGATCGCCTCGGCCGAGACGTCATAGAGTGCGACGCCCAGGAGCCCGAAGCGGAACCGGCCATCCCGCAGGGTCACGGTCGTCCGCTCGGCGCCGCTCGACTGGTCCACCAGACGGACCTCGGCATCGGCGATCGGCCTGCCGGACGGATCGGTCACCTGACCGGAGAGCGCGCCGAACGTGATGCTCTGGGCGGCCAGCGGCGCGACGGCGGTACAGGCGAGAAGCAGCCCGGCGAACGTCGCCGAGCGGAATGTGCGATGGAGTGGCACTCGGGGCACCGAGGGTCCGAGGTGGAGTCGCGATGGGTTCGGCATCTGCCCGAAGGACCGATGCCGCATAAGTATAGACGGCCGAGCCGACGCAACGGCACGGCCGCCGGGCGCTACCGGAGGGACTTCAGGTACGTGAGCAGGTCGGCGAGTTCCTGGTCCGTGTAGGCGGGCAATGCCGGCATGGTCGTTCCCGGCACCGCGGCGGCCGGATTCGCGATGTACTTCGCGAGGGCGTCGTCCGTCCACGCGCCTGGCGCTCGCTGGAGTGCGGCGGAGTAAGGATAGCCCGGCGAGGAGCCGATGTCGCGGCCCACGATCCGGTGGAGATTCGGACCGATGCCGTTCGCACCGCCAGCGGTCAACGTATGGCACCCCATGCACGTCGTCGCGAGCAACTGCCCGCGCTCCACGGGAGGGAGCGCCGCGGCGGCGGCCGAGCCGGTCGTCACGTTGGTCAGGTAGATGAGAAAGTCGTCGTCGGTCTTCACGACGATCTCCCCCCGGTTCGTCTCGATCAGGTCGCGTGCCCGGTGGTCGAGGCGCATCGGCTCGGCATAGATCGCCCGTCCGTCCTCGAGTCGGACGCGATACAGGTGCTCCATCGCCATCGACGCGACGATGACATCGCCCTGCCAATAGGGAAACCCGCCCTTCTGGAGCACCAACACCTGCGAGATGCCGACCGAGGGCATCCAGACGTACGACGGCCTGGCGAACCCTTCGTGCCGGCCTTGAGCGGGGTTCGACGCCCAGATCATCGCATCGTAGGTCGTCCCGTACGAGACCGACGGGTACCCGTAGTTCTGGCCCTCGGCGAGGAGGTTGAGCTCGTCTCCCCCGCGCGCCGCGTGCTCGGTCTCCCAGACCGTGCCCCCCTCGCTCACGAAGAGCCCTTGCGGGTTCCGATGCCCGACGGTGAACGGCCGGGACGCTCCGGTGTTCAGGTCGATCGCGATGACCTTCCCGTACGAGTTCTCCGGCGACCAGTACTCGGCCGCGGGGACCATCTCGTTCTCTCCGCGGAAGCCGCCGATGCTGACGAGCAGTTCCGTGGGACCGTGAAGCGAGACGCGACCGCCGGCCCCGAGCGTGGGATGGGGACTGCCGCCGCCGGGAAGCTGGGTCAACGGCATGCACGGCTTCGAATCGAAGAGCGTCCGCCAGTCGCCGCCGCCCGCGCCCTCGATCGCACCGGCGGCGCCCTGGAGCGCCGCGACCGTCGTCTCCAGTAGCGCGACCCGGAGCGTGTAACAGTTGCTCTCCGGGAACCAGAACGTGAACGACGCGAAGAGACGGACCGCGTCACCGCGCTCCTCGATGTAGATGTCCTTCACGCCGAACTGCTCGGGATGGATCAGACCGGCATTGTCGGGGTCCTCGAGCAGTGCCGCGACATTCACCGGCACCACGACCGGGGACGGGTGCAACACCCGGTCCTTGTCCACGAACCAAGCAGCTCCCTTCCGGTTCACGAGCAGGACGCCGTCCCGCAGCGCGGCGATGCCTCCGTCCCGTCCTTCGGCAGGGACGCTGACCTTCTGGACCGAGACGTTGTAGAGGTTGGTCGAGAGGATCCCGCCCGATTGCATGGAACTGAGCTTCCCGCGGATCTGCACGCGGTACTTGTGGACCATCACCCCGAGCACGAACGCACCGCCAGCCGAGCCGATCAGCAGGAGGCCGAACAGGATCGCGCGCAATCGAGACCGAACCGGCGCCGATCGAGGAATTTCCGTCATGTCTAGCGAAGGGCAGAGGGTGAGGCGGGCCCACGATCCGGGCAGGGCGGCACTCGGACCTGCGTGCGCACGTGCTGGGAAGGATGGAGCGCTTCAGGGATGACGCAAGTCTCCATCATGGCGAGAATCGTTCCATCCCTCTCGGCGGCTCCCCCGGATGGTGACCGGGATCACGCCGGAAGTTGCGTCAGACGGGCACGTTCGTTGCAACGAGGCAACAGGAGACGGACATATTGTACGCACCCCTCATGATGACCCCCGACTTGCGCCGCCCCATCCGCCTTGCCCTCCTCCTGCTCGCTCCGGCCATCGCCGCGACGGCGTGCGCCGATGGAGCGACAGAACCCCAGCAGGTCGCGTCGGTGGTCGTCTCGCCTGCGACCGCGACCTTGGCGAGTCGCGCACCCTTGCCGCTGACGGCGACGGCACGGACAGCACAGGGGCGGTCGATCTCCGGGACCTCGATCACCTGGGCGTCCTCCGATACCGGACTCGCACGGGTCAGCGGCACTGGCCTGGTCACGGCGGGCGTCGTTGTCGTGGGTACGCCACAGCCAGTGACGATCAGCGCGGTCGCCGACGGCATGACCGGGACGGCCGTGCTCGCCATCGCGCCCGTTCCGGTCGCGACGGTGACGCCGTCGCCGTCCGCCGTCTCGAGCCAGGTCGGGTCGACCCAGCCCTTCGCGGCCGACCTTCGGGATGATCATGCACTGGCCCTCGCCGGGCGCCGGATCGTCTGGAGTTCCTCCGACACCTCCATCGCGACCGTCGATTCGACCGGACTCGCGACGCTCCGGCCGTATGCTGGCGGGGCGACGCGCGTGGTCACGCTGACCGCCGCGAGCGAAGGGCGAGTCGGGACGGCCACGTTGACGGCGCTCCCCGAGCCCGTCGCGTCGATCGACCTCTCACCGGATTCCGTCGCGGTGGAGGACACGCGGCAACTCGTCGCGTCGGTGCTGAGCGCCGCCGGCATCTCGCTGACCGGGCGCGTCCTGACGTGGACATCGAGCGACACGACGGTCGCGACGGTGACACCGGCAGGGCTCGTCATCCCTCGTCCCCGATGGGACAACGTCGTTCGCGCGGTCACGATCACGGCGACGTCCGAGGGCGTCACCGATGCCGTTCCGGTCGCCATCATGCCCGCCCATGTCGCGACGATCAGCTTCTCCCCGACGGGAGGCCCGGTCCCGAGCGGCTCGGTGCTGACGATCTCCTCGGCTCCGCTGAGCCTCTCCGGCGTGCCGTTGACCGGACGACCGGTCGCGTGGGCCACCTCCGATCCCGCCGTCGCGACGGTCGACTCCGTTGGCAACGTGACGTTCACGACGAACACCACCGGCACCGCGCTCCCGGTCTCGATCACCGGCACGGCAGAGGGGCTCACGGGGAGTGCGGCATTCTCGGTGCTTCCGTCCCCAGCCACCTCGCTCAGGGTGCTTCCGGACAGCCTCACGCTCGCCCCGAATCTCTCGGCGAGCGTGACCGCCCGATTCACCAACGGGGCGGGGACGACGTTGTCCGGGCGCGCCGTGGCGTGGACCCCGGGTGACACCTCCATCATCACCGTCACGTCGGGCGGCGTGGTGACGGGGCGACCGTACGCCGGCACGGACCAGCGCAGCACCTACCTGGTGGCCAGCGGCGAAGGACTCTCGGACACCATCCCCGTCGTCGTCAATGCGTCGCAGGTGACGACGGTGCGGATGACACCCTCGACGTTGCTCGGCCCGGTCGGATTGACCGACCCGGTCTCCACGACGCTCCTCGACGCAGCGGGAATCCCGCTCCCGGGCCGCTCGGTCAGCTGGACGAGCTCCGATCCGTCCATCGCCACCGTCTCGAACGCCGGTCAGGTGACGGTGGTCGGCGTGGGGACCGCGACGATCACGGCCACGTCGGAGGGGGTCATCGGAACGACGGTCGTCACCGGCCTGCCGGCACCGCTGCTCCCCGCGTCATTCGTCGGTGGCGGCTATCACACCTGCGGCCTCACCGCGACCGGCGCCGCATACTGCTGGGGCATCAACACCTACGGCCAGCTCGGCAATGGCGTCATCACTCCGGTGAACGGAGCGGTCGCGGTCACCGGCGGGCACACCTTCCAGTCGCTCTCCGCCGGTGGACAACACACCTGCGGCCTGACGGTCGGTGGCGACCTCTACTGCTGGGGGTGGAACGCGAGTGGCCAGCTCGGCGACGGCACGGAGGGCTATCGGGCGACACCGACGCTCGTCGTGGGTGGGAACGCTTTCGCGCAGGTGGCCGCGGCATGGAACCACTCCTGCGCGTTGACGACGGCGGGAGAGGCGTATTGCTGGGGACAGAACAACATCGGCCAGGTCGGCGACAGCAGCACGACTCAGCGGAATGAGCCCACACGCGTGGTCGGTGGGCACACGTTCACCTTCGTGATCGCCCGATACGGGCACTCCTGCGGCCTGACGCCGAGCGGCGCCGCGTACTGCTGGGGACGTAACCAGTGGGGTGCGATCGGTGATGGGACGCAGACCTTCCGCACGGCTCCCGTTCCGATGCGCGGGGGACTGACGTTCACGTCGATGTCACTCGGCTGGGACCACAGCTGCGGGATTCGCGCTGACGGAACGGCGCACTGCCTGGGACGCAACCAGTACGGCCAGCTCGCTGACGGCACGGATCGCCAACATCTCGACTTCATCGAGCTTGGGGGCGGGCACACGTGGAACCGGATCTGGTCCGGCTTCTATCACCTTTGCGGCGTCACGCAGGGCGGCGTGGGATACTGTTGGGCGCGAAACCGCCTCGGGGAGATCGGCGACGGTACGTCGATCGACCGGCGTGTCCCGATCGACATCAGCGCCGGACGCAGCATCGCCGCCTTCGCGCTCGGATACTCGCACACATGCGCGCTGCTCACGTCGGGCGCCGTGCATTGCTGGGGCGTGGTCACCAACGGCTTGCTCGGGGACGCCGGACCGCCGGTGGATCAACGGGACCCTCGCCTGCGCGATGATGCGATGGCCCCCCGCCCCCGGCTCCGTGTGACCGGATCGTAGCGGGACGCCCCCCCGACCGTTGCGTCCTCCGATTTGCATAGATTGTCGTTCCGGCATCCGACGCGCCCTCCTTCCGCACGATGAATCCCACTGCCACCAGCGCAGGTGAAGTCCCTGACGCCGCGGGCGTCCCGCCGCGTCCCGCGCTGGGTCCGGCGAAGCTGGCCCTGTTCGCTCTGATACCGGTGACGGTGCTCGCGCTCGTCGCCGAGGTCCTCGCCGCCGTGACGATCGAGCGCACCACACGGATCGAGCTCGGCGAGGCGACCGGCGATCGCAGCTACCTGATGCGGATGGGAAACTGGCCATGGAGTCGCTCCGCGAGGACGCCGCTCAACTCGCTCGGATTCCCCGGCCCCGAGTTCCCTGACTCCGCGACCCCCAAGCGTTGCGTGCATGTGGTGTTCATCGGCGACTCGTTCGTCTTCGGCGACGGAGTGGACGGGGACAGCAGCTTCGTGTCGCTCGTCGGCCGGTCGCTCGCGACGACGGACGGAGAGCGATGCGTCCGCGTCTTCAACCTGGGTGAACGGGGCTCGACCATCCCGCGCCAGGCGCGACGGCTTCGCGAGGTCCGCTCGCTGCTCAAACCGGACCTCGTGATCCTCGCCCAGTACCAGAACGACCTCGCGGACCTCGATGCGCCGGAGCCCCGCGACCTGCGTCGGTCCGTGCCCGACCCCTCCGCCGCCGCGCCCCGCGCGCCGACATCCGAAGCCGCAGCCGCGACAGGCGCTGCCGACCGGTTCTCGTTCCTGAGCCCCAGGATCGTGCGCCTCCTGTCGTACCACGCCTTCGCGGCGCTCATCACGAGCGGAATCCATCGGGACGAACTGCGTCATTGGTCGGTCATCGCCGATACTGCGCGGCGCGCCGACGCGCGTCGGCTCATGGCAGCCTACACGACCTCGTTCGACTCGCTAGCGACCGGACTCGCGGCGGATTCCATCGCCTTCGGGACCATCATCCTCCCGAGCAAGTTCGACGTGATGGCGGGCCGATATCCCGAGGAGGATTTCTTCCTCCGGCTCGCGGCCACGCACGGGCTGCCGACCTTGCGCATCTTCCCGCTCCTCGATGCACGACGCTCTCCCTACGCCTTCCTGATGTACGACGGGCACCTCAACGAGCACGGCAACCGACTCGTGGCGACGGCGGTCGGCGATTGGATCGCGTCGCTGGATGCGGCACCGTTCCCCCGGCTTCGCGCGGCCAGCGGTAGCGCCCCGTGAGCGAGCGACCGTTCTTCTTCGCCCGCGCGTCAACGCGCCTGTTCGGTGTCCTGCACGAGCCGAGCGCGCCCAGCGCGCGGACCGGTTTCGTCCTCAGCCACCCGTTCGCCGAGGAGAAGCTCTGGAGTCATCGCGTGCTGGTGAGCTTCGCACGCGCACTCGCCGTGCGGGGACACCCCGTGCTCCGCTTCGACTACATGGGCGCCGGCGACAGCGACGGCACGACGGACCAGACCTCGCTCGAGACGCACCTGGCGGACCTCGAGACGGCGATCGCGATGCTCGTGCAGCGGATGCCGACCGTCGAGCGGGTAGGACTCGTCGGCCTCCGTCTCGGCGCGTCGATCGCGGCGCGCATCGCCGAGTCCGCCGGGGAACCCGTTGCGGAGGGCACCGCCCTCGCGCGCGTGCGCGGGGCTCCACTGGTCCTCTGGGATCCCGTGCTCGACGGCGCGGCCTACCTCCAGGAGGTCCTGCGCACGAACCTGAGTGCCCAGCTCGCCACGCACGGCAAGGTCGTGGAGACGCGTGAGGCGATGGTGCAGCGTATCCGCGACGGAGGCACGGTGAACGTCGACGGCTACGAGATCGGGCCTGCGCTCTTCGAATCCGTCTCGGACCCCGGGCTGGTCGGGACAGCCGCGAAGCGGCACGATGGCCCGACGCTCGTGGTGCCGGTCCTCCCGCCCGGGAAGCCGCGCAAGCCGCAGCCCGCGCTCGAGGCGCTGGCCGCCGCGTATGGCAGGGGCACACTCCTCCCTGTCGAGGAGCACCAGTTCTGGCGCGAGATCAAGCAGTTCTACGGTGCCGCGCCGCGACTGCAGGGTGCCACGCTCGACTGGCTCGGAGGACTCGATGGCTGAGCCACTGGCGGTGACCTTCCGCAATGCCGAAGGACGTCAGCTCTTCGGCACGCTCCATCTCCCCGATGCGCGTCGCGCCGACGCGCCCGCCGTGGTGCTGTTCTCCCCAGGCGCGAAGATGCGGATCGGCCCGGGGCGGCTCTACGTGCCGCTGACCGAGATGCTCAATGCGATGGGATACCTCGTGCTGCGCTTCGACTTCTTCGGCCTCGGCGACAGCGAAGGCGAGCTCGAGGAGTCGCTGCTGGTGGATGTGTACAGCAACATCCAGGTGGGACGCTACGTCACCGACGGGCAGATCGCGCTCGAGTGGCTCCGGCGCGAGCACGGGGCGACGCGCTTCATCGTCGGTGGCCTCTGCGGCGGGGCGCTCACCGGCCTGCTCGTCGCCGAACGGGAGCCGAGCATCGAGGCCCTGCTCTCCATCGGCATGACGGTGACGCTCGATAGCGACAGCGCCATGCCGTCGAAGTACCTCACGCAGTTCGAGCTGGCGCACCTCCGGCAGGGCTATCTCGCGAAGCTGCTGGACCCGCGTGCGTGGCTGCGCCTGCTCACGTTCCGCAGCGACTTCGGCGTCATCGTGCGGTCGATGCTCGCGGGACTCCTCAAGAAGCGACGCCCCGGCCCACCCGGCGCCGCATCGGACAGCGGCGCCGGGCTCGTGCCCGCGCTCCCCGCCGAGCAGCTCGCCAACGTCAACCCGCTGTTCCCGACGGCCTTCTTCGCCTTCCTCGGCCGCGGCGGGAGGGCGCTCATGGTCTTCAGCGAGAAGGACCGGATGCTCGGGGATTGGCGCGAGAAGTTCGTCGACCTCTATCCCGAGCAGATGCGGCGCTTCGCGCCGCAGGTCACGGAGCACGTCGTGCCCGGGGCGAATCACGTCCTGAGCGAGCGCGCCTGGCAGCAGGAGATGCACACCGCCGCCCGGACCTGGCTCGGGGCGCTCCCGCGCCCCTGAGCCCGCGCGCGGCTACTTGAGCCGCGCGTGCACGAACGCCCCGATCGCCTCGAGGCTCCCGAGGTTCGCCTCGGTGATCTCGTCGTCGGCGGGCGTCACGCCGAAGGTGTCGGTGAGGAACTGCATCACCTCGAGCACCCCCATCGAGTCGAGGACGCCCTTCTTCATCAGGCTGTCCGCGTCGGCGATGACGACGCCGGGACGCATGTAGAGGAACTCCTGCTCGATGAACCCGCGCACCTGCGCGCGGATCTGCTCTTGGGTCCAAGCGGTCACGTGGATCTCCGTCCAGGTTGGTCAGCGATGAGCGGGGGTCGGCTCGTGCATCACCACATCGGCCCCCGACGCGGGGAGCGCGCGCGGCGTGGTCCCCCGCAGGAACTGCTCGTGCCACAGCTGCGTCGAGAGCACGGCGACGATCGCCTGGTTCTCGCGGAAGCCGGTGGCCTGTCCCCGCCGCGCGCGCCGGGCGAGCCCGTCGACCGCGGCCGGTTCGAAGTACCCGTACTCGCGCACCCGCTCGGCGCTGAGCACGTCCTCCACCCACGCGGGCGCCCCGGGCCCGAAGAATGACGGGGCGTCGGGCGCACGGTAGGGCTGCTTGCCGCGCGTCCGGATGGACGGCGGCACGATCTCCTTCGCCCAGCGGCGCAGGATCTCCTTCTCCTTCAGGCCGAGCAGCTTGGAGCTCGTCGGCAGGCGCGCCGCGAACTCGTAGAGTCGATGGTCGAGGAACGGATAGCGCCCCTCGATCGCGTGGGCCATCCCCATCCGGTCACCCTGCGAGCTGAGCAGGTATGGCGACAGCAGCGTCTTCATCTCGAGGTAGGCGGCGCGATTGAGCGGCGACCAGGTGCCGAAGGCCGCCGGCAGTCCGTCGCGCAGCTCGACGAGCGGGTCGCGCGTGGCGCCCGCGCGCATCGACGCGCCGTAGAAATCCTTGATGCGCGACGTGAGCTGGAACCGCGGCAGGTGCGAGAAGAGCGGATCGTCGGGCGACCCGGCGTCGGTGAAGAACTTCTTCCAGAACTCGCCGCCGCTCGCGCCCGGCAGGTACTTGTAGATCCGGTCGAACAGCGCCGCGCGCGCCGTGCTCTCGGGATGCCGGCCGGCGAAGAGCCGCACCGACACCTCCTTGAAGAGGTCGTAGCCGAGGAAGAGCTCATCGGCGCCCTCCCCGGTGAGCACGACCTTGATCCCGCGCTCGCGCGTGAGCTTCGCGAGGTGGTACATCGGCACCGGCGCCGTGCGGACCAGCGGCGTCTCGGTGTGCCGGATGACGTCGGGGAAGGCGGCGGCGATCACGCCCTGCGAGATGTGCGTGACAGAGTGCTGGCTCCCGATCTCGCCGGCGAGCTGGTTCTGCCACTCGCTCTCGTCGAACCGCGGGTCCTCGAAGGCGACCGAGAAGGTCCGGAGCGCGAAGGGGGAGGCCTTCGCCGCGAGCGAGCAGGTGATGCTCGAATCGAGCCCGCCGCTGAGATAGCCACCCACCGGCACGTCCGCCCGGAGCCGCAGCGCGACACCCGTGCGCATCAGCTCGTCGAGCTCGTGGATCGCCCGCACCGACTCGTCGCGCGCCTCGGGGTAGTCGAGCGTGTACCACGGCTTCACCGTGAGCCGACCGTCCTTCCAGATGGCGTAGTGCCCCGGCGGCAGCTGCTGCACGCCCTTGAAGGGCGTCCGCGGCGGCAGGGTCGCCCAGTAGGTGAAGACCTCGTCGAGGCCTTCGGGATCGGCCTCGGGCGCGACCTCGCCGCTCGCGAAGAGCGCCTTCACCTCCGACCCGAAGATGAGGTCGCCATCACGGACGGCCCAGAACAACGGCCGCACGCCGAATCGATCGCGCGCGAGGATCACCTCGCCGGTCTTGCGGTCGTACAGCGCGAACGCGAACTGCCCGTTGAGGCGATCGAACATCCGCGGGCCCCACTCCTCCCACGCATGGACGAGCACCTCGGTGTCGCTCACGGTCCGGAAGCGATGGCCGAGGCCCTGGAGCTCGGTCGTGAGCTCCTTGTAGTTGTACGACTCGCCGTTGTAGGTGACGACGACGCGCCCCTCCTCGCTCTCGAGCGGCTGCGCGCCACCGGCGAGGTCGACGATGCTGAGGCGCACGTGCGCGAACCCGACCATCGGGCCGGTGAGGAAGCCGTAGCCGTCAGGGCCGCGATGATGGATCGCGGCCGCCATCCGGCCGAGCGTCTCGAGGTCGACACCGCGCGGCCGTGACCGCGCGATGCCCGCGATCCCGCACACTAGGTATGCGCTCCGTGATTCCAGCCCAGGTCGACCGACTCGACCAACTGCGGACCGAGGTGCAGGTACTTCGTCGTCAGACGCTTCTGCTCGACGTCACGCATGGCCCCCTTCACCTGCTCGGGGGTGAGCCCGATCTCGGCCGCTACCGCTTCGGGCGCGATCCCGTGCACGTACGCGTAGACCACCTTGTCGAGCGTCTTGGTGGGGAGGAGATAGTAGAACTCCTCCTGCGACTGCGGGAGCGAGAAGGTGTCGGTGGTGGGCGGGCGCGACGTGATCGACTTGGGGACGCCGAGGTAGTCGGCGATCTGGTAGACCTGGGTCTTGTAGAGATGCGCGATGGGCTTCATGTCGGCGAGCCCGTCGCCCCCCTTCACGAAGAACCCCTGGTCGTACTCGAGGCGGTTCGGCGTGCCCACCACCGCGTAATGCAGGCGGTCGGCGTGGAAGTACTCGAACATCGTGCGCGCGCGCTGCTTGAAGTTCGACGCGGCGACGATCTCGCGATACTCGGCCGCGGGCAGGCGCACGCGGCGCTGCTCACCGCCCGGCGGCTGCACGACGATGTAGGTCACGTTGATCGCGCCACTCTCGAGCCGGTCGCTCGGGAGGGAGAGCTTGCAACCCCAGTCATCACGGAACTCGGGGATCACGCGCCGGATGGCATCATTGCGGCGACGATAGGCGGCCACGCCCTCGAGCATCGGGGCGATGTCCTCGGTGGTGTGGTCGATGCCGAGCTGCTGGGCGAGCTCGGTCGCGAGCCGCAACGAGTTCGGATCGCTCTCATGCTCGGGCATGAAGATGCCGAAGACCTTCTTGGGGCCGACGGCGCGAACGGCCAGGGCGGCGCAGACCGAGCTGTCGACGCCGCTGCTCATCCCGACGACATAGCCCTTCCGCTTGAAGGACTCGGCGAGGTGTTGCCGCATGGAGGCCACGATGGCCTCGACGGCCTTCTCGACGTCGAGCTGGAGGGCGTTCGCGATGGTTCCGGACATGGAGGCGTTCTGAGGGGGTGAAGGCGGCGCAAGCTGGCTAGCCAGCATAACATAAGCAAGGCGCGTGCCGCGTCCGTTGCCCGGACTCGACGACTCGGGCAATTTCAGGACGGCGCGCGCCTTGCCAGAGAAGGACAGGCGACACCATCCGGACGCAACGAGGACCACCATGAACCGACTGACGATCCGGCCGACCGCCGCCCTGCTCCTGGCGCTGGTCGGCTGCGGAGGCGAGATGCGCAAGGCGAACACCGGGACCCCCCTCCCCGCCCTCGAGGAGGTCACTGCGGCAGAATGGCAGCGACTGGCCGAGCGGACTCTGTTCTTCGGGCACCAGTCGGTCGGTGCCAACGTGATGGAGGGGGTGGCCGAGGTGCTCCGCGCGCACCCGGAGATCCCGCTGCGCGTGATCGAGACAGCCGATCCGGCACGGATCACGGCTCCGGGGCTCTACCACGGCGCGGTGGGCCAGAACGGCGCACCTGACTCCAAACTCGCAGACTTCGGGCGCATCGCCGCCGCGGTGGGGGACTCGGGGACCGCGATGGTCAAGTTCTGCTACGTCGACGTGGATGCGTCCACGGACGCCGAGGCCCTGTTCGCTCGCTACCGCGCGACCGTGGATTCGCTCCGCGCCAGACAGCCGGGCCTGACGCTTGTGCATCTCACGTTGCCGTTGCAGGTCGATCCCGGCACGCTGTTCCACTGGCGGACCAAGCTGCGCGGAAAGCAGACCCCGTTCCGCACCCTGAACGCCATCCGTGCGCGGTACAACCAGCGGATGCGGGAGACCTACGGCGGGCGCGAGCCGCTCTTCGACCTCGCGCACTTCCAGTCGCTCTTCCCGGACGGCACCGTGGGCGTCGTCCGACAGGGCGGACAGGACGTCGAGTATCTGGCCCCGGAGCTGACTTCGGACGGCGGGCACCTGAACGCGCTCGGACGCCAGCGGATCGCGCAGGCTTTCCTTGTCGCACTCGCGAAGCTCTGACCAACGATCTCCTTCGGCGCCATCAGGCATGAACGTCGCGCGACTGCTCTGGGACACCGCGGATGCGGCTGGTGGTCGGCACGCCATCCGCGATGCTGATCGCGTGCTTGATTACGCAGCTCTCGTCGGGCGCGCGGCAGCGATCCGCGACGCGCTCGGCTCGAGCGGGACGCGCAAGGGAGACCGCGTCGCGATTCTCCTCCCGCACGGCGCCGACAGCGCGGCCGCCTTCTACGGCGCGACCGCCGCAGGCGCCGTCACGACGGTGATCAATTGGCTCTATCGACCGCGGCAGGTCGAGGCCGTGCTCGAGCACGCCGCGGTCAGCGTGCTCGTCACCACGCGCGAGTGGGCGGCGCTGCAGACCCGTCCCCTCGAGGGCGCGACCCGGCTGCTCTTCGTCGAGGACATCCCGGCGGTAGGCTCGGGGGGCCCCACCGACGCCGACGGGGCGTCACCCGCGCAGATCACGTACACCTCCGGGTCGTCCGGCGGTCCGAAGGGTGTCGTGATGAGCCACGACAACCTCATTGCCGGGATCCGCACCGTGGTCCGGTACCTCGGCATCACCGCCGAGGACCGCATCGCGAGTGTGCTGCCGTTCAGCTTCGTCTATGGGTTCAATCAGCTCAACTGCGCGATCGCGACCGCGGCCCGGCTCGACATCATGACGGCGACCATGGGCGGTGAGCTCGTGAAGTCGCTCGAGGCCGCCGGGACGACCGTGCTCGCGGGCGTACCCCCGATCTGGATGCAACTGCTCAAGACGCCGGCGTTCCAGACGCCGATCCCGTCCCTGCGCATCGCGACCTGCGCCGGCGGTCGGCTGAGTCCGGAGGCCGTGCGCGCGGTCCGCGTCGCGCAACCGCAGGCGCAGCTGTTCCTCATGTATGGGCTCACGGAGGTCTTCCGGAGCACCTTCCTCCCGCCGGACGAGGTCGACGCGCATCCGGATTCGATGGGACGCGCCGTACCGGGGTCCCGCGTGTACGTCGTGCGGGAGGACGACACCATCGCGGCCGACGGCGAGGTGGGGGAGCTGGTGCATGCCGGACCCACCGTGGCCGTCGGCTACTGGAACGATCCCGAGACCAGCGCCAAGGTCTTCCGCCGCAACCCGACGGCCGAGGTGGCCGACCCGTCGCTCGCACGCGCGGTCTACTCGGGCGACCTCGTACGGCGCGATCCGGAGGGGCGGCTCTATTACGTGGGGCGCCGTGATCGCATGATCAAGACTCTGGGTTTCCGCGTGAGCCCGGACGAGATCGCTGACGTGCTGTACGCCTCGAAGCAGGTGACCGAGGCGGTGGTGACGTCCGAGCCGGATGAGGTACGGGTGGAGCGCATCGTGGCGCACGTGGTGCTGGCGCCTGACGGAACGCTCGATCAGCTCCGTCGTTGGTGCGGGGTGGAGCTCCCGCGCCACATGCAGCCGGCGCGCTGGGATGTCCGGGACGCACTGCCGAGGAATGCGGCCGGAAAGTTCGACCTCGTGACGCTCGGCGGGGCGACGAAGTAGGCGTGGCGAGGGTCCCGCACCCAGGCGTGTGCGCGTCGTGGCGGGCGCGTTACACTGGAGAATCAGGCGTCTGCTCGCTGGGCACCGATTCGCGCAGAGTGTTCCACTCAAGCCTTTGGAAAGAAAGGAGTTACCGTATCTGACGTCGCTCGGACGATCCTCCTGCTCGACGGCATTTTTCTTGCGTGGTATAGCATTGTCGTTACATTTTCGTGGACCGCGCCGCGGTTCGGTCCATTGTTGGCACGGCAAGCCCACCCCACACCTCCGCTCCATGTATCAGAAGCCGACCCTCGAGAAGTTCGGTTCGTTCCGCGAACTCACGCAGTGGGGTTTCGCGAGCGCGTCAGACGGTGGATCGATCTTCGGGATCAGCAGCTCCGGCTGCTCTACCCGCATCCGTCGCCGCACGGTGAACATTGGGTGCCCCACCACGCAGGGCGACCCGTCGACCGGACCGGTCCGCACGACCTCCTGAGCCGCCTAGCCCGGTCGCACCTCGGTGCGGTCGGCTGGTCGGTCGAAGGATCGCAGCACCGAGATGCCCGCGTTGCGCAATGTGCGACGCGGGCATTTCATATCCTTCACCAACTCGCTCACCCCGTGAACCTCCCCTCGCCCAGCCCCACCGTCGTATTCCAGTCGCTCGAGGACGGTGCCATGCTCTTCTACCCCGAGTCCGAGACGTACTTCGGCCTCAACGCGGTGGGGGCCTTGGTCTGGTGCGCGCTGCCGCCTGCACACGGGACACTGGATGCACTCTGCGCGACGCTGGGCGAACGCTTCCCCGACGTCCCGCGGGACACGATCCGCACGGACGTGATCGAACTGCTCGATGCCCTCCTGCGCGAGGGGCTCGTGCAGCCGACGCCGACGGGCGACGGCGATGCTGCGCCGACTCCGTAACCTCGCGAGCCTCGGCCCACGCGGGTGGCGTGACCTGTGGCGCGCGCAGGCAGCGCTGCTGCGCGCCCAGCGTCGGTTGGATAACGAACCGATCGGCGCGCTCGCCATCCGAGAGCCGTTCGCGGCCGAGGCGGTGAGCGGTGACCCCGGCCGCGCGTATCTGCTGGCGATGGCGGTGCATCGCGCCGCGAGATTCGGCCTCATCCGACCCTTCTGCCTCGTACGCGCCATGGCACTCCGCGACCTGTTCGTGCAGGACGGGCTGCGGGGCGCGAGCATCCGCATCGGCGTGCGACGTGCCGACGGCGTATTCCAGGCCCACGCGTGGGTGCGATGGGGCGAGCGCATCGTCGGCGACGATCCCGACTATGTCGCGTCGTTCACCGAGGTCGATGACCTCGGCGTGATGCAGCGTCGATGAGCGCCATCGCGGCGATCGCGGCACCCGACGCCGCAGGGTCAGGCGCACCGGGCCGGCTCGCGCGGGCGATGCTGCGCGTGATGGTCCCGGGCGGCGTCACGACCAGCACCCCTGCCGAGACGGCATCGGCCGGGGTCGCCCTCGCCGCCGGCGCGACGAGCTGGGAGCGGGAACTCCGCGAGGGCGCGGGCGAGTGCGCCGCGCGCGGCCCACTGCTCGTGGCCGCCGACGCGACGCTCTATCATCGCGACGACCTCCGGCGGGCGCTCGCGTTGCGTGCCGACGACGCGCCCAACGACGCGGCGCTCATCCTCGCGGCCTACGCGGCCTGGGGTCGGGACGCGTTCGCGCGACTCGAGGGGGATTTCGCCGTGGTGGTGTGGGACGGCGCGAACGGCCGGTTGCATGCCGCGCGGGCATTCGCGGGCCACCGCACGCTCTTCCACGCCCGCGTCGGCGACGGCGTCCGCATCGCGACGCGGGTGACGGGCCTGCTCGAGGATCCGCAGGTGCCGCGCACGCTCGACCTCGCGGCGATCGCGACCGTCGCCGCGGGGATGTGGGGCCATGCGCCGGTCACCGCCTACCAGCAGGTCGAGGAGCTGGCGCCGGGACACCTGCTCACGTGGGAGCGCGGACGCGGGGTCCGCGTCGACCCGTTCTGGCATCCCCCGGAGGACATCCTCCTTGATCGGGCCCCGCTCGATCGCGGCGCCGAGGAGTTGCGCGCCCTGCTCGTGGCCGCCGTGCGCGAGCGCGTGGCGGGCACGGGGCCGACCGCGCTCTCCCTGAGCGGCGGGTGGGACTCCACCTCGGTCGGGGCGGCCGCGACGGTAGCACTCGGCACCGAGGTGTCCTCTCGACTCCGGCCGGTGAGCATCAGCTATCCCGAGGGCGACCCTGGGCGCGAGGACGAACTCATCCGCCAGACCGTCGACGCGTGGGGACTCCGGACCCGGTGGGTGCCGGTCGACGGCATCGCCCTGCTGCCGGATCCGACGCGCGATGCAGCGGCGCGCGACCTGCCCTTCGCGCACGCGTTCGAGCACTGGAACCGCGCGCTCTCCCGCCAGGCCCGCGCCGACGGGGCGCGCGTGATGTTCGATGGCGTGGGCGGCGACCAGCTCTTCCAGGTCTCGGACATCCTGCTCTCCGACCTGTTCGGCCGCGGTCGCTGGCTCGAGCTCGCGCGCCAATGGCGCCTCCGCGGCGGTCACGGCCTGGCGAACGCCTGGCGTTGGGCGGTGCGCCCCGCGCTCCCCCCGGCGATCCCGCGCTTCCTCGCGCGCCTGCGCGGCTTGCCGGCCCCGCCCCCGCATCTCCACCGCCAGGCCTCGTGGTGGATCACCGAGGCGATCCTCGAAGCGGGCGGCGCGCGCGCGCGCGAGGCTCGTGCACTTCCGATGCTCCCACGCACGAGTCGCGTCCTCGCCGAGACGCACGCGTATCTGCGCTTCCCGTTCTTCGGCCGAGTGGTGGGCGTGCTGCGCGCCTTCGCCCTCGAGGAAGGCGTGGAGCTCCGCTCACCGCTGCTCGACGACCGGGTGGTGCGCTTCGCCGTGCGGCGGCCGTGGAGCGAGCGCAGTGACGGGCTCGAGACGAAGATCCTGCTGCGGCGCGCGATGCGTGGCCTCATCCCGGAACCGGTGCTCGCCCCACGCCCCCATCGGACCGGCGTCACGTCAGCATATTTCCTCCGCCAGCTGCGCGGTCCTGCGCGGCCACATATCGAGGACGCCCTGCGCGACCCCATGCTCGCTTCCCTCGGCCTGATCGACGCCGCGCGCCTGCGCTCGGCGTGGGCGCATGTGCTCGACCACGATGACGACGACCTCGGCGCGCGCATCTTCTTCACCGTGCAGGCGGAGTGGTGGACACGCGCGCATGCCTCGGCGCCGGGGACGCCCGCGTGACGGCACTGCGGTTCTATTCCGTCTACGGCGAGCGCCTCGCGTCCGACCTGCCGTTGCCGGAGCTCGACGAGATCCCGGCGGGCCCGGCGCGCTGGACGGCATCGGTCGCCACGACGCTCCCGCCCATGGAGGGGGCCGTCGAACTCGGCGCGGAGTGCATCTACGGCGATGTTCATGCGCGGCTCATTCGGCATGCGCACGGGCACCGCATCGTCGTCGAGGACACCGGGACCTTCGACCTCTCCGAGGATCGGACGCGCATCACGATCGTCCCGCTCACCGGCGCGTGGGATGATTTCGTACGGGCGCACCTCATGGGTCGGGTGCTCGCGACGGCCCTCCACCTCGACGGACTCCTCCCGTTGCACGGCAGCGCCGTCGCGACCGCTGAGGGAGTGATCGGGTTCCTCGCGCCGAAGGGATACGGCAAGTCCTCGCTGGCGCTCGCGCTCACGACCGCCGGCGCCTGGCTCGTCAGTGACGACACCCTGGCGATCGACGTCGAGTCGGGACGGGCATGGCCGGGCGTGCACGGCCTGCGCGTGCGCGAGGATGCGCGCGAGGTCGTCGGCGTCCCGGAGGGCCCGTTCCGCACGCGCGAAGGCAAGCACCTCATCACCGAGTTCGGGCAGGAGCGCGTCTTCGCGCGCCCGATTGCGCTCGCCGCGCTCTATCTCCTCGTGCCGATCGACCCCGACGGCGAAGGCGTCGACCGCGCCCCCATGCCGCAGCTCCAGGGGGCGATCAGTCTCGTCGCGCACGTGAAGATCGGCGGCATGCTCGGCTCGGCGGCGGCGCCGGCCCTGCTCGCGAGAGCGGCGCGCCTCTCGGCCACGGTGCCGCTCTACCAACTGGCGATGCCGCGTGATCTCGATGCGCTGCCCGCGATGGCACGCACGATCCTCGAGTGGCATGGGATGCCGACGCCATGATGGTCGTCGCGGAGGGGCTCACCAAGCGCTTCGCGCGCCAGCGGTCGTGGCGCGAGGTCGCGCGCGCACCGCTCGCGGCGCCACGGCAGACGGTCGTCGATGGCGTCTCCTTCACGGTCGCCGAGGGGGAGATCTTCGGCCTGCTCGGCCAGAACGGCGCCGGGAAGACGACGATCTTCAAGATGCTCTCCACCTTGCTCCTCGCCGACGAGGGACGCGCCCTGGTGGGGGGGCTGGACGTCGCGGCATCGCCATTCGCGGTGCGGCAGCTCGTCGCCCCGGTGATCGCGAACGAGCGCACACTGTACTGGCGGCTCTCGGCGACGGAGAACCTGCGCCTCTACGCCACGCTGCAACGCCTCGACGGCGCGGCCGCGCGCGCCGAGGTGCAACGCGTTCTCGCGATCACGGGCCTGACCGATACCGGCGAGAAGATGGTCGGGTCGTTCTCGACCGGCATGCGGCAGCGGCTGCTCATCGCGCGCGCGCTGCTGGCGCGTCCGCGGGTGCTGCTGCTCGACGAGCCGACGCGGAGCCTCGATCCGATCTCGGCGCGGGACTTCCGTCGTTTCCTCCGCGAAACGGTCGTAGACGCCGAGGGATGCACCGTGCTCCTTGCGACGCACGACGCCGACGAGGTGTGGGACCTGTGCGACCGCGTGGGGGTGCTCGAGCGCGGACGCCTCCTCGCGGTGGAGGGGACCGCCCGGTTGCGACATCGGGCGGGTGGCGACCGGCATCGACTCTGGCTCCGCGCCGATGCCGCCGCAGGGGCCGCCGCCGCGCTCGGCGTGCCGCTCGAGGATGCCGGGGCGAGCGTCGAGGACGGCTGGCACGAGTTCGAGTGCATGCTGCCCGGGGGCGCCGACGGCGCGGCCGCGGCCCTCGCGCGTTTGAGTGCCGCCGGGCTCGCGGTCGCCCGCTTCGAGCGCACCGAACCCTCGCTCGCCGACCTGATCGAGCGCGTGCTCGCCGACCGCGAGGGCCCCGCCTGATGCGCGCGATCCTCGCCCTGCTCCGCGCCGCCTGGCTCTCGGCGACCAGCTACCGTGTGGCGACCGCCCTCTCGACGGTGAGCCTGCTCGCGTCGGTCGTGCCGGTGTGGTTCATCGCGCGCGCGGTGGAACCGATGGCACGCGAGTCGATCCGGCTCGAGAGCGGCGACTACTTCGGCTTCATCGTGCTCGGCATCGCGTCGACGTACATCATCCTCGCGGCGAGCGCGGCGTTGCCCGGGGCCCTCGCCGGGAGCATCGGGAGCGGAACGTTCGAGGCATTGCTCGTCACGCGGACGCCACTGCCCGTGCTGCTCGTCGGGATGTCGGCATACCCGGTGCTCCAGAGTCTCGTCAATGCGACGATCGTCGTGCTCGGGGCGGTCGTCCTCGGGGTGCGCCTCGATCCGCTCATGCTCCCCGCCGTGGCGGGGATCCTGCTGTTGCTCATCGCCGCGCACGCCGCGCTCGGGCTCGTGTCATCGGCGCTCGTGCTCGTCTTCCGGACGTCCGGGCCGCTCGTGACCGCCGTCGTCGGCGGCTCGAGCCTGCTCGGGGGCGTCTACTACTCGACGACCGCGATCCCCGGCTGGCTGCAGGCGCTCTCGGGGCTGTTCCCGCTCACGTACGGCCTCCGCGCCACGCGCCGCCTGCTGCTCGCCGATGCGCCGCTCGCGGCGGTCGCCGGCGATGTCGCGGTGCTCGCCGCGATCGCGGGCGGGGGCCTCGTCGTCGGCACCATCGCGTTCAGCGCGGCACTCCGGCACGCGCGGCGCGCCGGCACGCTCGCCCAGTTCTGACCGATGCCGCTCTCGCGCTCCCCCGAAGCCCAGCTGGTGTTCCGCAGCGCCGACGTGCGGTGCGGGAGCGCGGAGCTCGCGCCCCTCGCCGCCGTGATCGAGGATTGGGGGCGCGCGGTGCACCTCGCCGACGGCGAGCTCGCCACGCCGACGCTCTGGCGCGCGCTCCGCGAGGTGCGCGACCTCCCTGCACCCGTCGCGGAGGCGCTCCGCCGCGCCGCGATGTTCGGCGACTTCCGGATGCAGCAACTCGCCGGTCGGCTCCAGCAGACCATCGCGGCCTTCGCGGCCGCGCAGGTCCCCGTCGTCCTGCTCAAGGGGGCGGCCCTCGGCGCGATCGCGGATCCCTCGTTCCGTCTGCGTCCGATGACCGACCTCGACCTGCTCGTCGTGCCGGACGACGTCCCCCGCGCGCGCGCCGCGCTCGTCGCCGCCGGATGGCAGGAGACCGAGGACCCGACACTGCACGCGCTGCTCGACGAAGGGCACCATCACCTGCCACCGTACTTCGACCCGCAGTTGCCGGGGATGCGCGTCGAGTTGCACGTCGCGCTCTTCCCCGCCGACCACTCGTTCGCGTTCGACGAGACGCACCTGCGGCGCGAGGCGCGCCCGGCGGCGGCCCCGTTCGCCGGCGCGCTCGTCCCGAGTCCCGAGCACCTCGTGCTGCACGCGTGCATCCACTTCGCGTGGCAGCATGCGATGGAGTTCGGCGCGTGGCGCACGTTCCGGCTCGTGGGCGTGGCCAGCACCGCACCGGGCTTCTCGTGGGAGCGGCTGACCACGATCGCGCGTGAGGCACGCGCGGCGACGAGCTGCTACTGGACGCTCCGGCTCGGGCAGCGGATGGGGGCGCTCGAGGTGCCGCCCGCGGTGCTCGCCGCGCTCGCCCCCCCCACACCGGAGTTCGTGCGCGCGGCCCTCGAACGGCATTTCATCGCTGCGCTCGTGCCGGGTGAGGCGCCGCCGAGCCCGTCGATCGGGATGTCCCGGTTGCTCTGGCGGGCGGCGTTGCGGCCACGCTGGAGCGGGCACCGCGTCGCGAGTCGCCTCGATTCGGACCTGAAGTGGGCCGAGGAACTCCGGGGCACGGCACCGGAACCGGTGAGCGTACGGGTGCGCCATCACACCGCTCGCCTGCAGCACTGGTGGGACTTCGTCGCGGTGACGCTGCTCGGGCGTTAGGTCGGCCGGCGGCCCGCGCGGGGACGCCCGGGGACGCGAGCGCTCAGCGCGTGCGTGATGCGGCGAGCGCGAGGCTCGCCCACCCCGTGAGGAAGGCGACACCGCCCAGCGGCGTGATCGCACCGAGCACGCGAATGCCGGTGAAGGCCATCGCGTAGAGCGAGCCGGAGAAGAGCACCGTCCCGGCGATGAAGGCCCAGCCGGCGATGGTCGCGGCACGGGCAGCGCGCGGATCCGGCTGCTGCGGGTCGGCGACCCGATCGAGGAGCCAGGCGACCGCGAGCAGTGCGAGCGCGTGATACATCTGATAGCGGGCGCCGGTCTCGAAGACCTCGAGGAGGCGCGGCTCGATGCGTGCGCGGAGCGCGTGCGCCCCGAAGGCGCCGGCGGCGACGGCGAGACCGGCGGAGAGGGCGCCGATCCGGAAGAACTGCCGGGCTGCGGTGGGGGCGGTCGGGGGCATCGGCGGTGAGAAGAAGTCGGTCTTCGCGGGGCTGACGCGGGCCATCCCCATGCACCGCATGAAGATAGCCGTGTGAGCCGTTCACTCTTGCGATTTTCGGTGTTTATTCGGTAATTACAGCCCGTTCTGTTCGGTCCCCATTGGTATTGAAATGTCCCTCGCTGCCCTCCGCCAGCAACTCGCCGCCGTCGTCGCCGGGACGCCGAGCAGCACACCAGGCCTCCCCACCGGGGTGGCCACGCTCGATGCGATCCTGCCGGGCGGTGGGGTGCCGCGCGGTCGATTGACGGAACTGCTGGCGCCGGCGGGACTGGGGAAGACAACGCTCGCGCGGTCGCTGGTGGCGGCGACGATCCGCGGCGGTGGCGGCGTGGCCTGGATCGACGCGACCCGCACGCTCGATCCGCGTGACTGGGCCACCGAGTCGGCGGCGTACGACGCGCTCTGGGTGGTGCGGCCGGGGGACGCGGCGCGCGGCCCCTGGTGCGCCGACCTGTTGCTGCGGTCGGCGGCCTTCGCGCTCGTGGTGCTCGATGGCGCGCCGGTGCTGCCGCGGGCGGTGGCGGTGCGGCTCTCGCAACTCGCACGCGAATCCGATGCGGCGTTGCTGCTGCTCGGCGAAGGGACGAAGGCATCGGAGGTCGGCGGAGCGCTTCGGCTCCGTCTCGCGGGGTCGCGGTCACCGGGAGCCGCGACGCCACGGGTCACGGCCACGCTCGAGAAGGGCGGGCCTTATCAGCACATCCAACTGGAGGTGGGCCGTGGGCACGGCATCGCGCGTCGCCTGTGTACGCATCCCGAGATTCCCGATCGGCGCGGTGTGGGTGGATCGCGCCCCCGGGTCGGCACACGCGGGCGGCGCGCCGCGCAGCCCGAGTATCCTCGGCAACGCTGATCTGCACTGGGATGCCGAGCCGCTCGCGCTCATCGAGGGCACGCTCGTGCGCGCCGCGAGCGCGGCGGCGACGCACCTCGGCGTGCGCACGGGGATGACGCTCGCCCAGGCGCGGGCGAAGTGCGGCGCGCTCGTGCCCCTGCCGTGGGAGGCGCGCCTCATCGCGCGCGAGACGGCGCGGGTGAGCGCAGCCTTCCTCGCGGCGAGCCCGCAGGTGGCGCCGGAGCGCGGCGCGCCGGGCATCTGGTGGGTGGGGGCGGATGGGTTCGATGGCATCGGCGGTGAACGGATGCTGGCCGAATCGCTGCTGGCGATGGCGCGGGTCTGGCATCCGCGCGCGCGGGTGGCGGTGGCCGACGCGTGCATCACCGCGCATGCGGCGACGTGGAGCGCACGCGCCGCCGCATCGCCGCTGCACATCGCGCCGGGAGGCGATGGGGACTTCCTCGCGCGCGTGCCGATCGCGCTCGTCCCCATGGACGCCGAATTGCGCGAGACGCTCACGGCGCTCGGGCTGCGCACGGCAGGGGCATTCGCCCGGCTCGATCCGCTGGAGGTGGAGCGACGCTGGGGGAGCGACGGACTCGCGGCCTGGCGGCTCGCGCGCGGCGATGATGCGCGACGGGCGACGCTCGCACGGGCGGACGACCCGCGGGCCGTCACGCATGACCTCGCGACGAGTGCGTCCTCCATGGAGCCGGTGCTCTTCCTCGTGCGCGCGGCGCTCGACCGGCTGGTGCGGACGCTCGCGGCGGAGGGGCGCGCGGTGAGTGCCGTGGCGATCACGCTCACGCTCGAGGCGCCGGAGGAGGCTTCACTGGTCGGCACGGGCGCGCTGCCGACGACGATGGCGCCGGGCCGTCGCGTGACGCGCGAGGCGCGCCCTGCGCGGCCGATCGCGCGCGCGGCGCCGCTCTTCGAGCGGTGCCGCGCACTGCTCGACACCTGGGTGCTCGACGCGCCGGTGCGTGCAGTGGAGGTGCGCATCGCCGACTCGGCGCCGTCGATGGCCGAGCAGGGTGACCTGCTGGCGCCGGCCTGGCGCGACCCGGCGGCGGCAGAGGCCGCGCTCGCGCGACTGCGCGCGACGCTCGGCGCGGGATCGGTGGTGCGGCCGGTGCGGCGCGACTCGCATGCGCCCGAGCGGGCCGGGGCGTGGGAGGAGGTGGAGCAGGCGGAACTGCAGGTGCCGACGCTCGATGCGGTGGCGACGGGGATGGCCCCGGCCGCGACGGTCCCGGCGGCACGACTGCTCGAGTCACCGGAGCCGGTCACGATCACGACGGACAGGCGCGGCACGCCGCTCGTGATGTTCTGGCGTGGGCGGCGCCTCGCGCTCGAGCGCGCGCACGGCCCGGAGCGGCTCTCGGGCGAGTGGTGGCAGGCGGTGCCGTTCGCGCGCGACTACTGGCGATGCGAGAGCGATGAGTTGGGGCAGGACCTGCTGCTCTACCGTGACAGCGGGGGCTGGCGACTCCAGGGGTGGTATGACTGACCAGACGACGGATGGCGAGATGGCCGATGGCCAGCAAGGGCCGATGCGGGACGGGCGGGACGACCCACCGCGTGCGCGCCTGGCGGGGGCGGTGCCGCTGTACGGGGTGCGGCGCGGGTGGCATCCAGCGCCAGGGCTGGGCCGACGACCGCGCGCCGTCCCCGGGCCGCACGACACCCGCATGCCCGCCGGCGCGGACCACACCGACGCGTCGCGCGCGACGGCGTGAGCGGCTACGCCGAACTCCACTGCCATTCCACCTTCTCGCTCCTCGATGGCGCGTCGGATCCCGAGCGCCTCGTGGAACGGGCGGTGGCACTCGGGCTGCAGGCGCTCGCGCTCACCGACCATGACGACGTGGGCGGCGCGGTACGCTTCTCCACCGCGGCACGCACCGCCGGCCTCGCGGCGATCCAGGGGGCCGAGCTCACGGTCGATGTGCCGCTGCCGCCGGCCCTCGAGCGGACGGCGGGACGCGCCGCGCCGAGCCTCCTCCCCGCCCTGCCCGGCCTCGCGCTCGGCGAGGACGGCGTGCCGCGCCTGCGCACGCACGTGGTCGTGCTCGCCGAGTCGCGCACGGGATGGGGCAACCTCTGCACGCTGATCACCCGGGCGCGGCTCGACCATCCGCGCGGCGAGCCGCGCGTGACGCTCGACCAGCTCGTCGCGCATACCGAGGGATTGTTCGCGCTCACCGCCTGCCCGCGCGGCTGGGTGCCGCAACTGCTCGCGCTCGGCGAGGGGACGGCACGGACCGCCCCGCTCCTCGCGCATGCCGAGGCGGAACGGCTCGCGCGCGAGGCCCTCGGCACGCTCAGCGAGGCGTTCCAGCGGCGCCTCGCGGTGGAATGCTGGGACCACGCGTTGCCCGAGGAGCGCGCGCTCGTGGAGCGACTGCTGCCGCTCGCGAAGGCGCAGGACCTCCCCTGGGTCGTGACGAATGACGTGCACTACGCGCGCGCGAGCGGCCGCATCGCGCACGACGTGCTCGCGGCGCTGCGGCATGGCGCGACCCTCGACGAGATGGGGACGCGGCTCCGCCCCAACGGCGAATGGCATCTCAAGGGGCACGCGCAGCTGGCCGCCCGCTGGCGCGGCCGCGAGGAAGGGCTCGCGAACACGCTGGCGGTCGCCGAACGGTGCGCCTTCCGGCTCGAGACGCTCAAGCCGAGGCTCCCGCACTTCCCGCTGCCGGGCGGCGTGAGCGAGGACGAGTACCTCGAACGCCTGGTGGAGGCCGGCGCGCAGGAGCGCTGGGGATGGAAGCGCACGGCGCGGCACGACAAGCAGATCCAGCACGAGCTCACGCTCATCGCGAAGCTCGGGCTCTCGGGCTACTTCCTGATCGTGTGGGACATCGTGCGCTTCGCGCGGCGCGAGGGGATCCTCTGCCAGGGGCGCGGCTCGGCGGCGAACAGCGCGGTCTGCTACTGCCTCGGCATCACGTCGGTGGACCCGATCAAGCTCGAGCTGCTGTTCGAGCGCTTCCTGAGCGAGGAACGCGCCGAGGCGCCGGACATCGACATCGACTTCGCGCACCGCGAGCGGGAACGGGTGCTGCAGTACGTGTACGCGCGCTACGGCCGCGAGCATGCGGCGATGGTGTGCGAGCACATCACCTGGCGCGGGCGGAGCGCGGTGCGCGATGCGGCGCGCGTGCTCGGGTTCTCGCCGGACCAGGCGGGGGCGCTCGCGAGCTTCAGCGATCGCTACAGTGCGCGGAACACGGCAGCGGCGCTACGCGTCGGGACGCCGGGACAGGCGCTCGACGACGAGACGGCCGCCGCCGCACAGGAGTCGGATCCGTTCGCGCCGGAACGTGGCGATGCGATGGGCCCGGCGAACTACTCCAAGCGCGCGCTGCGCGATGCCCCGCAGGCGATCGAGGTGAAGGCGCAGAAGGCCGGCGCGCGCGCGGTGGCGGAGATGGGCAATGCCCGCGACGTGCAGACGCGCCGCAACGTGCTCCCGATGCGACCAGCGACACTGGTCGACGCGGTCGCGAGCGACCTGATCGTCGGCACGCACGCGAGCACGCTGATCAAGGAGGCGCGTGCCGAGCAGCGGACGGTCAAGGTCGTCGCGCGAGGGGAGAGCGGTTCAGCAGGAGGGTCCGCAGGAGGGGAGGGTCAGGGCTCCGTTCCCGCGATGCGGCCGCAGGGCCGCGCAACGGTCCGAGAGCATCGCGGGGGCGGAGTCCTGACCCGACCCGACGCGCACGAGAACGAACAGGCGGAACCCGACACCCTGCTCAAGCGCGCCAATCTCGATCCGCACGACCCGCGCGTGCAACGCCTCGCCGACATCGTCGAGCAGCTCGACTCGGCGCCGCGCCATCGCGGCATCCACGTCGGCGGCTTCGTGCTCACCGAGGAGCCCCTCCGCACGGTCGTCCCCATCGAGCCCGCGAGCATGGAGGACCGCACCGTCATCCAGTGGGAGAAGGACGACCTCGACCCCGTCGGGCTCGTGAAGATCGACCTCCTCGGGCTCGGCATGCTCACCGTGGTGCAGGACTGCCTCGCCTACGTGCGCCGCACGCGGGGGGTCGCGATCGACCTCGGCCAGCTCGACTGCGCCGACCAGGCCGTGTACGACGACCTCTGCCGCGCCGACACCGTGGGCGTCTTCCAGGTGGAGAGCCGCGCGCAGATGAACACACTGCCGCGCCTCAAGCCGCGCTGCTTCTACGACCTCGTCGTGGAGGTCGCGCTGATCCGCCCGGGGCCGATCCAGGGCGACATGGTGCACCCGTACCTCCGGCGGCGCGCCGGGGTCGAAGCGGTGACGTATCCGCATCCGTCGCTCGAGCCGATCCTCAAGCGCACGCTCGGCGTGCCGCTCTTCCAGGAGCAGGGGATGCAGGTGGCGATCGCCGCGGCAGGGTTCACGCCGGGCGAATCGGACCTGCTGCGCAAGGCGATGGGCCACAAGCGCAGCGCCGAGCGGATGGCGGACATCTGCCAGAAGATGCTGCGCGGGATGGAGGCGAACGGGATCGCACCCGACCTCGCGAAGCGGATCTACGACCAGATCAACGCCTTCGCCGACTACGGATTCCCCGAGAGCCATGCGGCGAGCTTCGCGCTCATCGTGTACGCGAGCGCCTACCTGCGGCACTACTACGCGCCCGAGTTCCTCTGCGCGATGCTCAACGCGCAGCCGATGGGCTTCTACTCGGCCGGGACGCTGATCGAGGATGCGAAGCGGCACGGCGTGAAGGTGGTGCCGGTGGACGTCACGCGGAGCGCGTGGGACCACACGCTCGAGCCGGGGGCGGGGCGGGGGGCACCGCCGATGGTGCGACTCGGGATCCGGTCGGTGCTCGGCCTGGGGGCGCATGCGCAGCGGAGGATCGAGGCGGCGCTCCCCCCGGGTCCCTTCACGAGCATCGCCGACTTCGTGGAGCGCACGAAGCTCGACCGCCGGAACCTGCGCGCCCTCGCCGAGGCCGGCGCGTTCGACGCCTTCGTGGCGGACGAGCCGGCCGCACGGCGACGGCGCGTGGCGCTCTGGCGCGTGCTCGACGCGGAGAAGGCACCGGCAGGACCGCTCGCGCTCTTCCCCGAGTCGCGCGTGCCGCCGCATCTCCCCGCCTTCGCCGCCCCCGAGCTCACCGAGGCCGACTACCGCCTCACCGGACTCTCGCTCAACGGCCATCCCATGCGGCATCTCCGCGCCCTGCTCGCGCCCAACGGCGTGCGGTCGTCACGCGAGATCCTCACGTTGCCGGACGGCACCGCCGTCGCGCATGCGGGACTCGTCATCTGCCGCCAGCGGCCCGGCACCGCAAAGGGATTCGTCTTCCTCACGCTCGAGGACGAGACCGGCACCATCAACGTCGTCATCACGCCACAGCGCTTCGAGCGGCAGGCGATGCTGATCTCGCGGACCCCTCTGCTCCTCGTGCGCGGCGTGCTGCAGGTGGAGAGCGGGGTCTACAACATCCGCGCGAAGTCGTTCGCACCGCTCCG
The DNA here is from genome assembly GCA_016714015.1 of Gemmatimonadota bacterium. NCBI lineage: Bacteria > Pseudomonadati > Gemmatimonadota > Gemmatimonadota bacterium. The sequence goes on from JADJNZ010000001.1 coordinate 873,806, forward strand.
GGCGGGCGCCGGAGAGGATGCGGTGAGGAGTCATGACTACCGATAGATTCCGTCATGCTCATCGCCCTCTTCGGTGCCACCGGTCGCGTCGGCGGCCGCTTCCTCGAGTACGCCCTCGCCGACGGCCACACCGTGCGTGCCCTCGTCCGTGATGCCGGAAAGCTCGAGCCGCGCCCCGGCCTCGAGGTCGTGCAGGGCGACGTCCTCGACGCGCCGACGGTCGACGCCGTGATCGCCGGCACCGATGCCGTCGTCTCCGGACTCGGCGGTGCGGGCATCGCTGACCCGGGCGAGGCGCAATCGCAAGGCATGCGCAACATCGTCGCCGGCATGGCGCGGCATGGGGTGCGCCGGGTCCTCGGCGTCGCGGGTGGCGGCATCCTCGACTCGGTCGAGGGCGGCCTGCGACACGACCAACCGTCCTTCCCCGCCGTCTTCAAGCTGGTGAGCGAGCGCCACAAGCAGGCCTGGCACGCGATGCGCGACAGCGGACTCGACTGGACGATGGTCGCCACCGGCGACATCGTGCCCGGCGAGCGCACCGGCGTCTATCGGACGCTCGAGGACTTCCTCCCCGAGGGCGGGCGCCGCATCTCGGTGGAGGACGTCGCCGACTTCCTCATCCGCTCGCTCCGCGAGGGCACGCACCTGCGGAAGCGCGTCGGCGCGGGCTACTGACGGCGGGCGGGATTCAGTCGGCCAGCCGCTCGCGGATCCAGCGACCCGCCTCGCGCACCGCGGCGAGGTCGATCCCCGTCGTGAAGCCTCGCGCCGCGAGCCGTTCAAGCACGAGCTCGGTCGCGACGTTCCCGGTCGCGCCCGGGGCGAACGGGCAACCCCCGAGCCCGGCCGCACTCGCATCGAAGGAGCGCAGGCCGAGGTCGAGACACGCATCGATGTTCGCGAGCGCGCGCCCGTAGGTGTCGTGGAAGTGCCCGTTCAGCCGCGCGACATCGGTCACCGCGAGGACCGCCTCCATCACACGGCGCGTCGCGTCCGGCGTCCCGATGCCGATCGTGTCGGCGATGCTCAGTTCGTCGCACCCCATCGCCAGGAGTTCCCCTGCGACGCGCGCCACGACGGCGGGTGCGATCTCCCCCTCGTACGGGCAGCCGAGCGCACACGAGACCGTGCCGCGTACCGCGATCCCGCGCGCGCGCGCGGCGGCGACCACCGGCCGGAACCGCTCGAGCGACTCCGCGATCGAGCAATTGATGTTGCGCTGCGAGAACGTCTCGCTCGCGGAGCCGAAGACGCAGATCGCATCCGCGCGCGCGGCGACGGCTGCCTCGAAGCCACGCAGATTCGGCGTGAGGACGCTGTACCGCACGCCGGGCACGCGGTGGATCGCGGCCATCACCTCGGCGGCATCCGCCATCTGCGGCACCGCCTTGGGTGACACGAACGACGTCACTTCGATCGCGCGGAACCCGGCCGCACTGAGGCGGTCGACGAGCCCGACCTTCACGGCCGCCGCGAGGATTCGCGGCTCGTTCTGCAGGCCGTCGCGCGGCGAGACTTCGACGAGGGTGACAAAGGGCGCGGCGGACTCGGACATGGCAACAATCTGCGGCGCGCGCGCCGCATTGTCAGTCCGGCGCAGGATCGGACAGATTGCGATATCACCTCACCGGGAGCCCGAATGCGCGTCCGCCGGCCATCTCTGATCGCCCTCCTGCTCGCCAACGGGGTCATGACGGGCACGGCCTGCGCGCGCACGGCGGTTCCGCCGGTGCCGGACGCCGCGACGATCGCGCGTGCGCAGGCCGCCGCCGACTCGCTCGGCCCGGACCTCATGGGGATGCTCCTCGGCGAGCTCGCGCGCGGAGGCCCGGAGTCCGCTGTGGCGGTCTGCGCCGATTCGGCGCAGGTACGCACCGCACGACACTCGCGCGACGGACTCGTGGTGCGCCGTGTCGGCACGCGCGTGCGCAATCCGTCCAACGCCCCCGACTCGGTCGAGCGGCGACTCCTCGCCCACTTCCAGACCGAGCAGGACGCCGGTCGCCCCATGCAGCAGGTCGCGGAGGTGACGCGCACCGCCGACGGCGCGGGATGGGAACTTCGGCTGGTGCGTCCCGTCGTCCTCCTCGACCGATGCACGACCTGTCACGGGAGCGCGGAAGAGATCCCTCCGGCCGCGCGGGCGCTCATCACCGCGAGGTACCCGGAGGACGAGGCCGTGGGATACCGCGCGGGCGACCTGCGCGGCGCGGTGAGCGTGCGTGTCGCGATGCCCGCGATGAGATGAGCGATGGCGTTCGCAGACCCGCGCTCGACCTCGCACCCGGCTTCACCACGCGATTCGCGCCGGCACCGACGGGCTATCTGCACCTCGGGCACGCGGTGAATGCGGTCTGGGTGTGGGGCATCGCACGCGCGTTCGGAGGGCGCGTGCTGCTGCGCATCGAGGACCACGACCGCGGTCGGTGTCACGCGAGATACGAACACGCACTGCTCGATGATCTCGATTGGCTCGGCCTCGAACCCGACGGCTTCGGCACGGACGCCTTCCGCACGGGTCCGCTCGCGCAGCGACAGAGCGACGGCCCCGAACGATACGCCGTGCACCTCTCGGCGCTCGAGGCGCGCGGGCTCGCCTACGCCTGTCGCTGCTCCAGGTCGGAGATCGCGCGGGCGACCGCCGAGAGCGGCGACACGCGCTACCCTGGCACCTGCCGCGCTGCGGCCGTCGCCCGGGACTCGACGCCGGCACGCCGGGTCGTGATGCGCGGGGGGGAGAGCGAGCGCTTCGACGATCTCCGACTCGGGCCGCAGTCCCAGGACCCCGACCTCCAATGCGGCGACGTCCTGGTGCGCGACCGCGCCGGCAACTGGACGTACCAGTTCGCGGTGGTCGTGGATGACCTGGACCAGGGCGTCGACGTCATCATCCGTGGCGAGGATCTCCTCGACTCGACGGGGCGGCAACTCCGGCTGGCGCGCCTGCTCGGACGCCGGGAGGCACCGCGTGTGCTGCATCACCCGCTCCTGCGTCACCCGGATGGACGCAAGTTGAGCAAGAGCGCGCGCGACACCGGATTGCGTGAGCTGCGCGCCGCCGGACGCACGCGCGCCGACATCCTCGGGCTCGCGGCGCACGTGAGCGGCCTCGCATCCCTGCCGACGCCGCTCGGCCCAGAGTCGCTCGCGGACCTGTTCCGTTGAGGCGGACGGTCCGATATTCCGCTCCGCCGCGCTCGCGCGGCTTCTCACTCACTCCTCAGGGAACCCGATGCGTGCCGGACTCAAGAGCGCACTGATCGGCGCCTCCTTCCTGATGGCCACCTCGGCCATCGGGCCGGGCTTCCTCACGCAGACCGCGGTCTTCACCGAGCAGCTCGGGCCGAGCTTCGGCTTCGCGATCCTTTTGAGCATCGTGATCGACCTGGTGGCGCAGCTCAACATCTGGCGCGTGATCACGGTGACCGGGCAGCGCGCGGGCGCCATCGCGGATGCGGTCGCGCCTGGGCTGGGCACGGTGCTCGCGCTCCTCGTCGCTCTCGGCGGACTCGCCTTCAACGTCGGCAACGTCGCCGGCGCCGGCCTCGGACTCAACGTGCTCGCCGGCGTGCCGGTCTGGCTCGGTGCGGTGCTGAGCGCGGCGCTCGCGATCACGCTCTTCCTCGTGAAGGAGGCCGGCCGCGCGATGGATCGTTTCACCGTCGCGCTCGGCTTCGTCCTCGTCGCGCTGACGGCGTACGTCGCGGTCGCCAGTGCGCCGCCCGTCGGCGAAGCGCTCCTGCGGAGCGTGGCGCCGGTGTCGCTCGACATCGTCTCCATCGTCACGATCGTCGGCGGCACCGTCGGCGGCTACATCACCTTCGCCGGTGCCCATCGCCTCGTCGATGCCGAGGTGCGCGGCGCGGAGCAGGTGCCGGCGGTCACTCGGAGCGCCGTGACGGCGATCGGCATAGCGTCCGTGATGCGGATCGTGCTGTTCCTCGCCGCGCTCGGGGTGGTGAGTCAGGGGCTGCGACTCGACCCGGCGAATCCGTCCGCCTCGGTGTTCCGCCACGCGACGGGGGAAATCGGCTATCGGCTCGCGGGACTCGTGATGTGGGCGGCGGCCATCACGTCGGTCGTCGGCGCGGCGTACACCTCGGTGAGCTTCCTCCGCGGACTCCACGCGGCGCTCGAGCGGCACTGGCCCCGCGTCGTCATCGGCTTCATCGCCGTCTCCACGCTCGTCTTCGTACTCGTCGGACAGCCGGTGAAGGTGCTGGTCCTCGTCGGCGCGCTCAACGGGCTCATCCTGCCGGTCGGACTGCTGACGATGATCATCGCGGCGCACCGGCGGGCGATCGTCGGGGCGTATCGCCACCCACCGCTGCTCTCCGTGTTGGGCGTCATCGTCGCGCTCGTGATGGCGGGTGCGGGCGCGTGGTGGATCCGGACCGCGTTGCCGAAGCTCCTCGGCTGACGCAGCGGTCCGACCGATCCTCGCGGCCGCACGGCGTGGGGACCAATTGGTGTGGGGGCGCGCCATGCCGCATCTTGGGAGGCCGCCCTCCCCTGCCAAGATGCCCCAGTCCCTCCCTGACCGTCCCCGATGGGACGACCACGACGACCTCCCCTTGCCGACGCTCCCGGGCGACGCTGAGGCGGAGCTGTGCGTCGTGGGCCTGGGGGGCACCGGCCTCTCCTGTCTCACGGAGGCGCTCTCCCTCGGCGCGACCTCGGTGATCGGCATCGACGCGGTCGGCGTCGCAGCGGGCGCCGCCGGACGGAACGGTGGACTCCTCCTATCCGGGACGTCGGAGTATCACCATGACCTCGTGCGGCAGATCGGACGGGAGCGCGCGGTCGCGATCACGCGGCTCACCAATGACGAGATCCAGCGGATCGCGGCCGAGGTCCCTGACGACGTTCGCTTCACGGGCTCGCTCCGCATCGCCGCGAGCGACGACGAGCTCGCCGATTGCGAGGCACAGCGCGACCGGATGCTCGTCGACGGATTCCCGTGCGACCGCTACGTCGGCCCCGAGGGACGCGGGCTCCTGATCCCGACCGATGCGGTGATGCACCCGATGCGCCGCTGTCGGCGCATCGCGGCGCGCGCGCTCGAACGGGGGGCGCGGCTCTTCGGCGGCACGCGCGCCTTCGAGCTCGACGCCGGGGTCGTGCGGACCGATCACGGCACCATCCGCGCGCGGCACGTCATCGTCTGCGTCGACGGACGGCTCGAGTCGCTCGTCCCGGCGCTGCAGGGGACGGTGCGCACGGCGCGGTTGCAGATGCTCGCCACCGCCCCCGCACGCGAGGTCGCGTTCCCGCGCCCGGTCTCGACGCGTCACGGATACGACTACTGGCAGCAGCTCCCCGATGGCTGTGTCCTCCTCGGTGGGGGACGCGATGTCGCCGCGGAGGAGGAGTGGACCACGGACTCGACCCCGAGCCCGACGATCCAGAACTACCTGACGACGCTGGTGCACGAACGACTGGGTGTGCACGCCGCGATCACCCATCGCTGGGGCGCGGCCGTCTCGTACTCGGATTCGATCATGCCGCTCTTCCGCGACCTCGGCGAGGGCGTCCGGGTCGTCGGGGCGTTCAACGGCACCGGCAATGTCGTCGGCGCGCTCCTCGGGCGTGCCGCCGCCCAGTGCGCGCGCCGCGGCCACTCCGCGATCGCCGACCCCTTCACCGACTGACCGATGCGCTGGGAACGCCCACCCCTGCACGAACTCGCCGTCACGCTCCCGTCGTGGGTGCACTCGAGCGTGAGCTACGGCCGCGAGTGCCGCAGCGACGAGGAACGCATGCGGCTCACCATCCGTCTCGCGCGCGAGAACATCGCGCATGGCACCGGCGGTCCCTTCGGCGCGGCGGTCTTCGAGCGGGAGTCGGGACGGCTGGTGGCGGTCGGCGTGAACGGGGTGGTCCGGCTCAACAACGCCACCGCGCACGCCGAGATGCTCGCGCTCCAGCTCGCGCAACGACGCATCGTCTCGTACTCGCTCGGGCGAGACGGGCAGGGCGCGCACGAACTCTTCACCTCCTGCGCGCCCTGTTCGATGTGCCTGGGCGCGGTGCTCTGGAGCGGCGTGTCGCGCGTGGTCTGCGGGGCCGAGCGCGCCGATGCCGAGCGGATCGCGCTCGAGGATGCCCCGGCCTTCGACGAGAGCTACGCGCACCTCCGCGCGCGCGGCGTCGAGATCGTGACCGGCCTGCTCCGCGACGAGGCGCGCGCGGTGCTGGAGGAGTACCGGGCGAAGGCCGGCCCCGTCCCGCACGGCTGACGCGCGGGCCGTCAGCGGGGGCCTTCAGCCGGGCCGCTGCAGCACCACCTGCGTGGGGTAGGCGAAGCGGGCGCCCGCCTGCTCGATGATCCGCATGATCCCGAGGTAGTGCGCCTCGCGGACCGCGCGGAACTCGTCGACATCGGCGGTCTGCACCCAGCAGAAGACCTCGAGGTCGATCGACGACGGCGAGAAGCGGTGGAACCGCACGACGACGCGTCCCGGCCAGGTCAGCGGATGCGCCCGAAGCATCGCCTCGATCCCATCGCGGACCTGCGCGACCTGCGTCGCGGTCGTCGCGTACTCGAGCCCGATCTCGGTCCGCATCCGAATACGGTCGCGCGGGCCGAAATTCTCGCTTCGCATGTCCGCCAGTCGCCCGTTGGGGATGCTCACCACGGTGCGTTCGAGCGTGCGGATCCGCGTCGAGCGCAGGCCGATCGCCTCCACTTCGCCTTCCACGCCATCGATGATCACCCAGTCACCCACGCGGAACGGCTGGTCGATCCCGATGGAGACCGACCCGAAGAAGTGCTCGAGCGTCTTCTGCGCGCCTAGCGCCACGGCAATGCCGCCGATCCCGAGCCCCGCGAGGATCGTCGCGATCGGGTACCCGAAGCTGGCGATGACCGTCAGCAGTCCAGCCACCAGCACGAGGAGCCGCGCGATCCGTCCGCCGAGTGGGATCAACGAGCGCAACGCCGGGTGCGAGGTCCCCCACTCCGTGGAGGGCAGGGCCAGCTGCAGCACGCCGATCACCCGGAGGAGGATCCAGAAGACGGCGACCACCGCGGTGGCGCGCTGCAGGTCACGGATGAGCGTCTCCGCGCCCACCGGCAACGCGATCCAGTACAGCAGCAGCGCCGACGTCGCGACGCCGATCAGCAGCACGATGGGGCCGTGCACCGAGGCGACGAGCACATCATCGAGCTCGGTCTCGGTCCGGCTCACGAGGCGCTTGAGCAGCGCCTGGATCGGCCCTGCGAGCAGGGACCCCACGAGCGCCGCGAGCGGGAGCAGCGTGAGGAGCGCGAGCCATTGCCACCACTGGAGGTCGAACGGACCGGTGCGGCGTAGCGCGGCCGGGAGGTGTTCGCGGATCCAGGCATCGGGAAGCGCGCCGAACAGCGCGTCGACCTGGCCCACCGTCGCCGCCGAGAAGACCCAGCGCGCCCCCCCATCCAGCGTGCGGCGCGTGAGCGCCACCGGGACCGCGCGTCCATCCGGCCCCGCGACCTCGCCGATCACCTCGCGGTCGCGTGCGAGCCCGTCGGCGGTGTCCCCCATCGCCACGGGCGAGACCTGGTCGGCATCGAGCCGGAGTCGCACGTCGAGCACGACCGCGAGCCGACGCGCCAACTCCGGGCCGCGCGCTCGCAGGGCATCATCCGCGAGATCGAGGCGCGCGGCGGCCCGGGCGAGATCGTTCGTCCGGACGGCCGCGAGGAGGTCCTGTACCGCGACGCGCGGCGAGGCCGAGTCCACCGTCACCGCGGCCCCGGCGACCTGCAGGGGAGTGCTGGAGGGACCGAAGAGCCCCTGCGCGGCCGCCGGCCGTGCGACGAGGGCGAGGAGGAGCGGAAGGACGCGGGCGCGCATCATCCCCCAACCTCGACGGTCACCCCGAGCGTCGCAAGCGGGTGCCCGCGGGGGGCCTTAACTTGCAGGTGTCCTCCACCCGAACGGACCCATGGCCGCCTCCGCGAACACGCCGCATCTCGCCGACCCCGACAAGAACCCGTCCTTCACGCGCGGCGTCTTCCAGGGCGAGATCCGCGAGGACCTCGTCTTCCCGTTCCCCGAGCCGAGCAGCGAGGACCGCGAGGCCCTGACGCAGATCCTCGACGCTTTCCGCAGCTGGGCGAAGGACACCCTCGACCCGCATCAGCTCGACCACGACGGCCGGTTCCCCGACGCCGTGCGGCAGGGGATGGCGGAGCTCGGGCTGATGGGCCTCAACATCCCCGAGGCGTACGGCGGCTTCGGCGCGTCGACGCTCGTCTTCTCGCGCGTCTTCGGCGAGATCGGCGCGCACGACGCGGCCCTCGCCGTGTACTTCGGCGCGCACCAGAGCATCGGCATCAAGGGCATCATCCTGTTCGGCACCGAGGCCCAGAAGCAGCAGTGGCTCCCGCGCTGCGCCAGCGGCGAGCTCATCGGGGCCTTCTGCCTCACCGAGGCCGGCTCCGGCTCCGACGCGCAGGCGATGCGCACCACGGCCGTCCCCTCGGCCGACGGGCGGACCTACACGCTCAACGGCACGAAGATCTGGATCTCCAATGCGGGCTATGCAGGCGTGTTCACCGTCTTCGCGAAGGTCCCGGTCACCGTCGACGGCAAGGAGAAGCAGCGAGTCACGGCCTTCATCGTCGACGCGCACGCTCCCGGCATCTCCCTGGGCAAGATCGAGGAGAAGATGGGGATCAAGGCGAGCGACACCCGCACGGTGACGTTCGAGAACGTGCAGGTGCCGGCCGAGAACCTGCTCGGCGAGATCGGTGGCGGTTTCAAGATCGCGCTCGAGATTCTCAACTCGGGGCGCCTCGGCCTCTCGGCCGGATCGTCTCGGGGCACGCGCGAGATGATGAAGCTCGCGATCGACTACGCCAAGCAGCGCGAGCAGTTCGGCAAGCCGATCGGGCAGTTCGAGATGATCCAGAAGAAGATCGCGCTCGCGGCCGCCGACTGTTATGCCGCCGACGCGGGGTGGATGCTCTGCGCCGGGATGGTCGATCGCGGTGGCGTCGACTTCTCGCTCGAGACCGCGGCCTGCAAGATCTACGCGTCGGAGCTCGCCTTCCGCACCGCGAGCGAGGCGATGCAGATCGCCGGCGGCCTCGGCTACTCCAAGGAGTACCCGTACGAGCGCGCGCTGCGCGATTCGCGCATCAACATGATCTTCGAGGGCACCAACGAGATCCTCCGGGCCCTCATCGCGCTCATGGGACTCCAGCAGCCGGGCGAGGAGCTCAAGGCGGTCGGCAAGGCCTTCAAGGACCCGCTCCACTCCATCGGCGCGATCTCGAGCTATCTCACCGGCCGCGTGAAGCGCACGCTCGTGAAGCCCGAGTTCTCGAAGGTGCACGCCCTCCTCGCCGACGAGGCGGACGCGGTGGCCGAGAACATCCACGGGCTCGCGCTCGCGGTGGAGAAGGCGCTCATCGAGCACGGCAAGGCCATCATCGAGCGGCAGATGCTGCAGGAGCGGATGGCGAACGCGGCGATCGACATCTACCTCGCCACGGCGGTGCTCTCGCGGTGCACGGCCGCGATCGCCAAGCACGGCGAGCAGGGGGCCGCGGCCGACCTCGACGCCGCCCGGCTCTTCATCCCGATGGCGATGCGTCGGACGCGGCGCGCCATCCGCGCGCTCGAGCGCAACGCCGACGAGGTCATGCGCGCGCTCGCGCAGCGCGCGCTCGAGACCGGCGACCTCACCGTGCCCACGCCCACCGACGTCGCGTGACGGGGGTCGGCGACCGAGCGGGGGCGCCTCCGGTCGGCCGCATCCCGTCGCTCGACGGCATGCGTGCCGTCTCGATCGTGCTGGTCTTGTTCAGCCATCTCCTCGGGACCCGCGGCTTCCCCGTCACCGCGACGCCGCTGCTCGACCTCGGCGACCTCGGCGTGCGCATCTTCTTCGTGCTCTCGGGCTTCCTCATCACGGGCCTTCTGCTCAAGGAGTGGGACAGGACCGCCAAGATCGACCTGCGCGCCTTCTACATCCGTCGCACGCTCCGGATATTCCCGGCGTTCTACGTCTATCTCGCGGTCCTCGCGCTCGCCGGCCCGATCAGCCTGCGTGACGGCGACCTCCTCCGCGCGGCGACCTACACGATCAACTACTCCACCACGCACGACTGGCTCGTCGGGCACGCCTGGTCGCTCGCGGTCGAGGAGCAGTTCTACCTCACCTGGCCGCTCCTGCTGCTCTGGCTCACACCGGTGCGCGCGCCGCGCGCCGCGGTCGCAGCGATCGTGCTCGCGCCCGTCATGCGTGTGCTGCTCATGGCGCTGCCCGATGGCACCATCGGCCTGCAGGCGTATGTCGGCGCGTCGTTCGAGACGATGGTCGACGCGATCGCGACCGGGGCGCTTCTGGCGCTCGTGCGCGACCGGCTCTGGACCTGGGCGCCGTACCGGCGCCTCGTCGGCTCGGGATGGGCACTACTGCTACCGGTGGTCGGACTCGCCGCCGGGAGCCTCCGGTGGTGGGGCCCCTGGGTCTCCCCGCGCGTCGAGTGGGTGCTCAGTGGCCTCTTTGCCGCCGTCGGGCTCACCCTGTTGAATCTCTGCATCGCGATGATTGTCGACCGCGTCGTCCGCCTGCACGACGGACCGCTCGGCCGTCTGCTCAATCAGCGACACGTCGCGTTCCTCGGAACGTTGAGCTACTCCGTGTACATTTGGCAGCAGCTCTTCCTCGACCGGCACACCGACGCGTGGTACGCGCGGTTCCCGCAGAACATCCTGTTCGTCCTCGCGGCAGCGCTGCTGTCGTATCACCTCGTCGAGCAGCCGGTCCTCCGGTGGCGCGACCGTCTCATGCGTCCCGCGCGAACCTGACCCCGTGACCCTGCTCTCCTGCTCCAACGTCGGCATCTCGTTCGGTGCGACGGAACTCCTCAAGAACATCACCTTCACCGTCGCCGAGGGCGAGCGGTGGGGCATCATCGGCCGAAATGGCGCCGGCAAGACCTCGATCTTCAAGGTCATCACCGGCGACCTGCCGCCGACGGTCGGGAGCGTGGCGCGCCGCCCCGGGCTGCGGCACGCGCTCCTCGACCAGCACCGCGCCTTCGAGGGCGCGACGACCGTCTGGCAGGCCGCGGCGGCCGCCTGGCGCGAGGTCATCGCGCTCGAGCAGCGCATCGCCGAGCAGGCCATCGAGCTCGGCGAGCTCGGCGAGAAGGTCACCGACGAGTTCCTCGAGCGCTTCGGGCACGACCAGGAGCGCTTCGCGGACCTCGGCGGCTATGTCTACCACGCGCGTGTCGACGCCGTGCTCCAAGGTCTCGGCTTCGATGCCGAGGAGTCGAAGTCGCGGCTCGTCTCGTCGCTCTCCGGCGGCGAGCGCGGACGTGTGGGTCTCGCCGCGCAGCTCATCGCTCCCGCCGACCTGCTCCTGCTTGACGAGCCGACGAACCATCTCGACCTCGACACGACCACCTGGCTCCAGGAGTGGCTCGCCGAGGCGAACGAGACGGTCATCGTCGTCTCGCATGATCGTGCCTTCCTCGACGCCATCTGCTCGCACATCCTGCACGTGGAGGCGCGCACGAGCGAGTGGTACAAGGGCAACTACAGCCAATTCGTCCCGCAGCGCGCCGAGCGCCGCCTCACCCGCGAGCGCGAGCTCGAGCGGCAGCGCGCGTACGTCAAGAAGGAGGAGGAGTACATCCGGCGGAACCTCGCGGGTGTCAACTCCTTCCAGGCCAAGGGCAAGCGCAAGCGCCTCGAGCGGCTGCCGCGCCTCGCGCCGCCGCCCGGCGACCCCGCCGCGATGAACCTCCGCTTCGAGCCCGCAGAGCGCGGAGGGGACCAGGTCGTCTCGGTGAAGGACCTTCGCGTCGAAGTCCCCGGTCGCGTCCTCGTCAATGACTTCACCGGCGTCATCCGCCGGAACGACTTCATCGCCCTCGTCGGCCCCAACGGCGCCGGCAAGTCCTCCTTCATCTCCACGCTGCTCGGCGATCGTGCGCCGGCGGCCGGGGAGACGAGGATCGGGGGCTCGATCACGCCCGCCTGGTTCCGTCAGGACCTCGCCGACCTCCCGCTCCGGAAGTCGCTGATGGACGCGATCCTCGACCAGCGACCACTCTGGAGCCGCGGATCGGTGCAGAACCACCTCGGCGCCTTCGGCTTCAGCGGGGACGAGGTCTTCCGAGAGATCAGCTCGCTGAGCGGCGGCGAGCGCGCGCGCATGGCCCTCGCGCTCATCACGCTCTCGCACGCGAACCTCCTCGTCCTCGACGAGCCCACGAATCACCTCGACGTCGAGAATATCGAGGCGCTCGAGGATGCCCTCGACGAGTACGAGGGCACCGTCCTCCTCGTGAGCCACGACCGCGCCTTCCTCCGCGAGGTCGCCACGCGCGTGTGGGCGTTCGACGGCACCCGCCTCGTCGATTTCGACGGCCCGTTCGTCGAGTGGGAGGAGGACCGGGCGCATCGCGCGGCGAGGGCGACCCGCGCCGACGCAGAAGCCGCCGAGGTGAAGCGCCAACAGGAGAAGGAGCGCGCGAAGAAGAACGCCGCATCACAGGAGGGGGATCACGCCGCGCGTCGCGCCCGCAAGCGCGCGGCGGACGATGCCGAAGCGGCGGTGCAGCGTCACGAGGCGCGCATCGCCGAGGTGGAGGCGCAACTTGGCGACGCGGACCTCTACGACGGCTCGCCCGAGGGTGCGAAGAAGGCCGCGCAGCTGGACAAGGAGCTGGCGCGCCTGCGTAAGGCACTCGACCAGGCGATGGCGGCATGGGCCGAGGCAACGGAACAGTCCTGAGGGGGGGCGCCGCCCGCGCTGACGCGGCGGTGCGCGGGTCCGGCCGCTGGTTCAGGCCGCGGCTTCGGGCCGCAGCTTCCCGTACGCGCCGAGCGCCTGCTTGAGTGCCAGCCGCGCCGACATCTCCAACTCGTACTCGACGCTGATCTCGTTGAACTGGGCCGCGCCGTGCTTCTTGAGTCGCGTCGCGATCGCGTCGCTCTGCGCGTGCCGACGGCAGTACTCGCGCGCCGCCATCCAGAGCCCGTTCGCCGCCTTCCAGAGCTCCTCGCTCTCCTTGCCGCGCCCCTCCTTCGCCGCCTCCTCGTAGCGGGTCGTCGCCTTCGCGAGCAGCGTGTCGCAGAGGTCCACGACCTCGGCCACTCCTTCGAGCTCCATGTCGTCGAGCTGGTGCCCCAGCACCTTCGTCAACCGCTGGTGCTGGTTGCAACTCTCGTCGGCCGCCCGATAGAGCGCGTCGGCGGCATCACGGAGCGGGTGCGACGACGGCTTGGACGGACGGGGCTGGGGCTTGGTCGGCATCTGCGATGGTCTGGGTGGAGGAGTGCGTGAACTCTGCCTCGGCGCAGGGCGACCGCGCAACGGGTCCGCCTAGCGGATCTCGCCCACCCGGAGGAACAGCGGCCAGGTGACCTGGCGTCGCGGCGTCTCCCCCCACGCGGACGCGAGTTCGCGCTCGAACGCGAGGATCGGTTCTTCCCCCCGCGCCGCGATCAGCCGCTGCGTGCCCGACCATGACCGCAGGAATCCGCGATACTGCGCCAGCGTCCAGTCCTCGTGCATCTCGAACGGCGGTGCCACCAGTTCGTCGATCGGCAGTGCGATGGTACGATACTCGTCGTGGATGAGCGCGTGCTCCGCCGGCCAGTAGTGCCCGAGGGTGACGTCGTGATGGTGCCGCACCAGCAGGTCGATGGCCGGCGTGACCTGGCTATGCGTGTAGGCGAACGCCGCGAGCACGCCCCCCGGCTGCAGTATGCGCCGCACCTCCCGGCAGAACGCCTCCGCGTCGAACCAGTGGAGCGCCTGGCCCACCGTGACCAACTGCGCCGAATGGTCGGCGATGCCGCTGTCGTACGCCGCGATCCGATAGGTGATGCGCGCATGCGCCTCGGCGTTCGCGATCTGCTCCGCGCTCGCGTCCGTGGCGACCACCTGCGCGAACCGGGTCACGAGTCCGGTCGCGACCTGGCCGTTCCCCGTCCCGGCATCCCAGGCGAGCGCGGTGCCGGGCGCCACGACCGCGAGCCAATGGAAGAGCGCGAGCGGATACCGAGGCCGATAGGCCGCGTACGTCCCCGCGTGCGCGGAGAAGTGGTCCTGGAACGCGCGCGTCGAGCGCGGCGTGGGCGGTCGGGTCACCTCGGGTCCTCCGCCACGAAGGCGATGCGGTCACCCCGTGGACTGAGCGCGAGCCGCGTGATCCCGCGGACGCCGAGCTCGGCGAAGTCCGCGAGCACGTCCCATCGATCGTCCACGCGCACCAGCAACTGCGTGCCCCGCGACACGAGGAGCCGGCCGTTCGGGGTCCACAGGTGATAGTCCGAGCGTGCCGGCGCGGGCGCGATGCGCCGGATCGCCTGCGTGCGCACGTCGACCTCGCTGATCCAGCTGGTGTCGCGACCGACCTGAAGGAACGTGAACGCATCGCGCCCGGGGACGCGCACCAGCGCCCGCCCGATGTCGCGGGCGAGCGTGTCGGCTCGCTCCGTGCGCGCATCCACGAGCACGAGCGCGTTCGGCGACCCCAGCACGAACGTTCCCAGGGTCACATCGCCCACCCACACGTGGTAGCCCACCGGGCGTAGCGCGCGCAGCACGAGTTCCGCCCCCGTGCCGTCCGACCGGAACCGCCACAACCGCTGCGTCGAGTCGGCCTCCACGCGGATCACCGAGAAGCCGTCGTCGCGCGGCAGGAGCGTGGCCGAGTACTCGCTCTCGGCCGTCCGGGTCACGCGCGTCGCGGGGCCGCCTTCGATGGACACGCGCCAGATGTCGGCCTGCCCGTCAGCGTGTGTGCTCGTGAACAGGATCGCCGTCCCGTCACGCGTGAATGCCGGCTGGTTGTCGTATCCCGGGCGTTGCGTGACGTTCACCGGACGCCCGATCGAGAGGCGCCCGGCGACATCGCTGAACGGAGCCACGAGGATGTCGGTGCCGCCCTGTCCGAGCGCACCCTGCGGCAGGACCGCGGCGCCGAGCACCGCGGAGAGGATGATGTGACGGATCATTCTGCCCCCTGGAGTGTCCCCGTGCACGCGCCGAACCCGATCCGCGCCGCGCCCGGCGCCTCGCACCAGCCGCGCAACGTGACTTCGTCGCCATCGGCAAGGAAGGCGCGCGTCTCGCCGGTGGAGAGCGTGACGGGCTCGCTGCCGCGCCACGCGAGCTCGAGCAGGCAACCGCGCCCGCTCCTCTCGGGCCCTGAGACGGTCCCGCTCGCGAGGAGATCGCCCGCCCGGAGGTTGCAGCCGTTGCTCGCGTGATGCGTGAGCATCTGCGCCAGCGTCCAGTACATCCGCGTGAACGAGCCCTGGCTCAGCCGCTCCGCCGGGCGCCCCTGCTCGCGCATCACGGCCGTGCGCAACCACACCTCGAGCGTGATCGCGAACCCGCCGCGCGCGCGATCGCCCTCGGCGAGCAGGTAGGGCAAGAGCGCAGGGTCGCCGGCGCCCCGCGGACGAGCCGGCACGCGGAACGGCGCGAGCGCGTCGAGCGAGACCACCCAGGGCGAGACCGTCGTGGCGAAATTCTTCGCGAGGAAGGGCCCGAGCGGCTGGTACTCCCACGTCTGCAGGTCGCGCGCCGACCAGTCGTTCACGAGCACCAGTCCCGCGAGGTGCGTCTCCGCATCGGCCAGCGCGATGCTCGTGCCCATGGCGTTCCCCCCGGCGATGAACGCGCCCACCTCGAGCTCGTAGTCCATGCGCGCGCTCGGCGCGAAGGACGGCGGCCCCTCGGGCTTCGCCGAGACCTGCCCGTGCGGTCTCACCACCGCGGTCCCGCTCGGCACCAGCGACGAGGCGCGTCCATGGTAGCCGATCGGCAGGTGCTTGTAGTTCGGCAGCAGCGGTTGGTCCGGCCGGAACATCGAGCCGACGTTCGTCGCGTGATCGATGCTCGCGTAGAAGTCGGTATAGTCGCCGACCTCGGCCGGCAGCCGCATCGTGACCTCGCGCGCCGGGAGGATCAGGGTGCCGTCCGCCTCCGCGCGCGCACCCTCGGGCGTATCCGCCCGCAGCATCGCGCTGACGCGCGCCCGGAGCGCCGAGAGCGCCGGGCGGCCTAGGGCGAAGAGCGCGTTCAGGGTCTCGGCCCCCGCCGCTTCGACGAGTCGTGCGTCGAGCCCGTCGAGGTGGCCCTGGTCGCGCGCCGCCCGAAGGTCAAGCACGTCGTCGCCGATCGCCACGCCGACCCGCGGCGCGAGCCCCGAGGTGAAGGCTCCCAGCGGGAGGTTCTGCAGAGGGAAGTCGGTGCCGTCCGCGTGCGCGGAGGCCACCCAGGATCGAAGCGTCGGGTCGAGTGTCGGGTCGGTCGGCATGCTCAGCGCAGTCGGAGCGAGGTGAGATCCTGCACCGGCTCCTCGAACGAGCAGGAGCCGAAGGAGCCCGCAAGACGGGCACGGGTCCGGGCGATCGCGTCGCCCGAGAGGAGATGCGTCCGCCAGCCGATCGACTCGGGGCGCACGACGATCGCCGACGCATCGCGCTCTTCGAGCAGCGGCGCGACCTGATCCGGCGCGAGACCCGATTCGAGGAAAGCCGCCGTGAGGAAGATGTTCAGGAAGCCGTACATCGTGCCCCGAGGCGCATCCGTCGCATACGTAAGCGCGTACTCGCCGCGCAGCGGGTGATGCAAGCCTGCGGTCGCCTTGAAGGGGACGCCGCCCCGCACGCACGAGACGAGGAATCGCAGCACCTCGGGCGGCGAGGGGAACGCATCTGCCGTCACACCGCCCGTGCGGACCTTCGCGCGGAGTCCGTGAGCGCCCAGCGCCTCGACGAGGGGTGCGGGATCCTCTCGGACCGGGATCTCGACGTACGTCGCGTAGGCACCGAGGACCGCGGCGATGGCGGTCATCGCAGCGACGGCGTCCGCACGCGTCTCGACGGTGTCGACCACCAGACGTCGCCGCTCCCGCGCGTTGAAGGCGGCGAGCGACGGCGCGTCATCCACCCCCGCGAGGACGCTCAGTCGCCAGGGAGCCCGGTCGGCCGGCGCGAGCGTTGGGGGGAGCGCGTCGACAGCCGCGGCGCACTCCTCCAGCCGCGCGAAGGGGACGACGAAGCGCCCGAGCAGCGCCCGGTCAGTCCCGCGCACGTACGTCGCATGGCGTGCCACCGCCTCGGGCATCGGCAACGCGGCGGGGGGGAACAGTCCGGCGTAGTCGACCAGGCCGTCGAGGAGTGCGCTGAGTGCGGTGCCGCGCCCCGACGGATGAGCGTCGCCATCACGCGGGTGATCGGCCGACGGTCCGCTCACGCGGGAGCCCCCGCGCGGAGCACCATCGTCCAGTGCCGCGGCTCCCCCGGCACGAGCCACGCGACGGACTGCCACTCCCCGAGGGCGTCCGCGTAGCGGTCCGGTGCACCGAGCGACGGCATGACCGCGAGCGACGGCGCGGCGCCGCGCGAGAAGGGGCCGCGACGTACACCCGTGCGCAGGCCGCCCCGGTCCAGCATCACGCCCACATGGGGCACGCCCTCGCCGTCCATCGCGATGGAGAGCGCCGCCTCGCCTTGCCGCACCTGCAGCGCCGAGCGGGACCCGGCGAGGTCGAGCCACCCGGTGACCATCGCGGCGCGGGGGAGCTGCCAGGGGTTCGCGAGGTCGTACACGCGCCCGCGGAGTGGCAAGCGCGGCCACTGTGGTGCGGCCGGCACCGGTGGATCGGCCTCCACCCCCGCGACCGTCTGCACGCGGAACCGCGTCGCCTCCGGCATCCTGAGCCGAGTCTGCGCATCGAGCGGGAGCAGCAGGCACGCGCTCCAGAGGAACGGCAACCGCTGGGTCCCCGTCGCGACCGCCTCGTAGCGCGCCTCGATGGCGCCGTCGGGCCGGACGAGGAGCGTGCGCGTGAGCGTCCACGGCAGGCGTTCTCCGCGCCAGGTGCAGCGGAGCGAGTGCCCATCGGTGCTCGTGCGCAGGTCGAGTTCGGGCACCTGGAGCCGTGCCTCGCCGCCCGCGGGAATCGGTCGGCCGCCGATACCCTTCACCCATTCGGGGACGGTGCCGGCACCGGCCGCGGGAGCGCACTCATCCCAGCCCGCACCGGCGAGGACCCCCAGCGCGCCCGACGGCGCAGCGCCGCCCTGCACCAACCACTCGCGCCCGCGCAAGCGCAACGAGCGGATCCGCCCCCCCATCGCCGGGACGACCTCCACGCGCGCATCGCCGCCCTCCAGGGCGATGAAGCCCGGCTCGGTGGCCGCGACGCGCGGCGCCGTCACGCGCGTGCTCCGCCCCGCACGTGCGGCCGAGCGCTCACGTGATCGACGCCAAGTCCACGCCGCGAGTCGCTAGCACGCGCGCGACGGTCTCGCCGATCTTGTTGTTCGGCGTGCTGGCGCCGGCCGTGAGGCCGACCCGCACCGGCCCTTCGGCCGCGAGCCAGTGTGCCGTCACGACTTCCTTTCCTGTCGTGAGGTCGCGGTGCCGCACCGTCCCGGCCGCGGGGTCGAGCCCGGCCGCGTCCTCGAGATGGAAGGTCGTCACGCGCTCGGCGCACAGCGCCGCGAGCGAGATCGTGTTGCTCGAGTTGTATCCCCCGACCACGAGCATCACGTCGAGCGGCTCGACGAGCAGCGCATTCACCGCGTCCTGGCGGTCCTGCGTCGCGCTGCAGATCGTGTCAAACGTGCGGAAGTGCTCGGCGCGATGCGCCTCGCCGTGCGCGCGGGCCATCGCCTGCCCCACCGCCTCGCCGATCGCGAGCGACTCGCGCGCGAGCATCGTCGTCTGGTTCGCGACGCCGATCCGCTGCAGGTGGAGATCCGGATCGAACTGCGGGCTCGCCGCGTGCGCGTACTTCGAGAGGAACACCTCACGGCCGCCCGCGAAGGTGCCCGCGATGTACGCCATCACGTCCTCCGCCTGCGCCATGTCGCGCACCACGAGGTACGTCCCGTTGGGGAATTTCTCCACCTGCGACGCCGTCGCCCGCGTCTCCTCGTGGTAGTACTTCCCGTGGATCAGCGAGGTGAAGCCGTCACGCGCGTAGACCTCGACCCGCTTCCAGACGTTGAGCACCGAGCCGCAGGTCGTGTCGACCATCACGCAGCCGCGCTCGCGCAGCGTCTGGAAATCGTGGATCGTCACGCCGAAGGCCGGCAGGATGACGACATCCTCCGGCTTCACGCCCGAGTAGTCGAACCCCTTGTCGCTGGGAGCGAGAAAGACGATCCCCATCTCCTTCAGCTTCGCGTTCACGTGCGGGTTGTGGATGATCTCGCCCGCGAGGTAGATGCGCCGGTCGGGGAACTTGGCGCGCGTCTGGTACGCGTATTCCACCGCGCGCTCCACGCCGTAGCAGAAGCCGAACTCCTTTGCGAGGCGGATCGTCACCGGACCGGCAACGAGGGTGTGGTCGCGTGCGCGGAGGAGATCAACCAACTGGCCGTCGTAGTCGGCGGTCAGGGTGTCCTGAACCTCGGTCTTGAGACCGAAGCCCTTGCGGAAGTAGGTGGACTCGGAGGACATCTTCGAAAGATAAGGTCGGAGCGGGGGGACCGCATGATGAACGACTGCCCGCTTCGCTCGGGTCCCGACCGACGGCCCCGACCGCGATCCCCGCAGGCGGCCCTGCCTCGCGCTCCGGCACCGTACGGGATAAGTTCGGCCCGATGAGCGAGCACTTCGATCTCTGCGTGATCGGGAGCGGACCGGCCGGCGAGAAGGGCGCCGCCCAGGCCGCCTACTTCGGCAAGAAGGTCTGCCTCGTCGAGCGCACCCCGCGGCCCGGCGGGGCGGCGGTGAACACCGGCACCATCCCCTCCAAGACGCTCCGCGAGACCGCGCTCTACTTCAGCGGCCTCCGCCAGCGCGGCATGTACGGCATCGAGTACCGCGTGAAGGCCGACCTCACCATCGGCGACTTCATGTACCGTGAGCGTGCGGTCGTCGACTCGGCCTGGCAGCACATCGAGCAGAACCTGGCGCGGCACGGCATCACTCGCGTCCAAGGCCGGGCCCGGTTCACCGATGCGGGCACGCTCGAGGTCACGCGCTTCAAGGAGGCTGTGCGCGTCGTCACCGCGGATGTCTTCCTCGTCGCGACCGGCGCGCAGCCCCAGCATCCGCCCGAGATCCCCTTCGATGGCCGAATCGTCGTCGACAGCGATGATGTCCTCTCGCTCATGGCCATCCCCCGCCGCCTCGTCGTCATCGGCGGCGGCGTGATCGGATGCGAGTACGCCGGCACCTTCGCCGCCCTCGGCGCCCGCGTGACGCTCGTCAACGCGAAGGAACGCCTGCTGATGCAGCTCGACGCCGACCTCTCCGACGCACTCCGTCAGGAGATGACGCGTCGCCTCGGCGTCCAGGTCATGCTCGACACGGGGGTCAGCGGCGTCCACGTCGAGAACGACGTCGCCACCGTCTCCCTCTCCGACGGCCGCACCGTCGACGCCGACTGTGTCCTCTACTGTGCCGGCCGCGAAGGCAACGTCGCCGGGCTCGGTCTCGAGGCCGCTGGCGTCCGCACCAACCCACGTGGCTTCGTGCAGGTCGATGCGCACTTCCGGACGCAGAACCCGCGCATCTTCGCCGCCGGCGATGTCATCGGCTTCCCCGCGCTCGCGTCGACCGCCATGGAGCAGGCGCGCGTGGCGATGTGCCACGCCTTCGACCTCAAGTACAAGACCGCGGTCTCCAACGTCCTGCCCTACGGGGTCTGGAGCGTGCCCGAGGTCGCCACCGTCGGGCTCGGTGAGGACGATGCGCGAGGCCAGGGGATCAACGTCGAGATCGGGAAGGCCTGGTTCCGCGACAATCCCCGCGGGCAGATCATCGGGGACACGGAGGGCTTCGTGAAGCTCGTGTTCCGCGTCAGTGACCAGCGGATCATCGGGGCCAGCGTCGTCGGCGAGGGGGCCTGCGAGCTCATCCACATCCCCGCGGCGGTCATCCAGCTCCAGGGGTCAATCGACTACTTCATCCAGTGCGTCTTCAACTACCCGACGCTCTCGGATGCCTTCAAGTACGCCGCGTACGATGGGCTGCAGCGCCTGCAGAAGCGCGTGAGCGCGGCGATGACCGCGCGGAGCCACACCCCGGCGGACGCGGGGCCTACGCTGCCGGCGGCACCCGGAACGGTCTGAGCGCGTCCTTCACGAACTCCGGCAGCGGCCGCTTGGTGATCGTCGCCTTGTCCACGCAGACCACCGTCAGCGTCGCCGACGCGCGATGCGCGAGGTCGCGCGCGCGATAGGCCTCGAAGCGCATCGTGAGCGATGACTCCCCGATGCGCGACACCCCGACGCGGATCTCGAGCAGTTCGTCCATCTCCGCTGGCGAGTGGAACTCCACCGCGAACGCCTTGCGCGGTAGCTGGACCTGCTTCTGCACGCGCATGACCTCGTACGGCAGTCCCGCCTGCCGGAACATCTCGTGCTCCGCCGACTCGAAGAAGCGCACGTAGGTGCCATAGTAGATGATGCCGAGGGGATCGCAGTCGCTCCAGCGCACGCGCTCCTGCACGGCGAAGGGGAAAGCGGGCGGGTTCAGTGTCACGAGTGGGTCACCTGACATCCGTTGAGGGGAACGCCGACGCGCGGACGCGTACCCAATGGTAACTTCGGCATGGGTGGTCGCGCCCGACACCCATCAGCCTCAACGCGGAGCCCCCCATGCTGCGCACCATCCTCGTCCCGCTCGACGGATCGGCCCTCGCCGAACGCGCACTCCCGATCGCCTGCGACATCGCCCGCCGCGCCGGTGGCGCCGTGCAGGTCGTCCGCGCCCATGTGCCCATCGCCGTGGTCGGCGCGACGGCCGAGGGCGCGATCTTCTCGCAGGACATGCTCGCCGCCGACGATGCGTTGCGGCAGCGGGCGCAGAAGTATGCCGACGAGGTCGCGACGAAGTACGCCGCCGAGTGGGGGCTCCGCGTGACGCCCGTGTGCGAGGACGGCAGTCCGGCGGGGCTCATCACCGACATCGCCGATCGCTCCGATGCCGACCTGATCGTGATGACCACGCACGGGGCCGGCGGCTTCACGCCCGACTGGCTCGGCTCGGTCGCCGATTCGGTCATCCGGCACTCGCATCGGCCCGTGCTCGCGCTGCCCGAGAACGATGCACGCCTGGGCGAACCCTTCACGCTCCGCCGCATCCTCGTCACGCTCGACGGCAGCGACCGCGCCAGCGCGATACTTCCGATCGCCCGCGACCTCGCGATCGCCTTCGGCGCGGCCGTCGACCTCATCCGTGTCGTCGCCCCGTACGTTCCCGGCGATGTCGTCGCGACGCTGGCCGCCGACCGTCCGGACCCGTTCGGCATCGACGCCGAGACGGTGCACGCCAAGAAGTCGCTCAGCGACGCCGGGGCCGAACTCGAGAAGGCCGGCCTGAAGGTCACGCACACCGTGCGCGTCGACCTCTCGCCAACGCGCTGCCTGCTGGAGCACGTCAAGGAGACCACGCCGGATTGCCTCGCGATCGCCACCCAGGGACGCGGAGTGTCGCGGATCTTCCTCGGCTCGGTCGCCGACAAGCTCATCCGGTCGGCCGGTCGGCCGGTCCTCGTGTTGCGGCCGCACAAGGGCTAGTCGGCCTCGCATACCGGGACATCACGCCGGAGTGCCACGCACGGATCAGCGCGCGTAGAGCTCCGGCGTGACGAACGGTGCGAGCGCATAGGTGACGAGCACCTCGTAGGCGCCCTGCCGGTCGATGCGGCCCGCGGTGAGGATCCCCACCGCCCCCTTGCCGTGCTTCGTCCCGACCTCGGCGACCAGCGCGTCCATCGCGTGACCGAGTTCGGCACCGCCGCGGATCATCCGTGCGACGGCGTCGGGGAGTGGCATCGCCAGCGATCCACCGATGCCCTCGCGCCCGTCACGATGCACCACCACGCACCAGGCGCACGAGCGCATCCCCTCGGGGGAATCGACCACGCCACCCTCGAGCCCCAGTCCGAGGTCGGCATCGAGCGCTTCGCGCGCCGCGCGTGCCCGGTTGCGCGCGCCGGTGATCGTCTCCTCGTCGCCAAAGGGCTGGTCGGGGACGCCGCTCGGCACGGTGACCGATTCGACGATCGCACCCGGCGCCGCCCAGGCGAGCACCGCGCGCGCGGCGGCGAGCTTGACGGGATTGGCGGAGCCGACGGCGACGGAGAGGAGGGTCGTATGCATGAGCCGGGAATCTAGGCGCGGCACGCCCGGGGGCGCGCTATCTTCGCCGCATGGCCTCGCGCCCTCCCTCCTCGCCGGGCACCGAGTTCGTCTTCGTCGGCGACCGGCTCTGGATCGACTTCGTCAACACCGACGACGCTCGGCTCGGCGTCCGCACCGACACCATCGCGAGCTTCGAGCGCTTCGTCGACTGGCTCGAGGCGGCGCGTGTCCTCGACGCCGAACGGGGCGAAACCCTCCGGCGCCGGGCCGCGCAGCAGCCGTCCGGTGCCGCCGCCGCCCTCGTCGAGGCACGGCGCGTGCGCGCCGCGCTCCGCTCGCTCGCCGAGCGCGGACGCACCGACCAGGGCGAGCGTGCCCGCGAGGTCGTCCTCGCCGAGATCAATCGCGTGCTCGGCCGTTCCGTGGGCACGCGCCGCGTGGAGGCCCTCCCCGACGGCGGCTACGCGCGCAGCTTCGTCCCGGTGGGCGACCTCTTCGGCGGTCTGGTGATCCCCGTGATCGAATCGGCGGTCGACTCACTCGTCCGCGGCGAACTGCTCCGCGTGCACAAGTGCGCCGACCGCCGCTGTCCCCGCCATTTCGTCGATCTCACGAAGTCCCGCACCCGCAAGTGGTGCGACATGCGCACCTGCGGCAATCGCGCTAAGGCGCAGCGCTGGCGGCGACGGGCTTGATGTAGCCCATCGTCTCCGCGTAGTCGCGCAGCTGCGCCTGCAGCAGCCGTCGCCCGCGGAAGAGCCGCGACTTGATCGTCCCCTCCGGGACACCGAGCGCCGTCGCGATCTCGGCGTACTTGAGCCCGTGCAGGTCGCTCATCACGACCGCGTCGCGATACTCGTCCGGCAGCGCGAGGATCGCCGTGACGATCTCCTCATCGAGGAACGAGTCGTAGTACTTCCCTTCGGGATCGGTCTCGCCGACCGCCTCGAAGATCTCGCGCCCCTCCTCGTCCTCGAGCGGCTGCACCTCGCGCGCGTCGATGCGCCGCTTGCGGCTCACGAAGGCGTGGTAGAGGATCGTGAAGAGCCAGGCGCGGATGTTCGTGCCGAGGTTGTACTGCTCCCATCGCTGGAAGGCGCGGAGCATCGTATCCGAGACGAGGTCCTCGGCGTCGTCGCGCGCGCGGGTGAGCTTGAGCGCGAAGGAGTAGAGCGCGTCGAGGTGGCGCACCGCCTCCTCGTCGAAACGGGCCCGTCGGTCGGCGCGCTCGCGCTCGCCTGCTCCGATCAGTCCGACACTGGCTGCCATCGTGGCCATGAGAGGGGCTCCCGGATCAGTAGGCGACGGGGCGACGCACATGCCCCGCCACGAAGCGCTTGAGGTCGGTGGCGACGCCGTGCATCACGCTCACGTCGCGCTTCATGCGGGCCATCGTCGTCGCGCCTTCGAGGGTCGCGACGATGAACCGCGACAGCCGCGTGGGATCGGCATCCTCCTCGAGGCGATCCTGCGCCTGCGTGAGCAGCGACGCGATCTCGCTCGTCCAGTTGCGGAAGACGCGCGCGATGCGGATGCGGAACCCCTCGTCCTTCTCCGCCATCTCCGTCGCCAGCGCGCCGAACGGCGAGCCGCCCTTCATCCCGCGCTCCGCCTGGATCGCGACGACCGAGTCGATGAAGACGTGCAGTCGCTCGATCGGATCCAACGTCGGCTCGCGCAGGATGGCGAGCCCGCGCTCGCCGAGCACGTCGAACTGGCGCGCGAGCACCTCGTGCCCGAGCTCTTCCTTCGACTTGAAGTAGTGGTAGAAGTGGCTCTTGCCACTCAAGCCGGCCCGCTCGATGACGTCGTCCACGGAGGTCTGGACGAAGCCCTTCTCGCCGATGAGATCGGCGGCGGCGTCGAGGATCTGGATGCGTCGAGTATTCACGGGGCGAAACATAGGACCGAAAGTCCTAATCGCCAAACTTTTCACTCGTCTTATTTCAAGTTGTTGCTATTAAACAGCTTACAATCTAGACAAGGTTTGACTGAAACACCCAATGGCCGGGGGGTTTGCACCCCGGTCCGAAATCGAGGTCGACGGCGACGCTCAGCGACGCTTGCCGCGCTTCGGTGCCCAAGGCGGTCGACCGCCTGCTCCCCCACGGTCGTCGCGTCCGCCACGCCCCCCGTCACGGCCACCGCGAATGCCGCGGTGCCCATGATCGGTGTCCCGCCCGCCGTGACGCGAGGAACGCGGCGTCTCATCCGCCGTCCACGGTCGCGACAGCTGCTCCTGCACCTCATGCAGGGAGTCCGCGCGCACGGTCCCGCGCGCACCCCGCGTCACGACGAACCGCAGCGGCCGATCGAGCACGGGCAGCTCCTCGGCGACCAGGTTCCGCGCGAGCTTCTCCGGCATCTGCAGCCGCGCCACACCGCGCGACGTGCCATCGGGGAGCTCCTCCACCTCGTAGTGGAGGCTCACGGTGCGATCGCGGATCTCCACCGCCCCCGGCAATGCCATCCAGCGCGCGCGCTCGGCCGCCGGCACGAAGGCGTCCGCAACGAAGCGGAGCGA
This sequence comes from Gemmatimonadota bacterium, assembly GCA_016714015.1. NCBI lineage: Bacteria > Pseudomonadati > Gemmatimonadota > Gemmatimonadota bacterium. The sequence goes on from JADJNZ010000001.1 coordinate 899,411, forward strand.
CGCCGTGCGGAAGCCGTGGAGGTCGTGCACCTCGGCGAGCTGCGCCTCGTACCAGGCCGTGAGTTCGGCGAGCCCCAGCTTCGGCGTGCGCCCACCGGACCGCCGCCAGACCTCCCGCACCTCGTCGATCGCCGGCCGGTTGCGCGGCACCGCTGGATGGCGCGCTTCGCTCCGCGCGAGCGCATCCGCGAGCGCGTGACGGGCCTCCGCGGCGTACTCCGGCGGGAACTCCGACAACGGCTCACGTTCATGCTCGAGTTCGAACCCGAAGTACGTCACCTTCGACTCGAGCGCGAAGGGGCGCTCCTTCCGCCCCGGATCGTACACCAGGCGCGGGACATGCCGCGTCGCATAGCGCCGCACCAGGTCCCCGGGGAGCTGCGTCCCCTCGATCGCCGCGCGCGGGATCCCGAACTTGTCGGCGAAGTAGCGCAGCGTCCCGGCGATCGCGCCCCAACTCCCGCAGACGCTCGTCTTGCTCACGCGCGCCTCGTCACCCGTCACCGTGCGCTCGTCGATCACCAGCTGGAAGGGCATGATGCGCGCCACGAGATCGATGAACCGCCGCTCCACCGCCGACGTCGTGCGCGGCATGCGCGTCGGCAGCGGCAACCCCACCGACCGGTAGATGCTCGCCATCGCGAGGGCGGCGTCCTCCACCGACTTCACCAGCACGCCGCGGCCCTCGGCCCACCGCTCGATGCTCTCGTCGAACATCTGCCGCGGCAGCCCGTACACCTCGCCAAGGTAGCCGCACTTCTCGAACGCCTCGGCGTACACGTTGTATGTCGAGAGATGGTCGCTCCCCGGTACGATGAGCCCGGTCAGCTCGCGGTCCTCGCGCGTCATGCGGTGCAGTGATTCCACGCTCGCCATCACCGCGACGTACGGCAACAACTCGTCGTCGCAATGCACGAGCAGCTCGGCCCACTGCCGGTCCACCGGCATCGCCTCGACCTTGGTGCCGTAGGGCGTCAGCTTGCCCGCGTCGATGATCCCGCGCGCCTCGAGGAACGCGAGCGCGTTGCGGTACGAGTGCTTGTCGAGCGGCACCGGCAGGTCGAGCTCGTCGGCGCGCACGCCGAGCGCGGCGCAGGTGAGCGCCACGCGCTCGGAATCCCCGGCCAGCTGGAACTCGGGCGCGGTCGGCTCGAGCTGGTCGAAGCGGATGTCTCGGTCGCTGAGGATGAACACCCGCCCGCCCGCCACGCGCCCATGCACGCGCCCCGCCATCTGCAGGATCTCGTTCGCGCCGAGGTGCAGCCGCGTGAGGACGTTGCGCCCCTGCTCGACGACGTTCGTGAAGCGCGTGTCGTCGATCACGACCGTGTCGAGCCCGCGCACGTTGAGGGCGCTCTGGCCCGCCGCCGTCATCGCCAGGAGGAACGGCTTCTCCACCTCACCCTCGAGGAAGGGCCGGATCACGCGGATGGGCTCGCCACCGTGATAGAACGCGACCTGCATGCGCGGGTACCGCGCGCCGACGTCGGCCGCGACCTCCTCCACGCCGGCGCGCGTCGGCAGGAAGACGCCGATGCCGCGCCGCTCCTTGATCGCCTTCTGGAGGAAGCGGTCGTCGAGGAAGTAGACCGGCTTCTTCCGCTCCACCTCGACCTTGGCGGCCTTCGCGGGGTCGAACGCCGTCGACTCGATCACATCGGCCGCGGCGAGATAGCGCCGGTAGAACGACGGATCGACCGTCGCCGAGAGCCAGATGAAGCGGCAGCCGGTCCGCTTCCCGAGCGCGAGACAGAGCTCGAGCTCGGCGCTCGTCTGGTGGATCTCGTCCACCACGAGCGTGTCGTGCGGCCGGATGTCCCCGTCCTGGAACCAGCGCCGCGCGATGCCGGTGGTGACGATCACCACGTTCCAGCTCGGCGTCTCCGGCGTCGCCTCGCGTTCGCGGTTCACCACGCCCACGCGGAGCGTGTCGGTCGCGAGCAGCGCCTTCGCGATTGGCTTCACGGCGAGCGTCTTGCCCGTGCCGGTCCCGGCGACGATGCCGAAGCCCTGGCGCGGCCGCACATCGGACGCGGCCAGCCGTTCGGCGAGGGCGGTCAGCTCGGGACCGCGCGTCCGCCACAGCAGCGTCTCGAGGTCGAGGCCGAAGCCGAGCTCGATCGTCTCGCACGCCGCACGGGTGGGGGCGATGACGATGATCCGTCCCCGCTCGCCCCCGGTGCGGACGAACGCCTCGCGATCCGGCGGCAGGTACGGATCGCGGACCGCGCGGAGACCGTCCTCAGGTGCGTGGACGATCTACTCCGGCTTGCGCTTGCTTTCGGGAGGGGACTTGGGCTCCGCGGTCTTCGTGCCCGCCGAACCACCGGTCCCTGCCGTGGAGTTCCCTGCGCCGGTCCTTGGGACCGCCGTGGTGCCGCGCGGTGCCGATGTCGTCGTGCCCCCGGCGCCGCCGCTGCGCCCCATGAGCGATGCCCGCTCGTTCGCCTCGCGGCGGTTCCGCTCGTCCCGCTCGCGCATCTCCTGGATCAGGCGCGCGCGTTCCGCCTGCTGCCGCTGGCGCTCGAGCGCCTGCTCCGCGGGCGACCCGTTCCGACGCTCGTCCGCCTGCTGTTCGCGCGACGACTTGGTCGTTCGCGCATCCTGTCCCACCTGCGGATCGAATCGCTCGGCGTCGGCATCACGCTGCGTCGGACCGTAGAGCAAGACGCCGTTCGCCGGCTTCTGGCGCAACGCGGTCGAACAATCGGTCGGTGCGGGCTGCTGCGCGGCCGGCACGCCCGCCATCCAGATGCGGCACTTCCCGGCCGGAGGAAGCATCGTCAGCGGCACCGTGTCCCGCGACGTCCGAGACTGCGCCACGCCTATCGCCGGGAAGGCGAGTAGCGCGGCCAGGGCCGGCCGAAGCAGTGAGGGTCGCACCGGGAGCATCAGCATGAGGACGAGGAAAGGTACCCCTTCGACACTGGGACGTTCAGTCCGGGGTCAGTCCCCGAAGCTGATCCCCACCGCCCGGGCGGTCCGCACCACGTCGTGGGTCGGGTCGACCCGCTTGGTGTCCCTCAGGGCTTCCTTGATGGGCACCGTCACGATGTTCGGGGTCTGGAGCGCGACCATGTGCCCCCACTTTCCCGCCGCCACCGCCTCCGTCGCCGCCCCACCGAAGCGGGTCGCGAGCAGCCGGTCATAGCCGGTCGGCATGCCGCCGCGTTGCAGGTGCCCGAGGACCATCGACCGGCACTCCTTGCCGGTCTTCTCCTGGATGATGTGCGCCAGCCGTTGGGCGATCCCACCCACGCGACGGGCCTGGCCCGGCATCGACTCACCGATGATCGAGGCCTCGCCGCTCTCGTCGTGCGCGCCCTCGGCCACGACGACGATCGCGAACTTCCGGCCTCGCTTGTCGCGCTCCATGATCGCTTCACAGACCTTCTCGACCTTCCACGGGATCTCGGGGATCAGCACGACATCCGCCGTCCCCGACACCCCCGAGTGAAGCGCGATGAAGCCCGCGTCACGCCCCATGACCTCGAGCACCATCACGCGGTCATGGCTCTCGGCCGTGGTGTGCAACTTGTCGATCGCCTCGATCGCCGTCGACACCGCGGTGTCGAATCCGAAGGTCGTGACCGTCCCGGACACGTCATTGTCGATCGTCTTCGGGACGCAGACGATGCGCATCCCCTTGTCGACGAGCTTCTGCGCGATGCTGAGCGACCCGTCCCCGCCGATCGAGATGATCGCCTGGATGCCGAGGTTGCGCGCGTTGTCGATGAGCTCGTCCGAGCGGTCGAAGTTCTTGTAGGTGCCGTCGGCCTGGAGGCGCGGGAACTCGAACGGATTGCCGCGGTTGGTGGTCCGCAGGATGGTGCCACCGAGGTGCGCGATGCCGCGCACCGACTCCGCGGTGAGCGGCACCACCTCGTCCTCGCCGAGCAGGCCGGCATAGCCCCGCTTGATGCCGAGGACGGTCCAGCCCTTCGCGATGGCGGAGAGCGTGGCGGCGCGGATGACCGCATTGAGGCCGGGGGCATCGCCGCCGCCGGTGGAGATCGCGAGACGCATGATGAGAGCAGAGGGGAGGGGGAATGACCGGACGGGAGATCCCGCGCTCCCGTCCGGGTCCTACAGCTTCGACCGGATCAGGCCGAGGATCTCACCGGGCTGTGCATGCCGCCCGAGTTGCTTCTTGGAGAAGAGGAGCGTGTCGTCGAGGGTCACCTCGAAGACCCCGCCGCCGGAGGGGATCAACCCCACCTCGGCCTCGGGGAACTCCTCCCGGAGCGCGGCCGCCAGACCGGCGGCCCGTGGCTCGTAGTTTCAGACCGTGCAGAATTCGATGGTCAGGCGCATGGTTCACGACGGAAGAACGGGAGTTCACGGCCCAATGCCGTGACTTCGCATGAAAACTACCATCCCGACCCGTGAGCGTCACCTCCCGGATCAGGGATAGGCGACACCGGCCAGATTGGCGAGCTTGCGCAGCGTGCTGTCCTGCCGCGCCACCACGCCGCGGAGGGAATCGGTGGCGAACTGCAGCTCCGTCGTCCGGTTCGCCAGGTCCTCCAATGTCGCCTGCAGGTCCAATGTCTCCTGCATCTGGTCGAGCTGCTCCTTGGGGTCGGTGTAGCAAGCGCCGGTGAGCGTGGCGACGACGACGAGCGTGAGCGCGACAGGGCGCAGGGGCATGGCGGCCATGGAACGGTCCCGGGGGCAAGAAGGGGATGACGGTCGATCGGCCGAATCTACGCATCCTCTCTGCGCCCCGTTCGGAGGAGTATCGGCATGCGTCGCGGTCTTACACTGGTCGAGGTGATCCTCGTCTGCACGTTCCTCGGGCTCGTCGCGGGGATCGCCCTCCCCCGCGTCGGCTCGGCGCTCGACGCGGTGCGCCTCGAGCAGGCCGCGCACGAGATCGCGGGCGCACTCACCCTGGCGCGCGCCGCGGCCATCCGGCGCGCCGCCTTCGCGGAACTGGTCATCGATGAGGTGAGGGGGACCGTGCGCGTGGAGAGCGGCGGTGACACCCTCCTCGCGCGCGCGATCCGCGCCGACCACCGGGTCAGCCTCCGCGCCTCGCGCGACACCATCACCTATGCCCCGACCGGGCTCGGCTACGGCGTCGCCAACAGCACCATCATCGTGGGGATCGGCCAGCGCGCGGAGACCGTGACCGTCAGCCGCCTGGGACGCATGCGCCGATCGTGGTGACCTCAGGTCCCGAAGTCGTATCCCGCCACCGAGATCCGCGGGATCTCCTGGCCGATGACTCGCTCCACGGTGCGCACCATCCCGATCTCGTCGGCGCACATGAAGGTGAAGGCGTCCCCTTCCTTCGCCGCGCGGCCGGTGCGCCCGATCCGGTGCACGTAGTCCTCCGCCTGCTGCGGCACGTCGTAGTTCACCACGTGCGAGATGCCGGAGATGTCGAGGCCGCGCTGCGCGATGTCGGTCGCGACGAGGATCTTCACGCGCCCCTCTTTGAACTTCGCCAGGGCCTGCTCGCGCTGCGCCTGAGTCTTGTCGGCGTGCAGCGCCTCGGCGGTGAAACCGTCCCCTTCGAGGTCGCGCACCACGCGATCCGCGCCATGCTTCGTTCGCGTGAACACGAGGATGGAATCGGTCGCGCCCATCTCCTTCAGGAGGTGACGGAGCAGCTCGGTCTTCTTGTGCTTGGGCACGGGATACACGAAGTGGCGCACCGTCGTCGCGGCCTGCGAGCGGCGCCCCACCTGCACCACCGTCGGGCGACGCAGGTACTTCCGCGCGAGCGCCTCGACCTCCGGCGGCATCGTGGCCGAGAAGAGCAGCGTCTGCCGGTACGGATGGATCTGCGCGACGATCCGGTTGATCTGCGGCGCGAAGCCCATGTCGAGCATCCGGTCGGCCTCGTCGAGCACGAGCACCTCGAGCTCATCGAAGACGACGTTCTGCTTCTCGAGATGGTCGATGAGGCGTCCCGGCGTCGCGACCACGACGTCGACGCCACCATGGAGCGCCTTCACCTGCGGTTCGTAGCCCACGCCGCCGTAGACCGAGATCACCTCGAGCCCGGTGCCCGTCCCGTACTTCCGGAAACTCTCCTCGACCTGCTGGCAGAGCTCGCGCGTCGGGGTGAGGATGAGCGCGCGAGTCCGCTTGGGCCCGTCCATCAACCGCTCGATGATGGGGATCGTGAACGCGGCAGTCTTCCCGGTGCCCGTCTGCGCGAGACCCATGAGGTCCTTGCCGCGGAGCGCGAGCGGCACCGCCTGCGCCTGGATCGGCGTCGGGCGGGTGTAGCCGGCGCCGCGGAGCGAGTCGAGCATCCGCTCGCTCAGGCCGAGATCGGCGAACGTGATCTCCGAAGTGCTCGCCTCCGCCTCGGCGAGCGTGAGCCCGGTCGGTTCGACGGTCGAGGGGTCGGGCAGCAGCGAGGGCGCGGCGGGGGCCGGCGTGGACTTCTTCGCGGCGCTCCCCTTCGGCCGCGGCGCTTTCGTCGTCTTGGTCATCGACCGCAATCTACTCAGGGCGCGCGGACCGCGCCGAGGAGGATCGCATTCACGCGCGCCGGGACCTCCTCCATCACCACGTGCCCGCCATCGTGGATCCAGGTCAGCCCCCCATCTCGCAACGCGGCGGTGAGCCCCTCCGCATGCACCGGACGCACCGTCCGGTCACGCGTCCCGAAGACCACCTGCGTCGGCACGCGGAGTGCGCCCACCGCCTCGAGCGACCAGGGCGCCCAGTCGAACTCCTTCAGCATCTGCAGCTGCGCGCGCACCACCTGCGGGAACTGTGTCGGTGCCCAGTATTCGTCCACGTCGCGCTCGGAGAACCAGCCGAGCTTGCCGTAGACGCGGCGTTGCACGAAGTCGACGACGCGCCGCGGCACGAGCTGCGACGGCACCGTGCCCGGGAGCAGCGGGATGATCGGCGCGAGGGCCTGCCACGGCGGGATGAGGCCGAATCCCACCGGGCCGAACAGCACGAGCGAGCGCACGCGCTCCGGGGCCTCGAGCGCGAGGCGCACCGCGACCTTGCCGGCCATCGACTGCGCGGCGATCACCGCGCGCGGCATCGCCAGTGCGTCCAGCGCCGCTGTGAGATGCTGCGTGAAACGGTCGAGCGTGTATGCCCCCGGCGTCTCGGGCGCATCGGAGAGTCCATGCCCGGGCAGGTCGATCGCGACCGCCCGATGCCCGGCATCACCGAGCGCGCGCAGGTTGTGCCGCCAGAGATAGCTCGACACGCCCCAACCGTGCAGCAGCACGATCGGCGCACCATCGGCCGCGCCGGCCTCGAGCACGCGGAGGCGCAGCCCGGTCCCGACGACCAGCGTCCGCGCGGTGATCCCGTCGACGCCCGCCGGGAACCACTCTGCGGGCGGGAGTCGGTCGAGGATGGTCGCGCCTCGTGCTAGATGAGGTCGATCGGCCGGCCGCCCAGCCGCGCGATGAGACCGATGCGGAACGTCACGTCGGCCCACCGCTCCTCCCCCCCGTGCGGCTGCTCGAGCGGGAACATCGGCCAGACGTACGGATTCGCGCTCTTCGGCATCGCCATCCCCTTGTGCGGATGCCAGACGCCCGTGCGGTCGGTGTCGTCGACGAACCGCTCGAACATCTTCGACCAGTTGTCGTTGCGACGGAGGAACCCGAGGCGCGCCATCAACTCGAGCCACGCGAGGGCGGCGGGCACGTCGTCCTCGACCGCGTTCCGGTGGGGGAGCAGGTCGCCGAGCACGAGATGCGGCATCGGCAGCATCTGGGTGCCGACCTGCTGGATCGACTCCTGCCGGGGCAGGGGTCGCGTGAGATACTCGTAGAGGAGCTCCATGGCGTCGTAGTGCTCGCTCTGGAAGAGCGGCATGTGCGCGAGGAGATGCAGCATGTGGATCGTCGGCGGGAACGCGTCGGGATGCAGCACCTGCTTGTTGCCGACGCGAATCCACGGCTTCTCGGCGAGGGGCGATCGAAGGAAGTCCGCGAGCCGGTCCACGGTGCGGCGCGCGAGGCCGCGCAAGCGCGGGTCGCCCTCGAAGCCCGCGCCCGCGAGGGCGGCGCCTGCCGCCTCTCGCAAGAGTTGGCGCTGCAGGAGGAGAGACTCCTCCTCGACCTTCGCCTTGGAGGGCGCGAGTTCGAAGAGCATCGAACGATCGGCAGCATCCTCGGCGAGCAAGCGGAAGAGGACGCGACGGGTGTGCAGGAGCGGCGGCGCATCCTTGTCCCATCCGTACTCGGTCAGTCGCCGAAAGGCTGGCACCGTGCCGATCCCCTCGAAGTGCTCGGCGCGTTGCGAGGGTAGTGACAGGATGGACCCGTTCCACACGCCGTCGACCGCGGCCTGCAGAGCGAGTTCTATCGCGGGCCGGTACGTGTATGGCAGATTGCCTACCTTCGGCGAAACGTGCGCACTGAGTCTCGCGACATCGATGATGGCGCGATACTGGATAGGTGCTGACGCGTTATCGAGCAGCCATTCAAGCGGAAACCCCACAGCCGGAAGAGGCGGCGGCGGAGGCGCGAAGATCGAAACGGGGATGACGGCGGGTGTGGTCAACGTGTAAGTCCGGCTCAAGGCGTTGCCAATCAACGGGATGAAGCCCTTCTGGCCTGTGTGCGACCAACCAAGCGCTAAGGATACCATTTTCACTCCAAAGCGCCAGATTGACCTCGCATGAGAGGCGAGTTCGTGGATATCGGCGGGCAGCGCATGTACTACTTCGCCGCCGGCACCCGCGGGGAGGGTGTACCCGTCATCCTCCTTCACGGGTTCCCCACCGCCTCCCGCCTCTGGCAGGGCGTCGTCCGGGATTTCCCTGCAGGCCATCGCCTCGTCGTGTGCGACCTCCCGGGGTTCGGTCGATCGGATCCCAGCCCGGGCGCCGCCGACTGCGCCGTCCACGCCGCGGCGGTCCTCCGACTGATGGACGACCTGCGGATCGCGCGCGCCTGTATCGTGGGGCACGGCCTCGGCGGAGGCGTCGCGCAGATCATCGCCACCCAAGCCCGCGATCGCGTGTCGCACCTCGCGCTCCTCGACACCGCCGCGTTCGGGGTGGCCCCCCGCCGGATGGCAAGACTCGCGCGCGCCCTGCTGCCACTCGCGGGGATGCTGCCGCCCGGATTGCTCGCTGGACTCGTCCAAGGATCGGTGCGCGCGGGCTTCATCGATCCGGACCGTAGTCGCCTCACGCTCGACACCTGCCTTCACCCCTTCACGACCCCGATCGGCCGCGACCACCTCGTCCAGCATCTGCGCGCGCTCGGACGGTGCGGGACGGCGGACCTCGCCGCGCCGCTCGCCGTGTCGGGCATCCCGACCGCGATCCTCTGGGGCGCGGACGACCCGTTCTATCCCGTCTCGCTCGCCCATCGAATGCACGCCGCCGTCCCGGGATCGACTCTAGAGATCGTGGAGGACGCGCGCCACTTCCTCCCCGAAGACGCCCCTGAGCGCGTTCTCGCCGCGCTGACCGCCCTGCTGCGGCGCTAGCCGCGGGCGCCTCAGTCGGCGCGTTGCGACTCGTCCACGGCCTCGGCCACCCGCTGCACGTCTCGCGCGAGGGCGCGCATCTCCTGCGTCACCGGGCCCTGGTCGGCGAGTCGCGCCTCGAGCCCGGAACTCCGCAGGCGCGTGAGATCGAGCTTCATCGTCTCAAGCACGAGTAGCGCGTGCTCCAGTTGCTGCGAGAGCGTCGTGCGCCGCTCGGCCAAGTCCGTGAGCGTCGTCAGCTGCCGCTGCAGCAACTCAAGGCGACGCGCGCGTTCCGGGGCCTCCTCCGGCAGTGCCTCCGCCTCGGCAATCCGGAGTTGCAGTCGCACGAGGGCGTCGGGCGAGGCATCGGTGTCGAGCGCATGGAGCGCCGCCGCGATCGTGCGCACCCGCTCGACGAGTGACTCGACCGTCGGCTGGATCTCGGGGAGCAGCGCACGCTCCGACTCAGGCAACCGCGCGAGCAGGGAGCGGATCTGCCCGCGAGCACCGTATGCGTCCTTCACCTTCGAGCCGTGCCGTCCGTCGAGGACCTCACGCGGCACGCTGTCGAGCACCGCCTCCGTCGCCGTGGCCGCCGCCGGCGCCGGGATGCTCGGCTCGAGGCGGCGCAACGGTTGCTCGTCCCCGCGCACCGCGGCGCGATCCGGTCGCCGGAACACGTCACGCACCGGGATGCCGTCGGCCCAGAGGTTCGAGAGGCTGCGGATCACGCCGAACGCCATGCCGATCGCCGGGAACAGCACCCAGGGGAATCCCGGCGTGAATACGGCATTGATCGTCGCGAGCATTGCCAGCGTCACTCCCGTCCCGGCGAGCCGACGACGCACGCTCGCGACGCGCTCTTCCGGCGAACGGCGCTGGAGTTCGTACTGTTGCAGCTCGAGCGCCGCCATCCGCATCGACGACCGCGGGGCATCCCGCCCGCGCACCTCCTCGCGCCAGCGCCGCTGCTCCTCGCGCCACTGCCGCAGGACCTCCTTGCCCTGCTCGCGCGTGTTCGCGTCGAACATCCAGTCGCGAGGCAGCGGCGGGAATGGCGGGGCCGGGAGCGGCGTGTGCTGCCGCAGGCGTTCGATCGCCGTCCCTGGTTCCTCCTCCAGGCGCCCCTGCACCGTCCCCACGGTCGCCGGGTGGCTCAGCCGCGGCGTCGAGCGGCGTGGCGCCGGCGCCGCTGCCGCATCCTCGGCGAGCGCGTCGGCGAAGGCCTGCGCGTCGCGCCACCGTTCGTCGCGCCCTTTGGCGAGCGCGCGGTCGATCGCCTGCACGAGGTTCTCCGGCAGGTCGGCGCGCACCTGTGAGAGCGGCCGCGGCCGCTCGCTGAGATGCTTCATGAGCATCGCCGGCGTGTTCGTCGCCTGGAACGGCAGCTCCCCCGCCAGCATCTGGTAGCCAACGACGCCGAGCGCGTAGAGGTCGGCGCGCCCATCGACCTCGCGCTCGCCCATCGCCTGCTCGGGACTCATGTACGCGGGGGTCCCGACCGCGATGCCAGTGACCGTGAGCCGCTGATCGCCCTCCGCCGCTCGCGCGATCCCGAAGTCGGTGACCAGCGCGCGTCCCGACGGCGCCTCGATGAGGATGTTGTCGGGCTTCACATCGCGGTGGACCACGCCCTGCTGATGCGCGTAGTGCAGCGCGCCGGCCACCTCGCGCAGCACGCGACGCACGAAGTCGAGCGGAGGGCGCGGCTCCCGGTGCAGACGTGCCGCCAGCGACTCGCCCTCGACCAACCCCATCGCGAAGTACACCAGCCCCTCCGCCTCGTCGACGGAGTAGATGGGGACGATGTGCGGGTGGGAGAGGCGCGCCGACATCTCCGCCTCGCGCAGGAAGCGGGTGCGGACCTCGGGACGGAACGCGAGCTCGGGCGGGAGGACCTTGAGCGCGACCTTCCGCTTCAGCCGCTCATCGAGGGCCCGATAGACAACGGCCATCCCGCCGCGTCCGATCTGCTCCTCGATCTCGTAGAGGCCGGCGACGGCGGTGGCGCAACGCTCGCGGAGGAGCGTGTCCTCAGCCACGGGGCTGGGAACGGCCGAGTCCGGCCATCGCGTCGCCGGCGTAGACCTGCGCATCGACCTCGCGCGCGAGCGCCATCGCCTGCTCGGCGACCGACGTGACGTGCTGCCACGTCTGGTTCCCGGTCTTGAGGCGCAGGATGTCGAGCTTCATATTCTGCAGCGCGATGGCGCAACTCTCGAGCCGCGCCGCCATCTCGACACGCTTCTTGCCGGCGTCGGCCGCCGCGCGGCGCATGCGCTTGAGCGTGGCGAGCCGCCGCACGCGCGACTCGCTCGCCGCGCGATCCAGGGGATTCGCCTGCGCCTCGAGGACGCCGATCTCCTTCTCGATGGCCTCGACGCCGGTCGTCCCCACTTCGCGATCGAGCGCCGTGAGTCCCGTCGCGAGCGCGATCACCTTGTCGGCGAGGCTGCGGGCGCTGGGGACCACCTCGGGAAGGCGTGCCTGATCGGCCTTGGGGACGTCGAGCATCATGCGCACGATCTCGTCGCGGTCGAGCATCGCCTGGCGCGCGGCGGAGGCGTAGGGTCCGTTGCCGAGCGCCGCCAGCCCCGCGGCGGACGCCGGCGCGCCCGCGGGGAATCCGCCGACCGGCGAGATGCCCTGGCTCAGGCGCCGCTTCCGGTCGCGTTCGCGGACCTCGGCGCGCTTCTGTGGATTGAAGATCGCCTTCGCATCGTCGATGGTCTCCGCCGCGACGTCGACGATCATCTTGTCCCGGGGCTGCTGGAAGACATCGCGCCAGTCGTAGCCGTCGCTCCAGAGCTTGGCGTACTTGTACGCGATGCTGATGCCCCAGAAGGCCGAAACGAACATCAGGTTCGGCCCGCCGATGAGATCGACGACGAAGAAGGTGCCGGTGACGAAGAGGAATGGCGCGATGCGGCGGCGGAAATCGACCACCTCCGGCGCGCTCCATCGCTGGATCTCGTCGGCGGTCGGCTCACCCTCGGCCGACGCCACGGTCATCGGCTGCCAGCTGGGGGCGGCCTGCGGATATGCGGTGCCGGCGCGCGCCGGGAGCTCAGGCACGCGCCCGGTCTCGAGCGCCTCGACGAAGGCCCTCGCATTGGGGAAGCGGTCGGCGGGGTTCTTCTCCAGGCAGAGCATGACCGCGCGCGCGAGGTCGGGCGGGACGTTGGCCCGCTGACCGATGGGCGTGGGCCGCTCGCTCAGGTGCTTCACCAGCAGCGCGGGCGTGCTCGTGGCGTTGAACGGCAGGTCCCCGCAGAGCATCTGGTAGGCCACGATGCCCAACGAGTAGAGGTCGGTGCGGCCGTCGATGTCGCGGTCGCCCGCCGACTGCTCCGGACTCATGAACGCCGGGGTCCCGATGGCGATCCCGGTGCCGGTGAGTTTCTGCTCCGCCCCCTCGCTCACGGCGCGCGCGATGCCGAAGTCGGTGACCATCGTGCGGCCGGTCTGGCCGTCGATGAGGATGTTGTCCGGCTTGATGTCGCGGTGGACGGTGTTCTGCGAGTGGGCATAGGCGAGGGCGTCGCCGACCTCACGCAGGATCCGGCGCGCCTCGTCGGGCGCGATCGGCCCCTGGCGCTGGATGCGCGTGCCCAGGTTCTCGCCTTCGACGAGCGCCATCACGAAGTAGACGAGCCCCTCGCGCTCGTCGACCGAGTAGATCGGGACGATGTGCGGGTGCGAGAGCTGCGCGGCCATCTCCGCCTCGCGCAGGAAGCGCTGGCGGATCTCCGAACGGAAGGCGAGCTCGGGGGGAAGGAGCTTGATGGCGACCGGCCGCTTGAGTCGCTTGTCGCGGCCCTTGTACACGATCCCCATCCCGCCGCGGCCGATCTCCTTCTCGACCTCGTACTGGGATTCGAGCACGCGCACGACGTGCGAGCGCAGCTCGGCGTCGGACTGGCTGATCTGGGGTTCGCTCACGGCGGGGGCTGGAAGTCGGAGGCGGAGATGGACAAGGATACCACTTGGCACACGACCACACCACGCGCGGACCCCTCGTTCGGTCACGCCGCGCGCGTCGTCCGCCTTCCGGTCGCCGCCATGGCAGGTCCTACGTCAGGAAGGCGGTGGAAAGTTGCATTCCCCGCCAACATGTCGTAAGTCAGGGCGGAACGACCCTTGCTCCTTGGGGGGACCATGACCTCCCTGACGACCCGATCGGATCCCACACGATGAGCGCGCGCCAGACCCTCCCGGTCCTCCCCCTCCGTGGGACCGTCATCTTCCCTGGCCTGACCGCTCCCATCGCGGCCGGGCGACCCGGCACCCTGCGCGCCATCGAGTCGGCGCTCAAGGGCGACCGCCTCGTGTTCGCCGTGGCGCAGAAGGACAACGCCGAGGAGCCGAGCCCGGACATCCTGTACTCGATGGGCGTGATCGCGCGCATCGGCCAGGTGCAGCGCGGTCTCGGTGGTGTCCAGCTCCTGCTCCATGGCGAGCAGCGCGCCACGTCGCTCCAATACACCACGACCGAGGGCTATCTCTCCGCCGTCGTGATGCCGGTGGAGGAGATGTCGCCGCCCGACGACCGTGACGCGGCCTTCTCGGCGCTCCACAAGGAGATCCGCGAGCGCGCCGCCGAGCTCGGCGAGCGCCGCGGCCTGCCCGAGGAGGTCGTCCACCAGGTGCTCGACTCGGTCACCGAGCCGGGCAAGTTCTCCGACCTCGTCGCCGGGTACATCGAGCTCTCCGTGCCGGAGAAGCAGGGGCTCCTCGAGACCCTCTCGGTGGAGGAGCGCCTGCGGAAGGTGCTCGTGCACGTGCAGCGCCAGATCTCGCTCCTCGAGGCGCAGGAGGAGATCAAGTCGCAGGTCCAGGAGGAGCTCGGCGAGCGCCAGCGCGAGATGTTCCTGCGCGAGCAGATGAAGGCGATCCAGAAGGAGCTCGGCGACGACGACCAGACGAAGGAGATCGAGGAGCTCCGCGAGAAGCTCATCAAGCTCACGCTCCCGAAGGAGGCACGCACCGAGGTCGAGCGCGAGCTCGGCCGGCTGGAACGCGCCGGGCGCGAGTCGATGGAAGCGCAGGTGATCCGCACCTATCTCGAGTGGATCGCCGAACTCCCGTGGGACAAGCGCTCCGACGACCAGCTCGAGCTCAAGCACGCCGTCACGGTGCTCGACGAGGACCACTACGGCCTCAAGGACGTGAAGGACCGCGTCGTCGAGTTCCTCGCGGTACGGCAGCTCCGTGCGCAGCAGCTCGCCGAGGAGATGGACCGCACCGGCGAGTTCCCCATCGCCAAGCTCCAGACGCCGAAGGAGGACGCGACCGCGACGGCTGCGCCCAAGAAGTCGAACGGCGAGGACAAGGACCGGCAGATCACCGACAAGCGCGAGGCGAAGGCCCGCGCGATGGCGAAGGGACCGATCCTGCTCTTCTCGGGCCCGCCGGGCGTCGGCAAGACTTCGATCGCCAAGTCGATCGCCCGTTCCCTCGGGCGCGAGTATGTGCGGGTGGCCCTCGGGGGCGCGCGCGACGAGGCCGACATCCGCGGCCACCGTCGCACGTACGTCGGGGCGATGCCCGGCCGCATCATCCAGGGGATGAAGCAGGCCGGTACGAAGAACCCCGTCTTCCTCCTCGACGAGGTCGACAAGCTCGGCGTCGTCCTTCCAGGGCGACCCGTCCAGCGCGTTGCTCGAGGTGCTCGACCCCGCGCAGAACGATTCCTTCACCGACCACTACCTCGGCGTGCCGTTCGACCTGAGCGAGGTGCTCTTCATCGCGACGGCGAACTTCATCCAGAACATCCCCGGTCCGCTCCTCGACCGCATGGAGATCGTGGAGTTCGGCGGCTACACCGAGAGAGAGAAGGCCGAGATCGCGAAGAAGTACCTCATCCCGCGCCAGCTCGAGGAGAACGGGCTCGCGGACAAGCCCGTCACGTTCGATGACGCGGCGATCGCTTCGCTGGTGAGCCAGTACACGCGCGAGAGCGGCGTGCGGCAGCTCGAGCGCGAGGTCGGGAAGGTGGCGCGCAAGATCGCGCGCCGGATCGCGACGAACACCGGGGAGGATCCCACCGCTGACGGCGTGATCACCGCCGAGGAGGTGCGCGAACTGCTCGGCCGGCCGCGCGTGCATCCGGAGAAGGCCAACGTCGCGCACGAGGTCGGCACCGCGACGGGCATGTACTACACGCCCATGGGCGGCGACATCATGTTCGTCGAGGCGTCGGTGCGGCCGCTGACGACCCCGGCGCCAGGCGACGGCAACGGGGGAGGCGCGCCGGTCGCGCTCATCCTCACCGGCCAGCTCGGGGACGTGATGAAGGAATCGGCGCGCGCCGCCTTCACGTACGTGACCAAGAATGCCGAGAAGCTGGGGATCCCGCGGAGCCGTCTCGGGACCGTGGAGACGCACATCCACGTACCGGCCGGCGCCATCCCGAAGGACGGACCGTCGGCGGGTGTCGCGATCTCGACGGCGCTCGCCAGTGAGATGAGCGGACGTCCGGTGCGGAAGGACCTCGCGATGACGGGGGAGATCTCCCTGCGCGGCCGCGTCCTTCCCATCGGCGGGGTGAAGGAGAAGGTGTTGGGGGCACTTCGGGCCGGGATCACCGACGTCATCCTTCCGAAGGACAACGAGGCCGACGTGGAGGACGTGCCGGACGAGGCCCGTGCCAAGCTGCGCTTCCACTTCGTGGGGTCGCTCGAGGAGGTGCTGGCGCTGGCCCTCCTGCCCGAACCCGAGAAGGGCGCCGGGGAACCCTTGGCGGTCGTCGCGTAGTATCATCATCGGGGTCGGCGGACGTGATTGGCCGGCCCCGATGACCTTTCACCCCTCCCTCCCGTGACCCGTCGGACCCTCTCGCTCCGCATCTTCGCTGCGGCCGCCCTCGCGCCCGCGCTCGCCGCCCAGGGCGATCGCGTGACCGTGCAGGTGACCGACGTGCGCGGCAACGCCATCCCCTTCGCCTACGTCCAGATCAACAATGGCGCGAGCCGCGTCGCGGACGACTCCGGACGGGTCGCATTCAACCTCAAGCCGGCGGACTCGCTCAACGTCACGGCGCGGCGGATCGGCTTCCAGCCGTTCGTCGGCTGGGCGAAGCGACCGGAGGGAAAGGAATACTTCCTCGCCGACCTCGTGCCCATGCCGAGGGCGCTCGACCCGGTGACGATCAGCGGGCGACGGGACACGCCGCTCGCCCGCACAGGCTTCTATGACCGCGTGGAGCGGATCCAGAAGGGCGCCTACGCGGCGCGGATGATCACACCGGAGGAACTCGAGTTCCGCAACCCGTTGCGCCTCTCGCAGGTGCTCGCGGGGGACAGCTACGTGAAGGTGACCCCGAACAATGGCAAGCAGGTGCTGATGGGGCGCGGGATCATGTGCGCGATGACCGTGCTCGTGGATGGCCAGCGCCTGATGGGCACCTACGAAGAGGCGGTCGGCAATCCGAACCCGCCGCCGATGAGTTCGCTCGCGGCGATCGACGACGTCATCAGTGCGCAGTCGATCGCGGCGATCGAGATCTACGGGAGCATCGCGGCGGTCCCGGTGGAGTTGCAACGCGTCGCGGGGTCACGCATCGCACAGGGGTGCGGGTTGATCGCGATCTGGACGGGCAGCCGTCGCTGAACGGCGCCCCGACCGCGCGGCGGCGCGGTCACGAATGCATGCACGAAGGGCCCCGGGCATCCGCCCGGGGCCCTTCGTGCATGGCAGAACTCGTCGGCGACCTACCCTCGATCAGGGCGCGGTGCCGGTCGCCGAAAAGAGAGAGGTGGCGAACGACCCCTCGTTCAAGCCAGCGCGCAGCTGGTTGGCGCCGAGGACGAGCGTCCACGGAGTCGAGGTGCGGCCGGTCGCATCGGTCGTGGTCTGCGCGATCCGGGTGGCGATCCCGCTGCTGATGCGATGCCACGTGACCGCCGCGCCCGCGACCGGATTGCCCCAGCGGTCATGGACGATGACCGTCGGATCGACCGGCGCGACCTGCCCCGCGACGCCGGTCTGTTCGTTCCCGGCGCTCGGCACGATCGCGTACGAGAGCCCCGCCGTCACCGTGAACGGCGAGCTCGCGAACGCCGACGTGAGCGGGAGGAAGTCCGCGGTCGCGAGGAGCGTGAAGTCGCCGACCTGCGTGCTCGGCAGCGCAGGGAAACTCGACACACCCTGCACCGCCTTCACGCGCACCTGCGTCACACCACCGAGGAAGGAACCTTCGCTGGGTCGAACGCTGACCTCGGCATTCGAGGCGAAGACACGTTCGCCGTTCTTGTCCACGACGGTCACGGCGGCCGGGAAGCCGATGCCCGCACGGACGGTCGAAGGCGGCTGCAGCGAGAACATCAGCCCGGCGGGCGGATTCGCGACGGCGTCGAAGGTGAACGAGGCGGGCGAGAAGACGACACCTTCGAGCGCGTCGCCGCCGAGCGTCGGGGTCGCGACGACCTGATTCGCTCCCACCGCGCCGAGCGTCCAGCAGATGCCCGCGCCACCATTGGGACCGGTGGTGGTCGGTGCGGTCGTGCCGAACGCGCCGCAGCTTCCGGTGTTCGCGGCGACACTGCCGCCGCCCTGGGTGACGTTCCAGTTCACCGGGACGCCGATGAACGGCGTGCCCTGACGGGTGCGCACGGTGATGCTCGGCCGGCACTCATCGCGGAGCGGCGAACCCTGCGCGCCTTCGATGGGCGAGGCGCAGGCCCCCATGAGGTTGAGCGTCTCGCTCAACAGCGCAGACTGGCCGAGGCCCATGCGGGTGAACTCGGTCACGGTGCCGCCGACGCCACCGCCGAACTCAAGCACTGGATCGACCGGCGCGAAGGGGCTGAACTCGGTGACGGTGCCACCGACGCCGCCGCCGAACTCCTGCTGGAAGGCATGCGCCTTCGACGGCATGAGCAGGTCGACGACGCGTCCCCAACCCGAGGGCGCGGGCGCCTCGCCGGTCTGGACCGGGCAGCTGATGAAGTTCGCCGGCGCGGGCGGGGTGATCTCGAAGCCCGCCGTCGCCTGATGTCCCAGCCGGAGCCGGGCCCGGACCTCGGGCGGGATGACACCGCTGGCGCAGACCGCGACGACGACCGGCTGCGCAAGCGGCGCGTCGGTCTCCGACGTCTTCGTGATGCGGATGTAGCCAGGGTACTGGTCGAGCTTGGTCGACAGCGGACCTTCGCCCGCCGGAAAGGTATTCGGGATCACCTCGATCGAGACGAGCGTCGGCTCGCTGACCGGGTTCGCCGGGAACGCGATGCCGGCCGTCCCTTCGACGTTCGTGATGACCTGGGGCTGGTCGGACGGAAGGATGAAGAAGCTGTTCGGCTCGACGACATCAACGTCGATGCCCGCGTAGCAGAGGACGGCGTTGGTGAATGCCTTGAGCTGCGCCTCGGTGCCGGCGAGCCGGCCCTGATTCCACTTCTTCAGGGTGAACGCGACGATCTCGGCGGCCTCCTCCTGCGCCTCCTCGATGTCGTTCTTCCGCACTTCCTTGTCGAGCTCCTTCAGCTTGCCCTTGACCGAGTTGATGTTCGGTGAGGAGCGAGCGGTGAAGATCACGGCCGCGAGCTGGTTGAGCTGCGCCAGCGTCGTGCAGGTGCCGGGGACGACCGAGGCGGACTGCTTGGTCACCCGAAGGGCCGCGTCGCCGGTGGCCGTCGGCGCCTCGCCGCAGGACGCCAGCACGAGCGCGAAAGTGAAGACAGCGAGGTAGCGGGCGAACCTGAGCATGCGGGACTCCGAGTGGGGTGGCGCACCGTCAGCTTGCGCCGTCCTGAACGGAACGGCGGGAGGCCGGGGTGGGACTGCGTCAGAAAGTGACAGCGCAAGACGGATGCCGCAAGCGAGCCTGCTGAACGGCGGCTGCGGACGCGGTATTTCGGGCTGTATTCGGATTTCAGGCGGGGTCGGGCCGCCTCAGTGTTGCGACCGTCCTACGGTCCAGCACCGACCAGCGAGCGCCAGCGCGGGTCGGACTCCAGAGGCCGGAACCACCAGGTGGGCTTGGTCCGCATGTCCTCCTTCCGAGACGCCGGGCTCACGGCGATGTAGTCGCCGAGGCGTCGATACACATCGTCACGGTCGTCGAGGATGACCGATGCGAAGGCCGAGAACATCTTTAGCTCGCCGGTGGGATCGATGATCGCGTCGCCCTCGGCACGCTCGAGTACCCGGCGCGCGCTGTCAGCGAGCCCCGCCGCCGCCGCCGGCATCCGGCTCGCGCGCGCCAGGACCGCGGCGGCGAAGATCTGCCCTACGCGTCGACCGATGACCGAGTCGCGTGGCGGATACGCCGCCTGCAAGGAATCGGCGAGCCGCCACGCCCGGGCGATATCGTAGACGGGGAGGTCCGGGATGGACTGCAGGTAGAGGCGGCACCGCACCGCGCGCACGTTCCCCGGATAGCGCCGCTCGAGGTCCGCGCAGGCGTCGTCGGCCTGCTTGAAGCTCCCGTTGTCGTAGGCGGCATTCACGAGCCGCCCGCGCGTGAGGATCCCATTCGCCTGGAACTCGTCGGCGGCGAGCGACATCTGCGCCGCAGTCGTGACCTCGCTGAGCGGCGACGCGGGGTCGGAGTAGTAGGCGGCCGACAGGGAGGCCCACGCACCAGCCTGGGCCCGGTTGATCGTCGTCGATTTCCGGAGATCGTCGATTGCCTTCTGCAGTTCGGCCGGCTTGTCCTGCTCCTCCGGAACACCCTGAAGGAACGAGAACACGCGCGTCGTGCCGCGCGCCTCGAGCGCGTCGGCGTCCTCGGCGTTGAGCGCGAGCGCGCGATCAGCATGCGTGATGCTCAGCGCGACCCACGGCTTGATGAGGAGGGTATTTCGCCCGAAGGTGCGTGACCGGGCGTAGGCGAGCGACGCCCGACGAACGATGGGCTCCCCCCAGCGCGGATCCTCCTTCTCCGCCGCGGCGAAGGCGGAATCGGCGCGATCGAAGAACGTGACGGCGGCCTCCGCGTCCCCGGCACCGAGGGCCGCGGCCGCGCGACGCTGCAGGGCGAGTCCGTCCTGCACGGCGAGCCAGGCGACGTTGCTGGAGGTCGCGGCCTGCTGCGCGTTGACCTGGATCTCCGCACCAAGGGCCTCGCGGATGAGGTCACCAACGCGGTGCGCGATGGAGTCCTGGACCTGCAACAGGCTGTCACGGGCGACCGGGATCGACCCGTCTCCGACCGAGCGCCCGTTCCGATTCTCGAGTCGGTAGCTGATGAGGACGTTCTTCCCCTCCGGGCGCAGCGAACCGCGCACGAGGAAGCCGACCCGTAGCGCGTCGACGATGCTGTCCGTGCTCGTCATGTTGCGCACGGATTCGGCGCCGTCCTTCGAGATCGTGGTGAGCTGACTCACGCGCGAGAGCGAACGGATCAGGCCTTCGGTGATGCCGTTCGCAGCCGGCCGCAGCGACGAGTCGGCGCTCGCGTCGTCGAAATAGAGGACCGCCACGCGTCGCAGGCTGCGGTCGACCTCGCCCGCCGCCTTGGGCTGCTGCATCGCGAAGTAGGTCGCAGCGCTCCCCAGCGCGACGACGAGCCCCGCGACAAGGAGCGTCGCCGGCCGCTTCCACCACGGCGGGAGCTCGACCAGCTCGCCCATCTCGTCGATCTTGAACACCGGCTGACCCGCGAGCGTGGGGCGCGGCATCATCTGCGAGCCGCGCACCGGGGTCATCATCGACGGGCGCGACATCATTTGCGAACTGCGCCCGGCGGAGGTCGGGCGCATGGCGCGACGCCCGCCGGAGGAGCGCCCGGTGTCGCCGAGCATCTCGGCGAAGGCCTGCGCCGTCTTCGGCCGGTCCACCGGCGCCTTGGCCAGCGCGTGGAAGATCGCCTCCTCCACCTCCATCGGCACCGTGTTCCGCACCACGCGCACGCTCGGCACCTGTTCCATCAGGTGCTTCGCCATGATGGCCATGGCGTTGGCGCCGGTGAACGGCGGCTCGCCGGCGAGCATCTCGTAGAGCATGCAGCCGAGCGAGTAGATGTCGGCGGTCGGCCCGACCTGGTCCCCCGTCGACTGCTCGGGCGCCATGTACACCGGCGTGCCCACGGCCATGCCGGTCTGGGTCAGCTTCTGCCCGGAGGCGTCGTTCGCCGCGCGCGCGATCCCGAAGTCGGCGACGAGCGAGTGCTCGCCCGAGAGGAGGATGTTCTCGGGCTTGATGTCGCGGTGGACGATTCCCTGCTCGTGCGCATAGTGGAGCGCACTGCAGACCTCGAGGGTGATGCGGAGCGCGTCCTCGACGGGGAGCATCCCTTCGCGGTCGAGCCGGTCGCGGAGCGCCTCGCCCCGCACGAAGGGCATCACGTAGTAGAGCAGCCCGTCGGCGTCGCCGGAGTCGTAGAGTCCGAGGATGTGCGGATGCTGCAGCTTGGCGGCGAGGCGGATCTCGCGCTCGAAGCGGTCGGCGCCGATCGACGCCGAGAGCTCGGGATGCAGCACCTTGATCGCGACCTCGCGATCGTGCTTGATGTCCCGCGCGAGGTAGACGGTCGCCATGCCGCCCTTGCCGAGCTCGCGCTCGATGGCGTAGCGGTCGCCGATGGCGGCGCGGAGGCGCAGGAATACCTCGGACGCGTCCTCGATCTGGTCGATCGGCGTGCCCTTGAACTCCTCGGTGAAATTGCGGCCGCACCGCGCGCAGAACGCGGCATCGTCCTCACGAGGTGCCCCACAATTCGGGCAGAAGCTGGGCAGTGCCGGATCCCCCAATGCGCGGTGGCGGACGCCGAAGGCGCCCATCGCGACAAAGTTGAGGGACGGCGGGGTCCGCGGCAACCCGCGGACCCCGTGCGCTCACATCATCTCAGGACTCGGCGGAGTCGGCCCGAGGGGTCGATCGCGTACTTGGGCTGGATCGGCTCGGCGAGCTGGATCTCCGCCTGGGCGATCGGGACGTCCCCCTCCATCCGCAGCATCGCCATGAGCGTCGGGGGGGGCACCGTGTAGGTGTCGGCCGCGAGCACGTTGACCGAATAGCCGAGGTCGGCGATCCCCTGGATGGTGATGCGGGAGAGCGGGTTGGACGCACCTGCATAGCCGGTCATCAGCTCGGTGCGGAAGGTGCTCTCCTTCCAATGCGAGTTGATGGTCCCCTGGCCACAGCTGGTCCCGGGGGCGAGGTCGAGGCAGTTCTCGGCCGGCACGGCGCCGGCACAGACCGACCCGCCACCGACGTCGACACAGGCTTGCGCGGCCAGTGCACCCGTCACGCGGACGGTCGCGAGGCCCGAGTCCGCCAGAAGGCCACGAGCACGCCAGTTGGTGCCGATGCCGACGATGTGCAGCATCTCGTGCGTGATGACGTCATTGAGTCGACCGGCGTTCGCGAGATTGATGAGGTCGTCCCGGTCGAACTTCATGATGCCGAGCGCCGCCATGCTCGTGGTGTTGCGGACAAGGCAGGGACCGGCCGAGCCGAGGACACGCCCGACACCGTCGATGGAGTCCACCGCGGCAAAGATCACGACATCATCGACCGTCTCGTTGATGGAACCCGTCACGCCGGAGACGCCGCAGTCGGCGACATTGAACGGTTGCGTGGCGCTGGTGAGCGACCGCACCACGATGTCGGGGATGTCGCCGGTGACCATCGCCATGATGCGGGCCTGCGCGTCGGCGAAGGCCTGCGCGACCGCGCCGGTTGGCGGCGTGCCGGAGAAGCGCACATCGACCGTGTAGGCGGTCTGGATGAAGGCGGGGAACTGCGCCGAGACGGCGTTGTGCGATGCCGTGAGCGCTTGGGTCCCGCCACGGCGGCCGAGCGTCCACGTGGGCGCATCGACGAAGCCGCTGGCGTCGGTGTTCACGGTCGGCGCGCCGCCGAGCGTGCCGCCGCCCGACGTGACCGTCCACGTCACCGGCAGACCGGCGAGCGGATTGGCGAACGCGTCGGTCACGCGCGCCCGTAATGTCGTGGTGACCGCCGCGCCGGCCAGCGCTGTCTGGTTCGAGCCGGCGACGACGAGCATCGCCGCGGCCGGTCCGGCCAGGCCGGTCACCGACCAGGTGCGAGCGGTCACGTGCGCGGCCCCCGGGATGGAGACCGAGACGGTGTTGGTCCCGACGGTCGTCCCGATGCGCCAGGTGCCGACGGTCGTGGTCCCCGCCGCCGAGACCGTTGGCGCGCTCGTGAGCGACCCATTGCCGGCCGTGAGCGTCACGGCCAACGGGATGCCCTGCAAGGCGTTCCCGCTCGAGTCGCGCACCGCGAAGCTTGGGGCCGGCGCGATGTCCGCGTTGACCGTCGCCGTCGCGGCGGGAGAACTCTCAACGGAGATCGTCGCGGGCGCGCGCTGGACCGACGCGGTGAATCGCGCGGTGAGACCACCCAGCGAGGCGACGACGGCCTGCTCGCCGGCGGCGATCGTGCCGAGCGTCCAGGCCGGCGCGGTCGCGATCCCGTTCGCGTCGGTCGCACTCGAGGTCGCACCGCCTGCCAGCGAGCCGCCCCCAGCATCGACCGCCCAGTTCACGGTCGCGCCCACGACGTTGTTGTTGAACTGATCCCGGACGCGCACGCGGAGCGGCGCGAAGGTCACGCTGTTCTGCGATCCGAACTGGTCGTCGCCGTCGAGCACCGCGAGCTGCGTCGCCGCGCCGGCGGCGGCCGGAAGGGTGAAGACCAGGGGCGTGAGTCCCGCGGCGGTGACCGTCACCGTCTGGTCGCCGGCCGTGTTGCCAAGCGTCCACTGCCCGATCGAGGTCGGCCCCGCAAGCGTCACGCTCGGCGCCCCGGTGAGTGAACCGCCGCCTCCCGTCACGGCGACGCTCACGGAGATGCCGGCGAGGGCTCGACCGTTGGAGGAGCGCACCTCGAAGGTCGGCGCGCTGGCGACGACCGATCCGACGACCGCGCTCGCGAGCGGGTTCGCGGTCACGGCGACGACACTGGCCGGGGTCGGCGCCTCGGTTCCTCCGCCGCCGCACGCGGCGGAGAGGGCGAAGAGGAGGAGCGCAGGAACGCGGAGCGAGGAGAGAGGCGTCACGGTGGGTGTGGCGTCGTGGGTCAGGGCTTCTTCTTGCCGATCGGCGTCACCTTGCCCGTCGAATCGACGGTGAAGGAGGGCCCGAAGGCCGAGTCGTAAAGAGGCGGTGTCGTCGGGACAGTGGCCGGGACCTTGGCTGGAGACTTGGCCGGCGCCGGCGCGGGTACCGGGGAAGACGAGTCGAGGGGGGTGGTGGGTACGACGGACCCGGGGTCGACGGGCGCGGGTGACGCGGCCGTCGCGTCGGCCGCACCTCCCTTCCCCGACGAGCCACGACCGCATCCGACGGCCAGTACGAGCACCATCGCGACCCCTCCGAACCCTCGCATCGGCACCTCGACCAGTTGCGCGTTCCAGCGATCCTCGGGGCCTGGACGGCCCGAGCTTCACCGCTCAAGTACCCCTCAAAGCTACGTTCGGTGGGCCCCGGGGCTACAGGACCTGCGTCACACCTGTCGTGTGCTGGTCACACCCTCGGCCAGATCAGAAGCCGACGATGGGCCCCGCGCGGAAGAGTCGGCGCGCATCGATCCGCAGCGCGGCCGGCTCGGTCCCGGCGACGAAGTACTCGAGGTAGCGGCGCTCCAGCGGCGTCTCCGGCTCCGCGAGCAGGCCCGTCTGCCGGTCGAGTTCGGCCGTGACGACACGACTCGGCGCCACCCAGGCGTCGGTGGTGAGACCGCTCCAGCGGGCGAGCATCTGTCCGAAGATCGGCGCGGCGAGCGTCCCCCCTGCGGCGCCGGGCGTGATCGGCCGCGGCCGGTCGAAGCCGAGCCAGACGCCGGCGACGATGTTCGACGTCATCCCCACGAACCAGACATCGGTGTTGTCGTCGGTGGTGCCGGTCTTGCCGGCCACCGCGACGCTCGCGGGGAGATAGCGGCGCACCGCCGTCGCGGTCCCGCTCTCCACTGCCTCGCGCATCATCTCGCGCACCACGAAGGCGACGCTCGAGTCCATCGCCGGCGCGCGGAAGCGGACCGCCTCGCCATGCACCGTGCGACCGGCCGGGTCCTCGACGCGCACGATGAAGCGCGGGTCGACGCCGACGCCGAGATTCGCGATCGCCGTGAAGGCGCTGACGAGTTCGATAGGCCGCACCACCGAGGCTCCGATCGCGCTCGACGGATAGGGCGCGATCGGGGCCGAGAGCCCCATGCGCTGCGCGAGCGCGATCACCGAGTCGGCCCCGAGCTGCTCCCAGAGCCGCACGGCGACGGGATTCCGCGAGCGGGCGAGCGCCTGCCGCAGTGTCAGCGGGCCGAGGAACTCGCCGTCGGCGTTCTTGGGGCGATACACCTGGCCGTCGTACGCGACCTCGAGCGGGTCGTCGGCGACGATCGCGTTGGGCGGCATCGAGTCGAGCACGGCGCGGGCATAGACGATCGGCTTGAAGGTCGATCCCGGCTGCCGCACGCCGTTGGTGGCCCGATTGAACTGCGACTCCTGGTAGTTGCGCCCTCCGACGAGCGCGCGCACGTCGCCCGACTGCGGGTCGATCGCCACCAGCGCGCCCTGCAGGTAGTCGGTGCTTCCGCGCGGCTTGTTGGCGAAGGTGCGATGGCGGTAGCCAGCGCGGGCCTCGACCGCCGCGGTCCCCTCGATGAGCGCGATCGTCGCCTGCCGCTGCAGTGCCGGGTCGAGCGTTGTCGTGATGACGTAGCCACCGTCGGTCACCGGGATCCCGGCGCGATCGAGACGCGCCTTCACGGCATCGACATAGTATGGCGCCGAGACAGACATGCCGAGATTCGGCGCGGTGCGCAGCGGTTCGGCCTTGGCCGCCGCGGCCTGCTCGGCGGTGATGAACCCCTGCTCCTCCATCAAGCCGAGGATCGCGTCGCGGCGGTTCCGGTTGCGGTCCGGGAACCGCACCGGGTCGTAGATCGCCGGACCCTTGGGCAGCGCGGCGAGCGAGGCGGCCTCGGCGATGCTCAACCGCGCCGCGGACTTGCCGAAGTAGTGCCGTGCCGCCGCCTCGACGCCGTAGAAGCCGCGGCCGAAGCTGATCTGGTTGAGATAGGCCTCGAGGATCTGCGCCTTGGTGTAGTGCTTCTCCATCTCGCGCGCCGCGGCCTGCTCCCGGACCTTGCGGCCGATCGAGCGGTCGGTGCGGTCGATGATCTCGGGATGCATGTTCCCGACGAGCTGCTGCGTGATGGTGCTCGCGCCGCGGCTGCCGCCCAGCAGGTTGTCCTTGATCGCCGCGGCGATGCCGAGCATGTCGACGCCGTCGTGCTGGTAGAAGCGGCGATCCTCGACGGCGATGAAGGCCTGCGGCACGTAACGCGGGAGCGTGCTGATGAGCACGCTCGTGCGCCACTCCCTGCCGATCTCGCCGATGAGCGAGCCGTCGCGCGCGAGTACGAGCGAACTCTGCGAGGGCCTGACGATGCGCCAAGGTTCCTCGGCGGGCGCGGGCGTCGGCTGCTGGGCCGCGAGAGGCACCACGCGGGGTACCGCGAGGGCGACGAGGAGGAGCAGCGCAGGGGGCTTCATCGGTGCTGAATTCTACACGGCGCGCGCTCGGGCGGATGCCGCGCGGACCGGGGACCGTACCCCTTTGGCCCTCGATGCCGCACCTTTCGGGCATGCTGACGCTCGCCATCCCGCAGTTCCGCCCGCGCAAGGGTGACCTGGAGGGGAATCTCGATCGCGTGGGGTCGCTGCTGGCGCAGGCCGCGGCGCTGTCCCCGCGCCCGCAGGTCGTGGTCTTCGCCGAGACGATCCTCTCCGGCTACTTCCTCGAGGGCGGCGTGCGCGATGTCGCGCTCACGCTCGACGGACTCCTCGCGGCGGTGGGCGCCCGTTTCGACTCGATGGTGCCGGCGGGCTCGCGGCTCGACGTCATCCTCGGTTTCTACGAGCAGCACGAGGGGCAGCTGCACAACAGCGCCGCATGCATCGCGCTGGGGGATGGTCCGGCTCGGCTGGTGCACGTGCACCGGAAGAACTTCCTTCCCACCTACTCGCTGTTCGACGAGGAGCGCTTCGTGGAGCGCGGCTACGGGATCCGCGCATTCGAGACGTCCTGGGGACGGGCGGCGATGCTCGTGTGCGAGGACGCGTGGCACTCGCTCTCCGGCACCATCGCCGCACTCGACGGGGCGCAGGTGGTGTTCGTGCTGGCCGCGGCCCCCGCGCGCGGCGCCGCCCCGCGCGGCGACGCGGTGCCGGGGCCCGGCAGCGTCGCGCGATGGGAGCGGCTGATCCGCGACATCGCCGAGGAGCACGGGGTGTACTGCGTGCTGGCGAACCTCGTCGGCAGCGAGGGCGGGAAGATGTTCCAGGGCGGCTCCCTCGTCGCCGGACCGCGCGGCGAGGTCCGCGTGCGCGCGCCGGTCTTCGACGAGGCGCTGGTCACCGCCTCCGTGGAACTGACCGATCTGGCGCGCGCGCGAGCGGACATGCCGTTGCTGTCGGATCTCAAGGCGGCGTTGCCGTTCCTGCGGACGGAGCTGGACCGCGCGATGCGGGGGACGGCCACCGCGATCACCGCAGAGGGCGCGGAGGTCAGCGAGAGTTCGGACCGGAGCGAGGTCGTGCCGGCGCCGGCACGTCGGGCACCAGTGCAGGACGCGGCCGCACACGCGCCGTTGCCCGTGGTCGCCGGCGGTGAGTCGGCCCGCGGCATGCCTCCATCACTCGAGATCGACGCGGCGCTCGTGGAGCGGTGGCTCGTCGCGTTCCTGCGCGATGAGTTCACGCGCCGTGGGTTCGGCACGGCGATCGTAGGGCTCTCCGGCGGCGTCGACTCCGCCGTCGTCGCCGCGCTCGCAGCGCGGGCGCTGGGACCGACGAACGTCATCGCGGTGCGGATGCCGTACCGGACGTCGAGCCCCGACTCGCTCGCGCATGCCCAGCTGGTGATCGACCAGCTGGGCCTCGCGTCGCGCACGCTCGAGATCACCGGCGCCGTGGACGGCTACCTCGCGCACGAACCCGACGCCGATGCGGCACGGCGCGGCAACGTGATGGCGCGGACGCGCATGATCACGCTGTTCGACCTCTCGGCGAAGCATCGCGCCCTGCCGCTCGGGACCGGCAACAAGAGCGAGCGGCTCCTCGGCTACTTCACCTGGCACGCCGACGACTCGCCGCCGGTGAACCCGATCGGCGACCTGTTCAAGACGCAGGTGTGGGCCCTCGCGCGCCACCTGGGCGTGCCACGCGAGATCATCGAGAAGCCGGCGAGCGCCGACCTCGTGCAGGGACAGACCGACGAAGGCGACTTCGGGGTGCGCTACGCGGTCGCGGACGAGATCCTCAACTGGATCCTGCATGGTTGGAACGCGAGCGAGCTCACCGCCCGCGGCATGGAGGCGGAGGCGATCCGGCTCGTGACGCGGCGGCTCGACTCGACGCACTGGAAGCGGAAGCTGCCGACGGTCGCGATGCTCTCGGGAGCAGCGATCGGGGAGTCGTACCTGCGGCCGGTGGACTACTGAGATGAAGGCGGAAGGGTGAAGGGGGCCTGCCGTGCGGCCGGCCCTGTACGGAATGGGCGCTCCCCGAGCGGTGGCGCAACTTTCGGATTGAGACGGTTCGAGCGGGTTCGTAGATACCGGGTGACCATTCAGCAGGAGCATCGATGTCCCCGGAACAGCTGAGCACCGACTACGCCCGAATCGAGAAGGCGATCCGCTTCCTCGATCGTGAGCATCCCGCCGCGCCGAGCCTCGTGGCCGTGGCCGAGCATGTGGGGTTGAGCGAGGCGCACTTCCAGCGGCTCTTCACGCGCTGGGCGGGGATCAGTCCCAAGCGCTTCCTGCAGCATCGTACCGCGGAGGTGGTGAAGCGGCTGCTGCGGGAGCGGCGACCTTTGCTCGACGTGACGTTCGAAGCCGGGCTCTCGGGACCGGGGCGGCTTCACGATCTCGTCGTGAATGCCGAGGCGGTGACGCCCGGCGAGTATCAGCGCGCGGGGGCAGGGCTCGTGATCCGCTACGGCTTCCATCCGACGCCGTTCGGCGACTGCCTCGTCGCGGTGACGTCGCGGGGTATCTGCCACCTCGCGTTCACACAGCCGGTGACCCGTGCCGAGGCGCTCGCGCGGTTGCGGCACGAGTGGGGCGGGGCGGAGATGGTGGCGGACCAGGCGGGGACGCGCGCCGCGGCCGCGAAGGCCTTCCCGCCGCCGGGGACCGCGCCGACGCCAGGGCTCGCGCTGCACGTGAAGGGCACCAACTTCCAGCTCAAGGTGTGGCGCGCCCTGCTGGAGATCCCGCCCGGGAGCGTCACGACCTACGGCGATCTCGCGACGGCGATCGGCGACCGGAAGGCCTCACGCGCGGTGGGCACCGCGGTGGGGAGCAACCCGGTGAGCTATCTCATCCCCTGCCACCGGGTGATCCGGTCCACCGGGGAACTGGGCGGCTATGCGTGGGGCCCGGACCGGAAGCGCACGATGCTGGCGTTGGAGGCGACGCGGATGGAGGCGGACCCGCCACCTCCATCCTCCGTCCTTCCGCCTTCGCCGGCCGCTACGCGGCCTGCGCGAACGCCAGCGACACCGCCCGTCGCGCGCCGCGCTTCAACTGCCGGTGCACGGCGCGCGCGAAGCGCATGAAGTTCTGGCCGGCGCTCGGATAGCGCGCGAAGAACTCCGTGGGAAGAAGTGCGCCCTTCATCTGGTTGCAGGGCTGGCAGGCGGAGACGAGGTTGCCCGGCAGGTGACTCCCGCCGCGCGAGACCGGGATCACGTGATCCAGGGTGGCGTTCTCGAGTCCGAGAGTGGCGCCGCAATAGACACATCGCCGTCCACAATCCCGAAAGGTCGCGCGCTTGACCTGACGCTTGTGCTGCTGGTGCTCCAGGCGGCGAGCGTGACGCGATAGCCCCCGAGGGGCACGAGCGAGCGCGACATGGTGGACGACCCGACGTGACATCGAACCTCGCCGGAAAAGACGACACCCCGCTGCGGGGCAGTGTGCCCGAGCGGGGTGTGGTCGATGAGGAGGAGGCGCCAGACCGCGGTCGCCGGGAGCGACCGAGGGAATCCGGGCTCGAATGCCTGTCCGAACGTGTCGGTCACGGGCCTCCCGAGTGAAGGGGGCGCGTGCGGGTGACCCCGAGACGCGCCGATCCTTTCCGAAAAGACGCCGCAATAGGTGCAACGTCACGTGAATCCGCGCAAGGGAAGTCCGAAAAGTCGCATCTTTGTGATGCGTCAGCCGCGACGGCCCGTCCACACGACGACGAGGCCGCAGGCATAGGGTGGCGCGTTGCGCAGCAACTCCGCCGGGACGCTGGCCATGGTGGCGTAGATCTCCACCGCCACGAGCCCGAGCGAGTTCACCATCTCGTCGATCGAGGTGCGCATGTTGAGGAACTCCTTCTCCGCGGCCTGCCTGAGGGCTGACGGTGGCAACCCCAGCCTCCCCTCCGGACCAGACCTCATCCTTCGGATGATGTCCTGGATCTCGTCCTCCCCCTCGCGGGTGTTGATCTCCTCGACCATGCCATGCACGCGCTGCCCGTCGACCAACACCCCCATCGGGCACGTGCCGCCACGGCCCGACAGGACAGGCTTGCCGCTCATCGGTCGGACGCGGACGATGGTCTCGCCTTCGAGGAGCACCGAGGTCCGGTGCGGGTTCCGCAGGTCGATCGCCTCGGGTGTCCAGAAGCGCGCGACGACCGCACTTTTGCGACACGTTCCATGCGATCGTAGAAGCCGGTCCGCGCGAGCGGGGTGTCCCGCTCGTAGATGGACACGCGCTCGAGGTTTTGCGGTAGCGGGATGAGCCGCACGACGAAGTCCCCCGCGGCGTCCGGCCGCACCCAGCCCTCCCAGGCCTGGAACCCGATCCGGCGCACGAGGAGCTTCAGGGAATCGGCGCGGGGCACGCTGAGGAGCACGACGCCGGAGTCGTTCGCGACGCGTGGGGTGCTCCCGCTCGACTGCACCGTCGCGTACGGGATCGACCGACCCACGGAGTCGCAGATCATGGCCCGCGGGGCCGGGGCTTGCTGCGCCTCAAGAACGCAACTCAGCGTCACGAGGGCCAACGCGATGACTACCCCGGCGAGGTGCCGCATTGGATCATCTCCGCTGGGGGAAAGGCGCCAGACGCCGCGTCACATCGAGGTTGGTGATATGCAAGTTCACGCCGCGCCCGATCCGAAAGCCGAACTGGCCGTCCACCTCCATCGTGGACCGGGCGAAGGCCGCGAGGCGCTCGCCGTTCACGACGAAACGAACGGAGTCAGGCTCCGCTCGCACGGCGATGACGTTCGTGACGGTGTTGCCCGAGGGCTTCGGCTTCACCGCCGCATGCATCGTCCATGGCATGAGCAACCGGGTCTCGGCACCGGACCGCTGCATCACCGCGGCACTTCCATCGGCTCGCACGAGGAAGGCGAACCAGTGCTGCGCCGCGCCGTCGAGTGCACGTCCGCCGACGAAGACCCCGTATTCGTTCCCCGACGCGTCGGGGAAGAGGATCAGTTCGCCCTGCACGGCGAAGCGTCCCTCGGCTCGCTCGCGCGGATCGAACAGCGTCGCGCCAGGCCCCATGGTGATGTGCCAGCCGGGTGCCATGTGGGCGAAGTCGAAGGTCGTGTCGGTCGGGGCGAAGCGGCCGCCGTTCACCAGCCGCGCCGGCGCGTCCAGCGACCACTGCCAGCCCGGCGGAGGCGCAGCGACGGTCGGTGCCTGCTGGGCGAGCGCGGCATCCGACGGGAGGGCGAGGACGGCGAGGACGATCAGGTGCTTCGGGTGCATGCGGTCTCCTGAAGAGGTCTGTGTCCCGGCCGGTTGCCGACGAACGTTGCACCGGGTCCATCGGGATCGGAAGCAAGTGGGCCCCCATTCCCCTTCTGCCCTTCCTGCTACCTTTCTTTGCAATGCCCCCCGGTGACCCGGGGCGACTCGAATCCCAGCCCCTCCGACCATGGCCACCTCCGCCAAGGCCCGCCGCGCGACCCACGGCCTCTCCAAGGCCCAGCTCGTCGCTGCCTATCGCACGATGCTTCTGTCGCGCCGGATCGACGACAAGGAGATCCAGCTCAAGCGGCAGAACAAGATCTTCTTCCAGATCTCCGGCGCCGGCCACGAGGCGGTGCTGACCGCCGCCGGCCTGGTCTTCAAGCCGTCGTACGACTGGTTCTACATGTACTACCGCGATCGCGCCCTGTGCCTGCAGCTCGGCATGACGCCCGCCGAGATGCTCTACTCAGCCGTCGGCGCCGCGATCGATCCGAACTCGGGCGGCCGCCAGATGCCGTCGCACTGGGGCCACAAGAAGCTCAATATCGTCTCGAGCTCGTCACCCACCGGCACGCAGTTCCTCCAGTCGGTCGGCTCGGCCGAAGCGGTCGTCCGCGCCAAGGCCCTCGGCATCACCGAGGGGTTCAATGCGGACGAGGTGGTCTTCGTCTCCACCGGCGACGGCACCACGTCGCAGGGCGAGTTCTGGGAGTCGATGAACACCGCCTGCAACCTCAAGCTCCCGGTCGTCTACCTCGTCGAGGATAACGGCTACGCGATCTCGGTTCCGGTCGAGGTGAACACCGCCGGTGGCTCGATCTCCAAGCTGCTCACCGGCTTCCCCGACCTCTACATCCAGCAGGTGGACGGGTGCGACCTGCTCGCCTCGTACGAGGCGATGCAGAAGGCCGTCTCCTACGCGCGCGAGCGGAAGGGCCCGGCCCTCGTGCACGCGAAGGTCATCCGCCCCTACTCGCACTCGCTCTCCGACGACGAAGTGATGTACCGCCCCGACGAGGAGCGGAACGCCGAGGCGGCGCGCGACCCGATCACGGTCTACCCGAAGTGGCTCGTGGACGAGGGCTACGCGAGCGAGGCGGAGATCAAGGCGATCCAGGAGTCGGTGGACGCGGAGGTGCTCGCCGCGACCGACGACGCGCTCGCGCAGCCGCAGCCTGCGCCCGAGACGGCGGCGTGGGCGCTCTTCTCGCCGTACGTCGACCCGACGAGCGAGCAGTTCGACACCGAGGACGACCCGCACTTCTCGGGCGAGCCGACGACGATGGTCGACCTGCTGAACGCCTGCATGCGCGACGAGATGCGGCGTGACCCGCGCATCGTGATGTTCGGCGAGGACGTCGCCGATGTCTCGCGCGAGGAGCACCTCGGCAAGGTCAAGGGCAAGGGCGGCGTCTTCAAGGTGACGTGGGGGTTGCAGAAGGAGTTCGGGGGGACGCGGGTGTACAACACGCCGCTCGCCGAGGCGAACATCATCGGCCGCGCGATCGGGCTCGCGGTGCGCGGCTTCAAGCCGGTGGTCGAGGTGCAGTTCTTCGACTACATCTGGACGGCGTACATGCAGCTGCGCGACGAGCTCGCGACGATGCGGTGGCGCTCGTCGAACGCCTTCGCGGCCCCGGTGGTCGTGCGCACGACCTACGGCGGCTACATCCGCGGGGCGATCTACCACTCGCAGACCGGCGCCTCGCTCTTCACGCACTGCCCCGGGCTCCGCGTGGTCTGCCCGAGCAACGCGCTCGACGCCAACGGCCTGCTGCGCACGGCGATCCGTTCGGAGGATCCGGTGATCTTCCTCGAACACAAGCACCTCTACCGGCAGACGTACAACAAGGGTGCGTATCCGGGCCCGAACTTCATGATCCCGTTCGGCAAGGCCCGCGTCGTGAAGGAAGGGACCGATGTGACCGTGGTCACCTACGGCGCAACGGTCCAGCGCGCGCTGGTCGCGGCGAAGCAGGTCGAGGACGAGCAGGGGCTCTCGGTCGAGGTGATCGACCTGCGCACCCTGTCGCCGTGGGACCAGGAAACGGTGTACGCGTCGGCCAAGAAGACCGGACGCGTGATCGTGGGGTATGAGGATTCGATCTCGTGGGGGTACGGGGCGGAGATCGCGGCGCGGATCGCCGACGACTGCTTCGCCTGGCTCGATGCCCCGGTGAAGCGCGTCGCGTCGATGGACACATGGGTGGGCTACGCGCCGAGCCTCGAGGACGAGATCCTGCCGCAGGTGGCCGATTTCGCCAAGGCGTACACGGAGCTCGCGAGGTTCTAGGGCCCTTACACGGAGTGACGAGCATGGCGCATCACCGGCGCAGCCGGATCCTGATCCCCGCGGCGCTCTCAGGCGCCATGCTCATCACGTCGGCCTGCGGCGAACTGGCACAGGAACCGCAGTTCCGATCGGCATCCGCGCCGCTCGCGCTGGCGCTCGCGTTGCCCACCACGGGCACCGCGTCCTCGGCCTGGGGCGCCGACCTCGACGCCGTCCGCGTGATCGTGTCGCGCCGGAACGAGTCAACGGCACTCGACACCACGATCGCGTGGTCGGCGGATGCCGACGGACTGCGTCTCGCCTTCGACATCCCGCTCGAACAGCGCGTGGAGACGCTCTTCGTCTCGGTCGACCTGCTCGCGGGGCAGGCCATTCACTTCTATGCGAACAACACCGTGGTGCTGCGTGCCGAGGTGGTGCCGAACATCCCGCCGCTCCCGCTGACGTACATCGGGCCGGGATCGGACGCGGTGTCGTTCTCGGTCACGCCCAGGAGTGCGTTCGTGCTCCCGCGCGGGACGCTCACCTTCGTCGCCAGTGCGTTCAACGGGCAGGGGCTCCCGGTAGCGGCGCCCGTGGCGTGGAGCGTGAGCGATGCGCGGATCGGCAGCATCAGCGCGTCGGGCGTGCTCACGGCGACGGCGCGCACCGGTTCGGTGTGGGTGCGAGCCGCGATCCCGACCGGGCTCGCGGACAGCGTGCAGGTGCTGGTCGCGACCCAGGCGCCGTAGGCGGGCCGGCGCGCGCGCCGTCCGACGGCAGGCGCGGTGAACCCTTCGTCCACCGGAGATGTCGAATGAGGGTGTCCGCACGAGCGCGGACACCCTCACGCCTTCCGGGTCGACGATGTCCTTCCGCCTTCCGCCGTTCGTGGCACGCGCGATCCTGGCGACGGTACCGTTCCCGACCGTGCTCGCCGGCCAAGCGGCGATGTTCCGTGGCGGTCCGTCGCACGCCGGCGTGTACGCCTCTCCCACGCCAACGCTCGCGACCGTCGCCTGGAAGTTCAGGACCGAGGGCCGCGTCATCTCCTCGCCCGCCGTGAGCGGCGGACTGGTCTACGTCGGCAGCACCGACCGGCACCTCTACGCCGTGGACCGCACGACCGGGGCGCAGCGATGGCGCTTCGCAACCGAAGGCGCAATCGCCTCATCGCCGGCCGTCGCGGACGGCCTCGTGTTCATCAGCAGCGCCGACGGCAACATCTACGCGGTTGACGCCGAGTCCGGCGCGGAGCGCTGGCGGTTCCGCACCCGCGGCGAGCGCCGCTTCACCGCGCCCGGGATCCATGGCGCCGTCCCGCGCACGGAACGGATGCCCGACCCGTTCGATGTCTTCCTCTCGTCACCGACCGTCGTGGGCGGCACGGTCTACATCGGGAGCGGCGACCAGCATGTCTACGCCCTCGACGCGCGCACGGGCGCCAAGCGCTGGGAGTTCGCGACCGGCGATGTAGTGCACGCGGCGCCGGCGGTGGTGGAGGGCGTGGTCTACATCGGCAGCTGGGACCGGAACCTCTACGCGCTCGATGCGGCGACCGGCCGCGAGCGCTGGCGCTACACGACCGGCAACGACACCACGATCTACAACCAGATCGGTCTCGCGAGCTCTCCCGCCGTGACGGACGGCCTGGTGCTCGTCGGAGGCCGCGATGGGCGCTTCCACGCCGTCGATGCCGCGACGGGCGCTCCCCGCTGGACACACGACAACCACGGCGGCTGGACGATCGGCTCGCCGGCCGGCCGGGACGGTGTGGTCT
Organism: Gemmatimonadota bacterium; assembly: GCA_016714015.1. NCBI lineage: Bacteria > Pseudomonadati > Gemmatimonadota > Gemmatimonadota bacterium. Next base: position 935,565 of record JADJNZ010000001.1, read on the forward strand.
ACTTCGCCACCTCCGATGGCCGCCGTTTCAAGGCGCTCGACGTCGCCAGCGGCGCGGTCCGTTTCGACCTCGAGAACAAGGCGATCTCCTTCTCGTCGCCCGCCATTGCCGGCGACGCGGTCTTCTACGGGACCTCCGACGGCTGGGTGCACGCGGTCGATCTCCGCACCGGCGCCTTCCGCGCGCACTTCCAGACCGACGGCTCCAAGACCAATGGCCCGCGCTGGACCGACTCGACCGGCGTGCTGCGCACCAACGGCATGTATCCCGACCGGACCCTCGACGGCATGATGATCGGGATGCGCACGATGATGACCGTCGGGTCGGTGCTCTCGTCCGGCGCGATCGTCGACGGCGTGCTCTATGTCGGGAGCACGGACGGCCAGCTCTACGCCATCAGGTAGCTCGTGATCCGGTAGCGGGGGCGGCGTCCGGAGAATCCCCTACACGAAATCGGGGACTCCTCCGCTCACCATGGCGCGGCGGTCGGCGAATCATCCATGGGCCTGACCCACCCCTCCGCCACGCCCCCGACGATGACCGACACCCCCCGCACCTTCGGCCAGCAGCTCGGCCGCCGCTCCTGGGCCGAGCCCTGGAAGATCAAGATGGTCGAGCCGCTCACGATGACCGAGCAGCCCGACCGGGTCCGCGCCCTCGCCGAAGCGGGGCACAACACGTTCCTTCTCCGCTCGCGCGACGTCTACATCGACCTGCTGACCGACAGCGGCACGAGCGCGATGAGCGACCGCCAATGGGCGGGCATGATGATGGGCGACGAGGCCTACGCCGGATCGGAGAACTTCTATCATCTCGAAGCGGCGATCCAGCGCTTCTACGGCTACAAGCACATCGTCCCCACGCACCAGGGGCGCGGCGCGGAGAACCTCATCTCGCGCAGTGCGATCACCCCCGGGCAGTTCGTGCCGGGGAACATGTACTTCACCACCACGCGCCTCCATCAGGAGATGGCCGGCGGCACCTTCGTCGACGTCATCGTCGACGAGGCCCACGACCCGCAGCATCGCGGCGACTTCAAGGGGAACGTCGATCTCGCCAAGCTCGATGCGCTCGTGGCGCGCGAGGGGGCCGCGCGGATCGCCTACATCTCGCTCGGCGCCACCGTGAACATGGCCGGCGGCCAGCCGGTGTCGATGGCGAACGTGAAGGCGCTCCGCGCCTGGTGCGACCGGCACGCCGTGAAGCTCTTCCTCGACGCGACGCGCGCGGTGGAGAACGCCTACTTCATCCAGGAACGCGAGGCGGGGTACGCCACGAAGCGGATCGCCGAGATCCTGCTCGAGTTCTGCTCCTACACCGACGGCGCGTGGATGAGCGCCAAGAAGGACTCGCTGGTGAACATCGGCGGGTGGGTGGCGGTGAACGACTTCCCGCTCTTCGAGGAGATGCGGAACCTCGTCGTGGTGTTCGAGGGACTGCACACCTACGGTGGGCTCGCCGGCCGCGACATGGAGGCGATGGCGATCGGCATCGCCGAGTCGGTCGAGGATGCGCACATCCGCTCGCGCATCGGGCAGGTGCGATACCTGGGGATGCTGCTCGAGGAGTGGGGCATCCCGATGATGGAGCCGGTGGGGGGCCATGCGATCTTCCTCGACGCCAAGCGCTTCTATCCGCACCTGGCGCAGGACCAGTTCCCGGCGCAGACGCTCGCGGCGGAACTCTATCTCGACTCGGGGATCCGCGCGATGGAACGCGGCATCGTGAGCGCGGGCCGCGACCCCAAGAGCGGCGACCACCACCGGCCGAAGCTCGAACTCACGCGACTCACGATCCCGCGACGCGTGTACACGCAGGCGCACATGGACGTGATCGCCGAGTCGGTGAAGGCGGTGTACGAGGGACGCGACAAGGTCCGCGGGCTTCGGATGACATACGAACCCCGGTACCTTCGGTTCTTCCAGGCGCGGTTCGAGGCGCTCTGATCAGCGCTCGAAGACGACCTTCCCGCCGACCATCGTGAGCAGCACCTTCGCCTCGCGGATCTCGGGCGCCGGGATCCGCGTGAGGTCGCGGTCGAGCATCACGAGGTCGGCGAGCATCCCCGCCCTGAGCACGCCGCGCTGCCCCTCGTCGAACCCGGCGTAGGCCGCGGTCGCCGTGTAGGCGCGCAACGCCTGCTCGACCGTGATCCGCTCGCCGGGCACCCAACCGTCGGGGTCGTGCGCACCGTCGAGCGTGCGACGCGTGACCGCGGCGTAGATCCCCTCCAGCGGCGTCGGCGGTGCGACGAACCAGTCCGACCCGAACGCGACCTTCGCGCCGGCGTCCAACAGCGACCGGAAGGCGTAGGTCCCCTTCGCGCGTTCCGAGCCGATCACGCGGTCGGCCCAGCGGCCGTCGTCGATCGCGTGATACGGCTGCATCGACGCGATCACGCCGAGCGGAGCGAAGCGCGCGATGTCGGCGGGGGCGATGTGCTGCGCGTGCTCGATGCGGAAGCGGCGGTCCCGCGCGCCGTTCTCCTCGGCGACGCGCCGGAAGATGTCGAGCTGCTCGCGGATGGCGCGGTCGCCGATCGCGTGCACGAACACCTGCAGTCCCGCCGCGTCGGCCCCCTTGATGGCGGCGTAGCGGTCCTCGTTGCTGGTGACGTAGAAGCCGCGATCGTTCGGCGCGTCGGTGAAGGGCTCGAGCATCGCCGCGGTGTGCGAGCCGAGCGAGCCGTCGACGAATCCCTTGAGCGCGCCGTAGTGGAACCAGCCGTCCCCGGTTCCACCATGGCGCTTCACGTACTCCGCGAGGCGTGCCCAGGTGGCGAGCGGGACCGCGGCGTAGATGCGCGTCCGGAGCAGCCCCGCGGCGTGCGCCCGCTCGAAGGTCGCGAGGTCGTCCCAGCTGCCCATGTTGTGCACCGCGGTCACGCCCTGTGCGGCGACGTACGACATGGCCGCCTCGAGCGCGCGGTCGTTCAGCTCCGCGCTCGGCGGCGGGATCACGCGTTCGACGAGGGAGGTCGCGTTGTCCTTGAACACGCCGGCTGGTTCACCCACGGCATCGCGCACGATCTCGCCGCCCGCGACATCGGCCGTGGCACGCGTCACGCCGGCGAGTCGCAACGCGAGCGAGTTCGCGACCGACATGTGCCCGTCGAGCCGCGTGACGAACACCGGATGCTCGGGGGTGATGGAATCGAGCCAGGCGCGCGTGGGGAGCTCGCCCCCCCAGTTCATGTGATCCCAGTCGCCGCCGAGGATCCAGGTGCCCTTCGGGACCGTCGCGGCGAAGGCCTTGATGCGCGCCACGAACTCCGCCGGCGTGCGGGCGTCGCGCAACTGCACCGAGGCGAGCCGGAACCCGCCGTCGATGAAGTGCACGTGCGTGTCGGTGAAGCCGGGGACGACCATCGCGCCATGCGCGTCGATCACGCGCGCGCCGGCAGCGAGCTTCATGATCTCGGCGCTCGAGCCGACGGCCTTGATGCGGTCCCCTTCGACGGCGACGGCGTCCGCCCACGGACGACGCGCGTCCCCGGTCCAGACCCTCGCGTTCACGATCACGACGTTGACGGCCATGGCGGCGACGGCGAGGGTCTTGAGCAGCATCGGCCGCTCAGCGCTTCTCGACGGCGTCCCGCACGTCGAGCAGGATCTCGAAGTAGAGCTGCTCGCGACGATAGGCGAAGTCGAGCGAGGCCATCTGCGCCTCGTCGCCGGATTCCTTCGCGCGCTTGAAGGCGTCGGTGTACATCTCCTCGAGGTTGGCAAGGATGCGGTCGCGCGAACGGGACATCTTGATCTTCTCCAGGGCGGCGAGGGTTAGGCGAGGCGGCTCGAAGGGCGCCGGCTCGGGCGACTTCGGGGCTTCGAGGATGAATTTCGTGGCAGCGCCGAGGAGGTCACGGCGGGCGTCGAATGGGTTGGTCACACGCGAACGCTAGCGGCGCCGCGGGCGGGCAGCAACGGCGCCGCTGGCCCGCGGCGGTGCCGCTCGGTATCCTCTTCGGCGGCACTCCTTCCTCAGCTCCCGACAATGGCGACCTCGGCCGGATGGCGACCGCGCGACCTCCAGGTCCTTCGCCTCCTCGGTGAAGGACTGAGCGACCGCGAGATCGCGTCGCGCCTGCGACTCAAGCCTGAGACCGTCCGCTGGTACAACAAGCGGATCTACGAGAGGCTCGGCGTCTCGTCGCGCATCCAGGCGGTGCGTGCCGCCATCGCGGCCGGACTCCTCGCGACCGAGGTCGCACCGCTCGCGGCGGCACCCGTCGCGCGAACTCCGGTGCGCTACGTCCGCCGCGACGGCGTCGCACTGGCGTACACCGTCATCGGTGACGGCCCGGTCAACCTCGTCTTCATCCCGAGCTTCACCTCGCATATCGAGGCGATGCTCTCGCTCCCCGAGTCGCTCGCCTTCTTCGAGCGACTGGGCCGCTTCGCGCGCGTCTTCCTCCCGGACCTGCGCGGCACGGGTCTCTCCGATCGTGTCGATTCGCCGCCGGCGCTGCACGAGACGGTCGAGGACCTTCGCGCCATGCTCGCGGCCGAGGGAGCGGAGAAGACCTTCATGCTCGGATCCTCTGCCGGCGGCGCGGTCTCGATCCTGCTCGCATCCTCGCATCCGGAGCTCGTCGAAGGTCTGATCCTGTTCGGAGCCATCGCGACGACGGTCCGCGATGGGGAAGAGCCGACGTGGGCGCGGACACGCGAGGCCTTCGAGGCGCGGAAGGAGCGTCTCGTCGCCGGCTGGGGCGGGACCGTCGCTGTCGAGATGTACGCACCCTCGCGCGAGGCCGACCCGGAGTTCCGCGACTGGTGGGGTCGCTATCTGCGCAGCGCCTCGAGCCCGGGAGACGTGCGTCGGCTGCTCAGCGCACTCGGCGAACTCGACGTCCGCCCCCTCCTGCCCCATGTCGGCGTCCGCACGCTGGTGATCCATCGCACCGAGGATGCCGTCGTACCGGTCGAGGCGGGCCGGTATCTCGCAGCAGAGATCCCGAATGCGCAGTGGCTGGAGCTCCCCGGAGCCGACCACCTCATCTGGGTCGATCACGAAACGATCGCCGAGGCGGTGCGCGACTTCATCGAGCGACCGGTGCGACCGACGGTCCCGGACGCGTGGGTCGCGGTCCTCCTCCATGGCGGCGGCCGCCGGCTCGACGCCGAGACGCGTCGCGTGCTCGACGGCGCGAGCGCGCAGCGCGTTCACGCCCTCCCCGAAGGGTGGCTCGCGGTGTTCGACTCCCCCGCGCGCGCCCTCCGCGCCGCGCGCGAGCTCCGCGCGCTGGGTCGGGGCCGCGTGGGTACGCTGGCGCTTCATGTGGGCGCCTGCGACCGACGCACCGACCTGCCGCTGCCCGCCTCGCTCGACGCATTGCTCGCCCTGGCGCACGGCGCACGCGTCGCCGACGTCCGCGTCTCGGCGACATTGCGCGACCTCATGCCCGATCCCGAGCAGCAGTTCGTGCCGGTCGAGGCGGACGCGGATACACCGCGCCACTGGCGACTGCGCGACTGAGCGTCGGACCGCGCACCACCCGTCCGCACCCCTCACGCGGGTGGTGCGGGCCACCGTCGACCCATGCGACCCTGAGGCCAAGCGCTGATGCGCCGCGGCACTCACCCTCAGGAGGCTCCATGCGCCGGACCACGACCCTGCTCGCCCTTCCCTTCCTGCTCGCCGCCACCGGCTGCGAGCTCTTCTCCAGCGACGAGGATACCTCCGTGCGAATCACCATCGAACAGTCTCTGACGGGCGAGACCACGTCCGAAGGCACCTTCACGCTCACGGGTGCGGTCGGCGACGCCGGCACGACGAATGAGACGCTCACGTTCGGAGGACCGCTCGACCAGCCCGTCGTCCCAGTGACGTTCGCACGCACGCTGACCGGCGCGCACGGTACGATCACGGTGACCGGCGACGCCACAATTACCTTCAGCAGCCCCACTGCCGGCACGCTGGCCGGGACGTGGACGGTGCAGTCAGGCACCGGACGCTACGCCAACATGACCGGCAATGGCCGCCTCTCTGGCGCAGCGAACTTCGGTGCACTGCCACCGACGGCCACGCTGGAGTACTCAGGCGAGGTGAGGCGCTAGCAAGCCGTTGCAGGACAAGGGGTTGGCTGCCGGTCCCGATCGACGGGGAACTGGCATCCGGGTTGCTTCATTCGGCTCCCAGATGCCGCGAGACCGCCACCGTGGCGGGCGTAGCCAACCCCTTGTCGGAGCGCGTGATGAGCAACGTGAAGGTCTTCGTCCTGATGGCGGGTCTCACCGCCCTCTTCGGAGCGCTCGGCGCCTCGTTCGGCGGCATGACCGGGCTCGTCATCGCGCTCGTACTGGGCGGCGGGATGAACCTGTTCATGTACTGGAACTCGGCCTCGATGGTCCTGCGCTCCTACGGCGCACAGGTCGTGGAACGGGCGCAGGCGCCCGAGCTGTACGAGATGGTGGACCGGCTGCGGCAGCGAGCCGGCCTGCCGATGCCGACCGTCGCCATCGCACCGCACGACCAGCCGAACGCGTTCGCGACCGGCCGCGACCCGGAGCACGCGGTGGTGTGCGTGACGCGCGGTCTCATGCGCGTCGTCGATCGCGTTGAACTCGAGGGCGTGATCGCGCACGAGCTCGCGCACATCAAGAACCGCGACATGCTGCTGCAGACGATCACCGCGACGATGGCGGGGGCGATCTCGAGCCTCGCGAGCATCGCGCAGTGGGGCATGATCCTCGGCGGGGGCCGGTCGTCCGACGAAGAGGGCGGGAACCCGCTCGCCGCGCTCGCGATGATCATCGTCGCGCCGATCGCGGCGATGCTGATCCAGTTCGCGATCAGCCGCCAGCGCGAGTTCAAGGCGGACGCGGTGGGGGCGGAGATCGCCGGCCGGCCGCAGGGACTCGCCGGCGCGCTGCAGAAGCTCGACGCGTATGCGAAGCGGATCCCGATGGACGTCGCACCGGCGATGGCGCCGCTCGCGATGGTGAACCCGCTGGCGGGCGCGGGGGGGTTCTCGAGTCTCTTCTCCACGCACCCCTCCACCGAGGAGCGCGTGGCGCGACTGATGGCGCGATGAACGTGGAAGGATGGAGGAGGCGAGGCCGTACGGCCTCGCCCCTTTCTTCCTTCAGCCTTCATCCTTCGCAAGCCGATGGAAGACGGCATCACGAACCTCCTGGCCGCCCTTCAGGTGCTCCACCACGATCCGCTCGAGCAGCTCCGGCGTGACGTGCGCGTACCAGGTGCCCTCGGGATAGACCACGACGATCGGTCCGCCGGCGCAGACCCCGAGGCAGGGCACCTCGGAGCGCTTCACGCGCTGCGGGCCGAAGAGCAGGTCCTCGCGCTGCAGCAGGCTCGCCAGTTGCGAATAGATCGCGCGGCCCTTGCGGTCGGTGGTGCAGTAGCCTCCGGTGCAGACGATCACATGGCGGGTGTACGGCTCCATGACGGCGGGAAGCAGCTCGGGGTGCGCGACCATCACGCGTCCGGCTTCGGGACCTTGTTCTCCCCCGGCGGCGCGACGTAGCGAAGCGACTCGACGGGCGCGCCCCCGAGGAGGTGCTCGTCGAGGATCCGCTGCGCAGCGTCCACATCGACGCCGTGGTACCACACATCCTCGGGGTAGACGACGACCATGGGCCCGTGACCGCACTGGCCCATGCAGCCCGAGTGGTTCACGCGTACCCGCTGGGCGACGCCGGCCACGCGGAGCCCCTCCTTCAGGAGCGCGAAGGTCGCCGCGGAATCCTGCGACGTGCAGGTCTTGCCGCCGGTGCAGACGAAGACGTGCTTCTCGAACTGGCCCATCGTGGATCCTTGCGCGTTGGGGGGATCGGTCGCGGCGCGATGCGCGAGCGACGCTGGTACATTCTACTCGGTCGCTCCCCGCGTCGGGCCAAGAGTCATAGTCGTGACCAGCGTCCGGCCTCGTGGGTCGCCGACCACCCGACGATACCGCCCCCCTCGCCGCCCTCCTCGATGCGCGCATCGCTCCGCTCCCCCGCCCTGCTCGTCGCGGCCAGTCTCCTTGCGTCACCGCTCGCGGCGCAGGCCGCCGCCGCACCCGCCCCCACGCTCGCGCTGACACATGCGAACGTCGTCGACGGCCGCACCGCGACCGTCGTCCGCGACGCGACGATCCTCATCGGCAACGGTCGCATCCGGAGCATCCGCGCCGGCGCCCAGGCCCCGGCCGACGCGATGGTGATCGACCTGCAGGGACGCTGGGTCGCGCCCGGGCTCATCGATGCGCATACGCACATCGCGACGCTCGCCAACGCGCGCCGCGCCCTCCACTCGGGCGTCACCACGGTGCGCTCGGCGAGTGTCCCGGCGTTCCAGGACGTCGCGATGCGCGACCAGGCACGCGCGGGCCAGATCGCCGCGCCGGACGTACTCGCCACTGGCGTCTTCGTCTCCCCGAACCTCGGGGAGACGGTGCTGGCGGACCCGCGACTTGGTGCGCTCGCCGGTGGCGTGAACACCCCCGAGCAGTTGCGCGCCCTGGTGCGCGTGAACCTCGACCGAGGCGTCGACTGGATCAAGACGCGCGGCACCGAGCGTGCGGGCCTGCCGGACACCGATCCGCGCAAGCAGGTCTACGACGAGGCGCAGCTGCGGGCGATCGTGGAAGAGGCCGCCACGCGCAACGTGCCGGTGATGGCGCACGCGCACGGCGACGAAGGCGCGTACGCGGCGGTCGCCGCCGGAGTGCGTAGCATCGAGCATGGCACGTATCTCTCCGACTCCACCCTGCGCCTGATGAAGGCGCAGGGGACCTGGTTCGTCCCAACGCTTTCGACGGTGGTGGACCTGACGCAGCCCGGCGGCGACTATGACGACCCGGTGCTCGTGCTCCGCGGCCAGCACATGGCGCCGCGCCTTGAGGAGACCATCCGTCGGGCGCATGCTCTGGGGATCCGCCTCGCGACCGGCGCCGACACCGACTACGGCCCGGAGAGCCTCACGCGCATCGCGCACGAAGTGATGCGATTCCATGGCCTCGGACTCACGCCGGTGGAGGCGCTCGCCGCCGCGACGAGCGGAGCGGCCGAGCTCCTCGGCATCGCTGACCGCACGGGCCGCGTGGCCGAGGGGTTGGAGGCGGACCTGATCGTGCTGGAGGCGAACCCGCTCGAGGACCCGGCGCGCCTCCAGGATGTGCTGATCGTGATCACCAACGGGCGGGTCGCGCTGAACCGGCTCCCCTTCGGCCGCAGTGCCATCCGCTAACTTCCGGGCATGACACCTGAGACCGAGGCCGCGATCGCGGCGAAGGGGTACGCCCACCCCGAGAAGCTCGTGAGCACCGACTGGCTCGCGGCGCACCTGGGCGATCCGTCGCTCCGGATCCTCGAGAGCGACGAGGACGTGCTGCTCTACGAGATGGGCCACATCCCCGGTGCGCAGAAGATCGACTGGCACGCCGACCTGAACGACCCGGTGGAGCGCGACTACATCGCGCCCGACGGCTTCACCGCGCTGCTGCGCGCGAAGGGGATCGACACGACCACGCCGGTGATCCTCTACGGGGACAAGAACAACTGGTGGGCGGCGTACGCGCTCTGGGTGTTCGAACTCTTCGGGTTCCGGAACGCGCGGCTCCTCGACGGCGGACGCGCGAAGTGGGAGGCGGAGGGTCGCGCGATGGTGACCGACGTGCCGCGCTTCCCCGCGACGACCTACGTGGCACCGCCGCGCGACGATTCGCGGATCCGCGCCTTCCTGCCCGAGGTGCTCAAGCACCAACTGGCCAACGGCGCGATGATCGACGTGCGCTCCACTCCCGAGTACACGGGCGAGCGGACCCACATGCCCGACTATCCGCAGGAGGGGACGCTCCGCGGCGGGCACATCCCGGGCGCGCGCAACGTGCCGTGGGCGCGCGCGGCCGATCCGGATGGGGCGTTCAAGGCCGCCGCCGAGCTTCGCGCGATCTACGAGGGCGAAGCGGGACTGTCGCCGACCCAGGAGATCGTGACGTACTGCCGGATCGGCGAGCGCTCGTCGCACACCTGGTTCGTGCTGCAGTACCTCTTGGGCTATCCGACGGTCCGCAACTACGACGGCAGCTGGACCGAGTGGGGGAATGCCGTCCGCACACCGATCAAGAAGGGGAACGCACCGTGAGCGAGGACGCACCGAAGAAGGTCAACAACGTCGTCGTGCGCTGGGACGGCGATCACCGGTTCGACGCTAGCCGGCTGGGGAGCGAGCGCGCGATCCGCATCGACGCGGACGCGCTCACCGGACCGGGCCCGGTCGATACGCTGCTCAGCGCGCTGGCGTCGTGCACGGGCGTGGACATCGTGGACATCCTCGAGAAGCGCCGCACGCCGGTGCAGGGGATGACGGTCGAGGTGCGCGGCGAGCGCGCGAACGCCGTGCCGGCGCGACTCGTGCGGATCCACCTGCAGTACCGCATCCGGGGCGCAGGCATCGAACGCGTGCACGCGGAGCGGGCGATCGAGCTCGCGGTGACGAAGTACTGTAGCGTGCGCGACAGCCTCGACCCGGCGTTGCCGGTGGAGTGGAGCCTCGAGCTGGCCTGAGGAGCGAGGGGCGCGGCGAAGGAACGGGCAGCGAGCGTGGCGGGCAGAGGGACGAAGACGCGGGCGGCACCCATTCCGGGAGCCGCCCGCGCATTGCATCTGCCGCCCCTGTTCTTATTTCCGCCTTATTCCCTCCTCCTCCTGCTACGGCCCATCCTTGGTCCAGATCAACACCATTCCGCAGCGGCGATCGAGTCCGTTGAACTGCGCGGGGACCGTGGCAGGGCCGCTGTAGACCTCGATTCCCGCGATCTCGCGCGGGTTGGGGAGGAGCTCGAGCGGGAAGCGCGGGGGCATGGGGACGTTGTCGACCACGATCTGGACCGCACAGGCACCGGCGCCATCCCCGTAGATCGATCCACCTTCGCGCTTGCTGATGGCGACGAGGTCCGGGTTGCCCGAGGCGTTGGGCGTGGGCGCGAGCGAGATGCTCGGCGCGAGACGCAGGTAGTCCGCCGAGACTGGGAGATTGCGCTTGGTGATCTGCTCTTCCGTGAGGAAGAAGCCCCACCCCTGCTCACGACGCTTCTCGAACTCGATCATGCGCAGCGACCGACGCTCCTCGGTGACGACGACGCGGTCCATCGTCTGGATGGCCGGCTCCATCGTGAAGGAGAGCCGGAGCGTATCGCGCACGCCCACCTGGATGATCGAGGAGATGGGCCGGAAGCCGATGCGACGGACGATGAGGAGGTACTGGCCCGCGGGCACGTCGTTGAAGCGGAAACGGCCCTGCGAATTTGTCTGGAGTTTGATCTCCGTCCTGAGGACGCTGACCTCGGCGAACGAGACGGGCCGTAGCGAGGTGTCCGAGACGACCCCGTCGATCACTCCGGTGGTGCGCGGCGGGGGCGCGGGGGCAGCCGCCCGATTCGGGTTCGCCCATTGGGCGTCGACCCGACCGGCGAGGAGGAATGCGGCGGCGAGGAGAATCGCGGACTTCATGCGGCGCGTCATTCGCGGATGGTACACCGGTCGTGCCTCAGGGTTCAACGCTGGCAGGGTCGAACGCGACATTCCGCTCCTGACCAATCGGTCAGGTCAATCATATATCCGATACTTGCGGACTTCGCCGAAATGGTGCCTTTTCCGTTCGGCACATTACCGGCCGGGCGAGCGCCCTGCCGATGTCACGGATCGACGACAGTGACATGCGTAGTGTGACGCAAGGTACAACGCGGTACACCCTTACCAATCTTGGAGGTCACGTGGGAACGAGGAAACTCGTCGCGGCGATCCTCGCACTTGCCCTGGCGTTCGGTGGATCGAACGTGCAGGCGCAGGGGACGCGAGAGGTCACCGGCAAGGTCACGCAGGTCGGCGGCGCACCACTCGCTGAGGCCAGCGTCACGGTATTGGGGCAGCCCATCGGGGCGCGCTCCAACGAGAGCGGTGAGTACCGCCTTCGCGTTCCGGCGGGCGAAGTCACGCTCCTGGTGCGCGCGATCGGCTTCAAGCGCATGTCGGTGAAGGTCGCGGCGAACGCGACCACGCAGGATTTCGCACTTGAGAAGGACGTCCTGCAGCTCGAGGGCGTGACGGTGACGGGTCAGGCGACGACGGTGGATCGCCGCAACGCGACGACCCCGGTCGCCGCGGTGAACGCCGAGGAGCTCAACCGCGTCCCGGCGCGCTCGATCGAGAATCAGCTCTCGGGCAAGATCCTCGGCGCGCGCATCTTCGAGAACAACGGCGCGCCGGGCGGTGGTGCCCAGGTGCAGATCCGTGGCGCGACGTCGATCCTCGGGCAGGGCGACCCGCTCTACGTCATCGACGGCGTCATCGTCTCGAACGCGTCGATCCCGAACGCGGCGAACTCGATCTCGCGCGCCGGCGGCGGCGTCGGCGGTGGCCAGGACAACGCGGTCAACCGTCTCGCCGACATCAACCCGTCGGACATCGAGTCGGTCGAAGTGCTCAAGTCGGCGGCGGCCTCGGCCATCTACGGCTCGCGCGCGACGAACGGCGTCGTGGTGATCACGACCAAGCGCGGCCGCTCCGGCGCGCCGAGCTGGAACCTGACGCAGCGCGTCGGGACCGCGGCGCTCTATCGCAAGATCGGATTCCGGCACTGGGACGACATCAACGCGCTCGTCCCGGGCGGCACCGACTTCACCTGGATCGGCAACGCGGCCGCGCTCGATGAGGCGCAGGCGGCGTGCAACCCGAACTGCTCCAACTACGACTACGAGCAGCAGCTCTTCGGCCGCACCGACCCGACGTTCGAGACGATCCTCTCGACGCGCGGTGGCGCGGGCAACACGAAGTACTTCGCGTCGGTGAGCGACAAGCAGGAGGCCGGCATCATGCTCCGCACAGGCGCGCGCCGCACCTCGGGCCGCATGAACATCGACCAGACGATCGGCACGAAGGTGACGATCTCCGCCGGCCTCGGCGTGACGCGCAACTTCAATCAGCGCGGCATCACGAACAACAACAATGCCGGCATCTCGCCGACCTATGATCTGGGGTACATCCCCCACGTCATGGATTTCCGCCGCCAGGCTGACGGCTCGTGGCCGGTGAACCCGTTCTACGCCGGCGGCACGTCGGTGTCGAACCCGTTCGCGAACGCCGAGTACATCAAGAACAACGAAGAGGTGTGGCGCCAGACGGGCAACGTCCGCTTCGCGTACCAGGCCTTCTCGAACGCGCAGCACAATGTCAACGTCTCGTACCAGGCCGGCCTCGACCGCTTCCACCAGGACGGCATCGGCTTCTCGCCACCGTTCCTCCAGTTCGAGCCGAACGACAACTTCGCCGGCACGAGCTCGGTCTCGACGTCGCAGGTGATGCAGATGAACCAGAGCGTCAACGTCGTCCACACCTGGACGCCGACGCTTCCCTGGATCAACAGCCTGACGACCTCCTTCGGCGGGACGGCGGAAGAGCAGCGCCTGAAGACCTACCGGACGCGCGGCCGCGGCCTTCTCCCGACGGTCGGCCTCTCGGCCGGTGCCGCCGAGACAGTGGTCGAGGACGGTCGCCAGGAGTTCCGGGACCAGTCGCTGTACCTGAACGAGCAGGCGCTCCTCCTCAACGAGGCGCTCTCGGTCGCGATCGGCTTCCGCATGGACCGCTCGTCGGCGAACGGCGACCAGGAGAAGTATTACCTGTTCCCGAAGTACTCGGCGGCGTATCGCTTCGAGAAGCCCTGGTGGGCCTCGCAGTACACCGATGAGATCAAGCTCCGCGCCTCGTGGGGCCAGTCGGGCAACCGGCCGCGCTATGCGGACCGCGACGTGCTCTTCGCGAATGCCGGCATCATCGACGGCCGCTCGGGCCTCGTCTCGGCCGGCACGCTCGGCAACCCGGCGATCACGCCGGAGACGATGAGCGAGACGGACATCGGCATCGATGCCTCGTTCCTCAACCAGCGCATCAACTTCGAGCTCACGAACTACAGCCGCGTCATCACGGACCTCCTCCTCACCTTCCCGCTGCCGCCGTCGTCGGGCCTGGCGCAGCAGATCGTGAACGGCGGCCAGATGTCGGTGAAGGGCTGGGAGTTCGGCATCACCGGCATCCCGGTGCAGCGCGGCCAGTTCACCTGGACGTCGCGCATCAACTACACGGCGAACGAGCAGACCGTGGACAACCTGCTCGTGAACGGCGCGGTCGTGCCGGACTTCGCGGTGCCGGGTTCCTTCGGCGCCACGTACGGCCGCAACCGCATCGCCTCGGGTCTTCGTTCGACGCTGGTGTGGGCGAACGCCCCGCTGCGCCCGAACGGCACGGGCGGCTTCTCGGTGGCCGACACGATCGTCGGCGATGCGAATCCGTACCACCAGACGCAGTTCACCAACGACTTCACGTACGGCCGCTGGACCATGTCGACGCTGTTCGACTGGCGCAACGGCGGTCTCGTGTCGAACATGACGAACAACCTCTGGGACGAGGGCGGCAACTCGCGCGACTTCGACGAGCCGTTCCGCGGCACGACCAAGGGCCTGTATCGGTACAATGACACGTTCGCGACCGGCGACAGTCGCGTCTACATCCAGCCCGGGACGTTCCTGAAGCTCCGCGAGATCACGGTCTCGTACCAGGCGCCGAACACGTTCGTGAACACCTGGCTGAAGGGCGCCAAGGACCTGCGCGTCTCGCTCAGCGGCCGCAACCTCTGGGTCAAGACCGATTACTGGTCGTACGATCCGGAGTTCAACAACTTCGGCAACACGAACTTCAACCGTTTCATCGACCTCGCGCCGTTCCCGACGAGCCGCCAGTTCTTCTTCAGCGTCGACATCGGGTACTGACCAATGAGGAACTCCATGAAGAAGGGACTCATCCTCGGACTGACCGGCGTGGCGTTCGTCGCCGCGGCCTGCAGCGCCGATCCACTCTCGATCCCCAACCCGAACTCGCCGACGGTGGCGGGAGCGTCGGCCGACCCGGGCGCGCTGCAGTTGCAGGCGACGGGCATCACGCGCCAGCTCCGCGGCGGATTGGGGGCGTACATCACCGCCACCGCCCGGTTCGGTCGCGAGGGCTACATCTACACCCCGAACGAGGGGCGCAACACCTCGCACTACCTGATCGGACTCTCTGGACAGAATCGCCTCGACCCGACCGGCTTCGCGGTGGGCGTGTGGGGCGGCAACTACGGGAACCTGCGCGACATCTTCAACTTCAAGAACGTCGTGAACGGGAGCACGACCCTGTCGGCCACGCAGCAGAGCGCGGCCCTCGGGTTCGCGCGGACCATCGAGGCGCTCGAGCTGTTGTACGTGATCGCGGGGCGTGACTCGCTCGGCGCCGTGGTGCAGATCAACCAGAACGCGTCGGATCTCGCGCCGTTCGTCTCGCGCGACTCCGTCTACCGCTACATCCTCGGCACGCTCGACGGCGCCGATACGGATCTCGGCGCAGGCGGTGCGGCGTTCCCGTTCGTGCTCCACTCGGGCTTCGCTGGATTCAACACGCCGACGACGTTCCGGCAGTTCAACCGTGCCATCCGCGCGCGCGCGTCGGTCTACTTCGCCACGCGTGGCGGTGGCAACGCGCTCTACACTCAGGCGCTGACGGCGCTCGCTGCGTCGTTCCTGAACGGCGCGGCAGCCAACGCGGCGGCGATGGACGCGGGCATCTACCACGTCTACTCCACCGCGACGGGTGACGCGACGAACGGCGTCGGCCAGAATGCCGACTACCTGACGCATCCGTCGTTCGCCACGGACATCGCGGTGGGAGACCTCCGCGCGTCGAAGTGGACGGTGCTCGCAACGGCGCGCAATGCGCCGCAGAGCCTTGGCATCGCGACCAATCTCGCGATGAACCGGTACGCGGCCAACAACACCCGTGTCCCGGTCATCCGCAACGAGGAGCTCATCCTCCTGCGCGCCGAGGCGCGGTGGTTCACGAACGACAAGGCGAACGCGATCGCCGACCTCAACACCGTCCGGTCGGTCTCGGGCGGACTCGGCGCGAGCACCGTCACGGTCGGCTCGACCGATGCGCAGTTCATCGATGCGCTGCTGTACGAGCGCCGGTTCTCCCTGCTCTCCGAGGGGCACCGCTGGGTCGATCACCGTCGGTTCGATCGTCTGGGCGACCTGCCCCGCGACATCACGACGGGCAACAACGCGCACTTCGTAGCGCGCGTGATGCCGATCCCGCAAGGCGAGTGCCTCGTCCGCGCCCGCGCGAACGATCCGGCGCTCGCCGGGCCGGGGTGCTAGCGCAAGATGTAGGCTGAAGGACGAAGGGATGGTGAAGCGGGCCCGGCGATCTCTCGCCGGGCCCGCTTTGCGTTCTACCTTCTTCCTTCGGCCTTCTGCCCTCTGCCTTAGCGCCTCAGTTCGCGCAACGCGTGCGCGCCTTCCGCCATGATGATCCGCTCCATCGCCAGCTGGCAGGCGGCCTTCGACCCGGGGAGTGAGACGAGCAGCTTTCCGCGCGCACTCCCGGCCGTCGCGCGACTCAGGATCGCGGCGGTCCCGACCTGCTCCTTGAAGCTCAGCATCCGGAACAGTTCGCCGAAGCCGGGCATCTCCTTGTCGAACAAAGGGCGCACGA
This sequence comes from Gemmatimonadota bacterium, assembly GCA_016714015.1. Taxonomy (NCBI): domain Bacteria; kingdom Pseudomonadati; phylum Gemmatimonadota; species Gemmatimonadota bacterium. The sequence goes on from JADJNZ010000001.1 coordinate 952,097, forward strand.
CCTCGATGGTGCGGTCGCGTGAGCCGAGACCGGTGCCACCGGTCACGATGATCAGGTCAAGCTCGTCGCGGCCGAGCCAGTCGACGAGGCGCGTCAGCACCTGCGCCTCGTCGTTCGGCAGCAGGTCGGACGCCTGGACCGTGTGACCCGCCGTTGAGAGCGCCTCGCGCAGGTACCGCCCCGACTCGTCCGTCTCGAGGGTGCGGGAGTCGCTCACGGTGAGCACGGCGGCGCGCAGCGCAGTGAACCTCCTGGCGTCCGCGCGGTGTGCCTTCGTCCCGTCAGGGACGGTCACGCCCCGAGCCCCTCGGTGCGCAGCGTGGCGAGGACGCGCTCGCGAACGACCTTCGGGCACTTCGCCTCGTCGCGCGCCCGGTGCACGACCTCGAGGAATCGCCGCTCGAAGTCGGCGGTCTCGAAGCAGTGCTTGCAGCCGGCGACATGCGCCTTGAGGCGCGCCTCGAGCGTGTCGTCCACCTCCCCGTCGAGGAAGTCGAAGAGCTTCTCCAGCGCCGCGTCGCAGTCGAGGGGCGCGTGATCGTGGTGATGCTGGTCGTGCGTCATGCAGGACTCCGGGAAGCGCGATCGGTGATGAGGCCGGCATCGCGGGCGTGCTGGGCGAGACTCTGCTGCAGGAGCTTCCGGCCGCGGAACAGGCGTGACCGGACCGTGCCGACCGGCACGCCGAGTACCTCGGCGGCGGCCTCGTACGGCTGGTCCTCGAGATCGACGAGCACGACGACGCTCTTGAACGCCTCGGGGAGCGCATCGAGCGCGGCGGTGATCGCCGGCCCGAGGTCGGCGCGATCGAGGATCGGGTCGAGCCCGCCGCGCACCCACGCCTCCTGCGCCTGACTCGCTTCGGCGGCGGCGGTGGCATCGTCGTCGAGCGTCACCTCACGCTGCGCGCGCTCCCGTGACCGCAGGAAGACGTTGCGCGCGATGGTGAAGAGCCAGCGCCGAATGTCGGTCCCGGGCTCGAACGTGTGCCAGGAGCGGAAGGCGCGCAGATACGTATCCTGCACGACGTCCTCGGCATCGCTCACGTCGCGCGTCAGCGATCGGGCGAACCGGTAGACGTCGTCCATGGCGCCAAGGGCGGCGTTGGAGAACTCGGGAGGGGCGGCCGGGCGTGCGCCGGACTCTGGGGTGTCGGTCATCATGGGAACGTCTCACAAATCCCGGCCGGATGCAAAGGTTCCGGGGTCAGGGAGCCCCTCGCAGGGCATCGGGGCCGCGCGGACTTGCCGTGGCGCCCCGCTCGGACGGAGCTTTCGGCATGAGCATCGCCCATCTCCGAGAGGAGTACCGCCGCGAGCAACTGGACGAGCGTGATGTCGCCGCCGATCCGCTCGCGCAGTTCCACCACTGGTTCGAGCAGGCGCGCGCCGCCGAGGTGCACGAGCCCAACGCGATGGCGCTCGCGAGCGCCGACGCGCAAGGGCGACCGAGCGTGCGCACCGTGCTCCTCAAGGAGGCCGACGCGCGCGGCTTCGTCTTCTTCACCGACTATCGGAGCCGGAAGGGGCAGGAGCTCGACCGGGACGGCGCGCGCGCGGCGATCTGCTTCTGGTGGGGTCCGCTCGAACGGCAGGTCCGGATCGAGGGCCGCGTGGAGCGGATCGCCGCCGCGGAGTCGGAAGCGTACTTCCGGCAGCGGCCGCGTGGGAGCCGACTGGGGGCGTGGGCCTCCGCGCAGAGTTCGGTGATCGTGAGTCGCGAGGGCCTTGAGGCGCGGCACGCGGAGCTGGACCGCCAGTACCCGGGCGAGGACGTCCCCCTTCCGCCCCATTGGGGCGGCTACCGCGTGGTGCCGGATGCGTTCGAGTTCTGGCAGGGTCGGCCGAGTCGACTGCACGACCGGTTGCGGTATGTGCCGCAACGTGGGGGATGGAGGCTGGAGCGGCTCAGCCCTTGAACGGCCGATGAAGGGTGAAGGATGAAAGAGGGGCGGCCGTGCGGCCGCCCCTTCTGCCTCCTGCCTTCTGCCAGCTATCGCAGCGCCGCCAGGGCGTCCTTCGCCACCTTGAGCTGCGGGTCGAGCACGATGGCGCGCTCATACTGGGCCTTCGCGTCGGGCCTCTTCGACTGCTTCTCGAGGATCATGCCGAGCCGGTAGTGCACGGCGGCGCGGCTCGGACGCGAGTTCTCGGGCGTCCAATCGGGCTCCGCGGCGAGGGCGCGCAGGACCTGCTCGCCGCGGGGCAGTTGCTGTCCGGTGGACGCGGCCAGGCGGCCGAGCTGGAATCGCAACGCGATATCGGCTGGCCGGGCCTTGAGCGCATCCTCGAGCGTGGCGAATGCGGCGGGGATGCGTCCCCACTGCTGCTGGCGCTGGGCGAGCGCGATCACGGCCCTCACGCTGTCCGGGGCGGCGGCGATGGCGGCACGGAGGGAACGCTCGACGCCGGCGGTGTCCTTCTGGAAGGCGGCGATGTTGGCCGCCGCGAGGTGGCCGCGGTACGGACTGCGACTCGCGATCTCGCGCTGCTGCTCGCGCGCCTTCGCCGGGCTGCCGCCCATGAAGCCCGGGGCCTGGAGGTAGAAGCCGACGAGCCCGTCGCGCGCATCGAGCAGTGCGGGATCGAGTTCGACCGCGCGCTCGAACTCGGCCTTGATCCGGCGCGCCATGAACGGCTGGCGCACGGTGCTGGCGTCAGAGACCTGCGACCCGATGGCGTTGCCCAGCCAGAGATGATAGAGGCCGTTGCGACCGTCCTGCTCGATGGCGCGTTCGAACTGCGACTCGGCCTGCGCGGGCTTGTTCTCCCGCATCAGCCGCATCCCTGCATCGAACGCGGCCTTCCCCGCCTGCGCTTCAAGCGGGAAGACGAGGGTCGCCACCAAGAGTGCGGCGCGCAGGACCCACCGACGCGCCGCGTCCATCATCGAGTCCGCCGCCGTCACCACTGATGGTCCTCCGAATCCGTGAGTTCGTCCCTCAGCTTCGCGTAGCTCTCGAAGCGGGTGGCCCTGATCGTTCCCGCCTGCACCGCCGCGATCACCGCGCAGCCGGGTTCGCTGTCGTGCTGGCAATCCTGGAACCGGCATTCGCCGAGGAACGGCTTGAATTCGGGGAAGCACTGGTCGAGCGACTCCGAGGGCAGGCCCCACATCCCCACCTCGCGCAGTCCCGGCGTGTCGACGAGATATCCGCCGTCACCATCGGGGAGCGGGATGAGCTTGGCGCCGACCGTGGTGTGCCGCCCCTTGTTGACCGACTCCGAGATCTCCTGCGTCCGAAGGCCGAGCTCAGGGTGCAACGCATTGAGGAGCGACGACTTCCCGACACCGCTCGGCCCCGTGAAGGCAGTGATGCGGCCGTGGAGCTCCTGCCGCATCTCTTCGAGGCCATCCCCGCGCTTGACGCTGGTCCGATGCACCGGATACCCCGCCGCGACATACGGTTCCACCAGCGCCTCCACGACGGCGGGATCGCCGAGTTCGACCTTGTTCACGACGAGATGCGCGTGGAGGTCGTTGGCCTCGCAGATGACGAGGAAGCGGTCGATCATCCGCACGTGCGGCTCGGGCTTCGCGACGGAGAAGACGACGAGCACCTGGTCGATGTTGGCCGCGAGCACGCGCTCGCCATGGCGGCCGCCGGGTTCGCGGCGCGCGAGGACGCCGCCCCGCGGCCCGATCGCGGTGATGCGCCAGCCGCTGTCGCGTTCGTCGGCCTCGATGGTGACATGGTCGCCGACGGCGAGCTTGAGATGCCCCTTCATCTCCTGCTTGAGCCGCCCGGCGAGGGAGGCATCGGTCTCGGTGCCATCGTCGCGACGGATGCGCCAGATACCGCCGGTCCCCTCGGTCACGATCCCATTCGTCACCGGCGCCTCGCTCACGCGGAGGCCTCGCGCGCGCGGATCAACGCATCGAGCACCCGCTGCACCTCCTCGACCGGCATCGCCCCGAGGGCGGCCTTGGCCGCGGCGGAATCGGCCCCGTGCGCGAGGAAGTCCGACTCGAGGTGCCCTTCGACCCCCTGCTCACCGAAGCGCTTCCACTGCACAAAGAGGAAGAAGGCACCATACGCGCCCACGTCGGCATCGACCCGATCGGAGAGGATCTCGACGCTGTAGCTCCAGCCGTCGCGCCCCTCGAAGGCGGCGGGACGCGCGTGGACCGCCGCGTACCCGCCGATGGTGCGCTCGTCGCCCTTGGAGTGGTCCGCAGGAAGGAAGCGGCTCATCGGCGAGACCGGCGGCGGCGCGGAATCAGCGCGCCCTCGCGAGCGGATCGAGCGCGCGCCGCACGGGATGCGCGCCCCCGACGGTGAGGCGGTCGTCGAGGAAGTTCCAGGTGGTGAGTCCGTCGTCACTCTGCGGTTCGAGCATCATGGCCGCGACGAGCGCCATCGCCTGCTTGCCGCTGACCACCCAGCTCCCGCGCGGGACGGTGACACGCTGCTCGGTCCAGCGCCCCTCGATCCGGACCTCGCTGTGACCCTGGAAGGGCCGTGCGCCCTTCACGATCGAATCGATGGTGAACGCCTCGGCGCGCCCGGTCCAGGGGCGGGTGAGTCGTCCGGCCTCGATGCCGTGCGCGAGGAGACGTTCGACGATCGGCGTCATCGACGAATCGAGGATCCATGCCTCGGGGAGCGCGCGAGTGAGCGTCGCCTCGAACCGGTCGTAGACCGGCATCGGCACCGGGGCGAAGACGCGGCCGCGCTTGAAGCCGCGGCGCACCCCGGCCTCGTGGCGCACCGTGTCGCCCATGGGGATCAGGGGCTCGACGAGCACCGGCGCGGTGAAGGGGCGGGTGGTCATCTGCGCACGGAGCGGGACCGGCGCGGCGACGCCGCGCGCGAGCGCCTGCGAGCCGATGCGCGTGCGTGCCGTGAGCGTCCGCCCCTGCTCGCCGACGAGGCTCAGCAGCTCGCCGACGAAGGCATACGTCGCCTTCACGCGGCGCTCGAACGGGTCGTGCGAGTACGCCTCGCTCAGCACGCTCACGCGATTGCGCAGGCCGTAGTAGTTGGTGCCGAAGCGCGGCTTGTGCTCATAGGTGAGCCAGCCACCCTTGGCGAGCGATGCCGGGTCCTCGCGGCCGTTACTGGGGCCGGAGAAGTTGCCGTAGTCGAATGTCTCGAAGCCGCGGCGGGTCCGCACGCGCTCGCGCAGCGCGGGCAACAACGTGTCGCGCGTCCAGGGGCCGGCGGGTGCGAGCGCGCCGTCCATCGCGGCCGGGTGCAACGACGGCGAGTAGGTGAGGGCATAGCCGTGGTACGATCCGTCGGTCGTGTGCAGGTCGACGAAGACGTCCGGATCCCACATGGCGAACATCGCGAGCGAGGCACGCGACTCGGGGGCCTCGTTCTTGATGTAGTCGCGATTCAGGTCCATCTGGGCACCGTTGGGCCGCTGGCCCACGGTGGGCGGGCCATCCTGCTCGCCGCGCTGCCGCTCCTGCGGACCCCATGCATCGTTGCCGTCGGCGTTGTAGATCGGCACGGCGATGAGGATGATGGAGTCGAGCGCGTTCGGACGCGGGTCGAGCATCAGGTCCCGGAGCAGGGCCTGCAGCGCCTCCTTCCCCTCGACCTCCCCGCCGTGGATGTTGCCCTGCACGTACACGATCGGCTTGCCGCTCGCGCGGGACTCGAGCGGCGTGCGCACCAGCGGGCGCGAGACCACGACATAGGGAAGCTTCTTCCCCTGCACCGTCGCGCCGATGTCGCCGCGGACCCAGGCGGTCGGCGCCTTGGCCTGGAGCGCATCAAGGAAGCCGACGACGTCCGCGTAGCTCGATGTGGCCGTGTAGTTCGATGCCTCGGCGCGCGTCTGCTGCGCCGTGATGGAGGCCGAAGGATGAAGGAAGAAGGTGAACGACGTCACCGCCATCATCCAGCGCCGGACCATCATTCCCCCGTCCACCTTCAGCCTTGATCGCGTGCTCATACCGGCTTCCCCGTCTTCGGATAGAATGTCCTGCCTTCCGTGGCCATCCGTTTCAGGATCGCCGCTGGTGTGAACCGTCCCGCGTGCTGCACGTCGAGCGACTCGAGCTGCTGCACGATCTCGGCGATGCCCACCGCGTCCGCGTGGCGGAACGGTCCGCCGCGGAAGGGGGGAAAGCCGATGCCGAACACGGCGCCGATGTCGCCGTCGCGCGCCGACTTCACGATGCCCTCCTCCAGGCACCGCGCCGCTTCGTTCACCATCGCGAGCGAGAGGCGACGCTGGATCTCCTCGCGCGGCACCTCGCGGCGCCGTGACCCGCCCGCATAGAGCTGATACACGCTCTCGTCGACGCCGGTGCGCTTCCCGTTCTCGTCGTACGCATAGAAGCCCTGCTTCCCCTTCCGCCCGAGACGGCCGGCGCCGAGGACCTTCACCAGCGCCTCGCTCGGCTGCATCCGGCCCCCGAACGCGTCGGCCATGATAGCGCCGGACTTGCCGGCGATGTCGAGCCCGACCTCGTCGATGAGATTGATCGGCCCGACGGGGAACCCGAACTTCGTCATCGCCGCATCGATGGCGTCGATCGCCGCGCCCTCGTCGAGGAGCTTCCCCGCCTCGTTCACGTACGGCGCGAGGATCCGGTTCACGAAGAAGCTCGGCGCATCGTTCACGATGATGACCGTCTTGCCGATGCGACGCCCGTACTCGACCACCGTGGCGGTGACCTCGGGTGCCGTCCGCGCGGTCACGATGACCTCGAGCAACGGCATCTTGTGCACGGGGGAGAAGAAGTGCATCCCGATCACGCGCTCGGGGCGCTTGCTCCCGTCGGCCACCTTGGTGATCGGGATGGTGCTCGTGTTGGTCGCGAAGATCGCGGTGGGCGCGAGGACCGCCTCGGTCTCCTTAAGGACCGCGTGCTTGACCTTGAGGTCCTCGAACACCGCCTCGATCACGAGCGGGACCCGACCGAAGCCCGTGTACTCGACGGTCCCGGAGACGAGCCCCACCTGGTCCTCATACTGCTGGCGCGTGATGCGGCGCTTGGTGAGCCCGTCCTTGATCACATCGCGCACCGCGGCCACGCCCTTCGCCACCCGGTTCGCGTCGGTGTCCTTGAAGCGGACCGGCACGCCCTGCATCACGCTCACCGCGGCGATGCCGGCGCCCATGAATCCCGTCCCGAGCACGGCGATGCGGTCCACGGGCATCGGCTTCACGTCAGCGGGGACGCCGCTGTCCTTCTTGAGGGCGGTCGTCGCGTAGAAGAGGAACATCAACTCGCGGCAGACGGGCGTCATCGCCATCTCGCCGAAGAGCCGGGCCTCCTCGGCGTAGCCGTGGGCCTCGGAGGAGGCCGAGTAGCCGGCGCTCACCGCCTCGATGGCGGCCATGAGGGCCGGGTAGTGCCCGCCCGACTTCTTGAGCGTCTGCTCCTTCGCCTGACGGAAGACGACGGCGCGGCCGATCATGTTGTCGTCGAGGAGAATCTCCTTCGCCCCATGCTGCCGGCTCTCGCGCTGGCGCGGGATGGTGCCGGCGGCGAGCTCCTTCGCGCGCTGGATCGCGATGGCGCGGAGGATGCTCGGATGCACCATCTCGTCCACCAGCCCGATCTGGAGCGCCTTCTTCGCGCGCACGTTCTTGCCGGTGAGGATCATGTCGAGCGCGGCCTGGAGACCCACGCGCTTGGGCAGGCGCTGCGTGCCGCCCGCGCCGGGGATGAGTCCGATCTTCACCTCCGGGAGCGCGAAGACGGTCTTGGGCGAGTCGGCGGCGATGCGATAGGCGCAGGCGAGCGCGAACTCGAGTCCGCCGCCCAGGCAGGCACCGTCGACGGCGACGACGACCGGGACGCGCCCCTTCTCGATGCGGTGGAACATCGCGTGCCCGAAGGCGCTCGCCTTGGCCGCGTCCGCCGCGACCTTGAACTCGAGGAACTGGTCGATGTCGGCGCCGGCGACGAAGTTGCCCTTCTTGCCGGAGATGAGTACCGCACCGACGATGCTGGTGTCCTTCTCGATCCGGTCGATGTGCGCCGTGAACTCGTCGATGACGGCCGGCGAGAACTTGTTGACCGACTCGCCGGGCAGGTCGAAGGTGAGGACGGCGATGCCGTCGACGACCTCGAGGGTGACGGCCTGTGAGGTGCTCATGCGCGCTCCACCACCATCGCGAAGCCGAGTCCACCGGCCGCGCAGACGGTCATGAGGCCGAACTGCCCGCCGCGGCGGGCGAGCTCGTTCACCAGCGTGGTCGTGATGCGCGCGCCGGTGGCGCCGAACGGATGGCCGATGGAGACCGAGCCGCCCATCACATTGAGCTTGCTGCGGTCCACGGTGCCCACCGGCGACGAGAATCCGGCGCGTTCGGCCCAGTGCTGGCTCTCGAAGCCACGGAGGTTGCTCAGCACCTGTGCCGCGAAGGCCTCGTGCATCTCGACGAGATCCATGTCCTTGAGGGTGAGGCCGGCGCGCTTGAGCGCCATCGGCGCCGCGAGGACCGGCGCCTGGAGGAGCTGCTCGCCCGGGTCGAGCGCGGCATAGGCATAGCCGCGGATGTACGCCTTGGGCTGGTAGCCGGCGGCCTTCGCGACATCCTCGCGCATGAGGAGCACCGCGGCGCCACCGTCCGTGAGCGGCGACGCATTGCCCGCGGTGACGCTGCCATAGCGTCGATCGAACACCGGCTTCAGCCCGGCGAGCGCCTCGGCGGTCGTGTCGGACCGGATGCCGTTGTCGCTCGTCATCGCCGTCTCGAACCGGGGCGGCACCATCACGGGCACGATCTCGGCGGTGAGGCGACCGTCGGCGGTGCCCTTGGCCGCGTTCAGGTGCGAGGCGAGCGCGAGCGCATCCTGCTCCTCGCGTGTCACGCCGTTGAGCTTCGCCATCTTCTCGGCCGACTGGCCCATCGTCTCGCCGGTGGTCGGTTCGGCGATGGCCGGCGTGATCGGGATGAAGTCCTTCGCGCGGATCTTGGCGAAGGCCTGGACGCGCTGGGTGAGCGTCTTGGCCTTGCTCGCGGCGACGAGGGCGTCGGAGAACCCGCGCGAATGGAGGATCGGCACGTTCGAGAGCGACTCGGCCCCGCCGGCGATGGCGACCGTGGCGTGCCCGAGCGCGATCTGGTCGGCGGCGTTGGTGATCGCCTGGTTCGCCGAGGCGCAGGCGCGCGAGACGCTGTACGCATCCAGCGCCTTCGGCAGCAACGGCATGAGGGCGATCTCGCGCGCGATGTTGGGCGCGAGGACCGACGGCAGGACGGTGCCGAAGGTGAGGAGGTCGACCGACTTGGGGTCGAGATCGGTCCGGTGCACCAGTTCGCTGACGGCGATCTTGCCGAGCTCGATCGCGCTGAGCGACTTCAACAGGGTGCCGGACTTGGCGAAGGGTGTGCGGACGCCCGCGATGATGGCGACGCGCCGACCCGGTTCGTAGATGGGCATGGGGGAAATCTAGGCGGAAGGCCGAAGGAGGAAGGGGGAACGCCGAGTCCGCCCGCGGCCGCTCGCGGCGGCGGCGTCCCGGCGGTAAGCTCCCCGCATGAGTTCCCCGGCGATGCCCCGGCGCGGTCAGCGGCTCTCCGAGTTGGGAGACCGCCGCTTCGACCTGCTGGTGATCGGCGGCGGGATCACCGGCGCGGGGATCGCGCGCGATGCAGCGCGCCGGGGGCTGGCGGTGGCGCTGGTCGAGCGGGAGGACTTCGCGTCGGGCACGTCCAGTCGGTCATCGCGACTCATCCACGGCGGGGTGCGCTACCTCGAGCACGGCTATCTCCACCTCGTGTTCGAGGCGAGCCGCGAGCGGCGCCGGCTCCTCGAGCTCGCGCCGCACCTCGTGCGCCCGCTCCAGTTCACCTGGCCCGTGTACCAGGGCGCGCGGGTCCCTCGCTGGCAGCTCGCGGCCGCGCTGACGCTCTACGACGCCCTCGCGCTCTTCCGGAACGTCGGGCGCCACCAGCGACTCGGGCGAGACGGCGTGCTCGAGGCGGAGCCGGCACTCGCCACCGAGGGCCTCAAGGGAGGCGCCGCCTACTGGGACGCCTCGACGGACGACGCGCGGCTCACGCTCGCCAACGTCCTCGACGCGGCGCACGCCAGCGCGACCGTGCTGAACCACGCGGTCGTCGAAGCGCTCACCTTCCCGTCCGCGCATGGGCCGGCGGACGGCGCGATCGTGCAGGACCTGATCGGCGGGACCTCGGTGCGCGTGCAGGCGCGGGTGGTGCTGAACGCGACGGGCCCGTGGACCGACGAGGTCGCCGCGATGGAGGAGACGACCCGTGGTCCGGCCGTGCGCGGCACGAAGGGCGTGCATATCGCGGTTCCGACGGCGCGGGTGGGGAACCGGGCCGCGGTGACGATGCTCTCCCCGGACGACGGGCGCGTGATGTTCACGCTCCCGTCGGGGACGCACACGATCATCGGCACGACCGACACGCCGACCCAGGAGCACCCACACCAGGTGCGCGCGACCCGCGCCGACGTGCGCTACCTGCTCAACGCCTGCAACCGGTTCTTCCCGGCGGCCGAACTCACCGAGGATGACGTGATCGCGGCGTGGGCGGGGATCCGGCCGCTCGTCGCCACCGCGAAGGACGGACCGCCCGCGTCGGCGAGTCGCGAACATGCGATCCGCACCTCGCCGCGCGGGGTGATCCAGGTGACCGGCGGGAAGCTCACGACGTATCGCGAGATGGCGGAGCAGTGCGTGGACGTGGTGATGCGGCACCTGGGCACCCGTGCGCGGAAGTGCGACACGATGCGGACGCCGCTGCCCGGCGAGCGCGCCGCGGCGACACTCGAGGACGTGCGCCTCGACGCGGCGCTGCCCTGGCGGGAGAGCGACGTGGTGCACGCCGTGCGGCACGAGTGCGCCGAGCGCATCGCCGACGTACTGGTGCGACGCACCACGCTGGCCTTTGAACGACGGGATCATGGTCGCGCTCTCGCCCCGCGAGTGGCCGCCCTCATGGGGTCGGCGCTCCGATGGACCGACGCCGGGGTCCGGCTGGCGCTCGAGGACTACGAGCGCGACGTGCAGCGGATCTTCGCGATCGAGCCCTGACGACGCACCGATCCGGCCCACTCTCGCGTTGACCCGCCCTCCGTGCGGGGGCACCTTACGTGCGTCCCCCCCCACCCCGACCGTCCATGCCGACCTTCCCGATCCGCCGCACGCTCGCGGCGACCCTGTTCACCCTCGCGGCCTGCGCGGGCGAGGCTGGCCCGGTGCCGCTCGTCGTCGAGTCGCTCCCGTCGCCCACGCAGGGCGACGCCGCCGAGCCCTTCGTGTCGCGCGCCGCGGACGGGACGCTCTATATGAGCTGGCTCGAGCGCCAAGCCGACTCGAGCGTGGCGTTGCGGCTCGCGCGGCGCGATGCGGCCGGCGCCTGGGGCGACCCGACGACGGTCGTGCAGCGCCGCGACCTCTTCGTGAATTGGGCGGACTTCCCGTCGGTGGTGCCGCTCGCCGACGGCCGTCTGCTCGCGCACTGGCTGCAGCGAAGCGGCGACGGGAAGTTCGCGTACGACGTGCGCGTCGCCGAATCGCGCGACGCGGGCGCGACCTGGACGGAGAGCGTCGTGCCGCACGCGCAGGGGGTGCCCGCCGAGCACGGCTTCGTTTCGATCCTCCCCGCGGCGGACGGCGGGGCGGCGATCATCATGCTCGACGGCACCGCTGGCGCGCTCGCCGCCGAGGCGGCGAAGCAGGGCGGCGGTCATGATGCGCACGGCGGCGGGATGCAGCTCGGGTACGCTGCGTGGAAGGACGGGGCGGTCATCGAGCAACGGATCCTCGACACGCGCACCTGCGATTGCTGCCAGACGACCGCGGCGATGACGTCGCGCGGCCCGGTGGTGGTGTACCGGGACCGGAGCGATGACGAGATGCGCGACATGGCGGTGACGCGCCTCGTCGATGGCGCGTGGACCGCGCCGGCGACGCTGCACGCCGATGGCTGGAAGATCGACTACTGCCCGGTGAACGGCCCCGCCGCCGGCGCCATCGGCGACACGGTCGCGGTGGCCTGGTTCACCGGTGCGCAGGACACGTCGCGCGTTCGCGTGGCCTTCTCGACCGATGCGGGCGCCACCTTCAGCGCGCCCGTGCGCGCCGACGATGGCCTCCCCGCGGGGCGCGTGGACCTCGAGATGCTGAGCGGCGACGCGGCGCTCGTGAGCTGGATCGAACGGCAGGCTGGCGACACCGCGCAGGTGCGGATGCGCGTCGTGCGCCGCGACGGCACGGTGGAGCCGGCCGTCATCGTCAGCCCGTCGAGCGGAGCGCGGTCGAGCGGCTTCCCGCGCATGGCCCGCGATGCCGAGGGCGTGACGATCGCCTTCACGCTCCCGGGCAAGCCCAACCAGGTGAAGGTGGCCCGCGTGCGGACGGGGACGCGATGAGCGCGCGGCGACTCCTCCCGGCGCTCTTGGCCGGTGCGGTCGCGGTCGCCTCGTGCAGCAGGTCGGGAGAGGCGGCGCGCGCACCCGTGGCCGTCGGCGCGCCCGCACCTGCATACGCGGCGCAACGACAGGATGGCACCTCGGTCTCGCTCGCGGACCACGCCGGCGACGTGGTGCTGGTGAACATCTGGGCGACCTGGTGCAAACCGTGCCGCGCGGAGATCCCCGCCCTCGACACGCTGCATCGCCGCTATCAGGCGCAGGGCCTGCGGATCGCCGGCGTGAGCATCGACGTGGACGACGACCGCGCGAAGGTCGCCGAGTTCGCCGCCTCGCTGGGCGCCTCGTATGCGATCTGGTATGACCCCGACGACAAGGTGAGCACCACCTTCCTCGCGCTCGGCGTGCCGGCGAGCTATCTGATCGGCCGCGACGGGACGTTGCGTTGGCGGCACGTGGGGCCGGTGACGGCGGACGACGGCCCCCTGAACGCGGCGCTCAAGGTCGCGCTCGCCGAGGCCGTCCCCGGCGCCGAGCCGCCGCCCGCACCGGGTCCCCCCCCGACCCCATGACCCGCGAGATGCGGTATCCCGCGCTGCTGCTGGCGATCCTCCTCGCCTGGACGGCCGCGCTCGGGATCGCCCCGCATTTCCGGCAGGACTGGCTCCTCGAGAACCTGCTCGTGCTCTTCTCGATCCCCGTGCTGGTGCTCACCTACCGGCGGCTGCGGTTCTCGAACGCGGCCTACACCTGTCTCTTCGCGTTCTTCATGTTGCACGAGGTGGGGGCGCATTACACCTACTCGCTCGTCCCCTACGACGCGTGGGGCAGCGCGCTCCTCGGCGTCTCGGTGGACGGCCTGCTCGGGTTCGAGCGCAACATGTTCGACCGCGCCGTGCACCTGCTGTACGGCGTGCTGGTGACGCCGGCGGCCGTGGAATTGTTCGCCGCGAAGGCGCCACCCGTCGGCATCTGGCGATTCCTGATGCCGCTCTTCTTCATGAACGCGCACGCGGTGATCTACGAGACCATCGAGTGGCTCGCGGCGGAGGCGTTCGGCGGGGAGCTGGGCGCGGCGTACCTGGGGACGCAGGGCGACGTCTTCGACGCGCAGAAGGACATGGCGCTGGCCTTCGCGGGCACGCTCGTGTCGCTGACGGTCGTGCTCTGGTGGCGCGCCCGACGCGGCACCCGCGGCAGCACCGGCTGAGGCGCGCCGCCGCTACGGCGCCACGTCGTCGTGGATCGTAACGAGCTTGGTGACCTTGAGCTTCCGGATGCCCGCCGGGAGCTTCAGCACGGCGATCTCGCCGACCTTCTTGCCGAGCAGGGCGCGCCCGATGGGCGAGGACATGGTGACCTGCCCGTCGTCGAAGTCCTCGGCGTCGCCGAAGATGAGGTGGTAGTCCTCCTTCACCTTCGTCCCCTGGTCCTCGACGGTGATCTTGGAGCCCATCCCGACGGCGTCGGTGGCGATCTGCGACTCGTCGATGGACGACAGCTTGGAGAGCCGCTGCGTGAGGTGCCCGAGGCGCGCCTGCACGAACTGCTGCCGTTCGAGGGCGGCCTTGTACTCCGAGTTCTCGCGAAGGTCGCCGAGCTCGACGGCCTTCCGGATCTCGTTGGGGAGCGTGACGTTGAGCTCGAACCGGAGCTTCTCCGCCTCGTCGGTCAACTTCTGCTTGAGGGCCTCGATCATGCTCATGCGGATCCCGTCTCTCGGGCGTAGAAAAATCCGACGCCCGGCCAGGGATGGCCGGGCGCCGGGGGCGTCCTGCGTCTGGGTCAAAGCTACGTCCGGGTCGTGCGGCCTTCAAGCAGGATCGACGGCCCCCAACGGTCGGGCGCTTCGCACAGTAATTTGACCGGGCGGCGGTCCTCCGTCGCCCGCTCCTCATTCGGGGTACCAACGGCATGACCAACGATCGTTCCACTCCAGCGTGCGTGACGCGCGCGCGCCGCATCGGCATCGTCACGTGCCTTGCCGCGTTGGCCTCGCTCGCGCCGATCGGCGCTCCGCTGGCCGCGCAGACGCGTCCCTCCGCCGTACCACCCTCGGCCACACCGGCCGGTGCCTTCACCAGCATCGACTGGCGCCTCCTCGCCGGCCTCGACTACGAGACAGGGAAGGCGTCGGACACGCTCAAGAAGCTCGATGGCCAGCATGTCCGCGTCCCCGGCTTCATCGTGCCGCTCGACGACGCCGATCAGGAGGGGGCCGAGTTCCTGCTCGTCCCGTACTATGGCGCGTGCGTGCACACGCCGCCGCCGCCGCCGAACCAGATGGCGTTCGTGCAAATGGCGGGACGCAAGTCGGTGAAGCTCGGACTCTTTGACGCCGTCTGGCTCGAGGGGACGCTCCGCATCACGAATTATGACTCGCCCTATGGTCAGGTCGGCTACCAGATCGAGGCGACGAGCATGAAGCCGTACACGGGTCGGTGAGTGGTCCGGCCGCCTCCGGCCCGGCCGTCGCGCTCCACGACGTCCGCTTCGCCTATCGTGGCGGCCGCGACGTGATCGACATCCCCGCGCTCGAAGTGGGGCGCGGCGAGCGGCTCTTCCTCCATGGTCCCAGCGGCAGCGGCAAGACGACGCTGCTCGGCCTCCTCGCCGGGGTGCTCGCGCCGCGGAGCGGCACCATCACCGTGCTCGGCACGGCGGTGAGCACCCTCTCGAGTGGCGCGCGCGACCGCTTCCGCGCCGAGCACCTCGGGTACGTGTTCCAGATGTTCAACCTCATCCCGTACCTCTCCGTGCGGGACAACATCACGCTGCCGTGCAAGCTGTCGGCGGCGCGGCGCGCACGGTTGCGCGGAACGGCCCCGGAGACGGAGGCGAACACCCTCGCAGCGCGCCTCGAGATCGCCGGACTGCTCGACGAGCCGGTGACGGCGCTCAGCGTCGGACAGCAGCAGCGCGTCGCGGTGGCGCGCGCGCTCATCGGCGCGCCCGAGGTCGTCGTCTGCGACGAACCGACGAGCGCGCTCGATGCGGACCGTCGCGATCGCTTCCTTGAGTTGCTCTTCGCACGCTGCGAGGAGGCGGGGAGCGCGTTGGTGTTCGTGAGCCACGATCTCGGCCTCGCCTCCCGCTTCGCGCGGACCGTCGAGTTGCGCGACGTCAACCGTGCCGCCGCGCCCGTCGTGAGCGGCGACCCCGAGGCCGCGCGATGAGCGTGCTCCTCGCGCTGGCCTGGCGCTCGCTGCGCAACCGGCGGCTGATCTCCACGCTCACCATCGCGAGCATCGCGCTCTCGGTCGCGCTGCTCGTCGGCATCGAGCATGTGCGCCTCGGTGTGCGCGAGAGCTTCCAGGGGACCATCCGCGGCACCGACCTGATCGTCGGCGCGCGCGGCGGCACCACGCAGGTGCTGCTCTCCACGGTCTTCGGCATGGCGACGCCGAGCGGCACCATCTCGTGGGCGACGTACGAGCGGTGGGCGGCGCATCCGGCGGTGAAGTGGACCATCCCCTTCGCCCTGGGCGACGCGCACAAGGGTCACCGGGTGATCGGCACGACGGCGGCGTTCTTCGAGCAGTATCGGTTCCGTGACCAACACGTGACCTTCGCCTCGGGCCACGCCCCGGCGACCGCGCACGAGATCGCGGTCGGGAGCGAGGTCGCGGAGCGGCTCGGCTACGCGGTCGGGGATTCGGTGGTGCTCGCGCACGGCGTGGCGGCGGTCTCGTTCGCCGAGCACACGGCGCACCCCTTCATCGTCAGCGGCGTGATCGCGCGGACGTTCACGCCGATCGACCGGGCGCTCTACACCACGCTCGACGGGCTCACCGAGATGCACGAGACGGAAGAGGCCGCGGGCGGCCTGATGATGGGGCCGCCGCCGGCCCCGGTCGCGCCCGGCGCCAAGCCGCCCATCACGTCGTTCCTCGTCGGGACGAAGAACCGGGTGGAGACCATCCAGCTGCAGTTCGAGATGAACCAGGACCGCACCGAGCCGCTCACGGCGATCATTCCCGGCGTGGCCCTCGCGCAGCTCTGGCAGACGATCGGCAGCGCCGAGGTGGGGCTGCGCGTGGTGGCGCTGTTCACGGTGCTGGTGGGGCTCATCGGGATGTGCGTCGCGCTCTATGCCTCGCTGGAGTCGCGACGGCGCGAGATGGCGATCCTGCGCGCGGTGGGCGCCGGTCCACGGGCGATCGTCTCCCTGCTGGTCTTCGAGTCGGCCCTCCTCGCGACGACGGGCGCGGCGACCGGGGTCCTACTCGTGTACAGCGTGATCGCAGCGGCGCGCTCGGCGGTCGAGGCGCGGTTCGGGCTCGCCCTCACGCTACACGCGCTCGGCGCGGTCGAGTGGAGCTACCTCGGCCTCGTCGTGGTCGCGGGGACGCTTGTCGGGGTTCTCCCGGCATGGCGCGCGTACCGGTCCTCATTGGCTGACGGGCTCTCGCCGAAGCTGTAAGTTCTCCGGACCACAATTCCCTTCTGAGGAGTCGCTCGTGTCCGTTCGCTCGCTGCTCGCCATCGTCCTGCTCGCCGGCACGGCCGCCGGTCCGCTCGTCGCACAGCCGGCTCGTCAGGCCGCGCCGATCAATCGCGATCGCTCTGCCGACCCGATCCCGAGCGCCGAGTGGCCCGCGTACATCCGGCGCGACGCCGCGACCAACGCCGGCGTGCTGCGAATCGTCGAGGAAGGGATGCGGCGCTCGCAGTCGCAGACGCTCGCGCAGGTGCTGCTCGACCGGCACGGCCAGCGTCTCACGGGGTCGCCGCAGTCCGATGCGGCGCAGGATTGGCTCGTGGCGACGTACGAGTCGTGGGGCGTGAACGCGCGGCGCGAACAGTACGGCACGTGGCTCGGCTGGGACCGCGGCGTCACGCACGTCGACCTGGTGAGCCCGCGGGTCCGTTCGCTCGAGGCGACGGCGATGGCGTGGAGCCCCGCGACGCCGGCGCCGGTGGAGGCCGAGGTGATCACCTATCCGTCGGGGATCTCGACCCCGGAGGCCTTCGATGCCTGGGTGCCGAATGTCCGCGGGAAGGTCTTCCTGATGAACGTCCCGCGTCTCTCGTGCCGCTCGCCGCAGCAGTGGCAGGAGTTCGGCACGAGCGAGGAGATCGCGCGCGTGAACGAGGCGCAGCAGCAGATCCAGCTCGAGTGGAACCAGCTCAACGTCGCGATGAGCGGGGGCAAGTCCGTCTGGCAGAAGCTCAAGGAGGCCGGCGCGGTCGCCGTGTTCACCTTCCAGTGGTCGAACTACCCGGGCATCAACAAGGTCTTCGGTTCGCCCAACCAGACGCTCCCGACGTTCGCGATCGGTTGCGAGGACTACGGGCTGCTGTTCCGGCTCGCGCGCAACGGGCAGGGCCCGAAGGTCCGCGCCTTCACCGACAGCCGGCTCCTTGGCGAGCGCCCGGTGCACAACGTGATCGCGGAGATGAAGGGGACGGAGAAGCCGAACGAGTACATCATCCTCTCGGCGCACTTCGATTCGTGGTCGGCGAGCTCTGGCGCGACCGACAACGGCACCGGCACCATCACGATGATGGAGGCGATGCGCATCCTGCGCGCGGTGTATCCCAACCCGAAGCGCACGATCATCGTCGGGCACTGGAACGGCGAGGAGCAGGGACTGAACGGCTCGCGCGCCTACAGCGAGGACCACCCCGAGGTGGTGAACGGTCTCCACGCGCTGTTCAACCAGGACAACGGCACCGGCCGCATCGTGAACCTCTCCGCCGGCCCGATCGCCGGCGCGGGTGACCGCCTCGCGGGGTACCTCCGCGAGATCCCGAACGAGTTCACGCGCTACATCCGCTTCCAGCCCGTGAGCGGCCAGGCGACCGGCGGCAGCGACAACGCGAGCTTCGCCTGCTACAAGGCGCCGGCCTATGGCACGGGCGCGCTCGGCTGGGACTACTCGTTCACCACCTGGCACACCGACCGCGACAGCTTCGACAAGGTCGTCGAGTCCGACCTGCGCCACAACGCGACGCTCCTCGCGATGCTGGTGTACCTCGCGAGCGAGGACCCGACGTTCCAGCCGCATCAGGTGATCGACCCGCTGCCCGCCGCCCCGAACGGACAGCCGGGCGTGTGGCGCGAGTGCGTGAAGGCACAGCGGCAGGTGCCGGCGGCAGTACGGTAGTCCGGAGAATGCCGCACACCGTCAGTCCGCCACTTCGATCGCGAATGACTCCGCCGCAGGTGTCCCGACCCCTGAGGTTGGCGGTCCTCGCGAGCGCACTCGTGATGTCCGCGCCCGCGGTCGCGGCGCAACAGGACATGTCGACGTTCGACTCGTGGCGGGTCACGCGTTTCGGAGACGAGACGCTGCCGTCGGGGATCATCACGTCGATCACCGCCGCGGCGTCCGGTCGCATCTGGGTCTCGACGTCGCGCGGGATCGCCTGGTTCGACGGGTGGCGCTTCGTGCAGGGGCGGACCACGCCGAACACACTCAACCGCGCGGCCAATGCGATCCTTCCGATGACCGGGGATTCGGTCGTCGTGCTGATGAATCGCATCATGTACGTGGGGGACACGGCCGGATTCGTCCAGCGGCCGGTCATCGTGAACGGCACGGAAGAACAGGTCTTGAGCGCCGTGCACACCCGGGACGGGTTGCTCCTCGTCGTGCCCTACGCCGCGACATCCGACTCCGTGCACCTGATGCGATGGACCCCGAGCGGCGCGGTGCATGTGGACGCACCGGCTCCCCTCGGGAGCCGGACCGTCGTCTCCCTGCATCCCGCGCCGGATGGCGGCGCGTGGCTCAACACGGGGTTCGCACTCTTCAGGTTGCGTGACGGCCGCTGGGAGTCGCACCTCGACGGCCGCGGACGCGTGCTGCGCGTCGAGCACCTGATCGAGACCACCGCAGGTGAGGTGGTGGCCAACATCCTCGGGGCCGAGGGTGGGAACGGGGTGTGGCGATGGACCGGTCGCGGACGACCGCGCCGGGAGACGGGCGAGGGGGAAGACGCCCTGCTCGATCTGACGCTGGATGCGCAGGGACACCCGCTGGCGGTGCACGGTGGCGGCTACATCCGGCGGCGCGTGACGAGCTGGACGCCCTACGCGCGTCGACCCGCGGATGTGGACGATGCGCGCACCGTGCACGAGGACGACGTTGGCGATGTGTGGATCGGGACGGGCGAGGGACTGCTGCTCCTGCGCGCCCTCGCACCGCTCTGGAGCGGGCAACCTCAGGGCTTCCCGAGCCGCCGCGACCGCGTCAACGCCCTCGCGCGCGCGCGCGATGGTGCCCTGTGGGCCGGCACGGGCGACGGAATCGACATCTTCGAGCCCACTGGCGCGATTCGCCATATCGGCGAGGCCGCAGGCGTTCCGCTGGGGGCCGTCACGACGCTGGCGCGGGACTCGTCCGGGAACATGTGGGTCGGCAGCGGAGCCAGCATCGAGGGTGCCTTGCGCTGGAACGGCCGCACCTGGCAGCACTTCACCGCGCGAGATGGCCTGCGGGCGCCGCGCGTGCACCGGATCGTCGTGAGCCGCAGTGGCACCGTCTGGTTCTTGGGGATCGGCCTACCGGACGGCGCGCCGGATGACGGACCGGGTGCGTTCAAGTTCCAGGACGGTCGCTTCACCGCTTTCGGAGTCGACTCGGGGCTTCCCTCGGGCCGGGTGTACGACTTCGCCGAGGCGAGCGATGCAACCCGTTGGTTCGGCACGATCCGCGGGCTCAGTCGCCTGCGTGCGGGCACCTGGACGCACTGGAGCACGCGGCGCGGCCGGACCGCGACGCGCGCGTTCCGGGACACGCCGTTCAGGGTGTTCTCGCTGGACGTCGATACCGCCGGGGTGCCGTGGTTCGGCGATTCGCAGGGCGATTTCCCGTACGGGCTTGGCACGGTCGAGGCCGACACGCTTCGCTTCATCGGCATCAACGACGGGCTGGTGAGCAACGCCGTGCAGAGCGTGCGCGCGGGCGACGACGGCACGGTATGGATCGGCACCACGAACGGCCTGTCGGCGATGAACGCTGGTGTCCTGTACCGTTTCGGAACGGACGGAGGGCTCGGCTTCCCGCACATCTGGCCCATCCTACCCGAGTCGCGTGTCGTGACGGTCGGCACGCTCGGGGGCGGCATTCGCCGCCTCGCGCTCGATGCCACTGACGTTCCCGCCCCTCGGGTGGTGATTCAGCCGCCCACCATCGGGACGAGTGCGGCCAACGTGGCATGGACCCCCCTCGCGTGGCGTGGGACGATCCCCTCCGAGCGCATCGAGACGCGCCACCGCATCGATGGCAAGGCGTGGAGCGGCTGGTCCGCCATCCATTCGGCCGTGTTGTCGCTCCCCGGTGGCCGACACACGCTCGAGGTGCAGGCGAAGGGGCTCTTCGCGCGCACGGACGGCCCCATCACCGCAGTCGAGTTCGACGTCCCCGGTCCGATCGTGACGCGCCCCGCGTTCCTCATCCCGGTCGGGGCGCTGCTGCTCCTCCTCATCGCCCTCTCGGTCGCCAGCGCACGGCGCCAGCGCCGCGACGCGGCGGTGCTGCGCGAGAGCGAGGGGCGCTTCCGCGCGCTCGCCGGTGCCACGACAGAAGGCATCGCGATCTCGGTGGGCGACCGCATCGTGGAGGCCAACGAGCAGCTCCACCGCATGCTGGGCCTGCCCGACGGCTCGCTGCGCGGGCGGGCGGTGCCGACGGTGCTCGGCCCCGCCGCGGCCCCGGCCGCGGACGATGCCGCGCGCGCGACGACGCTCCAGCGGGCCGATGGCGAGCGATTCCCGGCGGAGGTGCGCGAGCGCGTCGCGCCGTATCTCGGCGCCGAGGCGCGCATCGCCGCCGTGCAGGACCTGTCGGAACGCGTCGCGGCGCGGCGCGCCCTGCGCGAGTCCGAGGAACGCTTCGAGACGATCTTCCGCAAGAGCCCCACCGCGATCGTCCTGACCACGTGGCCCGAGGGCCGTTTCGTCGACGTGAGCGAGGGGTTCGAACTCGCATCCGGCTACTCGCGCGACGAGCTCGTGGGACGGTCGGCGACGGAACTGGACCTCTATCACCACACGGACGATCGGGACCGTCTCCGGGCGGCGCTCGAGCGCGACGCGAAGGCGGGCGGCGCCGAGGTGCTCATGCATCGGCGCGACGGGACGCTGCGGAGCCTCCTCGGCACGTTCGTGCGCCTCGAACTCGACGGCCGCCCGCACGTCCTCGGTGCGCTGACCGACATCACCGACCGGCGCACCCTCGAGGCACAGCTGCTGCAGTCGCAGAAGATGGAGGCCGTCGGGCGGCTCGCCGGCGGCGTCGCGCACGATTTCAACAACCTGCTGACGGTCATCCTCGGGCACGCCGACCTGCTGCGCAGCGCGGTCCACGAACCCACGGCGCTCGCCGACATCGGCGACATCCACGCGGCCGCGCAGCGGGCGGCCGACCTCACGCGCCAGCTGCTCACCTTCGCACGGAAGCAGCGCATCTCGCCGCGCATCGTCGAGCTCGGCGGGCTCGTGCAACGGACGCAGCGCATGCTCGCGCGGCTCCTCGGCGAGCGGATCGCCATCGAGGCGCGCATCGAGGCCGACCTGCCTCAGGTGATGGTGGACGCCGGGCAGATCGAGCAGGTGATCGTGAACCTCGCGGTGAACGCGCGCGACGCGATGCCGCAGGGCGGCCGCCTGACGATCGAGGCCACGACGGTGGAGCTCGACGAGGCCTACGCGCGTGACCATGCGCACATCACCGCCGGCCAGTACGCGCTGATCGCGATGAGCGACACCGGGATGGGCATCCCCGACGACGTGTTGCCGCGCATCTTCGAGCCGTTCTTCACGACCAAGGAGGTCGGCGAAGGAACGGGGCTCGGACTCTCCATCTGCTACGGCATCGTGCGCGAGGCGGGCGGCCACATCGCGGTATACAGCGAGGTCAACAAGGGGACGACGGTGCGGATCTATCTCCCGGCGCGCCCGCAGCTCGAGGAGGATGTCGCCGAGTCCGCCCCGCCCGCCATCGTCGGCGGAACGGAGGTCGTCCTCGTCGTCGAGGACGAGGCGTTGGTCCGCGCCCTCGTCGAGCGGACGCTCCGCTCGCTCGGGTACACCGTGGTGAGCGCGGGCAGTCTCGCCGACGCGCTCGCCGCGGTGGACCGGATGCCGATCCCGCCGCGCGTCCTCGTCACCGACGTGGTGCTCCCCGGGGCCGGCGGACCGG
Source organism: Gemmatimonadota bacterium (assembly GCA_016714015.1). Lineage (NCBI taxonomy): Bacteria > Pseudomonadati > Gemmatimonadota > Gemmatimonadota bacterium. Next base: position 974,566 of record JADJNZ010000001.1, read on the forward strand.
AGATCGCGCGGGCCCTCCGCGCGCGGCTCCCCGAGATCGCGGTGCTCTACATCTCCGGCTACACCGAGCGCGGCTCCTCGTCGACGACCGCCCTCGATGCGCCCCTGCTCTCCAAGCCCTTCACGGCGGCGGAGCTGGCGGCGGCGATCCGGCGACAACTGGACGACACAGCCTCCCCCTGACCGTCCAGCGGGTCGGTGCCCCACGGCGTGGCATCCCTGTGACCTGGGTCGTTGGTCGCCGGAGCTCCCACGGCGTAGGTTAGGGGGAGATGCCACCGTTTCGTCGGCTCCGCGCTCGCCCCCGCACGATCCTCGCCGCCCTCGGGCTCGCGGGATTGTCGTTGCTCTCCTGTGGCCGTGAGCTCACGGGCCCGGAGCGGGGACTGCGCGTCGCGAGCGGGCTCTCGTTCATCGGGCAGTATCCGGGGCCGCTCGCCTCGGTGGCCGAGGGAGCGGGGTCGGTCGTGCCCTTCGAGCGCGTGCGGATCGTGTTCCGGCGCAGCGACGGCAGCGCCGCGCTCGATACCGTCGTGAACTTCCCCTCGAATGCGGACTCGATCGCCCTCGACCTGCGCCTCGAGCTCGCGAGCGACGCGCCGCCACAGGGCGAGGCGCTCGCGCTCTCCCTCGCGTACATGAACTCGGCGGGGGACACCGTCTTCCGCGGCGGACCGATCCCGGTGGTGGCCCAAGTGCGCGCGCCGGGGGCGCCGCCGCCGGCCCCGGCGCCGGTCCCGCTCACCTACACCGGACCGGGCGCCAACGCGACGGCGGTCGTGATCGCCCCCGAGACGCTCACCGTCACGGCGGGTGACCCCTTCAGTTTCAGCGCGGTCGCGCGCGACGGCCAAGGCAACGCCGTCACCGGCACCCCGATCGTCTACACGACGCTCGATCCGGCGCGGGCGACGCTGACGTCGCAGAGCGCGGGCAGCGGCACGGCCACCGCCCTGCGCGGCATCGCGCGCATCGAGGCACAGCTGCCCACGGGCGCGGCGAGCGACACGGCCTACCTCGTCGTGCTGCCGCGCCCCGGCGCGCTCGCCGTCGTCAGCGGCGGTGCACAGTCGGGGCTCGCCGGCACCGCGCTCGGCCAGCCCGTCACCGTGCGTCTCACCGCGACCGACGGTCAGCCGCTCGCCGATCGCGCCGTCTCCCTCGCGGTGACGAGCGGCGGCGGCAGCGTGACAGCGCTCGACACACTCACCGACGCGACCGGACTCTTCCGCTTCTCCTGGACGCTGGGCACGGCCGGCGCGCAGAGCATCAGCGTGAGCAGCGCGGGGGTCACCACCATCACCGTCGGGGCGACCGCCGCGCCGAACGGCGCGGTGCGGATGGTGATCACCCAGGAGGTCGGCGCGACCTATCAGGCGGGCGACAGCATCCCGGCGCTCATCGCCGAGGCGCAGCTGGTCGATGGATCGCGCGACACGACCTTCGCCGACTCGGTGTTCCTCGGCTTCGCGATCAACCCGACCGGGGCGGCGCTCGTCGGCGTCACCCGGGTGCGCGCCGTGGCCGGTGTCGCGCGGTTCGAGGATTTCCGCCTCCAGCGCGCCGGCACCGGCTACCAGCTCCTCGTGGGGCGACCGGGTCTCATCGCCGACACCTCGACGGCAATCGCGATCACCGCCCGGCCCGCGAGCAGTCTGGACCTCGCGTCGGGCGGCGGTCAGACCGCCGCGCCGGGGTCCCCGCTGCCGTCACCGATCATCGTGCGCGTGACCGACCCGTACGCCAACCCGATCGCGGGGGTGATCGTCAGCTTCGCGACCACGAACGGAACGCTCGGCGCCGCGGCAGACACGACCGACGCCACTGGCGCGGCGAGCACCACGTGGACGCTCGGCGCCGTCGTCGGCACGCAGTCGATGACCGTGACGGCGAGCGGGCTCGCGGGCTCTCCGCTCACCGTGAACGCGAGCGGCAGCGCCGGCATCGCGACGACCACCCTCGCGCCGCAGCTCGACACCCTCACCGCGATCGGGGCGTCACGCCTGCTCGTGCCCACGTCGCGCGATGGCGCGAACAACGTCACGCCCGGCTCCTACACCTGGCTCTCGCGCGATCCCGCGTTCGTGAGCGTGAATGACAGTGGCCGCGTCGTCGCCGTCGCCAACGGCGCCGCCTGGGTCGTGGCCACCGAGGCGGGCGGCACGCGCGACTCGGCCCGCGTGGTGGTCGACCAGCGGCTCGCGACCATCCGCGTCTCGCCCGATCCCCGCACGATCTACCTCGGTGCCTCGTTCCAGTTCTCCGCGGTCGCGGTCGACGGGCTCGGTGTGGCGCTCACGAACCAGCCGACCTTCACCTGGACGACGGCGTCGGGATCGATCGCGTCGATCAGTGCGACCGGCAACGCGACCGGCGTCGGGCTCGGCGGGACGCAAGTGCGCGCGACCGCCGGAGCCGTCACCGGCGTGGCGAGCCTCACGGTGCTCACGCCGATCACGCGCATCGCCGTCGTGCGCGACTCGACCGGCTTCGCGGTGAGCGACACCTTCTCGCTGGCGGCGTTGGCGCGGACGCGAAGCTACCGCGCGGTCGCCTACGACACGCTCGACGTCGTGATGCCGGGCGTCACGTTCGCCTGGGCATCGTCGAACCCGTCGGTCGCGAGCCTCGACTCGGTGGGCACGGCGACGGCGCGTGCGCTCGCGGTGGCCAACGGCTTCACGGCGGTCCGCGCCACCGCGCAGGGCGTCGTGGGCACCGCGGCCCTGACCGTCGCGCAGGTGATGACCGCGGTCGAGCTCTCGCCGGCGAGCGTGAGCGTCGCACCGCAGGGCTCGGTGGTGCTCACGGCGCGCCGGCGTGACGCGAACGGGTTTTTCATCCCCGGCGGCACCTTCACGTACGCGTCGGCGGACGGCGCGATCGCGACGATCTCCGCGACGGGCGTGGTGACCGGTGTGGCGGTGGGCGGGGCGACCGTGACCGCGACGAGCGATGCCGTGACGTCGTCACCGACGACGGTGACGGTGACCAACAGCGTGCCGGCGATCATCTCGTTCGGACGCGACACGCTCGCGATCGGGCGCTCGGCGGTGAATGCGTCGATCCCGGTCTATCTCAGCCGCCCGAACGGCGCGCCGGTGACGGTGACCCTCGCCGTCGCCGACACCTTCGCCTTCTTCTCGACCGCGTCCGTCACGATCCCGGCCGGGCAGACCGCCGCGGCGGCGAACCTCAACGGGCGCAACGCGGGCACGACGCAGGTGTTCGCGACCGATGGCAGCGCGACAGGCTACGCCGGCGACACGGCGGTGCTCGCGGTGCAGGCGTCGGTCCGCTTCACGAACGCGAACTACTCACTGCTCGTGAACGACGAGCTCTCGACGCAGGTGCTGCTCACCGATCCCTCGCCGGCGGGCGGGACGTTCATCACATACACCTTCGGTACGCCAGGTCGCGCGACGGTGTCGCCGGACCCGGCGTTCATCCCGGCGGGCCAGCTCGCGGCGAACGTGGTGCTGCGGGCGACAGCGGCGGGCGGGACGACGGTGACCCCGGCGGCCACGGGGGTGACCGGGACCGCCTCGTCGATCAGCACGCTCGCGGCGGTGCTCACCCTCTCGCGCCCGTACACGAGCGTCGGCGTCGGGCAGTTCCGCAACGACTGGTACGTGTACACGCCGCAGAACGTGAACACGCCCGTCGCGGTCACGCTCACGAGTTCCGATTCCGCCGCGCTCCGCCTCGACCAGCCGGTTGTGACGATCCCCGCCGGCAGCAACTACGTGTACTTCACGACGCGCGGCGAGGCGCCGGGCGCGTCGACCATCACCGCGACGGCGCCCGGCTGGACCGTCGCGAGCCTGCCGATGACGGTGACGTCGCCGCAGCTCGGGTTGGCGGGCGGCGGGACGCTCAACACGACGAATCCCGAGGTCGGCCTGACGGTGTACGCCGAGGATTCGACGAACACCGCGCACTGGCGCTCCAACGCGCTCGCGATCACGGTGTCGTCGAGCGACACGACCGTGATGCGCGTCAACACGCCGAACGTCGTGATCGGTGCGGGGCAGTACTTCACGAGCACGCTGCGCGTGATCCCCGGCGGCACGCCGGGCACCGCGTGGATCCGCGTGACGGCGAGCGGTCATCGACCGGACTCGGTGCTGTACACGACGATCGGGCCGCGGCTCCGGAACCAGCTCGCGACCGCGCGCGTGGGCGCGGGGCAGAACCGGCCCGACCACTACGTCTACACGCCGAACAACGTGACGTCACCGCTGGTCGTGCGCCTCGCCTCGAGCAATCCGGCGGTCGCGACCGTCCCCGACTCCGTGGTCATCCCGACCAACACGAACTACGCCTACTACACGCTGCGCGGCATCACGCCCGGTACGGTGCAGATCGTCTCGACCGCGGTCGGCTACCAGCCGGACACGGTCGGGTTCCTGATCACGTCACCCAAGCTTTATGCCACGGGAGGCGGGACGCACAACAACTATGCGCCACCGGTCGGTTTCACCGTGTACTCGGCGGACACGTTGAACCAGGCGCACTACGCCACGGACACCATCCGGATGGCGTTCAGCTCGTCCGACACGACCGTGATCCGCGTGACGGAGGCGGACACCATCCTACCGGGCGAGTACTACACGTCGAACGGTCGCGTGAGCTTCGTCGGCGTCGGATCGGCGTGGGTGCGGGCGACCGCCCCCGGCATGCGCGCGGACTCGATCCTCTACACCGTGGTCCAGCCGCGCATCCTGTTCAGCTTCGAGACGTATCGAATCGGACGTCGCCAGTACCGACTGCCGACCGACTTCTACGTCTATACGCCGAATAACCCAGCCACCCCGCTCAACGCGACGATCACGCAGTCGAACGCGACGGCGGACTCGCTCACCGGCACGGCGCTCACCATCCCGACCAACCTGAACTACGCCTACTTCGGCTTGGCCGCGCGACAGACGGGGATCGACACGCTCGTCGTGACGGCGCCGGGCTACCTCCCCGACACGGCGTACGTGATCATCACCAGCCCCCGTCTCGTCGGCGGCGGGCTCTCGGCGAACGTGACGACGACCACACCGCCGCAGGCGACGACGATCTACGTCGCGGACTCGGTCGGCGGCTACCACTATTCGCTCGACACGCTCCTCTTCAGCGCGAGCTCCAGCAACGATGCCGTGGTGCAACCCGACAGCGTCGGATTCCGGCTTCCGCGCGGTGCGTACTACGTGCAGCCGCGCGTCCGCTTCGTCGGCCCGGGCACGGGGAGCATCACCTGGAGCGACTCGCTGGGGACCGGCTATGGCAGCGTCACGTCGAACACGGTCACCGTCACCGGCCCCTCGCTCAGCTTCGTGAACTCGTATCCGGTGCTCGGCATGCGGCAGTACCGGCTCGGCACCGGCGCCTACGTCTCCATCCCCAACGCGATCGGCGCGCCCCTCGTCGTGCGCCTCGTCTCGACCGATCCGGCCGTGGCGACGGTGCCCGACAGCGTGATCATCCCGCCGGGCCAGAACTACGCCTATGTCGACGTGCGCGCTCAGAGCAGCATCGGCACGGTCCAGTTGCAGGCGACGGCCCTCGGGTACGCCAGCGCGTCGACCACGCAGCAGGTCACCGCGCCGCGCTTCCTGATCTCGACCACGACGACGCTGCGCACGACGCAGCCCGCACCGAACCTCTCCGTCCAGGCCGCGGACGCGAACGGATCGGCGCACTACGTCTGGGAGCCGGTCACCGTCACGCTCACCTCGTCGTCGCCGACCACGGCGTCCATCGATAGCGCGTCGGTGGTGATCGCGGCGGGCAACTACATCAACAGCACGGCGCGCGTGCAGCCGTTGACACCCGGCACGACGCAACTCACGGCCAGTGACGCGCGGATCGAGAGCTACCGCTACAACGAGGCGAACGTCACGGTCTCCGTCGCGATCCCGACGCTCGGATGGAGCGCGGGCGCGTCCCCGCTCCGGGTGGGTCTCGGACAGTGGAAGGAGCCGTATCCCTCGACGCCGGACTACATCGCCGGTCCGCTGACGGTGACCATGAGCCATGCGACGGCGACGAGCACCACGGCGCCCAGCGCGATCATCCCGAACGGTGGCTACTACGTCTACACGCGCGTGACCGGCGCCGCGCCCGGCGCCGACACGATCACCTTCTCGGCGCCGGGGTACAACAACGTCCGCGGCGCGATCGACGTCGCACCCGGCCGGATCGACGCGCTCGGGAGCTGGCCGACGACGCTGGCGAGCGATTCGATCCAGGTGACGCTCTATGCGCGTGATCCCGATGGCAACGTGACGAACGTGGCCGCACCGACCAGCTTCGCCATCGCCGTCGCCGGGAGCGCGCTCGAAGCCCGGAACGGGGGCGTGGCGATCACCTCCGTGACGATCCCCACCGACGCCCAGTCGACGACCTTCTGGTTGCGGCGGCTCGCGAACGGCACGGCGGTCGTCACCATCACCAATGCGCACTACGTCACGCAGGTCGCCCCGACGGTGACCGTCACGGGAGCCCCATGATGACCCTGCTGCACCCATCTGCCGGGCGCGCGCTCCGTCTGCTCCTGGCCGCACTGCTGACGCCGCTCGCCTCGGTGGCGGCCCAGACACCGGCCCCGTTGCCCCCCGCGAGCCCGCCGCCGCCGGCCCCGGTCGTGCAGCCCGCCCCAGCGGCGGCTCCGATCCAGCGCGCGGCGCCGCCGCCGGCCCCGGTCGCACGGTCGAGCGAGGCGGCCCCTGCCACGCCGGCCAGCACGGCCGCCGCCCCCGCCGGCGCGACGATGCGCTGCAAGGACGGCCTCTGGCTCACGGGCGCCGCGGCCCCGAATCGGTGCGATCGGAACGGCGGCGTGGCGGTCATCCTCCCCGTCCGCACGCCCCCGCCTCCGCCTCGGGCGCCCTGACCCCCCGACAGGACTCGCGCGCGACCGCCGTCCAGTGACACGTTCCCCGAGTGCCGTGCGTATGGCCGACACTCCCCTGACCGGACCCTCGTGCGCTTCCGCCGTTTTCTGACCTGGTGCTGGGCCGCGCTCGTCCTTGGCGTCGGCCTCACCTACCTTCTCCATCCCGAGCTCTTCACGGCCGAGCAGTTCCAAGCCCTGCTCACCCGCTGGGGGCCGTGGGCGTTCCCGGGGTTCGTCGTCGCCTCCGTCCTCCGGGGCCCGCTGCTCATCCCCAGCACGCCGGTGGTCATCGCCGGAGGAGCCTTCTTCCCCGAAGCGCTCCCGGCAGTCCTCGTCGTCTCCATGCTCGGGATCGTCCTCTCCGCCACCCTGCTCTATCGCTTCCCCGGGTTCGCGGGATACGATACACTGCTGGCGGAGCGCTACCCGGAGAAGCTGGACCACCTCCGGACGCGCCTCGTCGGCCCGGGCGCCACCTGGTTCGTGGCGCTCTGGGCCTTCACTCCGGTGGTGCCGACCGACCTCATCTGCTACGCGGCCGGCCTCGTCCGGATGCCGTACCGGCGGATGATCGCGGGGATCATCATCGGGGAGCTTCCCTTGGTCACCGGGTACATCCTCCTGGGGACGAAGTTGCTGGACTTCCTCCCCATCTGAGGGGACGCGTTTGATCGAGCACATCAGGCACATCAAGACGTCGGGGACGATCGTGGGCAGCTCGCCGTTCCTGGTGAGCCGCATGCTCCGCGCGATCGATTTCGCGCGCGCGCGGACGATCGTCCAGCTCGGGGTCGGGACGGGGTGCATCACGCGCGGCCTGCTCCGCCGCATGCGGCCCGACGCGCGGCTCATCTCGCTCGAGCTCAACCAGGTGTTCGTCGAGGAGAACCGCGAGATCGACGATCCGCGGCTCACGCTTCTCCAGCGTTGCGCGAGCACCCTTCCCCGGCTCGCGGTGGAACTCGAGCTCGGGCCCATCGACTACATCGTCTCCAGCCTGCCGCTGGCGATCATGAACTCGGTGGTGGTCGAGCGGATCCTCCGCGACTCGGACCGTCTCCTCGCGCCGGACGGGATGTTCCTGCAGTACCAGTACTCGCTGTCGCAGCGCCGGGCGCTCGAGCGGCGGTTCGGGGATGTGCGCGTGGGGTTCACACTCGCCAACATCCCGCCGGCGTTCGTGTACGAGTGCTCGCCGCAGCTGGCGCAGGCAGCGGCGCTCTAGCCCGCCCGGCAGCCGTGAGGCGCGGGCGGGGCCTAGTGCCTTACCCTCACGGCGCCGGCGTGCGGATCGCGCGCACGTTCGCGACCCACTCCACCGCCAGGCCCCGGGCGCGCAACCGCGCGACGAGCGCGTCCTGGTCCGCCTTCACCTGCGGCGTGCCGAGGATCGCGAAGTAGAGCCAGCGATGCGTCGGCGAGTAGACGGCGAGCGCGCCGCTGAGATCCGGGAGCTCGAGCCGTTCGAGCCAGAGCGAGTCGCTCCCGACGCGCACCCAGCGGCTCGCCTCCACAGTCGACGCGCGCGCCGCGCGCGTGGCACCGAGCATCGCGCGGAGCATCGGGACCGCGCCCGGCGCCACGTGAAGGGGGAGGCGCTGCTCCGCGAACCAGCCGGCGCCGCCATTGCTCGTGCTCGGCATCGTCACGATCCCCGCACCGACCTTGGTACCCGTCGTGCGCTCGAGCCAGGCCGCCGTCTTCGCGGCCGCGCCCTTCGATTGTCCCGTCTCGATGAGCACCCAGCTGCCACCGACGCGCAGCGCCGCACTCGTGCCGATGAACGGCGGGAAGGCGACGAAGGCGCTGTCCGCGACCTGGGTGGCGTCGAGGGACGCGTCCCACATCGGACCGCGCTGGGTCGCCAGATACTGCGCGACGATCGAATCGGCGATGGCGAACGAGTCCGGCGGCGCGGGCGCATTGAGCACCGCAGAGATCGCCGTCATCCGCTTGTACGGGCGCCCGACGCGCCGGATGTCGCGCTGCATCGGGTACATCACGCCCGGCGGGAGACGCCGCCATCCGGAGAACCACACCTCCACCTCCTGCACACCGTAGGGCGCGAGGCCGAAGTCGGCATCCTCGTCGGCGGAGAAGCGGACCATCGCCAGCAGCCCATCGCGCTCGCGGATCGCCCAGGTCGCCGGGAACCCGTCGACGGTCGCGCTCATGCGCCGGTGCAGGGCGCCATCGATCGTCGTGTCCGCGACGCGGCGGAGGTCGCGGGCCTCCCGGGCGAGGAGCAGCGTGCGCTCGGGCGCGAAGGCGAAGAGCTCACGGCGCTCCTGCACGTACGCGCTGTTGAGCGCCATCGCCTGCGTCGCCCCGCCGGGACCGGCGAGGGTGCGGCCGGCGACGGTGTCGCGGACGATGTCGACCGCGGCCCCGGACGGGATGAACGCCCGTGAATTGCGCCATGAGGCCGTGGCGTAGTCGCGCAGGTCCTGGTGTCGCTCGTACGACGGTCCGTCCGCGAACGGGTGCGTGCCGAAGTGGAACCGTTGCCACTGCGTCATCACGTCGAGGCGCGCGGTGCGGATGGCGCGGAGCGCGGAATCGCCGCCCTGACGCGTGATCGCCTCGTCGAGGATCGCGACGGCCGCGACGCGCGCGGGCGGGGTGGCCTGCGCCGCGAGCGCGGCGGGCAGGAGGAGCAGGGCGGCGAGGAGGCGCATGGGTCCCGTGGAGGTGGTCGGGTGAGATGTCGACAATCGCCGTACGGGGGGCGAATACGAAGGGTGTCGGGGCGAGCCGTTCGCTCCGAGTGCCGAGCCGCGTGGCGACCCGGTCCTCGAACGGCACACGGCGCTCCTGTCGACTTCGCCGCACGGAGTGCAAGAGGGCAGGCCGAATGGCCTGCCCCCGTCACCCTCCAGCCTTCGGCCGCGCTTCAGCGATTCGCCTTCGCGAACTCGTCCCTGAGCGTCTGCATCATCTCCCCGCGCTTGTCGTAGAGCCGCTTCAGCTTGCGTGGCTTCCGCTTGGCCAGCGCGTAGCTCGTGAGGATCGGCAGCGCGATGGTCGAGTCGAGGTAGCAGACCACCGCATCCGGCAGCTTGTCCGGGTCGATCTTCCCCCAGCTCACCGCCTCGGCCGGCGTCGCGCCGCTCAACCCGCCCGTGTCCGGGCGCGCGTCGGTGATCTGCAGGAAGTAGTCGTGCCCCTTCTCGTCGATCCCGAGCACCTCCTGGATCTGCGGCTCGGTCTGGAGCATGAAGTTCTTCGGCGAGCCGCCACCGGCGATGAGCACCGCACTCTCGCCGCCGCTCCGCTTGGCGTGCAGCACGATGCTCGCCGTCTCGTTCACGTCCTGGTTGGGGTCGATCACGCACGTCCCGCCCTCGAGCTGGAGGGCGGCGATGTTCATGCCGATGCTCGAGTCGCCCGGCGAACTGGTGTAGATCGGCACGCCGCAGCGGTAGGCCGCGGCGAGGAGCGACTTCTGCGGGATGCCGAGCGCCTTCTCGCGCTCGACGAGGTACTTGCCGCAGAGGTGGTGGAACTCGGCGCTCGACATGGTGCGCTGGAACTCGGGCGCGCGGATGATCTTGCGGAAGAACGCATCCGTGGACAGCAGCACGTCATAGTCGAAGAAGACGTCGTAGATGCGGACGACGCCTTCCTCGCGCAGCTGGGTGTCGCTCGCCTGCGGGTTGCCGCGGTGCATCGACAGGCCGAGCCCGAAGTGCGTGTCGTGGTAGAGGTTGGCGCCGGTGGAGATGATCCAGTCGACGAAGCCGGCCTCCATGAGCGGGATGATGGTGCTCATCCCGAGGCCCGCCGGCGTCAGCGCGCCGGTGAGCGTCATGCCGACGGTCACGTTCTTCTCGAGCATGAGCTGCGTGAAGAGCTGGCACCCCTCGCGGAGGCGCCCCGAGTTGTAGCTCTGGAACGCGCCCTCGACGAGCTGCACGACCGTCTCGGTGCCGTCGAGCTTGCGCGGGTCGATCTTCTTGCCGCGCAGCAGCGGGCTCACCGCCTTGGTGCCGACCTTCGTGCTCTTCGCCTCGCGCTGCTCCGCGGCGCGCTTCTGCTCCGCCTTGTTGCCCGCGGCGCTGGCGCGTGTCGCCTTGCCGTCGCCGTGACGGGATGCCTTGAAGCCCCCGCGCGCGCGCTCCTCCTTCTTCGCCATGCTATCGGTTCTCCGCCCGCTTCCGGGCCGTCTTGAGCTGCAACTCGTAGGCCTGCTCCACCACCCGCGCCGCCTCGGCGGGATCGTCGGTCACCACCATCAGGTCCATGTCCCCGGGCGAGATCTTCCGCTCGGCGAGCACCCGGCTGTTGAGCCAGCGCACCAGCCCGGCCCAGTAGTGCGTCCCGAAGAGCACCACCGGGAACTGCGAGATCTTCCCCGTCTGGATCAGCGTGAGCGCCTCGAAGAGCTCGTCGAAGGTCCCGAAGCCGCCGGGGAAGATGATGAACGCGCTCGAGTACTTGATGAACATCGTCTTGCGGACCGCGAAATAGCGGAAGGCGACGTTCGTGTCGACGTAGGGATTCGTCCCCTGCTCGAACGGCAGCTCGATGTTGCAGCCGATGCTCGGCGCGCCCGCGAGGCGCGCGCCCTTGTTGGCCGCTTCCATGATCCCCGGGCCGGCGCCGGTGATGATCGAGAAGCCCTTCTCGCCGAGGAGCTTGCCGACCTCGACCGCGGCGAGGTACTGCGGGTCATCGGGATGCGTGCGCGCCGAGCCGAAGATGGAGACGCCCTTCTCGACCTTGGCGAGCTTGTCGAAGCCCTCGATGAACTCGCCCATGATGCGCATGACGCGCCAGGGGTCGGTGCTCCGGAAGTCGGCCTTGGGGCCGCCCGACTGCAGGAGCCGGGCGTCCTCGGTGAGCGCCCACGCCATGTCGCCGATGGCGTCGTCGGTGGCGGCACGCGGGACGATGCTCTCGTCGACGGTGGGGAAGACGCCGGAGGCGCGCCGCCCCTCGTCGATGCGCGCCTTCAGCGCGGCGACCGATTCGTTGCCGGCATCGGTGATGCGCGCGGGATCGACGCGGTTGCCCCCGGCGGAGCGGGGAGCGCGCGGGCTCGGCTTGGTGCGTTTGGGTGCCATGAGGGATGAAGTTTACCTTGCGGCGTGACCGCCGTCATCCTCGTCGCCGACGGAGTCCGCCCCGACACCCTCGCGGCGGCGATCGACGCGGGACAGCTCCCCGCCCTCGCAGCGCTCCGGCGCGATGGGGCGTCGCACGTGGTCACCTCCGTCTTCCCCTCGGTGACCGGACCGGCGTACGTGCCGTTCCTCATGGGACTGCATCCGGGCGAGGCGGGGATCCCCGGCATCCGCTGGTGGGACCGTGCGGGCACGCGCGCCTATGCGCATGGCAACGCGCGGAGCTACGTCGGGTTCGAGGCACTGCGGCAGGACGGCGACCTCACCATCGCACATCCGACCCTCTTCGAGCTCGCCGAACGGCCGCTCGCGGCGCTCACGCCCATCGGGCGCGGCCTGCGCGACGACGCACGACTCGGCGCGGGGATCGCGTCGTGGCCGCGAATGGCGTGGACGCACTTCCGCGGGGATACGCGTGGCTGGCTGCGCCTCGAGGCGGCGCTCGCCGACCGCGTCGCGGCGCGTGCCGCGACCGGTGCGCATGACCTCGTGCTCTTCGCGCACCAGTGCATCGACAAGTTCTCGCACCTCCGCGGGCACGACGCGCCGGAGGTGCTCGCCGCGATGCGCGGCGTCGACGATATGGTCGCCCGCCTTCGCGACGACGCGGCGCGCGCCGGACGTCCGCTCGACCTCCTCGTCGTGAGCGACCACGGGCACTCGCCGGTCCATGCGCACCTCGACCTCGCCGACCTCGTGCGCGCGCGCGGGCACGGCGTGCTCGCGCACCCGTGGACCTTCGCCGGTGGCGACGACGTCGCGGTGATGGTGAGCGGCAATGCGATGGCGCACCTCTACCTCGAGCTCGGCCGCCGCGAACGCCCCTGGTGGCCCGTCCTCGGTCGGCAGTGGGGATCGCTCGTGGCCGAGCTCGGGGCACACCCTGCGGTCGACCTGCTCCTCCTGCCCCACGGGCCCGACTCCTGCGAGGTGCGGTCGGCGACGCGCGGTGCGGCGTTCGTGCGGCGCACCCGGCGCGGCGGCCTGCGCTACGAGCCGACCGACGGCGATCCGCTCGAACTGGCGTCGGCGCTCGACGCCTCCGGCACGCTCGGCGGCGAGGCGGGGCTCGATGCCGACGCGGCGTACGACGCGTCGCGCGGGACGACCTATCCGGATGCTCTCACGCAGGTGCTCGCGCTGGCCGGATCGCAGCGCGCGGGAGAGATCATCGTCTCGGCGGCGCCGGGCTGGGACCTGCGATCCCGGTGGGAGCCGATCCCGCACCGCTCGACCCACGGTTCGCTGCGCCGCGAGCACCTCCTCGTCCCGCTACTGACCACGCTCGTGCCGGATCGCGTGCCGCGGCGGACAGCCGACGTCTTCCGGCTCGCCCGTCAGGCCATGGCAATGACGCGCGCGTAGAGCCGCTCGAGGCGATCCGCGAGCGCGCGCTGCTGCTCGCGCAGCACGTCGAGACGCGGCCGTTCGCGGCGACGCAGGAAGAAGCGCCGCGCGGCCTCGAAGGCCTGTTGCCGGCGCTCCCCCACCGCGAGCGCCGCGAACGCCCAGAAGGGCTGCGCGACGAGCGCGAACAGCGCCCACCCGAGCCCGAGCAGCGGCCAGACGGCGAAGGCGACGGCGAGGAACCAGAGGCCGAACACGACCGCGCCCACGAGCACGCGATACGTGACGAGCGTGTCCGGGCCCTCGGAGGCGGACATCTTCCCGGCGATGGCGGCCGTCACGGCGCGCGGGGGCCAGAAGACGACCGCGCCGACGAGCGACACGGGCAGCACGACCGCGAGCGGCACGCGCGCGACGGTCCACTCGACCGCCTCGCCGATGCGCACGTCGTCCTTGAGCTCGGCGGGGCTCAGCCCGAGCTGCCGCAGCTCGCGCAGATGCGCCTGCAGCTCGCCGGCCACCGCGCGCCAGTCGGCATCGCCGCCGCCGCGGAGCGCGAGAAGCGCCTCGCTCGTCATCCGCAGCCGCTCGACATGCGTCGCCGGATCGTGCGCGATCCCGCGCCGCTCCGCCGCCCACACCTGCTCGGCGCCGCGCACGAGCGGCTCATCCTCCCAGGCCTCGAGGTTGACCGTCACCGAACGCATCGCGGTCTCGATCCGCCGGGTGAGCTCTCGCACCGCCTCGCGGTCCTCGACGCCGGCCACGAGGAGGTCATCCCACCGGAAGGGATCGGTGATGATGATGTGGGCCTCGCTGCGGAACGCGTCGCGGTCGCGGAAGACGAGCCCCATCGCGATGATCGGGAAGTCGTGCCCGATGATCTGTCCCGCGCCGATCGCGATGCGCGCCGCCCCCGTCTTGAGCGGCGCGAGCTTGGACGACGAGTGGCTGATGCCCTCGGGGAAGATCCCGACGGCGTCGCCGGCGGCGAGCACCTTGTGCACGTCGCGGAACGAATCGAGGTTCTGCGCGAGCTTGGTCGGGTCGTCCTGCTGCCGGTACACCGGCACGGATCCCACTCCCTTCACGAGCCATCCGATGAGCGGATCGCGGAAGAGCGGTTCCTTCGCCATGAACCGCACCGTGCGGTCAGCGGCGACGACGACGAGCGCCGGATCGACGAGCGAGTTGTTGTGGTTGGCCACGAGGAGGACCGCGCTCTCGCTCGGCACACGTGCCCCCGCCACCGTGACCCGATAGTAGGCCCGGATGGCGAGGTTGGAGATGACGTTCATGGCCCAGGGGAACCGCATGGGCCGGAATGTACGGACTCGTCAGGCCGCGCGCTTGTGGTACTGCTGCACCGCGACCGTGAGCACGAGCGCTCCCGCGCCGGCGAGGAACACGAGGTCCCGCCAGACGTCCAGGAGCCCCGATCCCTTCAGCATCACCGCCCGCACCACCGTGATGAAATGCATCATGGGATTGGCCCGCGCGATCCACTGCGCCCAGTCCGGCATCGAGGCGACCGACGTGAAGAGGCCGCTCATGAGCAGGTAGACCATGAGCACGGAGAAGTTGACGAACATCGCCTGCTGCTGCGTCTCGGTGACCGTCGAGACCCAGAGGCCGATCCCGAGTGCGGCGACGAGGTAGAGCCCCGCCCCGGCGTAGATGAGCAGGTACGACCCGCGCATCGGCACGTCGAACACGACCCGCGCGACGGTGAGGCCGATGGTGAGCAGGAGGAGGCCGAGCACCCAGAGCGGGATCAGCTTCGCGGTGATGAACGCGGTGCGCGTGATCGGCGTGACGTTGAGCTGGTCGAGCGTCCCGATCTCCTTCTCGCGCACGATGTTCATCGCGGTGAGCAGCGTCCCCACGATGGTGAGCAGCTGCACGAGGATCCCCGGCACCATGAAGTGGCGGTAGTCGAGTTCGGCGTTGTACCAGCCGCGCCGCCGCACCTCCACCTGCGGGCGCCCGCGGACCGCGGGCCGCTCGTGCCGCGCGAGCGCCACCGCCGTCGCGGGCACGAGGCGCGCCCCGAGCTCGGCCCCATAGGCCCCGAGGATGTCGCGGGCGTACGCCTGCGTCAGTCCCGCGGTCTGCCCGTCCTCGGCGTTGAGGATGAACTGCACCGACGCTTGGCGGGTGCGCACGAGGTCGCGGTCGAAGCCCTCGGGGATGACCAGCACGAGCTCGACCTCGCGACGGATGAGGGCTTCGTCGCCGAGGGCGGTGCTTCCCGATGCCTGCTCCGCGACGAATCGGCCCGAGGCGGTGAGGCGGTCGATGACCCCGCGCGAGGCGCTCGAGTGGTCCTGGTCGACGATGTGCATCCGCGCACGCTTGAGCTCGAACGTCGCCGCATTCGACAGGATGATGAGCTGCACGATCGGCATCATGAAGAGCATCCGGACCAGCGCGGGGTCGCGGAAGATCTGCGTGAACTCCTTGCGGAGCAGGAAGCGGAGCATGCGCATCAGGCGAGCCTCGCCTTGAACGACCGGGTGGCGGCGACGAGCAGCACGAGCAGCATCGCGGTGAGGATCGCGAGCTCGTGCCAGACGTGGACCACGCCGGCGCCCTTGAGCATCACGCCCCGCACGACGACGATGAACCAGCGCGCCGGGATCACGTTGGAGACCACCTGCAGGGGCAGCGGCAGGCTCGCGATCGGGAAGATCAGCCCGCTGAGCAGCGTGCTCGGCAACATGGTGCCGAGGAGCGCCCCCATCATCGCCGTGAGCTGCGAACTCGTCCGTGCCGCCACGAAGACCCCGATCGCGAGGCAGACGAGCGCATACAGGGTGCTCGCCGCGAGCAGCAGCACGAGGCTGCCGCGGAAGGGGACGTCGAAGATCAGCCAGGCCGCGAGCAGCGCGGTCACCACGTTCGCGAACGCGAGCAGCAGGTAGGGCGCGACCTTCCCGACGATGATCTGCCAGGGCCGGAGCGGCGAGACGAGGAGGATCTCCATCGTCCCCCGCTCCTTCTCGCGCGAGAGCGAGATCGCGGTCATCATCGCCGAGACGAGCGTGAGGATGAGCGCGATCAGCCCCGGCACGAAGAGGTTCACGCTCTCGAGGGTGGGGTTGAAGCGCATCCGGACCTGCTGGTCGATGCGCACCGGCCGCGCCGTACCGGGAAGCGTGGCCTGCCAGCCCGCGAGCACGGCGGTCGCGTACGTGCCCATGGTCGCACCGGAGTTGGGGTTCGACGCGTCGACGATCAGCTGCAGCCGGGCCGGCGTCCCGTCGGCGAGATGGTCGGCGAGGCCCGGCTCGATCACCAGCGCGACGTCGATGGCGCCGCGACGGAAGAGCGCGTCGATCGCCGCGGTGCTCGGCGGGACGGGAACCAGCGTGAATCGGTCGCTGCCCTCGAACCGCGCGCGCAGCGCGTGCGTCGCCGCGTCGGCGACGGGGGCGACCATCGCCAGCCGGATCTCGCGGATGTCGGTGCGGATCGCGAAGCCGAACAGCACCACCTGCGAGAGCGGAAGCAGCAGCAGGATCGTCAACGTCTGCCGGTCGCGCAGGATGTGCCGCAGCTCCTTCACCACGAACGCGCGGAGCGTCCGCATCCGGTCGACGGCCTTCATCTCATGCCCCCGTGGCGGCCGCGGGCCGCGCCAGGCGAACGAAGACCTCGTCGAGGCTCGGCGCGCCGAACTGCGCCTTGAGCTCCCCCGGCGTCCCCATCGCCGCGATGCGCCCGTCCACCATCACCGACAGCCGGTCGCAGTACTCGGCCTCGTCCATGTAGTGCGTCGTCACGAAGACCGTCGTCCCCTCGGCGGCGGCACGGTAGATCATCTCCCAGAACTGCCGGCGCGTGACCGGGTCCACACCGCCCGTGGGCTCGTCGAGGAACACCACCGACGGCCGATGCAGCAACGCCACCGAGAAGGCGAGTTTCTGCTTCCAGCCGAGCGGGAGTCGCCCCACGCGCTCGCGCGCGGCCGCTCCGAGCCCGAGCACGCCCACCATCTCCGCGCCGCGCGCCGCGATCTCCGCGTCGGTGAGCCCGTAGATGCCGCCGTAGAGCGTGATGTTCTCCATCACGGTCAGGTCGTCGTAGAGCGAGAAGCGCTGGCTCATGTAGCCGATGTTCCGGCGCACGTCGTCCGATTGCGTGAGGATGTCGAAGCCTGCGACCCTGGCCAGGCCCGAGGTGGGCGCGAGCAGCCCGATGAGCATCTTGATCGCGGTCGTCTTCCCCGCCCCGTTGGCGCCGAGGAAGCCGAAGACCTCGCCCTGCCGCACGTCGACGCTGATCGCATCGACCGCGGTGAAGCTACCGAACCGCCGCGTGAGGTCGCGCGCTTCGATGGCGAGCGTCATGCGGCGGCCTCGCCCATCAGGGCCATGAACGCATCCTCGATCCCGGGCGCGATGGGGGCCGCCCAGGTCTCGGAGATCCCGCGCGTCGCCGTCCACGCGA
The DNA here is from genome assembly GCA_016714015.1 of Gemmatimonadota bacterium. Taxonomy (NCBI): domain Bacteria; kingdom Pseudomonadati; phylum Gemmatimonadota; species Gemmatimonadota bacterium. The sequence goes on from JADJNZ010000001.1 coordinate 992,376, forward strand.
GGAGCTCGTCGACGACCTGCTGCGGCGGGATCCCCGTCCGCGCGTCGCTGTAGTGCAGCACATCGCCGAACGGCTGGACCGACGCCTGATGCGGGAAGGCGCGCAGTGCCTCGATGAGCGCATGCCGCGGCGTCCCGTGCACGGCGAAGAGATCGCGCGGGAAGCGCGCGCCGATCGCGTCGGGCACGTCGATCGCCAGGATGCGTCCCTTCTGCACGAGCGCGACGCGGTCGCAGCGGCTCGCCTCGTCCATGTACGGCGTGGAGACCACGATCGTCAGCCCGGATGCCTGCAGGGCGTCGAGGAGGTCCCAGAACTCGCGGCGCGACACGGCGTCGACGCCGGTCGTCGGTTCGTCGAGCAGGAGCAGTTCCGGGCGGTGCACGAGCGCGCACGACAGGGCGAGCTTCTGCTTCATCCCGCCCGAGAGCGCACCGGCGCGCCGCTCCTTGAACGGCTCGATCTGCCGGTAGATGGGGGCGATGATGTCGTACCCGGCCTCAAGCGTCGTCCCGAAGACCGACGCGAAGAAGCGGAGGTTCTCCTCCACGCTCAGGTCGGGGTAGAGCGAGAAGCGCCCCGGCATGTAACCCACCCGCGAGCGGATCTCCCAGAGGTCGCGCACCACGTCTCGCCCCAGTACCGTCGCCGTCCCGGCGTCCGGCACGAGCAGGGTCGTGAGGATGCGGAAGAGCGTCGTCTTGCCGCCGCCGTCGGGACCGACGAGGCCGAACAGCTCGCCCGGGCGCACCTCGAACGAGACGTCCGCGAGCGCGGTGGTCGCGCCGAACGTCTTGCCGAGCCCGCGCACGATCACGGGCGAGGTCGCGTCGGGGGTGGTCACGGGACCTGCGAGGCGGTGAACGAGAGGTCGGCCGGCATGCCGATCTTCAGCACGCCGTTCGGATTGGGTACGCGCACCTTGATCGCGTACACGAGGTCGCTGCGCTCATCACGCGTCTGCACCGGCGTCGGCGTGAACTCGCTCTGGCTCGCGATCCAGCTGACCGTGCCTTGCAGCGTGGTGAGGCCGTCACCCTGCGTGATCCGCACATCGACCACCTGCCCGAGACGCACGCCCCCGAGCTGGTCGCCGGAGACATACGCGCGGAGTTCGAGCGTGTCGAGCGCCGCGACCTTGTACAGCGGCTGCCCCGGACCCACGACCTCACCCACGCGCGCATACACCGCGAGCACGGTCCCCGCGACCGGGTTCATGACGGTCGTGCGCGAGACGCGATCGCGCGCCTGCGCCACGCGCGCCTCGACCGCGGCCGTCTCGAGCGTGATGCTGCGGCGCTGCGCCCGCGCGGCCTCCAGCTGCGCGAGCACCGTCCGGTGCTCCCGCTCGGCCTGATCGACCTGCTGCGCCGTCGCCGCCTGCTGCGCGCTCAGGCGCATGACGCGGTCGTACGCGCGCGAAGCGATCTCGCGCTGCACCTCGAGCACCCCCAGTTGCTCGTCGAGCTCGGCGAGCCGCGCCGAGACCGCCGCGCGCTGGGCGCTCATCTGGCGCTGGTCGAGGGAGAGTGTCGTGGAGTCGAGCACTGCCGCGAGCGCGCCCGCGGCGATCTGCTGCCCCTCGACCACGAGGAAGCGCTCGATGGGTCCGCTCGTCTGGGCCGCGACGACCGTCTCGATCGCCTCGAAGTTGCCGTAGGCGTCGGCGCCGTCGTCGCGGCCACAGGCGACCGCCACGGCGGGAATCAGCAGGGCCGCGGCAGCGCGGCGCAGGGAACGATGGGCGGTCGACATCAGCGGACCTCGAGTCCGACGGTGGTGAGGAAGCGGGCGCGGGCCTGGGCGAGCTCCACGCGATGGGTCGCGCGCGCGAGGCGCGCGGTGTTCAGGTCGGTCTCGCGGTCGACGAACTCGCCGACCGTCACCACGCCCTCGCCGTAGCGGAGGCGGGTCTCCTGCAGCACACGTTCGCGCAGCGTGACGATCGCGTCGTCGGAGGCGACCGTGCGCTCGAGCCGGTCGATCGTCGCGAGGTCGGCTCGCACCGCGCGCTGGATCCGCTCGGCGAAGGCGCGCTCCTCCGTCACCAGCACTTGGCGCTGGATCGCGATCGCCTCGCGCTCGCGATCGATCGTGCCCCAGTCGAACGGCGTCCACTCGAGTTGCACGCCGGCGAGCCAATACGTGTCGAACTCGCGCGCGAGCATGTTCAGCCCGGGGCGGCCGTAGCCGGTGCGGCCGAAGGCCGAGAGCTTCGGCTTGTCGAGCGCGCGCACCGTGGCCTCACGGGCCGTCACCGCGTCGCGCCCGGCCGCGAACTGCGCGAACTCGGGGCGCGCTCGCAGCGAGTCGAGGGCCATCCGGGCGGCCCGCACCGGTCCCTCGATCGCCGGCGCCTCGAGGGACGCCTGCTCGGTCACGGAGGCCCCGGTGAGGTCGGCCAGCACCGCGAGCGCGACCGCGCGACCGCTCGCGGCCTCCTCCAGCGACTGCCGCCGCCGCAGCAGTTCCGCCTCGAGCATCGCCGCCTCGCTCGGGAGCGAGGCGCCCGCCGCGACCCGCTCGCGCGCGAGGCGCAGCTGAGTCTCCAGGTCGGTGATCGCGTCGGCGAGCACACCGCGTTGCGCGTCGAGGAGCAACGCCGAGAAGAAGGCGTCATTCACCGCCTGACGCTGCGCGAAGAGTGCCGCCTCGACGCGCGCTTCCGACTCCGCGAGCTGCGTGCGCTCGACCGCCGTGCGCGGCGCGCGCGACGGGTCGAGTAGGCGGAAGCGGAGGCCGGCGTTGGCGTCGTAGGTGTCCTTGTACGGCAGCACCGCGCCGGGAAAGGAGACGCTCGTCACGTCCGACTGATGCTGCGCCTGCGCCGCGACACCGAAGGTCGGGAACCGCTCGGCGCGGAGGTTGGCGAGGCGGAGCGACGACTGCTCGCGGAGCAGCGCCGCCTGTGCACTGCGCGGATCGCGTGCGAGGGCGGCGCGATGCAGGTCCGAGAGGCGGAGCGTGTCGACGGCCTGCGCGGCGGCGCGCGACGAGGCGAGCGCGAGCACCGCCATCGCGATGGCGCGCTGGAGCGGGCGATTCATGGACGGAGGGCGTTGAGGATGAAGCGGGGCAACTCGACGCGCCGGGCGTCGAGGAAGCGATCCCATGAATCGGTGTGGAAGCCGAGGAGCGCCGAGAGCATCGGACGGGCGGCGAAGGGGAAGACGCACATCGACGCGAGGTTCACGAGGAACTGGTCCGGTGCGATCGCCCGGATCTCGCCGGCCGCGGCGCGGCGGTCGAGTTCCTCCTGCAGCTTGGCGAGCATCAGCGCCGGTGTCCCGTCCGACGCGCCGGCGCGTTGCAGCTGCTCCCCGGCGAACGCGGTGATGCGCTCCGGGTGGAAGTTCAGCTCCGCGAGCACGTAGCCGGGCAGGAACGGATGCGCGCGCAGCGTGTCGATGTAGTGATGGACGACCTGCTCCACCCGCTGTTCGAGCGGCAGGTCGGAACCGAGGATGCGCACGATGCCGGGAAAGAGCTTCCCTGCCGCCTCACGGAAGACCGCGTAGCCGAGCTGGTCCTTGGTGCGGAAGTAGTAGTGCAGGAGCGCCTGGTTCACCCCGGCCTCCTCGGCGATCTCCTGCATGCGGGCACCCGCCGAGCCGCTCCGGATGAACACACGCCGAGCCGCCTCGAGGATCCGGCGCTCGGTGTCGCCGTCGTGCGAGACCGCGGTGCGCGGGCCACGATGCGCCGCCGCGGCCGCCGCGGCCGCCGCGGCACCGGCCCTCCCGCCGCGCGCGCCCTGCTCGCCCTTCCCGCTGCCCCGTCTGGTCGCCATGCGTTGATTGCTTGATTTAACTGTTCAGTTAACACCGAAGATAATCCGCCTCGGATGAGGCGCGCAAGGCCCCTCCCGTCGCCGCCTATATTCCGGCGTGCTCGCCCTCGTCCTGCGCCTCCTTCCCCGGGCCCTCCTCAGCCCGACCACCGCCCGCGCGCTGCTCGTCGTCGCCTGGCGGTTCCGGCGGAATCGGTGGTACGCGCGGTTCCCCTTCCTTCCGGTGCCGGCACGCGACTACGTCCGCTGGCGCATGTACACGGCGTACGGCGCACACGATGCCGTGCCCCCGGTGGAGGACGTGATCCGCTACGCGCGCTGGGCGGCGCGAATCGGGTGACGACGCCGGACGCCTTCGACGCGGCCCCGGTCGCGCCGGCGTCGTTCGAATCGCGGCTCAAGGCTCAGGCGCTCGGCCTCGGATTCGATCTAGCCGGCATCGCGACCCTCGGACCCGTCGCGTCCGCACCCTCCTTCGAGACGTGGCTCGCCGCGGGCCATCACGGCGAGATGGATTATCTCCGCCGCGGCGCCGACCTCCGCGCCGACACGCGGCGCCCGGAGCCCGGCATGCGCTCGGCCCTCGTCGTCGCGCTCGACTATGGCGGCAAGCAGCCGAACGGCCCCGTCGCGCGCTACGCCCGCGGCGACGACTACCATCGCGTGATGTGGGACAAGCTCGAGGCGGTGCTCGCCTGGGTCCGTGTCGAGCGCGGTGAGGTCGGCGGACGCGCGTACGTCGACACCGGCCCGATCCTCGAGCGCGACCTCGCGCGCCGCGCGGGGCTCGGCTGGTTCGGCAAGAACACGATGCTCATCCACCCCCGGATGGGGTCGTTCTTCTTCATCGGCGCGCTCTTTCTCGAGCTCGACCTCGCGCCCGACGCGCCCTTCACCGAGGAGCACTGCGGCACCTGCACGCGATGCCTCGACGCTTGCCCCACGCAGGCCTTCGTCGCGCCCGGCGTGATGGATGCGCGACGATGCCTGTCGTACCTCACCATCGAGAGCCGCACGGCGATCCCCGCGGAGTTCTCGAGCGCAATCGGCGAGCACCTATATGGGTGCGATGTGTGCCAGGACGTCTGCCCGTGGAACGTGCGCTTCGCCAAGCCGGAACCGAGCGACGCGGCGCTCGCGGCGCGCGCCTGGCTCGAGACCACCGATCCCGTCGCACTCGCACGCGAGCTGCTCGCGATGGACGAGGCGACCTACCGGGAGCGGTTCCGCGGCTCGGCGATGAAGCGTGCCAAGCTCACGGGGCTTCAGCGCAATGCGTCGGCGGTGCTGGCGTCCGTTGCGGCGTCCGCACCCGCGTCACCGCGCACGAGCGCATAAGCGCGCATGCCCGCGGCCATGCCGAGGATCGGCGCGACCCAGTAGAGCCAGTGCGCGGTCCACGCGCCGCCGGCGACCGCGGGGCCGAGCGTGCGGGCCGGGTTGAAGCTGCCCCCGGTCAACGGCCCGGTGACCAGCGCGCCGGCGAAGACCGTCGCACCGAGCACGAACGGCACGACCGATGTCGGCACGCGCGCGTGCGTCGTGACCCCGAGGATCACGAAGCCGAGCAAGGCGGTGTATCCCGCCTCGATCGCGAACGCGCGGGCGAGGCTCACGCTCGGCACGGTCGCGCCCATCCCGCCGACATCACCGAGGAGCCATCGCAACGTGAACGCCGCGGCGATCGCGCCGAGGCACTGGGCCATCACGTAGGGCAGCACATCGCGCGCCGGGAACCGTCCCATGCTCCAGAGCCCGACGCTCACGGCAGGATTCACATGCGCGCCGCTCACGGGTCCGAAGGTCGCGACGATGAGGGTCACCGCGAGGCCGAAGGCGAGTGCGACACCGGCATGCCCGAAGGCACCGGTGCTCGCGCTCACCATCGCCGCGCCGGGGCCGAGCGCGACGAGCACGAAGGTGCCGAGCAGCTCGGCGAGATAGCGGCGCGGATCCGCGGGGGGGCCGCCACTCATGCGGTCGCGACCGGCGTGGGCTTGCCCCCGGTCCGCAGGAACTCCGCGAACTCCTCCGGCAATCCCGCGGCGATCACGCCGCGCGCCGCCGACTCGACATCGTACGGCACGCGCACGAACTCCACCTGGGTCTCCTCCGTGCCGACATCGAGGAGCACGTAGCCGGCGCGCCAGTCCCCGTCCTTCGGACGCCCCACGCTCCCCGTGTTGATGAACCGGATCCCGTCGACGACGCGCGTCCACGGCTTGTGCGTGTGCCCGAACGCGAGCACGTCGCCTGCCTTCAGTCGGGCCGCCTCGGCCTGCTTGAGGAGGAAGGCGTCGGGCCGGTCCTCCGTGACGTACACCAGGTTGTTCACCGGCGTGGCGTGCACCAAGGTCACGGTAGGGCCGGCAACGTGTCCACCGCGCGGGCTGAGGTCCAGGCGATACGGCAGCGCCGCGAGCATCCGCTTGGAGGGTTCCGTCGTGTGGGCGCACGTCCAGGCGAAGGAGATGTGCGCGAGCTCCTCCTGCCTCGGGCTCTCGGAGCGGCAGCCGCAGTGCTTGTAGGCGAAGGCGACGGTCGAGTCGTAGTTCCCCGAGACTCCGGTGACGCCGCGTTCGGACAGTCGCGCGATCACTTCGTTCGGCCAGGGCGAGTAGCCGACGAGGTCACCGAGATGATGCGTGGCGGCAACTTCCGGCCGGGTCGCGATGTCGGCGAACACGGCGTCGAGGGCCGGCAGGTTGCCGTGGATGTCGGAGATGAGGGCGTAGCGCATGGGTGACCGGGTAATATTCCCGGAGTGGCCAGTCGAGCCAGTCCCCGGCATGTATCGATTCCGTTTCCGCGCCTCCCGATGACCTCGCGCCCCGTTCGCCGCGCCGCCCTGTTCGGCGCGCTCCTGCTCTCCGCCTGCACGTCGGACCCCTCGACCGGCGGCGGCACCAACGTCGTCCCCACGCGCCCGAGCCTGGACCCGACGTATCGGGCCAGCGGTCGCACCGCCGCCGGCGACGTCTTCGTCCATCTCTTCGAGTGGACCTGGCCCGACATCGCCGCCGAGTGCGAGACGGTCCTCGGCCCCGCGGGCTACAAGGCCGTGCAGGTCTCGCCGCCGCAGGAGCACAGCCTCGTCCCGTCGCGCGACTGGAGCCAGCGCTACCAGCCGGTGAGCTACTCGCTCGCCCGCAGCCGCTCCGGGACGCAGGCGCAGTTCGTGGACATGGTCACACGGTGCGCGAACGTCGGCGTCGGCATCTACGTCGATGCGGTGATCAACCACATGACCAACTTCCCGAGCCCTGGCGTGGGGAGCAACGGCACCGCGTACACCAAGTACAGCTACCCGGGCCTCTGGACCGCTGCCGATTTCCATGCGCCCTGCGCGGTGAACAACTTCTCGAGCGCGGCGAACGTGCAGGACTGCGAGCTGTTCACGCTCCCCGACCTCGACACCGGCTCACCGGCGGTGCGGCAGAAGCTCGCCGACTATCTCATCGCGCTCGCGCGGCTCGGGGTCGCCGGCTTCCGCGTCGATGCGGCGAAGCACATCCAGCAGGTCGAGCTCGACGACATCTTCGACCGCGTCAACACGACGCTCACCGCCGAGTCGCGGCCGCTGCCGTACGTCTTCCTCGAGGTGAGTGGCGGGAGCGGCGAGGCGGTGGGCGAGGCCGACTACTACGGCATCGGCTACGGCACCGGCGGCGCGACCGACATCACCGAGTTCACCGTCACCGGACTCGCCGACAAGTTCCGCAAGGTCGGCGGCCAGAAGCTCGCCGAGCTCGACCCGAACGGTCCCGCAGGCGCGCAGTTCTCCGAGGGCGCGTGGGGCCTCATGCCGTCGGACAAGGCGGTGATCTTCCTCCAGAACCACGACACGCAGCACAACTGCGGCATCAGCCCCGACGACGGCGACATCTACCGCCTCGCGCACGTCTTCATGCTCGCGCAGCCGTATGGCTATCCCTCGGTGATGTCGAGCTACTCGTTCACCTGTCCCTCGGGCAACTCCACCGGCCCGCGTTCGGATCCGGACGGCTGGACGCTCCCGGTGAGCTGCATCGCGGACTGGGCCACGGCGGTGGACGGCGACTGGATCTGCGAGCATCGCGACCCGTCCATCCGGAACATGGTGGGCTTCCGGCGCGTCGTCGCCGGCACGCCGTCGACCGGCTGGTGGGACAACGACGCCAACGCGATCGCCTTCTCGCGCGGGGACAAGGGATTCGTCGCGATCAACCGCGAGACGACGAGCGTGACGCAGACCGTGACGACGCCGCTCGCGCCGGGGAGCTATTGCGATCGGATCACCGGCGGGAAGGTCGGGGGCGCATGCGTCGGCACGACGCTGACGGTCGCGGGCGACGGCACCATCACGTTCACGCTGGCCTCCAACCGGGCGCTGGCGATCGACACGAGCACGCGGCTCTGAGCAGCGGGCGGCGGCGCCCACCCCGCGCCGCCCGCTACGCCGTGCGCTTCAGGCCCCGAGCGCGTGCAGGCGCACCTGCGTGCCCCACGGATCGCGCGCGACCGCGTCGTCCTCGTCGCGCATGAGCGCGAACCCGCCGCGCGCGATGTTCACCGCGGCCGAGTCGACGTCGGCGAGCGTCGGCAGCTCGATCGTCCACTCCACCAACCGCGCGTCGTCCTCGGCGGCCGACGGCGCGTCCGCGCCGGCCCAGACGTTCGTGCCGAGATGATGATGGTAGCCCCCGGCGGCAAGGAAGAGTGCCCCGGGGTAGCTCCAGACGATCCGGTCGAAGCCCACCGCGTCCGAGTAGAAGGCCGAGGCGCGCGCGATGTCGCCGACGTGCAGGTGGACATGCCCCATCGCCGTGCCGTTCGGCATGCCGACCCACTGCAATGGCCCGGCGACCGCGACGAGCCCGGCGATATCCACCGGATCGGTCGCCATCATGAGCTCGCGACCGACGCGCTGCCAGGTGTCGCGCGGCCGGTCCGCGTACACCTCGATCCCGAGCCCGTCAGGATCGTTCAGATAGAACGCCTCGCTCACGAGATGATCGCCCGCGCCGGCGCGCGCGCCGATCTCGCTCAGGTGGCGCACGAAGCGCGCGAGCGAGGGACGATCCGGCAGCAGGATCGCGAAGTGGAAGAGTCCGAGGCGCCCGCGGCCGCCGAGTGACTTCGCCCCCTTCCGTTCACGCAGCTCGATCAGGACTCGGTCACTCGCGTGCGCGGCGAGCTTGGCGGTCCCCTCGGCGTGGCTCAGGACGCGGAATCCGAGCACGTGCTCGTAGAAGCGCATCGAGCGCGTGAGGTCCGCGACCTGGAGCACCACGCGGCCGAGCCGCGTCGCCTCTGGCAGGCGATGGCCCTCGGGGGCCTCGCCGTAACTGCCGGGCGACGCCGGCTGAGCGCCCGCGTCCCCTCCGAAGATGTCCTGCGCCCCAACGCTCATGTGAAGCCTCCTCGCGCATCATCATCCGACCCGGGCACGGTGTCAACCGCGCCGACGGACCCACGCGAGGCCGTCGCGCGTCACCGCAGCCCGAGCGCCCGCAGCAACCGGTCCCCCGGCGCGTGCGCGATCACGCGCTGCCCGCGCAACGACTGGACCCAGCGCCCGAACCCGTACCGCACATAGCGCGGCAGGACATCGTCGTGGCGCGTCCGGAACGTCAGGAAGATCACCCGATGCTCGAACGGGTTCAGCGCCGCCGCCAGGTCCCAGAGCGGCGGAACGAGGATCGTCACCCGTCGCCCCACCCGCCGCAGCTCCGCGAACATCGCCGCCGGATCGTCCACATGTTCGAGCGTGTGACTGCAGAGCACCTGCGCGAACGCGCCGTTGCGGTGCGGGAGGACGTAGGGGTCGGTGACGAGCTCGAAGTTCGGGATCTCCCCGTACCGCACGATGTCGGCGTTGATCCCGCCGCCGTCGGTCTCGCCGCAGCAGATGTTGTAGTCCCAGCGCCGCTCGCGGAGCGTCCGGTCCTTGATCACCCGATACGAGAGGAAGTTGGCGCTCCAGAGCAGGGTGCTCAGGAGGATGAGCGCGGCGAGCGCGGAGAGGGCGGCGATGAGCATCCGCAACGGTCCCACTCCCGTGTCACCGTCGTGATGTCTTCAGGTAACGAACCGGTCCGTGTAGCTTGCGCCCATGTCCGCCCCCGCCTTCGACCACGACTGGCTCATCATCGGCTCCGGCTTCGGCGGCAGCGTCTCGGCGCTCCGCCTGAGCGAGAAGGGCTACCGGGTCGCCGTCGTCGAGGCCGGACGCCGCCGGGCCGACGACGAGTACGCCGAGTCCACCTGGGACCTCCGGAACTTCCTCTGGGCCCCGATGCTCGGCCTCCGCGGGATCCTCGAGCTCTCGCCCTTCAAGGACATCTTCATCGCCTCGGGGGCCGGCGTCGGCGGCGGCAGCACGGTCTACGCCAACACGCTCTACCGGGCCAAGCCGGCCTTCTTCACCAATCCGCAGTGGGCCGGCCTGCGCGACTGGGCGCGCGAGCTCGCGCCGCACTACGACACCGCCGAGCGCATGCTCGGTGCGGCCACGGTCCCCTATCCGAGCGCGGGCCAGTCCCTGCTGCAGGAGGTGGCGGCGGAGTTCGGCGTGGCGAGCACCTTCACGCGCACACCGGTCGGGATCTTCTTCGGCGATCCCAATCGCGAGGTCCCCGACCCGTACTTCGGCGGTGACGGGCCGCCCCGCACGGGCTGCACGCGGTGCGGCGCCTGCATGGTGGGCTGCCGCGTCGGCGCGAAGAACACGCTGCTCAAGAACTACCTCTGGTTCGCCGAGCGGAAGGGCGCGGTCGTGATCCCCGATCGCCGCGTGACCCGGATCGTCCCGCTCGGCGCGGGCGATGGACGCGACGGCTATCGCGTCACCACCGAGCGGCCGGGCGCATGGTTCGCGAAGGACCGCCGCACCGTCACGGCGCGCGGCGTCATCGTCTCGGCGGGCGCCCTCGGCACCAACCGGCTCCTGCTCGAGCAGAAGGCGCGCGGCGCGCTCCCGCGCCTGAGCGACCGCCTGGGCGAGCTCGTCCGCACCAACAGCGAGTCGATCCTCGCGATCTCCATGCCCGACGACCGCGGCAACCCGTGGTTCGACGTGGCGATCAGCGCGAGCATCCACCCGAGCGATGACACGCACATCGAGTTCTGCACCTACGGCCGCAAGGGCGACTTCATGTCGCTGCTCCTCGCGCCGCTCACCGGCAACGGTACGCGCCTCACGCGCCCGGTGATGCTGCTGCGCGCGATCCTGCGCCATCCACTGCGCGCCCTGCGCGGACTCTGGCCCGTGGGCTGGAGCCGTCGCTCCCTCATCCTCCTCGTCATGCAGACGAGCGACAACGCGATCGCCTTCCGTCCCGTGCGCCGCTGGCTGGGGGGGATCGGCCTGCGCACCGAGCAGGATCGCGCGAAGCCCAACCCGACGTTCATCCCGGTCGCCAACGCGGTGGCCGAGTGGCTCGAGCGGCGCACGGGCGGCACGGCGCATTCCAGTGTCTTCGAGGCGACGATGAACATCCCGACCACGGCCCACATCCTCGGCGGCGCGCCCATCGGCGCCGACGCGTCGACGGGCGTGGTGGACGCGAAGCTCCGCGCCTTCGGCTACGAGAACCTGATGATCGTGGACGGCTCGACGATGCCGGCGAACCCGGGCGTGAACCCGTCGCTCAGCATCACCGCGCTGGCCGAGTACGCGATGGCGCAGGTGCCGGCGCGAGGTGCCGCGTGATGGTGCGACGTGGGAGCTCGCGCATGCGGTCGCGCGCGCTCCTGCTCGCCGGTGCGCTCCCCGTCGCCGTCGCGTTGCTCGCGGCCCGCGCCCCGCACGCCGATGCGCCGGAGCCCGCGGCGCTCGCGGATGCCGTCGCGAACGACCATCGTACCCTCGCCGGTGCGTTGCGCGACGGCGAGTACGCGCTCGATCTCGAGATGCGGCGCACCAGCTGGCGACCCAACGCGCCTGACGGGCTGTCAGTGGACGTGCCCGCGTTCGCCGAGGCGGGGGCACCCGCGATGCTGCCGGGACCGCTCGTCCGCGTGCCCGCCGGCACGCGGATGCGGATCACCGTGCGGAACGCGCTCGCGCAGCCGGCCACCGTGCACGGCCTGCACGACCACCGCGGTCCGCGCGATTCCGTCGTGATCGCGCCCGGCGAGACGCGCACGGTGCGCTTCGATGCGACCGTGGCGGGCACCTTCGCCTACTTCGCGCGGACGAACGCGGCGCCGACGCTCTTCAGCCGGCGCGACGACTCCCAACTGATGGGCGCCTTCATCGTCGACCGGGCCGGCGCCGACCCGGTACGCGCCAATGCGCGCGAACGCATCCTCGTGATGACCGCGTGGGACGACTCGCTGCGCAATCCGGCGTCACCGTACGGACCGCGGCAGGTGTACGCCATCAACGGTCGTTCCTGGCCGTTCACCGAGCGGCTCACGTACGACGAGGGGGACAGCGTGCGCTGGCGCGTGCTGAACCTGAGTCAGCACTCGCATCCGATGCACCTGCACGGGACCTACTTCCGCGTGCTGGCCCGCGGCACGCCGTTCGCCGACACCGCGGTCGACGGCGCCGCGCGGCTCGCGGTCACGGAGTCCCTCGGCGCGGGCGCCACGATGTCCATCGCGTGGGCCGCAGAGCGGCCGGGCAACTGGCTCTTCCACTGCCACCTCATCAACCACATCGACGAGGCGCTGCGGCTGGGCGATGCCGTGGTCGATCCTGCGCACGCGGACCACGCGCGCGTCACGGACATGATGGCCGGACTCGTCTCCGCCATCACGGTGCGTCCCGCGTCCTCGCGCCCGCCCCGCCGGCCGACGATCCGCCGGCGCCTCCGCCTCGTGGTCACCGAACGGCCCGCCGCCGACGGGCGTGCGCCGTCGCGCGCGTACGTGCTGCAGCGCGACGCGCACGAGCCCGCCGCCGACTCCATCGAGCTCCCCGGGTCCACCCTCGACCTCCGCCAGGGCGAACCCACGGCGATCACGGTCGTGAACCGGGGCCGTGCGCCCACCGCCGTGCACTGGCACGGCATGGAACTCGAGAGCCTCTTCGATGGCGTCGCCGGTTGGAGCGGCAGCGGCACGACGGTCGCGCCGATCATCGCGCCGGGCGACTCGTTCGTCGTGCAGATGACACCGCCCCGCGCCGGCACCTTCATCTATCACACGCACGCCGGCGAGCGCGCGCAGCTCACCGCCGGGCTCTACGGCGCGCTCATCGTCCACCCGCGCGACGTACGGGCCGCATCGGACGAGCGGGTGATCGTCCTCGCGGACTCGACCGTGGATCCACGGCCCGGCGTCGTGCCGCCGTCGATGATCAACGGGCGCTCCGATCCGCTGCCGATCGAACTGGAAGCGGGCCGCGCGCATCGACTGCGGTTCATCGCCATCAGTGCAGTCACGCTCAGGAGCGTCCGGCTCCTCGCGGGCGATCGGACCGTGACGTGGACCCCCGTCGCCAAGGACGGCGCGGAGTTCGCGATCGCGGACCGTGTGCCCGCACCCGCGGACGTGAACCTCGCCGCGGGCGAGACCTTCGACGTGCTCTACACCCCGACGGCGGGCGACGCGCTGGTGCTCGAGGTGTCGGTCCGGGGGACGCCGGTCGTGACGCGCGTCCCGGTGCGCGTGCGCGCCGCGGCCGGCGTGGGCCGCCCCGACGACGAAGTGGTCGTGATCACCACCACACCGTTCGCGCCCTCGATCCCGTAGAGCCCCGATTCGGCGGGACGCAGGTACTTGAGCGTCGCGATCTGGTCGGGGTCGATCCCCACGAGCGTGCCGCCGGGTCCCGGCTGGAAGGGATTGCCGTTGAGCACGTAGAGCGGGCGCGTCGCCTCCTCGTTGTCGCTCGCGGCGCCGCGCACACGGACCGCGATCCACCCTTCGGACGTGCGCGTGACGATGAGGCCGGCCGCGCGCCGCTGGAGCGCGACCTCCGGCGGCACGCTCGCATCGCGCGCCGTGGCGTTCACGGGCGCCGGTCCGCCGGCGGCACCGCCGGTCGAGGCGCTCCCGCCGCAGCCGAGAAGGAGCAGAGGCACGAGCGACGGCACGAGCAACGGCACGAGCAACGGCACGAGGGAGCGAACGAAACCGGACGGTCGGACTCGCATCGGATCCTCCTGGGCCGCGGACGCCCGGCGGTCAGCGAGCGCGGCGATCGTGGGGCGGGACGACTCGGGTGGCGGGGTCTATCGTAGCCCCGGGACCAGTGTCGCGAAAGCCGCGCAGGCGCGTGAGCGCCTCGTCGAGCGTGTCGCTGATCGCGTCGGCCTCGAGGTGGTCGCCCACGCGCGAGCGCTCGATCACGCGACGCACCGGGTCGCGCACCTCGGTGAGCAGCACGCGGGTCCCCTCCTTCCGGCTCCGCTTCACGACGTCGAGCAATGCGCTGAGCCCGGTGGAGTCGATCACCGGCACGTCGCGCAGCCGCAGGACGAGCACCTTGGGACGGACGCCGACCTGCGCGAGCGTGTCCTTGAATCGGTCCGCCGCGCCGAAGAAGAAGGGACCGTTGATCGAGTAGACCTGCACCTCGTTTCCCAGCGTGCGGACCCGCGCATCCGCCGCGCCGCGCTCGCCATCGGTCACCTCGCCCTCGTCGAGCGCCTCGCGCCGGATCTCCGTGATCTCCGAGACCTCCGACATCCGCCGCATGAACAGGAAGGCCGCGAGCACCATCCCCACGCCGATCGCGACCGTGAGGTCCACGAGCACGGTGAGCAGGAAGGTCGTCACCAGCACGAGCACGTCGCTGCGCGGCCCGCGGAACTCGCCGACGAAGACGCGCCACTCGCTCATGTTGTACGCGACCACCACGAGGATCGCCGCGAGCGCCGCCATGGGGATCAGCGCCGCCCAACGCCCGAAGAAGAGCGTGATGAGCAGCAGCGTCACCGCGTGCATCATCCCCGCGACCGGGGTCCGCGCGCCGCTCTTCACGTTGGTCGCCGTGCGCGCGAGCGCGCCGGTCGCCGGGATGCCGCCCACCATCGCGCTCGCGATGTTCGCCACGCCCTGGCCGATCAGTTCCACGTTCGACCGGTGCCGCGCGCCGATCATCCCGTCGGAGACCACCGCGGAGAGCAACGACTCGATCCCGCCGAGCATCGCGATGGTGAATGCCGGCCCGACGAGCCCGCGCACCTGTGCCCAGCTCAGGTCGGGGAGCGTCGGCACCGGGATCGAGGCGCTGATCACGCCGAAGCGGCTGCCGATCGTCTCCACCTCGAGCCCGCCGAGCTGCACCACGAGCGTCGTGACGATGAGCGCCACGAACGGGCTCGGCACCTTCGTCGTCACGCGCGGCCAGAGGAGCACGATCGCGAGCCCGAGCAGCGCGACGAGCGCCGCGACCGGGTCGGCCGTGCCGATCGCCTCGCCGTACGCTCCCCACTTCTCGACGAACTCGGCCGGCACCGTGCCCATCGTGAGGCCGAGGAAGTCCTTGACCTGCGACGAGAAGATGATGAGCGCGATCCCGCTCGTGAACCCGATGATCACCGGGTGCGGGATGAACTTGATGGCGGCGCCGAACTTGAGGAGCCCCATCGCCACGAGGATCACGCCGGCCATGAGCGTCGCGACGATCAGTCCGTCGACGCCGTACTGCTGGACGATCCCGTAGACGATCACCACGAACGCGCCGGTGGGGCCGCCGATCTGCACGCGCGAACCGCCGAGCGCGCTGATCAGGAAGCCGGCGACGATCGCCGTCCAGAGTCCGCGGTCGGGCGTCACGCCGCTCGCGATCGCGAAGGCGATCGAGAGCGGCAGGGCCACGATGCCGACGATGACGCCGGCGGTCAGGTCGGCGCGGAAGTCCGCGCGCGTGTACCCCTTGAGCGTCGTGACCAGCTTCGGGACGAAGGTGCTCATGGGGTCACGCGGCGGCGTATCACGCGCCCGCTGCGGTGGCGCCGGGCGTCGCGGCGCCGAGCGCCTTCTTCACCGCCGGCGCGACCTTGGTGCCGTACAACTCGATCGCTCGCAGCATCTGCGCATGCGGCATGGTGCCCACGCTGAACTGGATGAGGAACCGCGTCATCCCGAACAGCTCGTGCTCCCAGAGGATCTTGTCGATCACGCGCTCGGGGTCGCCCACCAGGAGCGCGCCCTGCTTCGAGATCTCGGCGTCGAACTGTCGCCGGGTCGGCGGCGGCCAGCCACGCTCGCGCCCGATCTTCCCCATCTGGTGCATGTAGGGACCGAACGCCGACTCCTCCGCCTCCGCGTTGCTGTCGGCGAGGAAGCCGTGCGAGTTGATGCTCACCTGGAGCGTCGCGAGGTCGCGGCCCGCCTTCTCCCACGCCTCGCGGTAGAGCTCCACGAAGGGCACGAAGCGCTCCGGTCCGCCCCCGATGATCGCCAGCGCCATCGGGAGGCCGAGCATCGCCGCACGGATCACCGACTGCGGCGTCCCGCCCACCGCCACCCAGACCGGGATCGGCGACTGCACCGGACGCGGATAGACCGGCTGATCCTTCAGCGCCGCGCGATGCTTCCCGTCCCACGTGACGCGCTCCTCGGCGCGCAGCTGCAGCAGCAGCTCCAGCTTCTCCGAGAAGAGCGTGTCGTAGTCGTTGAGGTCGTAGCCGAAGAGCGGGAACGACTCGATGAACGAGCCGCGGCCCGCCATGATCTCGGCGCGTCCGTGGCTCAGCAGGTCGACCGTGGAGAACTCCTGGAAGACCCGGACCGGGTCGTCGGAGCTGAGCACGCTCACCGCGCTCGTGAGCCGGATGCGCTTGGTGCGCACGGCGGCCGCCGCGAGCACCACCGCCGGTGTGGAGACGACGTAGTCGGGGCGATGGTGCTCCCCGATGCCGAAGACGTCGAGCCCGACCTCGTCGGCCAGCGCCACCTCTTCCATGAGGTTCGCGAGCCGCTGTTCGGGGGAGATGAGCACGCCGGTCTTCGCGTCCGGCGTCGCTTCGACGAAGGTGTAGATGCCGAGTTCCATAGGTCCGCTCAAGCTAGCCGCGCTCGGCGCAGCCGCAAAGAATTCCCCACCACGCTCACCGAGCTGAACGCCATCGCGGCGCTGGCGAGCACCGGACTCAGGAGCAATCCGAAGGTGGGATAGAGGATTCCCGCCGCCACCGGGATGCCGATGACGTTGTAGACGAAGGCCCAGAAGAGGTTCTCCTTCATGGTCCGCATGGTGCGGCGCGAGAGGAGGATCGCCTGCGCCGCCGTGCGGAGGTCGCCGCGCATCAGCACGATGTCGCCCGCCTCCACCGCGATGTCGGTCCCGGTGCCCATCGCCATGCCCACATCGGCCTGCACCAGCGCCGGCGCATCGTTAATGCCGTCGCCCACCATCGCGACGACCTTTCCCTCGCCCTGCAGGCGCTTGATCTCGGCGACCTTCCCGTCGGGGAGGACGCCGGCGACGACTCGCACCACGCCCGCCTCCCGCGCGATCGCCTGCGCGGTGCGCGCGTGATCGCCGGTGAGCAGCACGACCTCGAGCCCCATCGCATGCAGGCGCGCGATCGCCTCGCGGGAGGTCGCCTTGATCGGGTCGGCCACGGCGATGAGTCCCGCGAGCGCGCCGTCCGCGGCGACGTACATCGCCGTACGGCCGGCATCCGCGAGGCGCGCGGCATCGGCGGCGAGCGGCGTGAGGTCGATCGCGTAGTCCTCCATGAGTGCCGCGTTTCCCACAGCGAGAGCCACGCCGTCGACGACGCCGGTCGCGCCCTGTCCCGTCACCGAGGAGAAGGCTTCCACGTCGCCGAGGACCAGCGACCGCGCGACCGCGTGCCGGACGATCGCGTCGGCGAGCGGGTGCTCCGAGCGCCGCTCGAGCGAGGCGACGAGTGCGAGGAGGCGTGATTCGTCGCGCGCGGCACCCGGCGCCACCAGCAGGTCAGTGACCGTCGGCTTCCCCTCGGTGACCGTGCCGGTCTTGTCGAGCACCACCGTAGTGATGTCGCCGGCGCGCTGCAGCGCCTCGCCGCCCTTGATGAGCACGCCGAGCTCGGCCCCCTTGCCCGTCGCGACCATCACTGCCGTCGGCACTGCGAGCCCCATGGCGCAGGGACAGGCGATGATGAGTACCGAGACCGCGGCCGCGAAGCCGCGTACCACCGGCGCGGTCTCCGCGAGGAAGTACCACGCGACGAAGGTGAGCACCGCGAGCCCCATCACCGTCGGCACGAAGACCGCCGAGATCCGGTCGGCGAGGTGCTGGATCGGCGCGCGTGTTCCCTGCGCATCGCGCATGAGCGTGACGATGCGCGCGAGCACCGAGTCGGAGCCGAGCGTCGTCGCCGCGAGCTGGAAGGCGCCGGTGCCGTTCATCGTGCCGCCGATCACGCGGTCGCCGGCGGCCTTCGCCACCGGCAGTGACTCGCCCGTGAGCATCGACTCGTCGATCGCGCTCGCGCCCTGCAGCACGGTGCCGTCCACCGGCACGCGCTCGCCCGGGCGCACGACGATGATCTCCCCCGGCATGACGTGCGCGATGTCGACGTCGCGCTCCACGCCGGCGCGCAACACCCGCGCGGTGCGCGGCTGCAGCTGCACGAGCGCGCGCAACGCCACCGCGGTGTTCCGCTTGGCCCGCGCCTCGAACGCGTTCCCCGTGAGGATGAAGGCGATGATGAGGATCACCGCCTCGTAGTAGACGTCGGCGGGCACGCCGCGGGACGTGAAGAAACCCGGCGCGACGGTGGCGATCACCGAGTAGAGCCAGGCCGCGCCCGTCCCCACCGCGATGAGCGTGTTCATGTCGGTCCCGCCGTGGCGGATGCCCGCCCACGCGCGCCGATAGAAGTGCGCACCCGCCGTGAGCATCACGCCGGTCGTGACGACGAGCAGCGCCCACGGCGCCCAGGCGTAGTGATGCATCCAGGGCATCGCCGCCATCGCCGCCGCCCCGATCAGGCCGCTCGTGATGGCCTTCGTGCGGAGTTCGCCGAACTCGCGCGCCGTCGCGACGTCGCGCGCCTCCTGCTCCTCGAAGGCGCTCTGCTCGACGGCCGGGATCTCCGCGCCGTACCCCGCCCCACGGATCGCCTCCACCAGCCGTTCGGCCGAGACCACCGCGGGATCGAACGAGATGGTGGCGTTCGCCATCATGAGGTTCACCGTCGCGTCGCTCACGCCGGACTGCTTCTGCAGCGTGCGCTGCACCCGCGCCTGGCAGGCGGCGCAGGTCATCCCGGTGACGGGGATGCGGGTGGTCTCGACGACGGGGCTCATGACGGTCCGGGGGTGGGATCGAGGGTTCGATCCTGTCGGAGGTTATATACCCCCTCCCCCTATGTCAACTCGACAGCTCGGCAGCGCGATTATCGTGCATCCGTATGGGCACCCAGCCGCTTTCCCGCACGTGACCGCGCCCGGCGCGAAGGAGCGCTACCTGGCCTGGCGGCGCGGGCGCCCGCGCACGCCGCCGCTCGAGCGGCGCACGGTCCGCGCGCGGGGACTCGACTTCGCCGTCTGGATGAGCCCGCCGGTGGAGGACGCCACGCCGCTCCTCGCCATCAACGGCGGCATGATCTACGGGCACGACCTCCTCTGGCCCACCCTCTCGCCGCTCGCCGCGGGCCGGCAACTCATCCTCTACGACCAGCGCGGACGCGGACAGACCCCGGCGCCACCGGGCGCGCGCGCGGCGCGCATCGAGCACGACGTCCTCGATGTCGTCGCCCTGCGCGACGCCCTCGGCATCGCGCGATGGGACCTCGCCGGTCACTCGTGGGGGGGCGGCATCGCGCTGCTCGCGGCCGCCGAGGACGTCGCGGGCGTGCGGCGCGTCCTCACCTTCGACGCCGTGGGCGCGACCTCCGGCTGGCTCGACCGCCTGCACGCGAGCGCCCTCGCGCACCTCGAGCATCGCGGCGCGACCGAGGCGCACACGCTCCTCGCGCTGCTCGATCCGCTGCTCCTGCACGAACCCGATCCCGAGCGACACGCCGAGTACAGCCGCACCATGTACGCCGCCTGGTTCCACGACCAGGGGATGCGCTCCTTCTCGCCGCCCGTGACGCACAGTCCCACCGGCGCGGCGGTGGCGGCCCGCCTGCGCCGCGAGGGGTTCGACTGGCGCGCGCGCTACGCCGCGGTGCGCGCGCCGGTGCTCCTCGTGCACGGCGTGGAGGATGCGTTGCCCATCGCCGAGGCGCGCGCGAGCGCGGCGCTCATCCCGCGCGCGCGCGTGGTCGCTATCCCCGAGGCGGGGCACATGCCGTTCTTCGAGAATCCCGAGCCGACCTTCGCCGCGGCGCTCGACTTCCTCGACGGGACCGAGACGTGAAGCGCCCCCTGCTGCTCGTGCTCGTGGGCGCGGTGCTCATCGGCCTGCGGGTCCGCACGGCGTCCGAGGCCCGGCGCGACGTCGAGCGGCAGCAGGCCGCCGCCGTGCGGGATGCGGCCGCCGACTCCGCCTTCGCCGACTCGGTGCTGCGCGCCGCCGAGGACATCGGCGCCGAGGTCGAGGTCGTCGGCTCCGCGCTCCCGGCCCCGGTGCGCGACGCGAACGAGATCCGCCTCGCGCTCGAGGCCTACGCCGCGGGCACCTACATCGGCGAGATGTTCGCCGAGCGTGACTCGATGAACTACCGCTGGCCCGAGCGCGTGAACGCGCCGCTCTACGTCTGGGTGCAGACCGCCACGCTCGAGCCCGAGGGCTCGGACTGGCCGCGCATCGTGCACGAGAGCTTCCACCCGTGGATCGAGACGGGCATCCCGGTGTCGTTCCTCCCCACGGAGGACTCGGCGCGCGCCGACGTGCGCGTCACCTGGGTGGAGCGCTACGAGAGTCGCACGACCGGGCGCACGCGGTGGGTGCGCGACCAGCACGGCTGGATCACCGCGGCCTCGATCGAGCTCGCGCGCACGCAGCCCGACGGGCGCCCGCTCGACGATGCGATCGTCGGCGCGATCGCGCGACACGAGGTGGGGCACCTGCTCGGCCTCACCCACACCGCCGACGAGACGAACATCATGTCGGCGCGGGTGCGGGTCCGGGAATTGAGCGAGGCGGACCGCGCCACGGTCCGCCTCGTCTACAAGCTGCCGCCGGGGAGCGTGCGCGCCGCCCAGTAGATCAGCGCCGGCCCCACTTGAAGCTGATCGTCTTCTTCTCCTTCATCCGGACGACGCTCAACGTCGCCTCGCGTTCGTCCATCGCGCCGAGCATCTGCACGAGCATCATCGGCGTGGCGACGGGAGCACGACCGACGGCCGTGACGACATCGCCGCTCTTGAGGCCGGAGAGCGAGGCCGGCGTGCCGCTGGCGACGGCGCTGACGATCACACCCTGGCGCACGCCGAGCACCTCGCCCCAATCGGCATCGAGCATCTTGAACTCGGCGCCGCCGAAGTACCCCACCGCCGTGAGGTTCTGCGCGCCGGGGCGGAAGATCTCGATGCGCACGTTGCCGACGTCCTCGCGCGGGTCGATCTCGTCACCGCGCAGGATGAGGCGCCGCGGTCCGGTGCCCGGCTCGTCGACGACGATCCGCCCCGGTCCGGCGATGCGCATCGGCACGAGGGCGCGCTCGAACTCGCCACACGAATCGCCGAACCCTTCGGGTCGGCGGGCGATCACCAGCGCGTACTCCTTCACTTGCCCGTTGCGATCGACCCGCACCGTCATGGAGCGCCCCGGCAGGAGCTGCGCCGACACGTCCGGCGTGCGCTCCGTCGCGTCGAGGCCGGCGAGCGCGAGGATCCGGTCGTTGCGCTGGATCCCGGCGCGTTCCGCCGGCGATCCGGGCTCCACGCTCGTCACCGTGGTGCCGAGGGACTTCGGCTCGTCGTTCTCGACCTTCCACATGTTCGTGAGGTTGAGCCCGAGATATCCGGGTGGCCGCGGGGCACCCTCCTCGATGCAGCGCGCCTGCACGGCGCTCATGATGGCGAAGCCGTCGCGGGCGTGGAGCGCGAGCTGCTCGTCGAGCCGACGGCGCCCGGCGACATCGTTCTCGGGAAGGGCGCGCAGCTCGCGGAGCAGCTGCGCCTCGCGCTCGCTCCAGGCGGTGACGGTGCGCTTCACCGACTCGACGTCGGCCACGAGGAGGCGCTCGACGAGCGAATCCGAGCGCAGCATGCGCCGTTCGGTCATACGGACGGTCTGCGTCTGCGCCTCGAGGGCCGCGCCGGAGACGAGCACGGCGCCGAGCGCGACGAGGGTGCACGTGGTGTGGCGCATGGTGGCGCGCATCAGTAACGCTCCAGCCGGCGCGTGTCGGGGGCGGACGCACCGATCTGGCGGAGCGTCGCCTCACGGGCGCCGAGCGTCGTGAGATAGTACTGGTTGAGCATCGGGTCCTGCGGCGAGCGATAGAGCGCCGAGCGCGCGGCGGCGGCGATCTCGTCGAGCGCGACGAGGCGCGCCTGGTACGAGTCCTCGTTCATGCCGATGAAGCGCGAGGTGGTGTCCTGCGACGCGAGGAACGACGCCGCCCGCTCGTACTGCTGCTGTGCGGTGGTGAGGACCATGAGCGCCTCGTCGGCGCTGCGGAAGCTCGGCGCGGCGGCCGCCGTGGCGATGGGACCGCCGGCGACGGGCCCGAGCGGGGACGGAACGCCGGCGGTCATCCGCCCGACGGCGGCGCCACCGACCACGAGCGCCAGGCCCGCGGCGGCTCGCATCGCCCACACCTGCAGCGCCGGCCGGCGTTCGGCGAGCGGCATCACCGGCGCACCCGCGAACGACGGCGTGCGCGCGGGGACACCCGCCACCGCGCCCGGCATGCCCGACCGTTCGAGCCGCGCCCGGTCGACGATGATCCCCTCGGCGCGGAGCTGCGGCGCCAGCGCCGACCAGGCGGTGAGCGGTTCGGTCGGGATGGGCGCCATCGCCGCCATCCGCGCGAGGCGGCGATAGGCGGCCACTTCGGCGCGGCAATCCCAGCAGCCCGCGAGGTGCGTGGCCTCGTCCGCGGTGGGCGTGTCGTCCGCGATCGCGGCGAGTCGGTCAGTCGAGAGATGTGACATCAGCCTGGTCCTTCGCCGGCGAGGAGACATCCACGAGATGCGCGAGCAGCCGGCGAAGCTTCGCGCGTGCCTTGAACAGTTGGGACTTCGAGCCCCCCGCGGTGATCCCCAGCTCCTGGGCGATCTCCTCGTGGGTATAGCCTTCCACGTCATGCAGCACGAACACCGTCCGGGCCCCCGGCGAGAGCCGCTGGACCGCCTCGTCGATGCTCTCGGCGAGGAAGCTGCGGTCCATGTCGTCCTCGATCGCGACGGTGTCGTCCTCCATCACCGTCTCGATCTTCGCGAGCCGCCGCACCGAGCGCAGCGCATTGAGCGTGCGATTCACCGCGATCCGGTGCGCCCACGTCGAGAACTGCGAATCCCCCCGCCAGCTCGGCAGCGCGCGGAAGATCTGGATCCAGACCTCCTGCGCGATGTCCGCCGCCTGATCGGGATCCCCGACCAACCGGCGCACGACCGCATCGATGCGAGGCGCATGCGCGACCCAAAGGGCGCGCAGCGCCGCCTCATCGCCATTGATGGCGCGGCGGATGGTGAGGGGGTCGGTGGCCATACCTGACGGTTGATGAGTCACGTGCGCCCACCGGAGGGTTGCCCGGAGGAGCGAAGAGCGAGGGGAAGGAGCGAGGATCGAGGGAGAGGGCGAGGAGGTCCGAGGGGGAGGGAGAGGGAGAAGGAACGCCGAGACTGTGATAGTACCCGGTTACCCCCCGCATCCCCCGGTCGTCGCGCGTAAAGGTTGCACTTCCCCGCATCCCGCCTCAATTCCGTACTCCGTACCGCCCGTACGATCCGCATCGCGCTTCCCCCCGCATCCCGCCTCGCCCTCCCGCAGTGTTCATCCCTCTCGTATCCCTCGCCGCCGTCCTGACGTTCGGGAAGGGCCTCCCCTCCGGAGCCCCCCGCACCGTCGGCATGTCCGCGGATCGCCTCACCACCGTTGACCGGGTCGTCCGCCGCGGCATCACCGCCGGCGCCTACCCCGGGGCATCCGTCGTGGTCGGGCGAAAGGGCTACGCCGTCTGGCAGAAGGGCTACGGCCGGCTCGGTTGGACCACCACCAGCCCCGCCGTCGTCCCGGAAGAGAGCATCTACGACCTCGCCTCCCTCACGAAGGTCATCGCCACCACCACCGCCGCGATGATCCTCTACGACGAGGGCAAGCTCGACCTCAAGGCCCCCGTCCAGCGCTACCTGCCCGAGTTCACCGGGGACATGAAGGACCAGGTGACCATCGAGCACCTCCTCACGCACCGCTCCGGCCTCGCGCCCGGGCGGCAGCTGTGGAAGACCGCCCGCACCCCCGCCGAGGCCAAGCAACAGGTCCTCGAGTCGCGCCTCCAGCAGCGCCCCGGAGCCCTCTACAACTATTCCGACCTCGGTCCTGACATCCTCGGCTGGGTCATCGAACGCATCAGCGGCCAGTCCCTCGACCAGTTCACCGAGTCGCGCATCTTCGCGCCGCTCGGGATGGACGACACCGGCTGGCGTCCGGCGCGCGCGCTCGTCCCGCGCATCGCCCCCACCGAGGTCACGCCCCCGCGCGGCTATCCCGTGCGCGGCGAGGTCGCCGACGAGTCGGCCTTCGCGCTCGGCGGCATCGCCGGACACGCCGGCCTCTTCGGCACCGCGACCGACCTGAGCGTCTTCGCGCAGATGATGATCAACGGCGGCGAGTACGAGGGCACCCGGATCGTGAAGGAGGAGACGGTGCGCCTCTTCACCACCGAGGTGCAGGACCATCGGGCCCTCGGCTGGGAGGTCGCCGCCGGGGAGCGTGGGGCCGGCGAGTACCTGAGCCACAATGCCTTCGGGCACACCGGCTACACCGGCACCTCGATCTGGATCGACCCCGACCGCGACCTCTTCGTGATCCTCCTGACCAACCGCGTGCACGCGGCGCGTGCGCGACGGCCGGGGATCATCATCGCCGACGTGCGGCATGACCTCGCCGACGCCGCGGCACTGGCCGTCACCGACGAACCGCTCCTGCGCCAGGTCGCGTGGCCGCGTACCTTCCGGGTGGATCAGGCCGCGGACTGGACGCGCGGCCGCCCTCTCCCCAAGCGTCCCACGACGAAGGCGAAGCGGAAGTGACCGACACAGCAGAACCGACGGGTGCGCTTGGCGCGCCGGGCGCCGTCTCCGAGGACCAGGTCAAGCTCGCGCTGCGCCGCGTGAAGGACCCCGAGCTCAACCTCAACATCCTCGACCTCGGCCTCATCTACGCCATCAAGGTCGAGGGGAACGACGTGAGCATCGACATGTCACTCACCTCGCCCGGCTGTCCGTCCGGCCCCGAGATCATGACCGAGGCCGAGGCGCAGCTGAAGGCGATGCCGGGCGTCGGCAACGTGGCGATGAACCTCGTCTGGTCGCCGCCCTGGACGCCGGACCGGATCGAGCCGCGGGTGAGGGCGTATCTAGGATTCTAGGCTAGGCTGAAGGATGAAGGATGAAAGCAAGAACGGCGATGCGGGATTTCCCCGCATCGCCGTTCGCACTTTCAACCTTCCACCTTCAACCTTCTTCCTCCCTGTACGGCGACTCCTTCTTCCGCCAGGGCCCCAGCGCCTTCACGAAGCCCGCACCGAGTTCCGCGATCTGCCATTTCCGGAACTCCGGGATCGCCTCCAGTGCCGCGACCTCGCTCGGCAGCAATCGCGCGACCTGCTCCATCCGGTCACGCGAACAGAGCACCCCGGGATCGAGGTCGAGCCGCGTCGCGGCCTCGTCGCGCACGGACTTGAGCGCGCCGACCTTGTGGTCGAACTCCGGATCGCGGTCCCAGCGCGCCGACTTGGGGAAGCGCGGCAGGTCCGCCTCGGCGACCTCCTGGCCGCGCGCGATCGCGGCGAGGATCTCGTCCGCGGCGCGCTCGAGGATCCCGCGCGGCATCCCCTTCAGCTTGCCGAGCGCGTCCTTCGTGGTCGGGAGCGCGCGGACCGCGTCGAACAGCACCTCGTTGCTCACCACGCGGAAGGTCGCGCGGTCGAGCTTGAGCGCCGTCGCATCGCGCCAGATCACGAGCTCCTTGAAGATCGCGAGCTCGCGGCGCGTGAGGTCGCGCGCGCCCTTCACCTTCAGGAACGCGTTCGACGGGTCGTCCGCGGCCCACCCGATCTGCTCGAGCCGGAGGAATTCCTCCTGCGCCCACGCGAGTCGGCCCTTCGCCTGCAGCTCGCCGTGCAGGATGTCGCGCAGGCCGAGGAGGTGCATCGTGTCCTGCGCCGCGTAGTCGAGCATGTCCGCGGTGAGCGGCCGCATCGACCAGTCGGCGCGCTGGTGCTTCTTGTCGAGCTTGAGCCCGAACGACCGCTCGAGCAGCGCCGCGAGCCCGAAGGCCTTGATGCCGAGCAGCTGCGCCGCGATGCGCGTGTCGAACACGTTGCGCACCTGCCAGCCGTAATCCTGCCGGAGCAGGCGCAGGTCGTAGTCGGCGTCGTGGAAGACGATCTCGACCTTCGGGTCCTCGACCATCTCGCCGAGCAGCGCGGGCGCTGTGATCGGCAGCGGATCGATGATCGCATGCTGGTCGCGGGTGCTCAACTGGACCAGGTAGACTCGGTCGATGAAGCGGTGGAAGCTCGCCCCTTCGGTATCGAGCGCGAGGATCGCGGACTTCCGAACGGACGCGAGCCAGCGCTCGACGGCGGCATCCGTGTCGAGGTAGGTCGCGGTGGGCGTGGCGGCGCGCGTCACGAGGTGGCGGGATTCGTCTGCATTCGTGCGGCGCAATCTAGCCCGTTGTCGCGCGTCGCGGGCCTTGCCTCGCTCGGCGCGGGTCGGCTGATTCCTCATGAGCCCCCACCCCACGCCCGTGTCCAGCGCCAACCCCGCCCCGATCCAGCCCGTCTCGCAGTCCGACCTGGTCCGCGCCGCCCTCGTGGTGGTCGCCACCCTCGTCGGTCTCCAGCTCCTCTGGGCCGCGCGCTTCCTCGTCCTCACGACCTTCCTCGGCGTCCTCTTCGGCCTCGCCGCCGGGCAGGCGGTCGACTGGATCCCGCCCGCATCCGCGTGAAGCGCGGCGTCGCGGCCTCCGGGGTCGTCTTCGGCACCGTTCTCCTCCTGCTCCTCATCGCCGCCTGGACGGGCCCGACCCTCGCGACGCAGTCGCGCGAGCTGAAGACCAAGCTTCCGGAGGCCGTCGCCACACTCGAGCGGTGGATGGCCGCGCGCCAGCCGGCGCTCCTCGATCTCGTCGCCCCGCCCGACACCGGAGTGGCGGCCGCGGTCGACGCTGCCGAGGCCGCGAGCTCCGCCGCCGCGCCAGAGGGCGGCCGACTCATCGGCGCGATGGCCGACCACGCCCCCGCCGTCTCCAAGCTCGCCTTCGGCGTGCTGCAGTCCACCATCGCCGTCCTCGGCGCCTCGGTCCTCGTCGTCTTCCTCGCCGTCTACATCGCCGCCGACCCCGATACCTACCGGCAGGGCCTGCTGCTGATGATCCCGCATGAGCGGCGCGACCGCTTCGGCGAGCTCCTCACCGCGCTCGGCGGCGCGCTCCGCACCTGGTTCGCCACGCAGCTCATCGCGATGGGCGTCATCGGCGTCGTCACGACCATCATCCTCGCCGTCATCGGCGTCCCGGCCGCGCTCCCGCTCGGCGTGCTCGCCGGACTCTTCGAGTTCATCCCCAACGTCGGCCCCACGCTCAGCGCGATCCCCGCGATCCTCATGGGCCTCACCGACTCGCCCCGCATGGCGCTCGTCGTCGTGGGCGTCTACTGGCTCATCCAGTTCCTCGAGAACAACCTCCTCATCCCGTACCTGATGAAGGAGCAGCTCGACCTGCCGCCGGCCCTCACGCTCGTGACGCAGGTGGTGATGGCCTACGTCTTCGGCTTCCTCGGCCTCTTCGTCGCCATCCCGCTCCTCGCGACGGTCTTCGTCGGCGTGCGGATGTTCTGGGTGGAGGACGACCTCCCGCCGCTCCCGACCGTCGAATGGCCCGCCGCGCGACGGACGCAGATGCTCGCCATGATGTCGGCGCTGCCCGACCTCGAGGAGCCCGACCAGAAGTGACCGCATGATCGTCCGGACCGCGTTCGGCCCCGTCGGCCACGACGAGGCGGGGGCCGGCGAGCCGGTGCTCTGGTTGCACGGCTATCCGCTCGATCGCGCGCTCTGGGCGCCGCAGCTTGCCGACCCCGCGCCCGGGTTCCGGTACCTCGCGCCCGACCATCCCGGATTCGGCGAGAGCGCGCGCATCGCGTCCACCACGCTCGACGCGTGGGCCGATTGGGCGGTCGCGTTCCTCGATGCCCTCGGGGTCGGCCGCGCAGTGGTCGGCGGCCTCTCCATGGGCGGGTATCTCGCGCTGGCGATCTGGCGCCGGCACCCTGATCGCGTCCGCGCGCTCCTCCTCGCCGACACGCGCGCCGGGGCCGACAGCGCCGAGGTGCGCGCCAAGCGCGACGAGATGAAGATGGTCCTGCTCTCGCAGGGCGTCGGCGCGGTCGCCGATCGCCTCATCACCGGCATGGTCGGCAAGACCACGCGCGCGCAGCGCCCCGAACTCGTCGACCAACTCGACGCGATGATGCGCCGCAGCAGCGTGGACGCCGTGAGCGACGCGCGCGAGGTCCTCCTCGGCCGCCCGGACGCCACGCCGACCCTGGGGACCATCAGCGTGCCGACGCTCATCGTCTGCGGGGACGAGGATGTGCTCACGCCGGTCGCCGAGTCGCGGGCGCTCCAGGCCGCGATCCCGGGGAGTCGGCTCGAGGTCATCGCCGGTGCCGGCCACGTGAGCAACTTCGAGGCGCCAGCGGTGTTCAACCGCTTGCTCAAAGCCTACTTGACGGCCACCATTCGGACTGGCCCAACCTGACCCCGGATCCCCTCCTGAAGAACAACGCCTCCTCCCCCGCCCCGAGCGCCGCCGAGCAGACCCCGGCCGCGCGCGTCGGCGCCGTGCTCTTCCGCAATCGCGGCTGGCTCCCGGTCCCGTTCCTGCTCATCCCGCTGCTCGCACCGGGCGCGATGTCGATGCAGATGACGGTCTCGGGCGCGATCCTCATGGTGCTCGGCGAGGCCTGGCGCATGTGGGGCGTCGCGACCGCCGGCACCGTGACCCGCCGCCGCTCGCGCGACGTGCAGAAGCTCGTGAACCACGGCCCCTTCGCCTGGAGCCGGAACCCGCTCTACGTCGGCAACTTCCTCATCTGGATGGGCGTGATCACCATCTCGGGCGTGCTCTGGTTCCTGCCGGTCGCGATCCTGCTCTTCGCGGTGGAGTACTTCTACATCGTGCGCTACGAGGAGGGCGTCCTCGAGAGCATCTTCGGGAAGGAGTACCTCGAGTACAAGCAGCGCACGCCGCGCTGGATCCCCACCCCGCCGTCCGGCGGGAGCGCCGGCGAGTTCTATTGGGCGGAGGCGTGGCGCTCGGAGATCTCGACCTTCGGGCAGTACGCGATCATCCTGGGGCTCTTCTGGGCGAAGATGCGGTACTTCCCCGGCGGAGTGATGCATCTCTGAGAGCAGGATGAAGGCTGAAGGATGAAGGGAGAAAGCAAAGGGCGCCGGACTCATCGTCTGGCGCCCTCTCTTTCATCCTTCATCCTTCCACCTTCATCCGCACTAGCGCGTCGGCCGCCCCGGCTTCGGATCCTTCTTGAACGCGTCGCGGTTGATCTGCACGTACTGCTTCATGTTCGCCGGCACGTCCTCCTCCGGGAAGATCGCCGTCACCGGGCACTCCGGCTCGCAGGCGCCGCAGTCGATGCACTCATCCGGCTGGATGTAGAGCATCTCGGGACCCTCGTAGATGCAGTCCACCGGGCAGACGTCCACGCAGGACTTGTCCTTGGTGTTGATGCAGGCTTCGGTGATCACGTACGGCATGGCATCCTCGGTGGAGTTGCGGTCGCGGGTCGCTACGCAGGCAAGATAACAGCCGAAGGACGTCCCGACACCCCGGTACGTCACCACCCGCCATGACGCTGGACAGTCCTTGCATCCTCCCATAAATCCCTGACGTGCACCTCACCGTCAACGGCCAGCCCGTCACCGCGGACCCGCCGGGTTCCGCGACCCTGCTCGACCTCCTCCGCGACACGCTCGCGCTCACCGGCACCAAGCGCGCCTGCGATCGCGGGGAATGCGGAGCGTGCACGGTGCTCGTGGACGGACGCCCCGTGTACGCCTGCCTCTCCCTCGCCCACGGGTGCGACGGGCAGGAGGTGCGCACCATCGAGGGGCTCGGCGCGCCCGACGCGCCGCATGCGCTGCAGGAGGCCTTCGTCGCCGAGGACGCGGCGCAGTGCGGCTTCTGCACGCCGGGCCAGCTCATGGCCGCCGCCGCGCTGCTCTCAACCAATCCCGATCCCACCGACGACGAGGTCGTCGCGGCGATGAGCGGGAACCTCTGCCGCTGCGGCACCTATCCGAAGATCGTGCGGGCGGTCCGGCGCGCCGCGGCCACCCTCCGCGGACCCGCCGCATGACCGAGCCCAAGCGCCGCTTCATCAAGACCACGGTCGAGGTCGAAGGCCGCACCGAGGAGCGCGTGGTGGAGGTCCCGGCCTTCGAACCCGAGCCGTGGGGACCGGATGCCCCGCTCACGCACGTCGGTGCGCGTGCCCGACGCGCCGATGGCATGCGCAAGGCGACCGGGAATCCCGGCTACACCACCGACCTGCGCCGGCCGCATCAGGCGTACGCCGCGATCGTCCGCGCCACCACGCCGCGCGGCAAGGTGACGGAGATCGACGTGAGCGCCGCCCGCGCGCACCCCGGCGTGCTCGACGTGATCGTCCACGCCGACGTGCCGCCGCGCACGCGCCTCTTCTTCCCCGACATCACGTATGTCGGACAGCCGATCGCCGCGGTCTGTGCCGAGTCGCAGGAGGCCGCGGACGCCGCCGCACGACTGGTGCGCGCCACCGTCGAGACCGCCGCGTTCGCCGTCACCGTCGAGCAGGCGCTCGCCGCCGGCCCCGTGCGTCCGCGCATCGAGAGCAACCTCGCCGGCGGCAAGCCCGAGATCTCCGAACGCGGCGATGTCACGGCGGCGCTCGCCGCGGCCGAGGTCGTGATCACGCGCGAGATCACCACGCCCTGCGCGCTGCACAGCGCGATGGAACCGCACGCCGCGGTCGCCGAGTGGGAGGGCGGGAAGCTCACCATCTGGGAGAGCACGCAGGGCATCTTCCGGGTGCGCGACAACGTCGCCAAGGCGCTCGGTGTGCCGCTCACCGACGTGCGCGTGATCTGCGAGGCGATGGGTGGCGGCTTCGGCGCCAAGAACTTCGCTGGCGCGCACACCTACATCGCGGCCGTGCTCGCGAGACGCCTCGGTCGCCCCGTCATGTGCGCGGTGGACCGCGAGGGCGAGCAGATCGACACCGGCAACCGCCCGAGCTCCTGGCAGAAGGTCACGCTGGGCGCCACGAAGGACGGCCGCCTCGTCGCCATCGACCTCGAGGCGCGCGTCCCGCTCGGCGTGGGCGGGATGGAGGGCGGCCCGAGCGGGATCTTCCGCGAACTCTACGCCTGCCCCAACGTGCGCACGCATGAGACGTTCACGTACGTGAACACCGCGGCGATGGCGGCCTTCCGCGCGCCGGGTCATGCGGAAGGCTCGGTCGCGCTCGAGCTCGCGATGAACGCGCTCGCGAAAGAGCTCGCGCTCGACCCGCTCCTGCTCCGTACGCGCAACCTGGCGACACGCGACCAGCGGAAGGATCGCCCCTACACCGGCAACCGGCTCGCCGAGTGCTACGCCGAAGGGGCGCGCCGCTTCGGGTGGGACGGGCGCGCCGCCCTCAAGCCGCGGGCGAAGCATCTCAAGCGCGGCTTCGGCGTCGCGGCGCAGGTGTGGGCCACCGGCGGGGGCCCGCCCTGCTACTGCACCGTGCGCTTCAACAACGACGGCACCGCCGACGTGATGGCGGGCTCGCAGGACCTCGGCACCGGCACGCGCACGATCCTCGCGCAGGTCGCCGCCGAGGCGCTCGGCCATCGGCTCGACGGGGTGCGCGCCGTCCTCGGCGACACCGAGAGCGCGCCGTACGCCGGCAACTCGTGGGGCTCGATGACGGTCGCCTCGCTGGCGCCGGCGGCACGCATGGCCGCCGAGGACGCGCGCCGCTCGCTGCTCGAGGCCGCCGCCGGGCTCCTCGGCGTCTCCCCCGCCGACCTCGAGACGAAGGACGGCCGCGTGATGGTGCGCGACACCGACCGCTCCATGAGCTTCGCGGAAGTGACGGGCAAGCTCGGCAACGTGATGATCCAGGGGCACGGCTCGCGCGGGCCCAACCCGCAGGACATGGCGATCGTCACCACCGGCGCGCAGTTCGCCGAGGTGGAGGTCGATGTCGAGACCGGCGTGGTGAAGGTCCTGCGCATCGTCGCCGTGCACGACGCGGGACGCATCGTGAATCCCACGCTCGCCGAGTCGCAGCTCGAGGGCGGGATCATCCAGGGGCTCGGCTTCGCGCTCTTCGAGGAGCGGCGGCTCGACGCGCGGTGGGGTCTCCCGCTCAACGTCGGCCTGCACGACTACAAGATCCCGACCCTCGCCGACATCCCGGCGATCGACGGGCACTTCCTCGACGGCGCCGATCCGCAGGCGAACCACGCGGGCGTCCGCGGCATCGCCGAGCCGGCGATCATCCCCACCGCGCCGGCGATCGCGGGCGCCGTCGCCGACGCGCTCGGCGTCGAAGTGCACGATCTCCCGCTCACGCCGTGGCGGGTACTCGGCGCGATCGTGCGCTGAGCGACAGCACGCGCGCCGCAGGTCGCGGCGCGCAACGGATCACTCGCGCCAGGGCGGGACGCCGGCCTTCCGCTTGAGTTGCGGGTTCATGCGATAGAAGGTCGCCGTCTTGCCGATGGTCTGGATCACCTCGGCCTTCACGCGCCCCGCGAGCTGGCGCGCCGCGTCCTTCGCCGACATGTCGGCGGTCTTGTTGAGCTGCACCTTCACGAGCTCGCGCGTGCGGAGCGCGTCGTCGAGCGCCTCCGTCACCGTGTTGGAGAGCCCCTCCGTCCCCACATGCACCGTGGGGCGCAGGCGATTGCACTCCGACCGCAGCGCGGCGCGTTCCTTCCCGGTCATCGTCATCGTTCTCGTCCCGTGCGTCGGAGGTAGGGGATGGGGTTGATCGGCTCGCCGCTCCAGTAGCGGCCGCCCGCGCCCATCCGCATGAGCTGGAAGTGCAGGTGCGGCGCGTTCGCGGGGGCGTTCCCCGTCGTGCCCACCGTCCCGAGGAGTTGGCCGCGGTGCACGCGCTGCCCTTCGGCGAGTCCGTACTTCCACTCGTCGAGGTGCGCGTAATAGTACACGAATCGCCGCGCCGGGTCGCTCAGGTAGATCACCTTGCCACCGAGCTCGTTGCGCGTGATCCGCAGGATGATCCCGTCATCGGCCGCGACGACGCGCGTCCCCTTGCGCGCCATGATGTCGAGCGCGAGATGCGCGCGCCCGCCGCTGCGTGGCGCACTGTAGGTGTCGCGGAGCGCGCCGCGCTTCACGCCATGCACCGGCACCATCAGGTCGCGCGAGCGGAGGTACTCGGCGTCCGTCAGCGGGCGCGGCCGTGCGTCGGCGCGCGCGCCGCTGCAGGCGGCCAACAGGGTGCACAAGCCGAGGATGAGGACTGAGCGCATCTCATCGGCTAAACGAGCGCCGCGCACGGCCCGTCACGACGTGTGCGCGCGACCCGCACGGGCGCGCCCCGCGGAACTCCGGCCGAGGGCCCCGGATAGGTCGGGTGTCACCCCACTCCGATTCAAGGTTCGCCCGATGCCCGCCTCATTCCGCCTGAGCGATGCTCCATCCATGGACGACACGCTCCTCGACACCTATCAGAACGGCTGGACGTTCGACGAGATGGTGGCCGCGGCCACGCAGAACGTCGACAACTATCGCATCACCCGCTCGCGCGCCGTCGCGGCCCCGGAGTACGCCACGCGCGTCGAGGCCACCGGCCGTGACTGGCACCTGCTGAGCGTCACCGAGGACTGGTGCGGTGACAGCCTCAACACGCTGCCCTGGGTCGATGCGCTCGCCGAGAGCTCGCCGCGGCTCTCCCACCGCCTCATCCGGCGCGACGAGCACCTGCCGCTCATGGATGCGCACCTCACGAATGGGCGCACCCGTTCCATCCCCATCGTGATCCTGCTCGACGACCAGTTCGTGGAGCGCGCCTGGTGGGGACCGCGTCCCGCCGAGATGCAGGCCTGGTTCGAAAGCGCCGAGGCGCAGGCGTTGTCGAAGGACGAGCGCTACAAGGTGCTGCGCACGCGCTATGCGCGGGACCGCGGCAAGGCGATCATGAACGAGCTCGTCGCGATGATCGAGACCGCCGCGAGTCAGACGGTCGTCGCGGACTCCGCCACGGTGCACGCCGCGCCCCAGGCGTAGACCCGGTCGCGCGCGCGGCCGGTCACCTCGCGCGCGACGCCGGCGGCCACGAGCCGGTCGAGCGCGTCGGCCGCCGCAGGGCGCGAGCAGTCGAGCGACTCGGCGAGCGCCGGCATCGTCGTCACGAATCGCACCCGCAACACGTCGAGCGCGCGTCGCGCGGTGATGGCGGCGCGCCCCAGCCCGTCCAGTCGCACCGTCTCGTCGGCCAGCCCGCCGATCAGCGACTCGATGCGCTGCCGCACCCCCCGCGCGCGCCTCGCCACCGCCGCGAGCCCGAGGCGCTCCCACGGCGCTGCATCGCCCGCGCGCCAGGACGCGAGCGCGACCTGCCGCTCGTCGGCCGGGACGTCGGCGAAGGGGAGCAGTCGCACGTGGTCAGCGCGACCGCCGGCGCAGAGCGCCAGCGCGGCGACCGCTTCGCCCAGCGCGGGATCGGGACTCCACGCCGCGGCATCGAGCGCACGCGCGAGCACGGGGCGTTCTGTCCCGACCTCACGCCAGATCGCTTCCAGCCGGGGCCGTTCGGTGTAGGTTGAAAGGGCGGGTGCGACGATCGCGAAGCGCTGCGACGCGAGTGGGGCACCACTTCGGACCCGGCGCTCCTCGGAGCGGATGAGATCGCGCCAATGCAGGACGGCTGCCGGAAGGTCGGCATCGTGCAGCGGATCCCCATCCGCCGCGGCGAGGGCGTGAAGCGGGACCGGACTCGCCCCATCGGAGGCGAGTCGGCCGAGTTGGGCGATCGCCCCGAGCCGGAGGGCTTGGGCGACGGCCGGCGGGGCATAGCCGGCAATGGCGTCGAGGCGGCCGAGCTCGTCCGCGGCCTCTTCGATTAGCCTCGTTGAACTTGCCATGACCAATGTTAGTGCTACAAAACTGTTTTAGATAGTGCAAATGCCGCGGTCCAGTGAGCGAAAGTCACTTTTCATACAATATTTAATGCGCTCAAAGCTGTTTTTCGTCATCTTCGTGGCCGCCTTCAACGGCGCGTCGGCTCAGACCGCCCCGGCGGCTCAGCCTGTGCCAGCCTCCCAAGCGACCGCGGGCTATGCCGCCCACCGCGTCTACGACACCAAGAAGAAGCGGTTCATCGACTTCGAGTCGATGGCCGCCTCCCTCGCCCGCGCCGACATCGTCTTCCTCGGCGAACAGCACGACGACCCGCGCACCCATCAGCTCCAGGCGGCGGCGCTCGACGCGATCGCGCGACGCCGCACCGGCCCGATCGTGCTCGCCCTCGAGATGTTCGAGCGCGACGCGCAGCCGAGCCTCGACGCGTACCTCGCGGGGACCCGCTCCGAGGCCGACTTCCTCGCCGCGGCGCGTCCCTGGCCGAACTACCAGGCCGACTACCGTCCGCTCGTCGAGTACGCCCGCGCCAAGGGCTGGCCGGTCGTCGGTGGCAACGTGCCGCGTCGCCTCGCCTCGGTCGTCGCGCGCCGCGGCCTCGCGGCGCTCGATTCGCTCCCGGCGACCGACCGCGCGTTCATTGCGAAGGACCTCAAGTGCCCTCGCGACGCCTATTGGGACCGCTTCAAGGCCACGATGGGCGACATGAGCGGCCACGGGATGCAGCTCTCGCCCGAGCAGGCGGACCAGATGGTGTGGCGCACCTACGAGGCGCAGTGCGTGAAGGACGAGACGATGGGCGAGGCCGTCGCGGCCGCTCATCTCGAGCGGCGCGCACTCGTCATCCACGCCAACGGATCCTTCCACTCGGACTACCGCTTCGGCACGGCCGAGCGGGCCAAGTGGCGCGCGCCGTCGGCGCGGATCGCGGTGGTGAGCTTCGTGCCGGTCCCCGACCTCGATACGGTCGATGCCCGCGCGCAGCGGAAGCTCGGCGACTACGTCGTCTTCACGCTCGCCACGCCGAAGCCGGCGCCGGCCGCGGCCTCGACGCCCTGAGGCGCCGCCCGGCGCCTCAGAGGTCTTCCCACACGAACCCGACGGCGAGGCGCACGAGCCGCTTCTTCTGCGCGTCGTAGCGCAGGAGCGTCGTCCCGCCGGCGCGGTGCGCGCGTCCCACCGCGGCCACGTCATCGAGCCCGTCGCCGTCGAGGTCCGCGGCGTGCAGCAGGTCGTGGACCTTGAAGCGCAGGTCCTCCACCGCGAGCGGCGTCGCCCGGCCGAGCGAGTCCACGAGCACCACGCGCTGCCGCGTCCACTCCGCGCCACCCGCA
Source organism: Gemmatimonadota bacterium (assembly GCA_016714015.1). Taxonomy (NCBI): domain Bacteria; kingdom Pseudomonadati; phylum Gemmatimonadota; species Gemmatimonadota bacterium. The sequence continues at coordinate 1,028,662 of JADJNZ010000001.1, forward strand.
CGGAGGCTCACCGCGAGCATCGCACGCCCCGCGCCGAAGCAGCCGCTCACGCGCGACGACGACGCCGTCACCCGCTTGGCGAGCCGCTCGTAGATCGGCGGGCCGAGCGCCCGGAGCGAGGCCTCGAGCGAGTCGCGCACGAACTTGAGGCGATCGGCGAACGCGCCCGCGATCGGGGCGCGCACGCAGGGCGCGACGCCCGCGTCGGTCATCGCGAGTGCGGGCGTCGGCGCCGGTGCCGGTGCCCCCGCCGGCGCTGACACCGCCGCACCGGTCGCGCCGAGCCGGAACGCCGAGGCCGCCACGGTCGCCTTCGCCTGGGCCGCGCTGTCCATCGTTGCGCTCCCCGCGAGCACGAGCACGATCCGTCCATTCCAGGTATCGACGCCGCTCGCGCGCACGCGCTCGGTCCCCCACGGCGCGCGGAGCGTGAACTCGGTGCCGACCTTGATCGGGGTCGCCGCCGCCACCGCCTCGCGATACGCGGCCGCGACGGCGCTGTCCTTCCGGACCTCGAGGTCCACGCGCCCGATGTCGAGCAGCATCCGCTTGCCGCGGCTCGCCGCGACGAACCAACTTTCGCCCGTCGGCGCGAAGACGAGGTAGGGGCGCACGCTGTCGGGGCGCACCGTGGCACCGCCCTGCGTCGGCGCCGTCGCGCTCGGGCCCGCTCCGGTGGCCGGCGCCGACGCCTGGGCGTTCGCGATCGTCGCCGTCGCGGTGAGCGCAGGCGCGAGCGCGACGATCGAAGCGATGGCGCCGAGCCCGAGTGTCCGCAGCACCCTGCCGTGTTCCCTGATCTGGTCTCTCATGACGCGCGAAATATGACGAGCTTCGCGTACCTCCGCGCCGCCACCCTCCCCGACGCCCTCGCCGCGCTCGGGGATCCGGGCACGCGCGCGATCGGCGGCGGGACCGACCTGCTCCCCTGCATCGACGAAGGGGTCGTGCGGCTCACGCGCGTGGTGGACGTCCGCGACCTCCCCGGCGCCGGCGACATCACCCTGCGCACCGACGGGTCAGCGCGGGTCGGGGCGGGGGTACGCCTCGCCGACCTCGCCGCGCACGCCGGAGTGCGCGCGCACTTCCCGCTCCTCGCCGATGCGGCGGCGGCGGTGGGGTCGCCCGCGCTCCGCAACATGGGCACGCTCGGCGGCAACCTCGGGCAGCGGATGCGCTGCTGGTACTTCCGGCGCGGCGTCGCCTGTTTCAAGAACGGCGGCGACCGCTGCGCCGCGTACGCCGGCGAGCATGAGTACCACGGCATCATCCCCGGCGGGAGCTGCCACGCGGTGCATCCGTCCGACCCGGCGGTCGCCCTCGAGGTGCTCGACGCGCAAGTGGAGATCGCCGGCCCCGGCGGGGCGACGCGGCGCTGCACCATCGCCGAGCTGTACGCCGGCGCGATGGATGACCCGCACGGCGAGATGACGCTCGGGGCGGGCGAACTCATCACCGCGGTCGAGCTGCCGGCCGCCGCGGCCGATGGCGTGCAGCACTGGGAGAAGATCATCCAGCGCGGCGCGTGGGACTTTTCGCTCATCGCCTGCGCAGCGGCGCGGCGCACCGACGGCTCGGTGCGCATGGCCCTCGGCGGCGTGGGGCTGGGACCCTGGCGCATCGCGCACTCGGTGGAGGAGGATGTCGCCTCGGGCGGTCTCGACGAGGACAGCATCGATGCGCTCGCCGAGCGCGCGATGTACGACACCGTGCCGCTCGCGCGGAACGGCTACAAGGTCTGGATGGCGCAGGCTGCGCTGCGGCGCGCGATGCGCGCGATCGGGGCGGCGAGCTAGCGCTCAAACCCTTCCGTGGGACGAACGGTCGAATCGGGATGACCAGATCGGCAGGGGCGCGAAACCGGGGGAACGGGACGCGCCGTAAGGCCTGCATCGACCGACCCTTCACCCGAGTCCTCCGGATGTCGCCCTTCATGTCGCTCCGTCATTCGCTCGTCGCCGCCGCCACGCTCGCGGCCGCGCTGCCCCTTGTCGCCATCGCGCAGCCGCGCGACGCGGACACGCGCTACGTGATCTCCATCGGCCATCATCCGCGCGTCGACGGCATCCGGATCAACTTCCGCGACCGCGAGTTCGACCTCGTGCGCGGCGCCAACATCACCCTCTGGACGCCGTATCGCGATGCGGAGCTCGGCGAGGTGCGCGGGCTCGCCCTCGGGCTCCCCGCGACCGGTGCGGGCGGGCTCACGGGCTTCGGCATCGCACCGGTCGGCCTCGCCATCGAGCATGACGCGCACGGCATCATGCTCGGCGGACTCGGCATCGGCGCGGGCGGCGAGCTGCGCGGCATCAGCATCGGCGGCATCGGCGCCGGAGCGGGCGGCGGCGTGCGCGGCCTCGCCATCGGCGGCATCGGCGTGGGATCGGGCGGCGACGTGCGCGGCATCGCGCTCGGCGGCATCGGCGCCGGGGTCGGCGGCAACGTGCGCGGGCTCGCGGCCGGCGGCATCGGCGTGGGGGCGGGCGGCAACATCCGCGGCATCGTGATCGGCGGCATCGGCGCGGCGGCGGGCGGCGACCTGCGCGGCGCGGCGATCGGCGGCATCGGCGTGGGGGCGGGCGGCGATGCGCGCGGCCTGCTCATCGGCGGCATCGGTGCCGGCGTGGGCGGCGACGTGCGCGGCATCGCGATCGGCGGCGTGGGCGTCGGCGCGGGCGGTGATGCGCGCGGCATCCTGATCGGCGGCGTGGGCGTCGGCGCGGGCGGCAGCGTGAACGGCATCGCGATCGGCGGCGTGGGCGTCGGGGCGGGTGACCGGATCCACGGCGCGGCGATCGGACTCGTGGGCGTGGGGTCGCCGCGCATCGAGGGCCTCGCGATCGGCGGCTACGTGCGCGCGGAGGAGGTGCGCGGGCTGATCATCGCGCCGGCGCTCTTCCGGTCGTTCGAGAGCGCGGACGTGCGCGGCGTGATGCTGTCGGGCGTGACGATCACGAACGGGCACCACAAGGGGCTCGCGATCGCGGTGGTGAACTACGCCGAGTCGCTCGACGGCGTGCAGCTCGGCGTGCTGAACATCGTGCGCGAGAACCCGGCGGGGCGGCGGTGGTTGCCGATCGTCAACTGGGGCAATGGGGGGCGGTGAGTTCCTTGATGAAGGCGGAAGGATGAAGGGGGGCCGGCCGTGCGGCCGGCCCTTCCTGCTTCCGGCGTCCGGCCATCCCGCGGCTGGCGTTTCCGGCGACGCGAGCGCAACGTGCGGAGGGGCTCCTGCGTTGCTGCGGGAGTCGGGGCGCGCCTCGGGTGACGCCCGTCATCATCCGATCCGGAGGTAAGGGCATGCGCGCTTCTTCGTTCACCTCGTTCACTTCGTTCGCTTTGTCGCGGAAGGTGCGGTCGCACGTGCGGTCGCTCTCGGTCGTCGCCGCGCTGCTGGTCCCCGCGATCACCCCGGCCCCGCTCGCGGCACAGGGGGCGCCGGTGCCGAACGCCGAGTGGGAGGTGCCGTGGGGAGCGGGGGGTCGCCCGCGCGATCCGTTCGTCGCGCCCGACGGGCAGGTCTGGTTCGTGGGGCAGGTGGAGAACTACATCGCGCGCCTCGATCCGCGCACCGGGGAGTTCAAGCGCTTCGAGATCGACGCGGGGACCAATCCGCACAACCTGATCATCGACCCGAGCGGGAACGTCTGGTACTCGGGGAACCGGAACGGGATGATCGGGAAGCTCGACCCGCGCACCGGCGAGATCACCCGCTTCCCGATGCCCGACCCGCGGGTGCGCGACCCGCACACGATGGTGTTCGACGCGAAGGGGGACATCTGGTGGACGGCGCAGCAGTCCGGCGCGGTGGGCCACCTGGAGACGCGCACCGGGAAGTACCGCATCGTCTTCACGGGCGAGGGGACCAAGCCGTACGGGATCGTGCTCAACTCCAAGGGCGTGCCGTGGTTCAATCTGTTCGGCACGAACAAGATCGCGCACATCGATCCGGCGACGATGGCCGTCACGACGATCACGCTCCCCGACGAGCGCGCGCGCGGCCGGCGCATCGCGGTCACGAGCGACGACGTGATCTGGTACACCGACTACACGCGCGGCTATCTCGGGCGCGTCGATCCGCGCACGAACGCGGTGACGGAGATCCCGATGCCGGCCGGCGCGGGCTCGCTGCCGTACGGGATGGCGTCGGATGACAAGGACCGCATCTGGGTGACCGAGGGCGTGCCGAACAAGGGCGCGCGGCTCCTCGGCTACGATCCTGCGACGCGGACCTGGTTCGCGAGCACGCCGGTGGGACGGCCGGAGAACAACGTCATCCGGCACATGTACTTCGACAAGAAGACGGGACTGCTCTGGTTCGGGACCGATCAGGGGACGATCGGGCGGGCGGAGGTGTCGAAGGTGAGGACGGCGATGTGAGATGGGATGAAGGCTGAAGGAGGAAGGGGGGCAGGCCGTGCGGCCTGCCCTTCGCGCATTCCAGAGCCTGTGTGATGGAAAGGCGAGGCCGAACGGCCTCGCCCCCTTCATCCTTCAGCCTTCATCTGAGTCTCACGGCCACAGCCACCCGAACATCCCGCCGGCGATCAGTGCATAGAGCAGCGAATCGAAGCACTGGATCGCGAAGCTCTTCCACGGCCGCGCGAACCAGACCGACTCGGCCATGTAGCCGAGGGCGTTGGCCATGAAGGTGGCGGTTCCGGTCACGCGGAAGACGGCGCGGTAGTCGCTCCCGGCGGGCAGGGTGTGCCAGGCGAGGTAGGCGACGAAGACCGAGACGACGATGGAGGAGAGGAGCGAGAGCCCCATGTTGCGCGCCATGTTCGGCATGCCGCGTGGGGCGATGGTGATGTAGGCGATGGGGCCGGCCTCGACCTTCGCGCGCCCTTCGGGGGTCTTGAGAATCTCCCCTTCGCCGAACCAGGGGATGACGTATCGCCCCGGGGGGACCCCCGCGGAGCGGATCGCGGCCATGACCGCATCCTCGGTGGGGAGCGCGCCGAACTCCGTCTTGTGGTTGGGCAGGACGGTCCAGACGAGCGCCGACATCACGAAGATGGCGAAGCCGCTGGCGAGGATCGGGACCCACAGGTCGGTCAGGAACTGCATGGAGCCTCCGGGGGGAAGGGGTCGTGCATCCCCCGAACGTCTGGCTCTTGGGCCGTCGCCGCAATACCATAGGGGTTCCCATGCGGTTCACCGTCCCCGACCCGTCCGAAGCGCTGCTGCGCGAGATCCGCGTCTCGCAGGCGGTGGCGCGCGTGCGCCAGTTGCCGACGGTCTTCGCGGCGAACCCGTTGCTGGCGACGTTCATCGCCGTGATCTACTGGGAGGAGGTGTTCCGCACGGTGCTCGTGGCGTTCGTCGCGCTGCAGTTCATGCTGTGGACGCCGGCGATCCTCAGCTGGCGACGCCTGCGGCACAAGGCGCGGCCGACGCGGGTGAGCATCGGGAACGAGTGGCGCGCGACCGTCTTCTCGGGCGCGGCGGGGGTGCTCTGGGCGGTCGCGGCGTTCGTGCTCTTCCCCGCCGGCGGGAGCGAGGAGCGTGCCACGCTCGTGATGATCATGTCCGGCCTCTGCGCCGGCTCCGTCTCGTTCTTCTCGTCGTCGCCCTACGCATCGATGGCGTTCTGGCTCCCGTTCATGCTCACGCTGCTGGGGCAGGCGCTGACGTTCATGGGGGCGTCACCGGTGCTCCCGGCGGCGATCGCGGTCTTCACCGCCTGCGCCTTCTGGTTCACCCGGACGAGCTGGGACCAGTTCGTCGAGAACGTGCGCGTGCTCGTGGAGCGCGACCGGCTGCTGCAGGAGGCGAAGGCGAGCGGGGTCCAGCTCGAGCTCATGCTCTCCCGGATGAGCGACCTGGCGATGGTGGACGAGCTGACCGGACTGAAGAACCGCCGCTCGTTCTTCGAGGACATCGAGCCGGTGATCGCCGGCAGCCGACGCCGCGGGAAGCCGGTGGCGATCGCGCTGCTGGATCTCGATCACTTCAAGGACGTGAACGACACGCATGGGCACGCGATCGGCGACGACGTGCTGCGGGCGGTGGCCAAGCGGATCGAGGAGACGCTGCGCCAGGAGCAGATCGTGGGGCGCATCGGCGGCGAGGAGTTCGTGGTGCTGCTCCCCGACACGAGTCCGCAGCAGGCGCTGGTGGCGATCGAGCGCGTGCGGAAGGCGGTGGGCGAGACCTCCATCCCGGTGAGCAACGATCTGGAAGTCTGGATGACCGTGAGCGGCGGGATCGCGCCGCTGGCGGACGGAATGACGGTCCCGGCGGCCGTGCAGCACGCCGACAAGGCGATGTACCGGGCCAAGGCCCTCGGACGGAACCGCGTCGAGGTCTACGGTGCCGTGGAGGAGCCGCTGCTTGGTGCTCCCGCGCGGTGAAATGACATAAGTCGTTGAATGTCATGCGGATAGACTCCACATGACATCGTTTGTTCCGCGAAGGATCGCCGCTGGTCCCCGTGATCCTGCCCGCCGTGCCGCGCCCAGGGATCGCCGCGGCTTCGCACCTTTTCCAACCCTGCTGCGTTCTTTGAACTCGGCGTCAAATCCGACTAGATTGCTAGTCTATCTCGCCCGACCCCTGAACCCGCTGCACCCATGAGCTCCTCGATCGAATCGCTGGTCAACAAGGAGTACGCGTACGGCTTCGTCACCGACGTCGAGTCGGACACGATCCCGCGCGGACTCACCGAAGAGACCGTCCGACTCATCTCGGCCAAGAAGAACGAGCCCGAGTGGCTCCTCGAGTGGCGCCTCAAGGCGTACCGCCGCTGGCTCACGATGACCGAGCCGCACTGGCCCAACGTCACCTACGAGCCCATCGACTACCAGGCGCAGACGTACTACTCCGCGCCGAAGTCGGTGAAGCCGCTCCAGTCCCTCGATGAGGTCGACCCGGAGCTCCTCAAGACCTACGAGAAGCTCGGCATCTCCCTCACCGAGCAGAAGCGCCTCTCCGGCGTCGCCGTGGACGCGATCTTCGACTCGGTCTCGGTCGGCACCACCATGAAGTCCGAACTCGCCGCGGTCGGCGTCGTCTTCTGCTCCTTCGGCGAGGCGGTGCACAACCACCCCGAGCTCGTGCAGAAGTACCTCGGCTCCGTCGTCCCCTATTCGGACAACTTCTTCGCCGCGCTCAACTCGGCCGTCTTCTCCGACGGCTCCTTCGTCTACATCCCGAAGGGCGTGAAGTGCCCGCTCGAGCTCTCGACGTACTTCCGCATCAACGCGGCCGACACCGGCCAGTTCGAGCGGACGCTGATCGTCGCCGACGAGGGCGCGTCGGTGAGCTACCTCGAGGGCTGCACCGCCCCCAAGCGCGCGACCAACCAGCTCCATGCCGCGGTCGTCGAGATCGTCGCGCTCGACCGCGCGTCCGTGAAGTACTCGACCGTGCAGAACTGGTACGCCGGCGACAAGGACGGCGTGGGCGGCATCTACAACTTCGTCACCAAGCGCGGCAAGGCGCTCACCGACGCCAAGATCTCGTGGACGCAGGTCGAGACCGGCTCGGCGATCACCTGGAAGTACCCCTCGGTGATCCTGCAGGGCGACAACGCCGTCGGCGAGTTCTACTCGGTGGCCGTGGTGAACAACAAGCAGCAGGCCGACACCGGCACCAAGATGATCCACATCGGCCGCAACACGCGTTCGACGATCATCTCCAAGGGCATCAGCGCGGGCCAGGGGCAGAACTCCTACCGCGGCCAGGTGAAGGTGCTCCCCAAGGCCGAGGGCGCGCGCAACTACACGCAGTGCGACTCGATGCTCATCGGCAACGCCTGCGGCGCGCACACCTTCCCGTACATCGAGGTCGCGAACAGCACCGCGACGCTCGAGCACGAGGCCTCGACCTCGAAGATCGGCGAGGACCAGATCTTCTATTGCAAGGCGCGCGGGCTCAACGCCGAGCACGCCATCTCGCTCATCGTGGCGGGGTTCTGCAAGGAAGTGTTCAAGGAGCTGCCGATGGAGTTCGCATTGGAAGCGCAACAGCTCCTGGGGATCTCGCTCGAAGGCAGCGTCGGGTGACGCTGGGATAAAGGCTGAAGGATGAAGGATGAAAGTGAACGACATCCTTCTCCCCGCCGCATCGCGCACCACCCCCGCATCGACGTTGCATTCAACTTTCATCATTCAGCCTTCATCCGCAGTCATATGCTCACGATCACCGACCTCCACGCCTCCGCCGGCTCCAAGGAGATCCTCAAGGGGATCTCCCTCCAGATCAACGCCGGAGAGGTGCACGCCATCATGGGCCCCAACGGCTCCGGCAAGTCCACGCTCGCGCAGGTCATCGCCGGCCACCCCGGCTATGAGGTGACCAGCGGCACGATCGAGTACGAGGGCCAGGACCTCCTCGACATGGACGCGGAGATCCGCGCGCAGGCCGGCGTCTTCCTCGCCTTCCAGTATCCGGTCGAGATCCCCGGCGTCACCAACGCCTACTTCCTCCGCGCCGCCTACAACGAGCTCCGCAAGGCGCGCGGCGAGGAGGAGGTCGATCCCATCGAGTTCCTCGACATCATGGAGGAGAAGCTCAAGGTCGTGGAGATGGACGCCACGATGATGCAGCGCTCCGTGAACGCCGGCTTCTCCGGCGGCGAGAAGAAGCGCAACGAGATCCTGCAGATGGCGGTCCTCGCCCCCAAGCTCGCGGTCCTCGACGAGACCGACTCCGGCCTCGACATCGACGCGCTCCGCATCGTCGCCGAGGGCGTGAACAAGCTCAAGAAGCCGACCACCGCCACCATCGTGGTCACGCACTACCAGCGCCTCCTCAACTACATCGTGCCCGACCACGTGCACGTGCTCGCCGGCGGCCGCATCATCAAGTCCGGCGGCAAGGAGCTCGCGCTCGAGCTCGAGGCCAAGGGCTACGACTGGCTCCTCGAGCCGGCGGGCGTCTGACCGTGACCGTCCCGACGTACGCCGACCAGTTCGCCGCCGCCGCGACGAACGGCGGGGGCGAGGGGCCGTCGTGGCTCCCCGCGCTGCGCCAGAAGGCCTTCGAGCGCTTCGCCGCGCTCGGCTTCCCCACCACGCGGGACGAGGACTGGCACTTCACCTCGGTCACGCCGATCGCCGAGCGCACCTTCAAGGCGATCAAGCCCGCGCCGACCACGCTCTCCCTCTCGGACCTCGAGCCCTGGCTCGTGGACGCCGAGTGGCATCGCCTCGTCTTCGTGAACGGCCGCCTCGAGCCGCAGCTCTCCAACTTCTCGGGCCTCCCCGCCGAGGTGCAGGTGAGCCCGCTCTCCGAGGCGCTGCGCGAGGAGCCGGCCTGGGTCGAGTCGCATCTCGGCTCGCTCGCCGGCTTCGACCGCGCGGCCTTCACGGCCCTCAACACCGCGTTCATGCAGGACGGTGTCGTCGTCCGCGTGCCCAAGGGTGAGGTCGTCGAGGTCCCGCTCCACATCCTGCACATCACCGACGCGCAGGCGGAGGGGGGGGCGATCCATCCGCGCCTCCTCGTCGTCGCCGAGCCGCTCGCGCAGCTCACGGTCATCGAGAGCTACGCCGCGATCGGCACGCCGGCCTACCTCGTCAACGCGGTCGCCGAGGTCTCGGTGGGCAACGGGGCGCGCGTGGACCACTACAAGATCCAGCGCGAGAGCATCGACGCCTTCCACGTGGGCACGGTGCAGGTGACGCAGGGCCGCGATTCGATCTACCACTCGTTCTCGTTCGCGGCGGGCGCGGCCCTCTCGCGCACGAACATCTACACCAAGCTCGCCGGCACCGGCGGCGAGGCGCGCCTCAACGGGCTCTACGTCCTCGACGGTCCGCAGCACGCCGACCACCAGACCTTCGTCGAGCACCTCGCCGAGGCCTGCGCGTCGCGCGAGCTCTACAAGGGCATCCTCGACGGCGAGTCGCACGGCGTCTTCAACGGCAAGGTCTACGTCGACCCCATCGCGCAGAAGACCGACGGCAAGCAGACCAACAAGGCGCTCCTGCTCTCCGAGAAGGCGCGCGTGGACACCAAGCCGCAGCTCGAGATCTTCGCCGACGACGTGAAGTGCACGCACGGCGCGACGATCGGGCGGCTGGACGAGCTCGCGCTCTTCTACCTGAAGAGCCGCGCGATCGGCGCCGAGAGCGCCCGCGCGCTCCTCACCTACGCCTTCGCGGCGGAGGTGCTGGAGACGATCGAGATCGACGCGCTCCGCGTCGCGCTCGAGCGCGATCTCTTCGAGCGCTTCACGCAGCTCAGGCTGGAGTAGATTCCCCTCGTGGCCGACGACGCTGCCCTCGACGCCCTGTACCAGGAGATCATCCTGGACCACTACCGGCGCCCGCGGAACTTCCGCGAGCTGCCGAACGCGTCGTGCACCGCCGACGGCAAGAACCCCAACTGCGGCGACGCGCTCACCGTCTGGCTCAAGTTCGACGGCGACACGGTGACCGACGTGACCTTCCAGGGCGTCGGCTGCGCCATCTCCAAGGCGTCGGCATCGCTCATGACGCAGGCGATCAAGGGGCGCACGCGGGCGCAGGCGGCCGAGGTCTTCGACACGGTGCACCGCCTCGTGACCGGCAACGAGAACGACCCGACGGTCATCAAGGAACTCGGCCAGCTCCGCGCGCTCGGCGGGGTCTCCAAGTTCCCCATGCGCGTGAAGTGCGCGTCGCTCGCCTGGCACGCGCTCAAGTCGGCGATGGACGGGCACGAGCCGCTCGTCGCCGTGCACACCGGCGACCCCACGACGTGACCGCGCCCGGGACGCCCGCCGCCGGCGAGGCCTTCGTCCCGGTCACCGGCGCCACGGCGGCCGACGTCGCCGAGGGGCAGGTGGTGCAGGCGAAGCACGCCAACGGCACCGCGCTCTGCGTCGGGCGGCACCAGGGCGCCCTCTTCGCGGTGAAGGACAGCTGCCCGCACGCCGAGTTCCCGCTCAGCGAAGGCTCGCTCTACGCCAACGGCGAACTCGAGTGCTGCTGGCACGGCGCGCGCTTCGACTGCCGGAGCGGCAAGGTGCTCCGCGGGCCGGCGGAGGAGGACCTCGTGCGGTTCGAGGTCGAGGAGCGCGACGGCGGCATCTGGGTGCGGCGCGCGCGATGACCAGCGTCGGCCGGCCTCCCCACAGGAGCGTACGATGAGCACGCACGGACTCGCCCACGGATCGCCGGTCGTCGGCCCGCTCGCCCCGCGCGCGGACTTCCCGCTGCTCGCCGCGCAGCCGGGGCTCGTGTATCTCGACTCGGCCGCCACGTCGCAGAAGCCGCGCGCGGTGCTCGACGCGATCACCGCGTACTACACCACGTCGAACGCGAACCCCCACCGCGGCGCCTACGCGCTCGCGGCGACGGCGACGCAGGCGTATCACGACGCCCGCGCGCGGATCGCGCGCTTCCTCGGCGTCGCCGATGCCGACACGCTGCTCTTCACGCGCGGCACCACCGAGTCGATGAACCTCGTCGCGACGGCGTGGGGCCGCGCGAACGTGAAGGCCGGCGACAACCTGGTCGTCACGCGGATGGAGCACCACGCGAACTTCGTCCCCTGGCAGCAGCTCGCGAGCGCGGTGGGCGCCGAGTTCCGGGTCTGCGAACTCGACGCCGCCGGCGGCGTGGACCTCACGATGCTCGCGCGGCTGGTCGATGCGCGGACCAAGGTCGTCGCCTTCGGGCAGGTGTCGAACGCGCTCGGCACGATCAATCCGGTGGCGGAGATCGTGCGCATCGCGCGGGAACGGAGCGCGGGTGGTGCGCCGCTCGCGAAGGGCGCGCCCTCGGGTGCGCTCCTGGTGTGCGACGGCGCGCAGGCGGTGCCGCATCTCCGCGTGCAGGTCGATGCGCTCGGCGTGGACGCCTACGCGTTCAGCGGGCACAAGATGGGCGGCCCCATGGGGAGCGGCGGGCTGGTGATGCGTCGCGCAGTGCTCGAGGCGATGCCGCCCTATCACTTCGGCGGCGACATGATCGAGTGGGTGCACGACGATCACACCACCTGGAACGTGGTGCCGCACAAGTTCGAGGCGGGGACGCCGAACGTCGAGGCCGCCGTGGGACTCGCGGCGGCGTGCGACTACCTCGAGGCGCTCGGCATGGACGCGGTGCGGTCGCATGAGGTCGCGCTCACGGCGCTCGCGATGGCCGCGCTCGCCGCGATCCCCGGGGTGACGGTGCATGGGACGCCGACGGCCGAGGGACGGAGCGGGGTCGTGAGCTTCAGCGTGGCGGATGCGCACCCGCACGACATCTCGACGACGCTCGACGTCGAGGGGGTCTGCGTCCGCGCCGGGCACCATTGCGCCCAACCGCTGATGCGGGCGCTCGGGGTGCACTCGACGGTGCGGGCGAGCTTCTGGGTGTATTCGACGGCCGACGATGTGGCGCGGCTCGTGAGCGCGGTGCGGTTGGCACAGGCGCGGTTCGCGGTGGCCGGATAGGGCGTCGCGGATGCATCTTCCCGGTGCCCCCTCACCCTCCGGGAACCAGATGCGTCCGCTCTTCCGTCGCGCGCTGTCGCTGGGTTGGTCCATCGCCGTCCTCGCGCTGCCCCTGGCCGCCCAGGTCCGCACCGAGAAGCCCCCGCTCCACGGCAAGCACTGGGTCGCCGTCACCGGCAAGCCCCTCGGCGCCACCGCCGGCGCGATGATCTTCCAGCGCGGCGGCAACGCCGTCGATGCCGCCGTCGGCATGCTCGCCGCGGTCTGCACCATGTGGGACACGCTCTCCTGCGGCGGCGAGACGCAGGCGCTCATCTATCACCCCGGCCTCAAGAAGGTCATCGGCATCAACGCCCTCGGCGTCGCGCCCACGGGGGCGACGGCGGAGTTCTATCGCAGCCGCGGGATGAACAACCCGCCCGAGTTCGGGCCGCTCGCGGCGGTGACGCCCGGGACGCCGGGCGGGATGCTGGTGATGCTCGCCGAGTACGGGACGCTCTCGCTGGAGCAGGTGCTCGCGCCGGCGCTGCAGATGGCGGAGGAGGGGTATCCCATCGAGGCGCAGCTCGCGAACACCATCAACGCGAACGCGGCGAAGCTCAAGGAATGGAAGTACTCGCCCGCCGTCTTCCTCCCGCACCGCGGCGAGGCGCGCGAGGCGCCGGTGGCGGGCGAGATCTTCGTGCAACGCGATCTCGCGGCCACCTTCCGCAAGCTGATCGAGGCCGAGCGCACCGCGCTCCGGGCGAAGAAGTCACGGAAGGACGCGATCATGGCCGCCTACGACCGCTTCTACAAGGGCGACATCGCGCAGGAGATCGTGCGGGCGGTGCGCGAGGAGGGCGGGCTCTTCACCATGGAGGACCTCGCCAACTACCGCGTGCACATCGAGGAGCCGGTCTCCACGACCTATCGCGGCACGACCGTCTACAAGCTCCCCTTCTGGCAGCAGGGGCCGGTGATGCTGCAGGCACTCAACATCCTCGAGCATGCCGACCTCAAGGGGATGGGCTACAACAGCGCGCAGTACATCCACACGATCTACCAGGCGATGAACCTCGCCTACGCCGACCGCGACTTCTACTACGGCGACCCGTACTTCGCCCCCGAGGAGCCAACGGCGGGACTGCTCAGCAAGTCGTACGCGAAGCTGCGCTGGGAGGAGATGAGCCAGGACCGCAACAACGCGGCGGTGCGGCCGGGCGATCCGTATCCGTTCCAGAACGGCACCAACCCGTTCACGCAGCTGCTCGCGCAGTGGTCCACCAACGGCCCGCGCACCGACACCACCCGCCGCGCGCGGGTGCCGGAGCCGCCGGATGACGCGGCCTTCTACGAGGCCTTCACGCGCGGCACCACGAGCATCCAGGCCGCCGACAAGAACGGCTGGATGGTGTCGATCACGCCGAGCGGCGGGTGGGTGCCGGCGGTGATCGCCGGGAACACCGGCATCGGACTCTCGCAGCGCGCGCAGTCGTTCGTCACGCTCGCCGAGGACGGCCCGTTCAACGTGATCGAACCGGGGAAGCGTCCGCGCGTGACGCTCACGCCCACGCTCGCGCTCCGCGACGGCGAGCCGTGGATGGCCTTCTCGGTTCAGGGCGGCGACACGCAGGACCAGGACCTGCTGCAGTTCTTCCTCGCGATGGTCGAGTTCAACCAGACCATCCAGCAGGCGGCGGAGCACCCCGGGTTCCACTCGTACCAGATGCGCTCGAGCTTCGGCGCGCACGAGGCGCGGCCGGGGCGCATCCAGCTGAACGAGCGGATCCCCGACTGGGTGCGCGCCGACCTCGGCCGCCGCGGGTACGCGATGGAGTTCGCGCGCAACACCTCGGGGCCGATCACCGCGATCATGTGGGACCGCCGCAATCGCTCCTTCTGGGGTGCGGCGAGCAACTTCGGCGAGGACTACGGGATCGCGTGGTGAGCCACCTCACGCCCACCGGCACCGCCGGCCGCACGCTCGTCATCCAGATCCCCTGCCACAACGAGGAGGAGGTGCTGCCGCGCGTGCTCGCCGACCTCCCCACGAGCATCCCGGGGGTCGCGCGGATCATCACGCTCGTCATCGACGACGGGAGCACCGACCGCACGGTGGAGATCGCGCGCGCGCATGGCGCGGAGGTGGTGCGACTCCCGGTGAACCGCGGCCTCGCGCGCGCCTTCCTCACCGGACTCGACCGCGCCGTGCAGCTCGGTGCCGACGTGGTGGTGAACACCGACGGCGACCATCAGTATCGCGGCGAGGACATCGCGAAGCTCGTCGCGCCGGTGCTCGACGGCCGTGCCGACCTGGTGGTGGGGACGCGTCCTGTGGCCGAGATCGCGAGCTTCTCGCCGGTGAAGAAGCTGCTGCAGAAGCTCGGCAGCTGGGCGACGCGTGTGGCGAGCGGGACGACGGTGGAGGATGCGCCGAGCGGCTTCCGCGCGATGAACCGCGAGGCGGCGATGCGGCTGCACGTGTTCAACCGCTACACCTACACGGTGGAGACGATCATCCAGGCGGGGCGGAAGGGGATGCGCGTGCTCTCGGTGCCGGTGGGCGTGAACGCGGTCACGCGGCCGTCGCGGCTGGTGAAGGGCTCGGGGTCGTACGTGATGCGGCAGCTGAACGTGATGGTGCGCGTCTTCATGACGTACAAGCCGTTCCGCTTCTTCGCCGTCCCCGGCGTGGTGAGCGGCGCGCTCGGCGCGACGCTGCTGGCGCGGTTCCTCTGGTTCTACGTGACCGACGGCGGGCGCGGGCACGTGCAGTCGGTGATCATCGGCGCGCTGCTCGCCGGGGCGGGGCTGTTCCTCGTGGTGATCGGGCTGCTGGCGGACCTGATCGCGGTGAACCGGCAACTGCTCGAGGACGTCGAGTGGCGGGTGCGGCGGATGGAGGATCGGGGGCGGGGGAACGGCTAAGCCCCGACGCGTCGAGGCTCAGCCTTCCGCGTGCCAGTCGAGGGCGCGGCGCGTCGCGCCGATCGCGATCACGCCGAGGAGCGCGACCGCGGCGAGATCGAAGAAGGCGCCGAGCAGCACCGGCATCTCCGCACGGACGATGCCGCTCGCGGCGATGTCGAGACCGTACGCGACGAGGAGCACCCAGGCGATGATCGCGACCACGAGGAACGTGCCCCGGTACCGGAGCAACGGCAGCTCGGGGGCGTAGCGACCGAGCAACCAGCGGGTCGATTGGACGCAGATGAGGAGCGCCATCGGGATGCCGCGGCGGAATCCAGAGGTGTCAGGGCCCCAGTCGGGTCGGGCGAGGAGGTAGTACGCAAGCGAGAGGAACCAGGCGTAGCCCAGCGTGAGGCCGATGATGCCGAGGAGGGCGCGGAGGAGTTGGCGCACCGGCGTGGCGCTACTTCTTGGCCGACTTGAAGACGAGCACGCCCTTCCCTTCGCGCGGCAGCGGGACCTTCGCGTGCGCGACGGTCGCGGCGATGAGGGCCTTCACGTCGGAATGGGCGAGGCGACTGGCCGATTCGAGGTCGATGTATCGCGTCGCCCGACCCGATCCGCGGAGCAGTCCCTTCGGGTCGGGCAGGAGCGGACCATTGTTGAAGTAGAGCGCGACACCGGTGGTGGATGCGCGGATGGAGAGGAGGCCGTCGATCCCCCGCTCCGCCGGCGCGTAGGCGATGACGACGGCCTTGCCGTAGTCGTAGGCGAGTTCGTTCGCGGTGGGGAAGCGCTTGCGCAGGGCGGTGCGGACGGCGCGGAGCAGCGTGCGCTGCTTGGGGGGGAGCGCGGCGAGGCACTTCGCGAGCTGCGCGGCGGGCGTCGGTGTGCCGTCGTTTCGTCTCATCGATCTGCCGCGGACCGGGAGCGTGCTGCACGCCGTGACGGCCGAACTCGCCGCGACGGCGCGATCGGAAGCAGCGATCGGAGCGCAGCGTTCACGGCGCGAGCGGTCGGGAAGGCCTCGGCGACGTCCGGCTCGAGCACGACGACATTGGAGCCGTGCGCGTACCGCTTCGCGTACTTGCCGCGCTCGCCGTCGCTGAAGTCATACTCTGCATGCATGGTGCTGCTTTCTCGCACCCGGCAAGGGGGCTTCTTCATAGGAGCGCCGTTCA
The DNA here is from genome assembly GCA_016714015.1 of Gemmatimonadota bacterium. NCBI lineage: Bacteria > Pseudomonadati > Gemmatimonadota > Gemmatimonadota bacterium. Next base: position 1,045,108 of record JADJNZ010000001.1, read on the forward strand.
CGTCGGCTGGCAGGGCGAGCGCTGATGAGCCGGATCTCCGACTCCTTACGCTCGGCGTGGATCACGACGAGCACCCGTTGTCTCGCAGAGCGGCCTATCAAGAGGATAGCGCAGTTCTTCGTCCGAATGATACGGATCAGGGATGGTGACCGAAAGCGGGTCCGCGAACGCGGTGCTCGCCTCCTCGAACGCGACCCCGTGCTTTCGGAGGTTCGCGGCGGCCTTCTGCGGATCCCACACGAAGCGCAGTGCCATCTGCCGAGGCTAGGGCGACACCGCCTCTCTTGTGCCATCGGTGCGTTGTGCCGCCCATCCTTCCCTTGCCTTGCGCGCGCACCGATCTCGGCCGCCATTTCGTGTCACGCAGGGTGGATGCGACTGCGGACTTCACCTGCGTCAGGCCGATCCTGCGCTGCGGCATGGCGTCAGAACCGCGGGTGGGGATTCCGCGACTGCGCCGGCGGCCCGGCGACGACGTCCCAGTGCTCCACGATCCGCCCATCGCGCAGGCGGAACAGGTCGGCGATCGCGTACGGCGGCGCACCGGCGGCGGGGGTGAACCGCGCGTGGAGGAATACCAGGTCACCTTCGGCGACCGTGCGGAGCACCTCCCACCGAGCGTCCGGCAGTTCCTTGATGAGCGCATCGAGGAAGGCGGCCGTGGCCTCGCGCGTACCGGCATCCACATCCGGCTTGTGCTCGACGAAGTCGGCGGCCATGTAGCGCGCGAAGGCGCTGCTCGGCTGCTTGTCGGCGAGGGCCTCCCTATAGAAGGCCAGGACGACGGCGCGGTTCGCCTCGAGGTCCGGTCCCGGCGGCGCGGGGGCGGGAGCGGTGCAGCCGGCGAGGAGGGAGAGAGCGATCCCGACGAAGGCCTTGGTCATCGGGTGAATATGCGATCCGAGCCGTAGGGCGGTGAGGTCCCATCCCTCTCGCACCACCGCATGCTAGTTTCGTGGTCGCGCGGTCCCTCGCCTGCACCCCTCCCCATGCCGACGCTCCGCACCTTCGCGAATCTCTGGACCCTGTGGGACCATCCGGGCGCCGGCCCGGACGAGTGGACCGTATCCGAGAAGGTCGCGGCGGTGGCCGCGGCCGGGTTCGACGGCGTCATGGGCGACCCCGGCACCGGCCTCGGTGCGCTGGCGCGCGCGCACGGCCTCGCCTTCATCGCGTTCCTGCGCCTCGACGTGACCGACGACGTCACGAACGCGCTCGCGCGATGCGCCGCGGAGCAGGCGATCGGCGTGCAGGTGCATCTCGGGTGGCACGACACGGCGCCGGATGCGGCGCTCGCGGCGGCGCAGCGACTCCTCACGGCGGCGCGTGACCTCGCGCTCGACGTCGTGATCGAGACGCATCGCGACACCTGCACCGAGACGCCCGAGAAGACGGACGCGCTCTGCGCGCGGTACGAGGCGGCCACCGGCTCGCCGCTCCCGCTGCTGTTCGACTTCTCGCATCACGCCGTCGTGAAGCACCTGCAGCCGCCGTTCGCGCCGCGCCTGCTCGCGGACGCCGAGCGGGTGCGGCGAGCGCGCTGGTTCCACCTGCGTCCGTTCAACGGCCATCACGCGCAGATCCCGGTGCGACACGCCGACGGATCGCCGGCCCCGGAGATGGCCGACTGGCTGGCGTTCGTCGACGCGCTCTTCGCGCTGCTGCACACGGCACCGCAGGCGGAGTGCTGGGTGTGCCCCGAGATCGGCCCGGTGCGCGGCGGCTACGGCCTCGCCGCCTTCCCGCCGAGCTGGACGCAGGCGGTGGAGCTCAGGCGCGCACTCGTCTCGCGCTGGGACGCGCGCGCGCTTCGCCCCTGAAGCGGGCGCGGAAGGCGCTCGGCGTCATCTTCTTGAGCGCGCGGAAGCGGCGATTGAAGTTGGCGAGGGTGCCGAAGCCGCAGGCGTAGGCGATCTCGGCCACGCGCTCGTCGGTCTCGCTCAAGCGGCGGCAGGCGCGCGCGATGCGCCGCGCGGTGATGTGCTGCACGAGCGTGCCGCCCGTGTGCGCGCGGAAGAAGCGCGAGAACGCCGCGGCGCTGAGATGCACGGTGCGGGCGACGTCGCCGAGCGTGAGCGTGTCGTCCGCGAGGTGATCCTCGATGTACGCGAGCGCGCGCGCGAGCCGCGGCTGGACGCCCTGCCAATCCACCGGCACGTAGCCCTCGCTCGCGAGCGGCGTCGCCGCGCGATCGGCGCCGAGGCGCTGCAGGATGCCGGCGAGCGCGCTCCACGCGGTGAGCCCGCGCTGCGCGGGCAGCCGCACCAACGCCTCTGCGACGGCCGCGCTGGCGCGGGACGAGAAGGCGAGACCGCGATGCGCCCGCTGGAGGAGCGCCCGCACGCCCGCGAACTCCGGGGCGGCGAGGTCGAAGAGCTCGACCGGCAGGTGCACGACGATCGCGCGGTGCGAGCGTGCGCCGGCGGCGCGTCCCTCCGACGACCAGGTGTGCGGCAGATGGCCGCCGAGGAGCACGAGGTCGCCGGGCCCGAAGGGCGCGATGTGATCGCCGACGAAGCGCGTGCCCGCACCGGACTCGATCCAGGTGAGCTCGAGCTCCGGATGGTGATGCCACCAGAAGCGGAACGCCGCGGCCGTGTAGCGGAAGGCCGCGAACGACTGACCCTCGGGACGGGCACGACGGGGTTCGGCGACGGCGCGCATGGGGCGGGCTGTGGGAAGTGGTCAAATTAGTATCAGCTCGCGTCCGGCGCGTAGGAGCGCCCCGCGCGCGCGGGCGGTAGCCTGCATGGCATGTCCGCGCCGATCCCCGAGCAGTTCCGGTCGCTGCCGCTCGGCGCGGTGCTCCCCGCCGGCTGGCTGCGCACGCAGCTCGAGGAGAATCTCGCGGGCTTCACGGGCCACCTCGACGCGCTCGTCCCGGCGCTCGTCGTGCAGGACGACCTCTACGGTCGTGACCGGCTCACCCCCGCCGTGCGCGAGAAGGATGTCGGCGCCCAGGGCGTGCCGCCGCAGGATCGCGCGCAGTTCCTCTGGTGGAACAGCGAGACGCAGGGCAACTGGTGGGACGGCCTGCTCCGCACCGCCGTCCTGCTGCAGGACGCGGCGGCCCTCGCGCGCGCCGCGCGGCAGGTGGACGCGCTCCTCGCCACGCAGGATGCCAGCGGGTACCTCGGCATCTACGCACCCGCGCTCCGCTACCAGGTGATCGGCGAGCACGGCGAGCTGTGGGCCAAGACCACCGCCCTGCGCTACCTGTTGGGCTGGTACGAGCACACACGGCAGCCGCACGTGCTCGACGCGGTGCGGCGGTCGGTCGAGGACGTGATGACGCACTACCCGATCGGGGCGTCGCAGCCGTTCCGCACCGATCGCCCCGACACCTGCGGCCTCACGCACGGTCTCGCGTTCACCGACGTGCTGGAGCACCTGCATCGCCTCACCGGCGATCGCCGCTACGCCGACTACATCGCGTTCCTGTACGCCGACTTCAGCGCGCAGCCGCTCGCCGAGGACGCGCAGCCGGCGTCGCTGCTCGATCCCGCCCAGCCGTTGCGGGGGCACGGCGTGCACACGTACGAGCACCTGCGCTGCGTGGCCGCCGCGTACCACGCCACGGGAGCGCCGCGGCTCGGCGACGCCCTCGCAGCCTTCGAGCGCAAGGTGCGCGAGGTGGTCCTGCCGTCGGGCGGCCCGGTGGGCGACGAGTACATCGACGGACGAGGCAAGCACGGAGGGCCGCGCGGCTACGAGTACTGCTCGTTGCAGGAACTGCTGCACAGCCAGGTGAGCCTGCTGTGCAAGCGGGGCGATGCCGCGCTCGGCGACGCGATCGAGCGACTCTTCCTCAATGCCGCGCAGGGGGCGCGCCACCCCGACGGGCGCGGCATCGCCTATCTCGCGAGCGACAACGCCTTCGCCATGACGGGCGCGCTGGACGGGAATCCCCAAACGCCCACACAGACGCGGTACAAGTACTCGCCGGTGCATCAGGATGCCGCCGTCTGCTGCGTGCCCAACGCGGGTCGCATCGCGCCGACGTACGTGCAGCACATGTGGCTGCGGGACGGGGATGCCCTCGTCGCCGCGCTGCTCGGCCCCTGCACGCTGCGCACGCCGGTCGCCGGGCGGACGATCGAGATCGTGCAGGACACGACCTATCCGTCTGAGGATACCGTGCACTTCACCGTCATCGGCGCGCGGGACGGTCTTGCCCTGCGCGTGCGGCGTCCGGCATGGGCGACGCAGGTGCACGCCGACCTCCCCTTCGTCGAACGCGACGGCTTCCTCCGCTTCACGATCCCGCGTGGTGACGCCCCCGTCGCGTTCGGCGTGACGTTCGGATCGCGGCTCGTGCAGCATCGCGACGGGCGCGGCGACGCGTACTTCACCGACGGGCCCTGCGTCCTCGCGCGGGCCCTCCCGGCGTACGCCACCATCACGAAGCGCTACGACGTGCCCGAGTTCGCCGACCGGACGTTCACGACGCCGGACCCGGTGGCGTATCGCACTCCCGGTGCGGTGCAGGCGACGCGCGAGCGCGATGCCGTGCGTCGCTGGCGCGTCGCGTTGCACGATCCGCGCACATCGCAGCCCATGGACACCCTGCTCGAACCGATGGCCCACACGATCCTGCGGCAAGTCACGTTCGCGCCCGCCGACCGCCCCTCGTCCCCTGACCCGACCGATCGATGACGCTCATCCTGCGCACGCTCCGCGCCACCCTCACGCTCTCGCTCTGCCTCGGCGCCGCCCGCGCGCCGCTCGCCGCGCAGGCATCGGCTCAGGCCTCCGCGCCCGTCCGTGACGAGGTCTTCTACCAGATCTTCGTCCGCAGCTTCCGGGACAGCAACGGGGACCAGCAGGGCGACCTGCCGGGCATCACGTCGCAGCTCGACCATCTGGAGCGGCTCGGCGTGACGACGCTGCTGCTCACCCCCATCGGCCCGTCGCCGTTCTACCACAACTATTTCCTCGACGACTTCGCCGGGATCGATCCGGCGTTCGGCACGGAGCAGGACCTGCGAACGCTCGCCGGCGCGCTGCACCGTCGCGGGATGCGCATCTACCTCGACATGGAGCTGCAGTACGTGAGTGGGCGCCATCCCTGGTTCACCGACTCGTACCGCCGGCCGGGTTCGCGCTACGCGCCGTACCTGCTGTACGAGGACTCCGCCAACACCCGGTACCAGACGGGCTACTGGGACAAGGAGGAGGTGGGCACCTTCGACGGGCGCCGGGTGCGCATCGCGACGGTGAACATGCTCCATCCCGACATGCAGCGGATCCACGCCGAGGTGTTCACGCACTTCCTGCGGCCGAGCGCGCCGGGGCGTGACGACGGCGTGGATGGCTTCCGGCTCGATCACATGCAGGACCGCCTCGACGAGAAGCCGGCGCTGAGCGACCTCTTCGCGCGCTTCTGGACGCCGCTCTTCCGTGAACTGCGGCGCGTGGATCCGAAGGTCGGGCTGCTCGCCGAGCAGGCGGACTGGGGCTATGGCGAGGCGTGGCTCGAGCGGGGGGACGCGGATCTCGTCTTCGCCTTCCCGCTGCGCGGCGCGATCCTGTCATTCGACAAGGCGAAGCTGCGCACCGCCGTCGAGGAGACGCGCCGGCGCACGCCCGCCGGCAAGCGGCAGATCGTCTTCCTCGAGAACCACGATGTCGAACGGTTCGCCACCGCCGTCGGCGGCGACCTGCGCAAGGCGAAGCTCGGTGCCGCGCTCAATCTCACGCTGCAGGGCGTTCCGCTCCTGTACTACGGGCAGGAGCTGGGGATGACCGGGAAGCAGATCCGGGACCCGTCGTCGTCGGACGGCGGTGACATCCCGCTGCGCGAGGCGTATCCCTGGACGTCGCGCGTGGGTCCGGGCATGGCCGTGTGGTACCGCAACAGCGGTCCGTGGTGGGATCAGAGTCCGCTCAACACCGGGCGCGGCGTGTCGCTCGAGAGCCAGCGCGGCCAGCCCGACTCGCTGCTCGCGACGTATCAGCGGCTCCTCGCGTTGCGGCGCGCGCACCCGGCGCTCGTCTCCGGCGACCAGGAGATCGTCGAGACCGATCACGCGAGCGTGTTCGCCTTCCGCCGCAGCGCGGGCGCCGATCGACTGGTGGTGGTGGTGAACCTCGGCGACGCCGCCGCCGAGGTGCGGGTGACCGCCGCCGGGGCGCGCGGCGTGCTGCGCGACGTGTTCGACCGCACCGCGGTGTCGCTCGACGATCGCGGTGTGGCGACGCTGTCGCTCGCCCCCTACGGCGTGCGGATCCTCGCGGTGGGGACCCGCTAGTGTCGTTCCCCGCCGATCCCTAGCGCGCCGCGCGCACCGCGCACGGCGTCCTCCGGTGCCCGGTCCAGGGGGAAGCGTTGCCGATGCTGTTGCGGCACGAGGACGTGCGCGAGGCCGCACGCGACTGGGAGCGGTTCAGCTCCGACGCCCCGTTCCGCGTGCCGATCCCGAGCGAGGAGGCGATGCGCACCATGCGTCAGCTCCCGATCGAGACCGACCCGCCGACGCATGGCGAGTACCGCGAGATCATCGCGCCCTTCTTCAAGGCCGCGAAGGACGACGCGACGATCGCGTGGATGAACGCCCTCGTCGGCGGCATGGTGGCCGCGGCGATCGCGCGGGAGTCGATCGAGATCGTGCGCGAGTTCGCGCTCCCCATCCAATCGCGCGCGCTGACGCACCTGCTGCGCATGCCCGAGGCCGAGGCGGAGACGTGGATCGGCTGGGGGATCCACGTGTTCCACGACGGGAGCGACGCGTCGGCGAAGGGGTCCACTCTCGAGCGCTATCTCGAGGCGCAGCTCGACCGGGCGGCGGCCGCGCCGGGCGACGATTTCTTCAGTGCGCTCGTGCAGGCGCGCTTCCGCGGCCGGCCCCTCACGCGCGAGGAGATGCTCGGGTTCGCGAACCTGACGTTCGCCGGCGGACGCGACACGGTGATCCACACCATCTCGTCGGTGATCGCGCATCTCGCGCATGACCCTGCGACGCTCGACGCGTTGCGGCGCGACCCGAGGCTCGTGCCGCTCGCGGCCGAGGAGTTCTTTCGCATCGTGTCGCCTCTGACGGCGCTCGCGCGGGTGTGCCCGGTGGACACGACGGTGCTGGGCGAGTCGGTGCCGGCGGGCGGGCGCATCGGCCTCAACTGGGCGTCGGCGAACCGCGACGAGACCGTGTTCGAGGATCCGGACAGCGTGCGCCTGGACCGCCGTCCGAATCCGCATGTCGCGTTCGGCACGGGGACGCACTTCTGCCTTGGCGCGCCGCATGCGCGGCTGCTGCTGCGCACGCTGCTGGAGCAGTGCGCGGCGCAGGTGCGGGGGGTGGCGATCCTCGAGGCGGAGGAGAAGGTGGAGCGGACGGCGGTGTATGCGCGCCGGGTGGGGTTCGAAGTGCTGCAGGTGCGGGTGGTGGGGCGGTAGGGAGGTGACGCTACGGCCACGGGAACGCGTGGCGAGGTCGGCTGGAGTTCAGCGAGCGTCAGTGGACCGACCGACGGTCGGGTGAGCCGAAGCTCCTTCAGTCGTGCGGCGGTCGCCTTCATTAGACTGCGGTGGTCAGCAGCGCCGTACCGAAAGGTACGGGAAGGCGCGGCCGCCCACCTGCTCCCTTTGACTGCCGACGGTCTCCAACTGCTGACAGGCCGAGTGCGCGCGCACTCCGCTACGTCGCCGACACGGGTCGGATCGCTCCCGGGCGCGTTCAGCGCGCTGCGAGATGGAACCCGCGAGCTACGAGACGAGTCCAGCGAGCGGCGAGATGGGTGTAGCGCGCTGCGAGACGAGTTCAGCACGCAACGAGGCGCGCTTTGCGAGCAACGGGGCGAGTTTAGCGAGCGACGTGACGAGTCCAGCGACCAACGGGACGCGTTTAGCAAGCAACGGGACGAGTCCAGCACGCAACGGGACGAGTCCAGCAAGCAACGGGACGAGTCCAGCAAGCAACGGGACGCGTTTAGCAAACAACGAGACGAGTCCAGCAAGCAACGAGACGAGTTTTGCAAGCAACGAGACGAGTCCAGCAAGCAACGGGACGAGTCCAGCAAGCAACGGGACGCGTTTAGCAAACAACGAGACGAGTCCAGCAAGCAACGAGACGACTCCAGCAAGCAACGAGACGACTCCAGCAAGCAACGAGACGACTCCAGCAAGCAACGGGACGAGTTCAGCAAGCAACGGGACGCGTTTAGCAAACAACGAGACGAGTCCAGCAAGCAACGAGACGACTCCAGCAAGCAACGAGACGACTCCAGCAAGCAACGAGACGAGTCCAGCAAGCAACGAGATGAGTTCAGCAATCAACGAGCCGAGTTCAACGAGCTCCGGGGCGGTTCCAGCAGGCTCCCAGATGAGTTCATCGAGCTCCGAGACGATCTGAGAGGGCTCCGAGGCGACCGCTGTAGGCTCAGCGTGAACTTCGGCAGCCCCCACGGCGAGTGACGACTAGGTCTTCCCAGATCGGCTTAGCGTTTGGTTGTGCCGTGGCCGTTCAAAAAGATGCGGGACGGCGGCCACGCCGACCCGAGCCGTTCATCAAGGCGTGGCCGCCGCCCAGCGTCCTCAGCCGGCCATCGGTCACCAACCGTCTTTAGGCGACAATCAACAGCTTCGCACCGCGACGAAAGGACTGCATCACCAAATGACTGCGGCTACCCCCACTACGCCGCCGAAGCGCCGCGTTTCCTCGACGGCCCAAGCGAGGCAGATGCACCGGCGCTCGCGCGATGCGACACGCGATGAAACGGTGAAACGCCCGTTCTGTCAATCGCAGAACGTGACTCGGTCTGACCTGCATCGCAACGCGCCTAACCCCTCGTTCAACCACGTCCGCCCCAATACCGCCCTCGGACCGCGCTCTCGCGAACCAGTCGCCTCCACATCCTCCGTCCACAAGCGCAAGGAGCGGCACACGGATCACCCGAGTCATGCAGACCTGCGTAGCGCACCTCGAGGCAGCGACGCGACGCCCCGGGCTCAGCCGTGGCGAGGAACCCGAACATGCGGTCGTCTGACTGCGACGACGGCCTGCGACACGGCTGCCGCTGGCCGTCGTCCCTGCTATGCTCCTCGGTCTCGCCACTTCTGCCGCGCCATCTCCGGCGGCCCACTCGCGCTATGCGCCTCGTCACCGGTGACCGGTCTCGTGTGCCTGCCGAAGCACGACCCGCCGCACGTTGTTCGATCGCTCACGGTCGATACGGCGGATCCACGGATCGATCTCGACCGACCTCGCCATCCCAGACAGCGCCATGGAGAGACTCGCGCCGCGGCGGGTCGCCACCACGCTGCCCCGATGCAGGACCGAGTCTGCGCCATCGCGCACCGCTACGTCGAACCGCTGTCCTTCGGCGGGCTCGTCACGCTCGCCGCCATCCGTGAGCCGCACCCGCACGGCATGGAACTCCGCGCGAAGCAGATATCCGTCGGGACGTGGCTCCACCCATGCCGAGTCCACCCGCAGGTCGTATAGCACCCGTTCGGTGAACCACTCGTCCACCAGCGAGCGATCGCCCTCCGTGACCGCCTCTGACCGCAGCAGCGCGTGCAACTGCGGTGCCGTAGCTGCGCCTTGTGGTCCTCCCTCCGTAGCCAAGAGTGTGCGAAGCGCACGCTCGACGGCGGAGTCGCCCAGCGCACCGCGCAGCGCGTGCATAGCCACAGCACCCTTGCCGTAGTAGAGATAGTCCTGGTCAGACGATTCGACGAGCGCCGGCTCCGGTTCGGCGTCCCACACGCGACCGGAGAGGTAGCGGTCGTGGTCGTACGCGATGAGCTGCGGGAGTGCGGCGGCACCTCGTGTGTGCTCGACCGCCAACTGCTCCGAGTACTTGGCGAGCGTCTCCACGATCGTCGTGGCGCCCCGTACCTCGAGCGGGCTCACGGCGTAGCCCCACCATTGATGTGCCACCTCGTGAGCGACGCGCCGAGTGAGGAGGTCCACGTCGTCGACGCGGGCGTCGGTGAGCACGCCTCGGCCCTCGTTGAACATGATCATGCCGCTCAGGGCGAATCCGGCGAAGGGCCAGCGACCGGGGACCTCGATGAGTCGTAGGTTCTTGTGCGGGTACCGTCCGAAGCGGGCGCTGAAGATGCGCAGCGACGCAGTGGCCGCGTCCACGAAGCGTTCGGCATTGCGCCCGTGGTCCGGGTGGTGCCAGAACTCCACGAGCACGCCGTCCGCGCTGTCGCGCCGTACGGCATACTCTGCCGATGCGAACCCGAAGCGGGCCGGCATGCGGTCGTCCACTCGGTACTCGAAGTAGCTGCGGTCCGCTGCTTTCCACGACCGGACAAGCGCACCGGGACCGAGCGCGGTCTGCCCGGACGTGGTGGACAGCGTGGCCCGCAAGGTGAGCCACGCATCCGGCTGCGCCTCGGCACGAGCGACGCGCGTGAGAGAGTCGATGGCCACGTGGGGCGACAGACCCGCCGACGCGGGTGGGAGGCCGCGCCGGGCGCGCTCGCGCGACTCGCCCAATTCGTAAGAAGCGCGATAGCCGAACGACGGCATCGCCACGAGCATCGTGACGTAACTGCCGTTGGATGACACATCAGGGTTGTAGCCGTCGGCGCGAATACCGTCCGACGCGATGCTGAACGAGTACTCGATGGTCGTGCTGTCTCCCGGCTGCAGCGGCGACACGAACGCGAACGCCCGCACGCCGAAGCGCGGATCGTGATGCACCTGCGTTCCTTCGCGTACGGCGACGCGCACGTCGCGCGCTTCGCGTCGGATGGTGAGCCATACCGTGTCGATGGCCGATGACGTGCGGTTGCGCACCGAGAGCGCGCCGCGGATGTCAGCTCGCCGAGCCCTCGGGGTGAAGTCGACCGCGATATCCACGTGGGAGACCGAAGGCTGAGGCGTGCCGGACAACCGACGGTACGCACGCTCGTAGTCCACGCGCCACGCGACATGCGCGTCGCTGCTTTCCCAGACTTGCCGCACGTTGGTCTGATAGAAGACCGCGCCGCCTGTGGCCGCGGCGAGCCCGCCAGCCACGACCGTCATGCGCCGGACCGGCGCACCGCTGCGAAGAAGCGCGTCCATACGGCTACGTCCCGCCGGGCGCCGGCCTCGAGGCCATACCGCCCAGGCCATCGCGGTGAGCAGCAGCGCCACGGTCGTCCAGTACAGCATGAACACGGCGAAGCTCGTAGCCGCCGCCCCGTAGCCGTCGAACTCCGAGAACGACATCTCGGGTGCCGACGCGTAGCGCAGCAACGGGTGCTCCAATCCGACGAGCGGACCCGCCGACGCCAGTGCGATGAGCAGCACGGACAGCAGCATGCCGACCCACCGGTTCCCCGAGAGCACCTGCACGGCCACGACCAGAAGCGCCGTGAGTGCCAATGGGTACCCGACGAACCAGAACTGCGACACATACACCCAGGGATCGATCGGCAGGCCGTCGCCAACTAGCTGTACCGCCGCCGCCACGAGGAGCCCCAGAGCGAGGAGGGCCGTGGGCACGAGCACGAGTGCGAGCAACTTCGAGAGAACGAATGCGCCGTTCGAGGCAGGCGTGGCGTCCACGAGGCCATCCATGCGGACGGCTCGTTCCCGCCACACGAGCTCCGCGCCGAAGTACACCAGCGCGAGCAGCGCGAACAGCCGGAGTGGGATCGCGCCGACCATCTCTCCACTGCTGGCCAATGTCCGTGTGCCATACTCGGCGTTCAAGAGGCGCGTGTACGTCTCCACCGCCGTGATGAACACGAATAGCAACAGCAGTGCCTGGACGACGCGCGCCCCGAACAGCTGCTTGAGTTCCAGCCGGACGCTCGATCCAACGGCTCCAAGCAGGTGCGCGTGCGATGCGCCCGTGGGCATGACCGGTGAATACGGGATGGTCGGCGCAGCAGCGGCTGCCACCGGTGCGTCTGGTCGAGGGCGCTTGCGGCGCGAGCCCGCCCCGAGCACGAGGTGGCGCGTGGCCATCACGATAGTGAGCGCGGCGACCACCAGTACGATCAGTCGATTGTACAGATAGTGCCCGCTCAGGGACACAAGTCTCAGGTTGCGATCGTCGAGCGTCCAGTAGCGGGACTGCTCGAACACCGCTGACAGTCCGAACGGATCCATCAGCGCGGCGCGTCCGAGCCCTTGCGCGCTGACGGGGGCGCTGTTGGCCATGAGCGGCGAGTCGCCAAGCATCGCCGCGGTCATGTAGAGCGCGAAGATCGCCACGCCGCCGACGTACGTGGCGAGCGAGCTGCGCGTTCGCCACCCCACCGCACACAACAGCGCCGACACGAGCAGCAGGTTGGGCAGGATGAGTGTGAACAGCGCCTGTGCGTACGGAGCGACGCGGATCGCTCCGAGGGTGTCCGGCTCGAGCGGCAGCATGAGCGGTGCGAGGAACAGCACGCTGATGGCGAGCGACATGGCCAGCAGGCCGGCCAGCACGACGCCGAGATAGCGCGTGGCCACGTAGACCGCCCGGGACATCGGTCGCGAGAAGATCAGCTCGCGCATGTTGTACTCGTCGTCGCGCAGGACGCCGCTCGCCGCGAGGAGCGTCTGCGAGAAGAGCAGCCACAGCGATAACAACCCACTGGCGCGCATCACGGCGTATGGTGAGTTCACGTGCGCCGATTCGGCTCCGTAGCCCGTTTGCACCAGCATGAGTGCCATACCGCACACCGCCAGCGTGACCAGGGCGAACGGGACGCGCCGCGCGTGGTAGCGCAGCTCGAAGTTCAAGAGTTGCGTGAACATGTCAGGACGTCGCACCTGCGGCGGGACGCTCGGCGCTGGCCGACGTGAGCGCGCGGAAATACACATCTTCGAGCGTTGGTGACGTTGGCGTGAAGTCCGCCTCGGGCATCGAGTCGGACAGCACCCGGATGCGCGAACGACCTGCGTGCAGTTGCGACGAGAGCACGCGATGTCGGCGCGACTGATCGGCGAGCGCGTGGCGATCGATGGTGCGGGTCCACAGCTGTCCCTCGAGCCCGGCAGCGAGGTCGTCTGGCACTCCCTGGCACACCACGCGACCGTCGGCCATGATGGCCATGCGCGTGCAGATCTGACGCACGTCTTCCACGATGTGCGTGGAGAGGATCACGACCATCTCGTCACCGAGTTCGCTGAGCAAGTTGTAAAAGCGGCCGCGCTCGGCCGGATCGAGTCCCGCCGTCGGCTCATCGACGATGACCAGTTTCGGAGCCCCCAGCAGCGCCTGGGCGATGCCGAAGCGTTGCCGCATCCCGCCAGAGAATCCGCTGACCGCCCGCTTGCGATGATCCCAGAGATTGACCTGCACGAGCAGCGCGTCCACCTGCTCTCGCCTGTCGTGCCGGTCGGTCAGTCCCTTGAGCAGGGCCAGGTGGTCGAGCAGTTCGCGCGCGGACAGCCCGGGGTAGACGCCGAAGTCCTGCGGGAGGTAGCCCAATCGCCGGCGATGAGCAGCGACGTCATCGAAGATGGAAAGCCCGTCGAAGCGTACAGTGCCGACATCGGGACTCTGCAGCGTCGCGAGCGTGCGCATGAGAGTGGACTTGCCCGCGCCGTTCGGGCCCAGCAGACCGAACAGGCCGTTGCCGATAGTCAAGGTGACGCCCTGCAGGGCGCGCACGCCGTTGTCGTACTGAATTGAGACTGCTTCGATCTCGAGTTTCATGGCGAGGTCACTGTGCGATGGGACTGGACGAGGTGGCGGGACGATCGGTTCGGTGGCTCGTACGCCGATGGGCACATGTAGTTTCAGGTGACGATTGCTAATGTTTGCATTAAGCTGTACTTAATGCTCACATCATCTGACTTTCGATTCTTCCTCGTTCTGGCACGGTCCGAGTCGCTCGCGGCGGCCGCGCGCGAGCTCGACGTGACACCATCTGCGGTGACGCAGCGACTACAAGAGCTGGAGCATCGCGTGGGCGTGCGGTTGGTCGTGCGGAGTGGTCGCCGACTGCTGCTCACTGACGAAGGCGAGCTGCTGGCAGACCGCGGCCGAGGCATCACCGACGAGATCGCGGAGTTGAGCGAGACGCTGGTGGCCAGGCGCGGCGAGGTCGCCGGTCACCTGCGCGTCATCGCGCCGCTCGGCTTCGGACGTCGCTACGTGGCACCGGTGGCCGCGGCATTCTTGGCGGAGCATCCGGCCGTGACACTCGATCTGACGCTGTCCGATCGCCTCGGCTGGTTTGCCGACACGTCCTGGGATGTGGCCGTGCACATCGGCGAGACCCGGCCCGCCGGATTGGCCGCTCAGACGCTCGCACCGAACCGTCGTCTGCTGTGCGCGTCACCGGCATTCGTCGAGCGTTACGGATCTCCGGCGTCCCCGACGGCGCTCCGCGAGTTCCGCTGCATCGCACTGCGCGAGAACGACGAAGACGTGACGATGTGGCGGTTCACCAATGCCGCGGGCGAGACGTCGCATGTGCGCATCGATCCCGAGCTCGCGAGCAACGACGGCGACGTCGTGCGCGAATGGGCCATCGGGGGACACGGCGTGGTAGTTCGCTCGGAGTGGAGCGTCGCCGACGACGTGCGGGCAGGTAGACTCGTGCCTCTGCTGGAGGACTACGCACTCCCCTCGGCGGATGTGCTGGCGCTCATGGGACCGCGCAAAGGACGCTCGGCGCGGACATCGAAGCTGGTCGCGGTGTTACGCGACGCGCTCACGCCCACGCCCTGGCGTGCGTAGGCGGCCAGGCGAACGGTGAAGGAATCGTGTCCACACATAGGGGGATCTGCCGAAGAACACCAACTGCCTCGCTCACGGCGCCCCGAGTCCGCGCAGCCGGCGCGCGGTGGCGGTGTCGCCTGGTGCCAGTCGCGGCGCGTTCGACAGACTCGACCGCGCCGCCACGGTGTCGCTGGTGACGAGCAGCGCCGCACGGAGCTCGCGATGCGCGCGAGCCTGCTGGGGATACGAGCGCACGTTCAGAGAACTGGCCCCGGTTCTTCGGACAGCACGCTATGCACTTCGGTCCGGCCGGGACGTGATATATCGGTCGGTATATTCGGGGCCGCTGTGTTAGGTAGACCGATATAGCGCGGCGGAGTGCACCCGGCGGCACCCGCCGGTCACGACCGCCGCACGACCTGCCCGATCACCCATCCCCCCGTGATCGCCGCGTCCACCGCCAGCTGCACCAGCCGGCTCAGCGCCACGAACAGCAGCGCCTGCGGCGCCGTCAGGACCGGTGCCAGCAACACCAGCAGCAGCCCGTCCCGCACGCCGAGCCCGAGTGGCATCACGACCGCGAGGTAGCCGCCCGCCCACGCGAGCGCGACGGCGCCGGCGACCAGCGGAAGCGCCTCGAGTCCGACCGGGGCCACGGCACGCACCACCGCGACGTGCGCGAACGCGAAGAGCGCCCACCCCAGCAGGCTCGTGCCGATCGCCGGCGACAGGGACATCGGCTCGCGTACCGGACGCACGCCGCCGAAGCGCTCGAGCAAAGCGGCGCCCCGCGCCTGGCGCGCGAGCAGGCCGGCGGCGATCCAGGCGACGATGATGCCGACGATGAGCCCGAGCGCCGGCCGGGCGTGAGCGGCGCCGGCGAGGCGGAGGCCGACGAACGCCACCACCCCGCCCGACCCGAGCGCGACCAGCGTCTCCCAGAGCACCGCGCCGGCGCCAGCACCGACCCGCACGCCGGCGCGACGCGCGAGCCCCACGCGCACCGCGTTCGCCCACACCTTCCCGGGCACGTAGCGCGCGAGCAGCGACGGCGCGAACGAATCGATCGCCTCGCGCCAACTGAGCCGGTGCCCGATCGCCGCGAGGACCTGTCGCCAGATCACCATCGCACTCGTCGCGTGCAACAGCAGGAGACAGGCCGCGACCGCGAGCCATCCCCACGCGACGGGCGGCGCGGGGCCGTCGCCCATCACCGTGCGCCAACGCACCGCGAACCACCGCGCCGCGTACGCGAGCAGCGCGACGGCGAGCAGCGTGGGGAGCGCCGCGAGGAGGCGGCGATTCGAAGGGGCGGGGGTGGGATCGGGCATGCGAGGGCTGACCCAGCAGGGACCGCCGGCCGGCACCTTTGGCAACCGTTCGCACGCCCCCGCTCGCCGCCTGCATGCCGCCGCCACACCGCTGCCACGCTCATGCCACTCGGCTGCCACGCCGTGACGGCGCGATTTCGCCGCCGGGGGGTCGGTCGTCCTTGGTCAGGCAGGGCGCGCCCCGGTGCGGCCCCGCCCGACGTCAGGTCCCCTACCCCGGCTCCCGCCTCCATGCCCGCTCCCGTCTCGCTCGTCACCGGCGCCGCCGGCTTCATCGGCTCGCACGTCGCGGAACACCTGCTCGCGAAGGGCCACACGGTCGTCGCGATGGACGACCTCTCGGGCGGCTACGTGGAGAACGTCCCCAAGGGCTGCGAGTTCGTCGAAGGCACCACCAACGACGCCGACCTCGTGAACCGGCTCTTCAAGCAGCACCGGTTCGACTACGTCTATCATCTCGCCGCCTACGCGGCCGAGGGCTTGAGCCCGTTCATCCGGTCCTTCAACTACACCAACAACCTCCTCGGCTCCGTCACCCTCGTGAACGCGGCGGTGAACGCGGGGACGGTGAAGTGCTTCGTCTTCACGTCGTCGCTCGCCGTGTACGGATCGGGCCAGGTGCCGATGCGCGAGGAGATGGTCCCGATGCCGGAGGACCCGTACGGCATCGCGAAGTTCGCGGTGGAGCTGGACCTCGCACAGGCCTACGCGATGTGGAAGCTTCCGTACGTGATCTTCCGCCCGCACAACGTCTACGGCGAGCGGCAGAACATCGCCGACCGCTATCGCAACGTGATCGGCATCTTCATGAACCAGGCGATGCGCGGCGAGTCGATGAGCGTCTTCGGCGACGGCCTGCAGACGCGCGCCTTCAGCTACATCTCGGACGTGGCGCCCATCATCGCGGCGGCGCCGGAGCGGCCGGCGGCGTACCAGCAGGTCATCAACGTCGGCGCGGACCAGCCCTACACCATCCTGCAGATGGCGCAGACGGTCGCGAAGGCGATGGGGGTGGATCCGAACGTGAAGCACCTCGAGGCGCGGCACGAGGTGAAGCACGCCTGGACGTCGCACGACGTGTGCGAGAAGCTCTTCGGCGACCTGCGCACGAACGTCTCGCTCGAGGAAGGCATCGGGCGGATGGCGCGGTGGGCGAAGGAGGTCGGGAAGCGGGACCCGAGCCGGTTCGAGAAGATCGAGATCGAGCGCGGGCTCTACAGCTTCTGGCAGGCGGAGGCGGCGGCGGCGAAGCAGGCGGGGCGGATGGTCGGGTAGGCTCACCGCCAGCCGGCAGCCGCGGTCAGGCCGCGCTCGCCCCGATCTCCTCGAGACTCACCTGCGGCATTTGCGCCGCCGACGAGGCATGCTCGATCGTCATGCTGACGAGGTTGCCGTCCTTGTCGAGGTCGACGTAGACGTGCTCGGAGATCTCGCGGGTCTCCTCCACCAGCGCTTCGGAGAACTCGAGCAACGCCGTGTCGGTGTCCTTGAAGTATTTGACCTTCATGGGCGGAACCTGCGGTCGAAGAAGGCGTTGTGGACCGTAGCGCGATCGGCAAGGAGCACCACCCTCAGGTGCAGTCGCTCCTCCGGAATGTATACCCAGCGTCGTATCCGGCCATCCCCCTGCACCAGCTCGGCCAAAGGCGCCATGATGGCGCGAACGATCCATTCGTCCCGGATCCGCTGGCGGTCGGGGCGAGCGCGGGTGTGACGGAAATACTCCGTGGATTCGAAGATGCGAGGGCTCCGCGGGTCGACATGCGGTCGTCGAGTCGCCGGCATGCGGCCGGGTGCTGGAGCACCACGATGCTCGTGGCATCATCACCACCGATACCCACGGCACCGCGTCTGACATCGAAATCGCGCGCCCTCGGGCTCAGCGCAGCGCGAACAACTCCACCCCCGGCCCCACCGTCGTGTTCGGCCCCAGGCACCGATCCCGGAACCGGGCGAACCGGTCGAGCATGAACGCGCGTGGATCCGCGCCGCGGTTCACGTAGTACTCCACCGACCCCGCGCCGACGAGCAGGTGCGTGATCCCGGTCCCCTTGAGGCAGGTCTCCGCCGCGGGCGACTGCGCGACGTAAGTCCAGTTGGAGAGCATCACGTCCACGAGCACGTCGCGCTCGAAGGCGAGGCCGCGCGCCTCCCAGAGGAAGAGCACCTTCGATCCCGCGGGGACGAGCCGCTGCACGTTGGCGACGGTGGGCGCCAGCTCGCGTGAGGTGCCGTCAGGATGGCGGCGCCAGACCTCCTGCGCGCTCGCGGCGCCGACGGCGTGGCGCACCAGCACATAGTCGCCGCGCGTGAAGCGCTGGCGCAGCGCGCCGGAGAGCGGGAGGAGCGCACTCACGAGCGCGACCGCCCAGAGCGCGCGACGCATCCCGCCGCTCATGCGCGCGCCAAGGCGCGCGTTGGCCGACTCGAGCGCGGCGGCGACGGCCACCGCGAGCGCGGGGATGGCGGGCATGAGGTAGCGCATGTTGATCTGTCCGAACGGGACGATCACGAGCGCGGCGTACGTGAGCGCGACGGCGCCTGCACCGGCGGCGCGCTTGTGCGACCTGAGTGCGAGCAACACGAGCGGCAGCGCGAGCAGCAGCGGCGAGAGCGCGTAGAACGCCCCTTCGCCCTCGATGGTGAGCTTGCCGGGATCGAAGAACGCGTCGAGCAGGTCGAAGCTCGCGCGCGCCTCGGGAAGGGCGGAGAGGATGGACGCATCGACGGTCGGCGGACGCACCTGCGTTCCGTAGAGCTGCGCGATCCAGGGCTCGAACCAGCCGGGTGCGCCCTTGGGATACAGCGGGGCGCCGACGAGGAGCTGGTTCTTGAGGTACCAGGGCGCGCTCGCGAGCGCGGCGAGCGTGGCCGCGATCACCGCGGGCCGCACGCCGCGCGCGGCGATCCAGCCGAGCGGGACGAGCGCGAGCGCATACGCGCCGGCCTGCGGCTTGATCCCCATCGCGACGGCGACGAGCAGTGCGGCGACGAGCACGAGACGATGATCGGCCTCGTCCGTGGCGGTGAGCAGCGCGAGGTGCGCGGCGACCAGCGCGAGCACGAGCGTCACGTCCACGCGCGCGGTGATCGCGACGAGCATGAAGGCGGGCGAGCCGAGCACCATCGCCGCGGAGAGCCAGCCACCGGCGCGCGAGACGCCGGCGCGCTCGGCGAGTTGCCCGGTGCTCATGAGCGTGAGCACGAGCGCCGCCACCTGCATCACGGCAGGGCCGGAGCGCAGTCCGGCGGCCAACAGCGGGAGCGTGGCGAAGTGCGAGGCGCCGACGAGCGCGACATGGAACGAGTCGGCCGGCGTGGCGAGGCGACCCTGCCCGAGGAGTCCGAGCGGGATGCGCAGGTGGTACATCAACGAGTCCCACTCGGTGGGCGGCGCGATGGCGCCGGCGAGGAGCAGGACGACGAGGATGGCGAGCACCGCGCGCAGCAGCGGCGCGAGTCGCGCGACGAGCGCGTCACCGCCGGCGGTCGCGGTCATCTCACGCGCGGGCATCAATCGCGCGCCGAGCTCGCGCGCGGCAGCGATCCATTCACGGAACGACGCGGCGGCGAGCAGCGCGGTGATCGCGAGCACGCTCACCGGCTGGAGCGCGCCGGCGAGCCCGGCGCCGAGCAGCAGCAGGGCGAGGACGCCGGCGCCGAGCGTCGCGTCCACCGGCCAGCGCCAGGCGGCCGCCGCCGGACCGCGCGCGCCGAGGAGTGCCCGCACCCGTGCGCCGATGGCGACATGCGTGAGGAGCAGCAGCAGCGCGCCGCAGAGCGTGGCGAGGTGACTCAGCAGGAGCGGGAGGCCGGTCCGGATGTCGCTGTACATCAGGGTCTCACCGCGTCGAGGACGAAGCCGTTGCCGAGCTCGCTGCCCGTGAACCAGTGCTGCACGCCGAAGGCCGCGCGCATCGCGAGCCGGCCGGGGAGTGCGGTCATCAACGGATAGAGCCGCGTCTCGACCGTGCGCTTCACGCCGCTCTCGCCGCTGCGGGCATCACGCGCGGCGGCATCGTCACCGCCGGCCGGTGCGACGCCACCGCGCCTGGCCAGCGCGCGCGCATGCGCCCACGCGTTCAATGGCTCGATGACGTTGCTCAGCGGGAACCCGTAGTTGTCGCAACGCTCGACGCGCAGCCCCGCACGCTCGGCGAGCGCGACGAAGTCCTTGCGATCGTAGCGGCGCACATGGCCCGCCCAGGTGTCGGTCGCGGTCCAGCGATGCGCGTGCGCCGGCACCGAGAGCAGCGCGCGCCCGCCGGGCCGGAGGCACCTGAGCCACGACGCGAGCGCGCCGGTGTCGTCCTCGATGTGCTCGAGCACCTCGAACGAGAGCAGGTAGTCGAAGCGCCCGGCCCACTCGTCGCGCACGGCCTCGTGCACGGCGACCTGCGGGAAATCGGCGACCATCCGCTGCGCGAGCGCGCGCGCGGCGGGGGCGGTCTCGACCGCCGTGGGTTCGAAGCCGAGCGCCGCGAGGTCGGCGAGGAGACTGCCGGCACCGCACCCGATCTCGAGCACGCGACCGCGCGGGAGGGTGCGCATCCTTCGCAATACGGTGTCGCGTCGCAGGAGGAATCGCGGCGCGGGGACCCAGCCGAGCGCGACGGCGGCGCGGCCGAAGTCGCGGTCCTCGGTGATCGCGGGATCGCGCGGGGCGCGGAGCGGCGCAGGAGCCGGTGCGGTCACGCGAGACCGTCCACCACGCGCAGGAACGCTTCGCCCACCTCGCGCGCGCCGATCACGGGCATCGGCGGCGCGTCGGGCCACGCGCCGCGCGCCACGATCCCCGCGACGCACTCGGCGAGCGCCGCATCATCGCCGGGCGCGACGCGCAGCACCCACGGATGCCCGGGCGCGAAGGTCGCGAGCGCGGGGGTGTCGCCGGAGATGAGCGGCGTCTGCGTGGCGGCGATCTCGTACGCCTTGTTGGGGATCACGGTGGTCGCCTTCCCCGAGGTGCCGAAGATGCCGAGCCCCACATCGCAGGCGTGGATGCGGCCGGGGATCCCGGCCGCGTCGATCCAGCCGAGCTGCGTCACGGAGCGCGCGCCGAGCTCGGCGATGAGCGCGGTGATGCGTGGCTGTTCCTGTCCGGTGCCGGCGAGTTCCCACCGCACCGCGACGCCCGCCTCCTCGAGCCGCTTGGCGGCGCGCACGATGGTCTCGAGTCCATGGAGCGGAATGTACTGTCCATAGAAGAAGACCCGGAGCGGCGCGTGCACGGTGGGCCGGCCGGCGCGCGGCGGGAAGCGCGCGGGATCGGTGCCGAGCGGGACGTCGCCCACGGTCTGCGGCACGACACCCATGATCGCCTCGAACCGCCGCGCATGCGCCGGCGTGTCGATGAACGCGCGATCGGCGGCGCGCACGGCGACCCATTCGCAGGCGTAGAGGATCCACGCGAGCGGGTTCCAGCGCGAGAGCATCCGGCGGTCGTTCACCGCGGTGTCGTAGGGCGAGATGAAGACCTGCCACACCACCGGCGTGCCGCGGAAGCTCGTGAACGGCAGCAGCACCAGGAGATCGAAGAGCCCGAGATACGGCACGAGCACCATCGCGTGCGGCGGCGCGGCGAGATAGTCGCGCACGAGCCGCGGCATGACCGCGAGCCAGCGCCACGCGGCGCGCAACTGCTCGCCGCGGGTGAGCGTCCCCTTGTCGCGCACGCCGGCCCAGATGTCGGCGTGCACCTCGTGCAGCTCCACCCCGACCGCGCGGATGCCGGCGAGCAGCTGCCGCACGTTGGGCTTGGAGACGTCGTACGTCCCCCAGACGAGCAGCGGGCCGCGCGTCGGCGCTAGCACAGGTGGACCGCCATCGCCTTGAAGCTCGCGACCACGGCGAGACCGGGTTCGATGCGGAGCTCCTTCGCCGAGCGCGTGGTGAGCGCGGCGACGAGCGGCGTGCCCCGCACCTCGATCGTCACGCGCGTGAGCGCGCCGAGCGTCGCGACCTCCACCACGCGTCCGGCGAACCGATTACGCGCCGAGTCGTGCGTCTGGTCGCGCGCGATGGTGATCTCCTCGGCGCGGATCACGGCATGACCGGCCCCCGGCGCGAAGTCGCCGACGGCGTACAGCGTGAGTCCCTCCGACTCGAAGGCGAAGGCGCGATGCCCGTGCGCGTACTCGCTCGGCGCGCCGTCGATCCAGTCGGGCGCGGCCTCGCCGAGGTCGCGCGCCGTGCCGGCGAGGACGTTCTCGGCGCCGAGGAACTCGGCGACGTAGGGCGAGGCGGGGCGCCGGAAGACCTCGGCGGGCGGCCCCGACTGGAGCACGCGCCCCGCGTCGAGGAGGATCGCCTGGTCGCCGAGCATGCCGGCCTCGGCGAAGTCGTGCGTCACCTGCAGCGTGGTGAGCCCCCATGCGCGATGGAGTGCGCGCACCTCGCGGCGGATGAGCGCGCGACGGCGCGGGTCGAGCGCGCTGAAGGGCTCGTCGAGGAGGAGCAGCCGCGGGCGTCGTGCGAGGGCGCGGGCGAGCGCGACCATCTGGCGTTCGCCGCCGGAGAGGCCGCGCACCTCGCGCGCGAGGAGCGGCGTGACGCCCATGCGCTCGGTGGCCTCGTCGAAGGCGGCGGCGTCGCTGGAGCCGTAGGCGACGTTCTCGCGCACGGAGAGGTGCGGGAAGAGGAACGCATGCTGGTAGACGAGGCCGATGCCGCGCTCCTCGGGCGGGACGGCGCGCGCGTCGGCACCGCCGAGATGGACCGTGCCCGCGGTCGGCGCGAGGAGGCCCGCGATGACCTCGAGGAGCGTGGTCTTCCCCGAGCCGGCAGGACCGATCACGACGCCGAAGGCGCCGGCGTCGAGCGCGAAGGTGACGTCGCGCAGCGCGAAGCGGCCCTTCTTCGCGGAGAGTCCGTCGAGGCGGATCATCGCTCGCTCGCGCCGTCGGTGCGCAGCGCGCGGAGGAGCGTGAGCGGCACGAGCGCGAGGAGGGCGAGCGCGGCGGCGACGGGAAGCGCCTCGCGGAGGCCGTAGCTCGTGAAGCGGTCGTAGCTCAGCACGCTCACGACCTTGGGGTTGTACGTGAGGATGACGATCGCGCCGAACTCGCTCACCGCGCGCGCCCACATCACCACCGCGGCGGCAAGGAGGCCGCGGCCGGCGAGGGGGAGCGTGACGCGGCGGAAGGCGCGCCAGGGCGAGTCGCCGAGCGTGCGCGCGACGCCCTCGTAGCGGGGATCGACCTTGGCGAAGGCCTCGCGCGCGCCGCTCACGAAGAGCGGCGCCGAGACGAAGAGCATCGCGGCGATGATGCCGAGCGGCGTGCCGACGATGCGGAGGCCGAGCTCGAGCGCCGCGCCGCCGACGGCGCTCTCGCGGCCGAGGAGGAGCAGCAGCGCGATGCCGGCGACGGGATGCGGGATGAGCAGCGGCAGGTCAAGCAGCGCGGAGAGGATGGCGCGTCCGGGGAACTCGCGGCGCGCGAGCATGTAGGCGAGTGGCGTGGCGCAGGCGGCGCCGATGAGCATCGCCGTGGTGGCGCAGAGTGCCGTGAGGAGGAGCGAGTCGCGCAGCTCGGCGTCGCTGCCGAGCCGCCGCAGGCCTTCGGCGCCGCCGACGCCGACGAGCTCGACGATGGGGGCTGCGAGGAAGAGCAGCAGCGCCGAGCCGGCGAGCGCGGCGAGGACGCTGAGCAGGCGCGGGAGCGCGCGGGACCGGCTCACGGCAGCGGCATCCATGGCGCGACGAGCCCCTGCGGATTCGGCACATCGAGCGCGTCGAGTCCGGCGGCGCGGAGGATCGCGCGGCCGTCAGGGGAGAGGAGGAAGCGGGCGAAGCGCTCGGCGAGCGCCGGGTGCGGTGCTGCCTTGGGGATGGCGAAGGCGTACACTATGGGCCGGCCGACGAACGTGACCGAGTCGCCGGCGGTCGCGCCGCGGATCGTGACCTGCGCGGTGGCGTAGGTGGCGGCCGAGTCAGGGGAGGCGAGATCGATCGCGGCCGGAAGGGTCACGAAGCGCAGCCCGGTGGCGCGGGCGAGCGACTCGTAGGACCAGATGTAGTCGAGCTCGCCGGCCTGCAGGAGCCCGACGAGATCGGCCTCCTTGGGGCGGACGTTGCGCGCGGCGTGCGCGGCGGCGAGTCGGGCAGCGAGGCCCGGTTCGCGGTGGTGCCGTTCGGCGAGCTGCCAGACGAGGAGCGTCCGATAGCCGTTGGGGTCCAGGTTGGGGTCGGAGCGGCCCGTCTCGACGCCCGGGCGCAGGAGGATCCGCGACCAGTTCTCGCCGGTGATCTCGTCGGCGAAGCGCGACCGGTCGGTGTAGGCGAGCACCATGCGGTTGCGCGCGAACTCGACCCACGCGTTCACGTGGTCCGGCACGAGGTAGGTCGGGAAGACCTCGGCGTCGGCGAGGGCGATGAGGTCGGGGATCTTGCCGAGTTCGGTGAGCTTGCGCGCGGTCTCGAGGGACCCGGCGGATTCCTGTTCGACGACCACGCCCTCGCGGGCGGCGAAGGTGTCGAGCACGGCGCGGAGCGGGCGGGCGAGGCTGCCGGCGTTGTAGACGACGAGGCCCTCGCCGGCGGGGCGATCGGCGCCACGACACCCGGCGAGGAGGGTGGCGGCCACGAGGAGGAGGAACCCATTCAGGCGCATCGCCGTAGTGTCGCGAGCGCGGCTCACCCGCACCAGCCCCCGCGCGTATATTCCCTCGACCCTTCCCCTCGGGAACAGATGACAGAACTCGCCCTCGACATCCGGGGCGTCTCCAAGCGGTATGCGGCGCATGTCGCCGTCGCGGACCTCAGCCTCGCGGTCCCGCGCGGCGCGGTCTACGGTCTGCTCGGCCCCAACGGCGCCGGCAAGACGACCACGATCCGGATGATCCTCAACATCATCGCGCCCGACAGCGGCGCGATCACCGTCCTCGGCCGGCCCAACACCGACCAGTCCATCCTCGACCGCCTCGGGTACCTCCCCGAGGAGCGCGGCCTCTACAAGAAGATGGTCGTGCGCGACGTGCTGAAGTTCCTCGCCGAGCTGAAGGGCGTGGAGCGGAAGACGGCGGACGCCCGCATCGACGAGTGGCTCGACCGGCTCTCGCTCCGCACGGCGGAGAAGGACTGGGGGAAGCAGAAGGTGGAGGAGCTCTCGCGCGGCATGCAGCAGAAGGTGCAGTTCATCGGCACGCTGCTGCACGACCCGGAGCTGGTGATCCTCGACGAGCCGTTCAGCGGGCTCGACCCGATCAACGCGCAGGCGTTGAAGGACACGGTAGTGGAGCTCAAGCGCCGCGGGAAGACGGTGATCTTCTCCACGCACCTGATGGACAACGCCGAGCGGCTGTGCGACTCGGTGTGCATCATCGCCGGGGGCCGGAAGGTGCTCGACGGGACGGTGGCGGCGGTGAAGGCCGAGAACGCGGGGCGCACGGTGGCGCTCGCGGTGGAGGGCGGGGCCGACGCGTCGGTGATGGCGGTGCTCGGCGACCGCGCGCTGGTGGAGCGGGTGGACGACAACAATCGCTACTTCGAGGTGGAGCTCGCGGTGGGCGCCGACTCGCAGGTGCTGCTCCGCCGGGTGCTCGACGCCGGCGCGCGCATCTCGCGGTTCGAGCGCGTGCAGCCGTCGCTCCACCAGATCTTCCTGCAACGCGTCGGCGCCACGGGCGTCGAGGAGGGGATGAGCGGCCATGGGTAAGCTCTGGGCGGTCATCAAGCGCGAGTACCTCGAGCGCGTGCGCAACAAGTGGTTCATCATCGTCACGGTCTTCGGGCCGGTCTTCTTCGCGATGATCATGGTGCTGCCGGCGTACCTCTCGGTGCGGGGCATCCGCGACGCGAAGGTGGGCGGGATCCGGATCGTGGACGCCTCGGGCGTCGGGCTCGGGGCGCGCGTGGCCGAGCGGCTCGCGACGCCGGCGCTGCAGGGCGCGCCCGCGCCGGCGGCGGTGCCGGTGGACCTGGTCGACTCCACGTCGCTCGCCGCCGCGGAGTCGGTGCTGGTGGCGGACGTGGTGGCGAAGAAGCTCACCGGGTTCCTCGTGATCGAGCCGTCCACGATCAATGACGGTCGCGCGCGCTACGCGGGGCGGAACGCGTCGTCGATCGGCGAGAACGAGCAGGTGGAGGGCGCGCTGCGCGGCGCGCTCATGGGCTATCGCATGGAGACCGCGGGGCTCGACGCGAGCATGGCGCGCGAACTGGCGCGGCTCCGCGTGAACGTCTCCACCGAGCGGATCACCGACGAGGGCCGCGGCGGTTCCGGCGTGGCGGCGGCGATCTTCGGCTTCGCGATCGCGTTCCTGCTCTACATGACGATCATCCTCTACGGCCAGGCGATCCTGCGCGGCGTGCTGGAGGAGAAGACGACGCGCGTGGCCGAGGTGATCATCTCGAGCGTGAAGCCGGACACGCTGCTCGCCGGGAAGGTGATCGGCGTGGGTGCGGTGGGGCTCACGCAGTACGCCGTCTGGATCGGCAGCGGGTTCCTGCTCTGGGGCCAGCGCGCCCGGTTGCTCGGCGCGATGGGCGTGGACGGGATGCCGACGAGCATGCCGTTCCCGTCGATCGCCCCGGCGACGCTCGCGGCGCTCATCCTGTTCTTCCTGCTCGGCTACACGTTCTACGCGTCGATGTTCGCCGCGGTGGGCTCGATGGTGGGGAGCCAGGAGGAGGCGAACCAGGCCGCGCAGCCGGTGATGATGCTGCTCGTGTTCTCGATCATCTTCGTGCAGCCGGTGATGCTCAACCCGACCGGCCAGCTGGCGCAGGTCATGAGCTGGCTGCCGTTCTCGGCGCCGATCATCATGCCGTTGCGGATGACGGCGACACCGGTCGCGCCGCTGGAGATCGCGGCGGTGCTGCTAGGCCTGCTCGTCGCGTGCGTGGTGGTGATCTGGATCTCGGCCCGCATCTACCGGGTGGGGATGCTGATGTACGGCAAGCGTCCGTCGCTGCGCGAACTCGCGCGCTGGGTCCGGCAGAGCTGAACCGGCCGACGGACCGGCTGTAAACGCGCCCGGGGCGGGTGGCATCACAGGAGTGTCCGTGCCTCCCGCCCCTGCCCCGGAGCCGCGCGCCCTCGAGACCCCCGAGGCGCTCGAAGACGTCCGCGCCGCCCAGCGCGGCGACGCGGACGCGTTCGGGCGTCTCTATCGCCGCCATGTGGGGCGGGTGCACGCGCTGGCGCTCCGGCTCACCGCCGACCGCGGGCGCGCCGAGGAGCTGGTGCAGGATGCGTTCGTGCGGGCGTGGGAGAAGCTGGGGAGCTTCCGCGGCGAGAGCGCGTTCGGGACCTGGCTGCACCGGCTGACGGTGAACGTGTTCCTGGTGCAGGTGCGCAGCCACCAGCGGCGCGGGGCGCACGAGGAACTGCCGGGGGAGCTGCCCGAGCCGGCGCTCGACGTGGAGGGCGAGGGACTCGGGCGTGAGGGGCGGATGGACCTCGAGGCGGCGATCGCGCGGCTCAGTCCGGGCGCGCGGACGGCGTTCGTGCTGCACGAGCTCGAGGGCTACTCGCACGAGGAGATCGCGGCGATGTCGGGAGTGGCCGCGGCGACGATCCGCGCGCAGCTGTTCCGGGCGCGGAAACGACTGCTGGAGGTGCTGGAACGATGACGGACCGTGACGAGACGCCTGACCGCGCCGCCGACGGCGCGCACGAACTGGACGCTGCGGAGGCGGCGCGCCTGCGCGCGGCGCTCCAGCGGCTTCCTGCGGCCGTGGAGCCCGAACGCGACCTCTGGCCCTCCATCCGTGCGCGGATCGATCAGGGGCGGGTGCAGGCGCTGCCACGTGGCGGCGGAGCGGCCTCGCGCCCCGCAGGCGAGCGCTGGCCGTGGTACGCGCGGCCACAGCGCCTCGCGGCGGCGGCGGCGCTGCTCGTAGCAGCCACGGCGACCGCGACCTGGTGGACGATGCGCACCACGCCGACCAGCGATCTCGCGGATGTCACGGCACCGGCCGCTGCGGTCGATCCCGCCGCCGCGCTGGCCTCGTTCGCCTCGTATGAGCGCTCGGCGGCCGAGCTGACCGCCACGCTCGAGCGGCGCCGCGGCGCGCTCGATCCCAACACGCTGGCCGTGCTCGAGCGTACGCTCCGCACCATCGACGGCGCGATCGCCGAGGCGCGCGAGGCGCTCGCGACCGATCCGGGGAACGCGGCGGTGCAAGGGTTCGTCGCGACGGCGTACCGACAGAAGATCGACTTCCTGCGCCGGGCGAACGATGTCGCGGCGGAGCTCGGGTCATGAGACGCGTCGTCCTGCTCCTGGGACTCCTGCTCCTCGCGACGCCCGGCACGGCGCAGCAGGTCCCGATCGCGCGCGGCTGGCCGCTCGACCGCGACGGCCTCGTGAAGCTGTTCAATCCCAACGGGCGCATCCGCGTGATCGGCTGGGACCGCGACAGCATCGCCGTCACCGGCACGACGACGCGCGGCACGACGGTGTTCGGCGGCGGCTCGCGTCGCGCGGTGAAGTTCGGCACCGAGGGGCACGACATGACGGCGTGGGCCGACCTCACCGTGCGCGTGCCGGCCGGTGCGGTCGTCTGGGTGCGCGGCGCGGCGACCGACATCTCGGTGGAAGGGCTCACCGGCGGCGTGGACGTGGGCTGCGTGAGCGGCCTCGTCCGCATCACCGGCGACCCGCGCGACCTCACCGCCGAGGCGATGGACGGGAGTCTCGAGATCCTCGGCTCGCCGGGAACGTTGCGCGCGAAGACGGCGAGCGGGTCGCTGCTGTGGATGGGTCACGCGGAGGACGCGACGCTCGGGAGCGTGAGCGGGAGCATCCGCGCGGGGCGCGGGCCCTTCGGTCAGGTGCGGATCGAGACCATCTCCGGCGATGTCTCCGTCGACGCGGCGCTGCTCCCGACGGCCGACTTGGTGGTCGAGTCGCACAGCGGGTCGGTGACGCTGCGCCTGCCGTCCGCGGTCCCCGCGCGCCTCACCGTCGATGCCGCGCGGCTCACCGGCGTACCCGGCGCAGCCACCGGTCCCGCACCGCCGGGAAAGCGCGCCCCGCCGCGGACGGTGGCGTTGCACGGCGCATCGGCGACGGGGGCGGCCGCGTCGATCACGGTGCGGTCGTTCAAGGGCGAACTGACGCTCCTGCCCGCGACCGCGCCGCCCCGGTAGCGCGCGCCTGCGCGCGCGGACGATAGCGCACGCGGACGCTAGCTCGCGCTGCTGGCCGCCGCGCAGTGCGTGTCGAACGCCTTCGTGAGGTCGGCGGCGATGGACTCCACCGAGCGCCCCTCGATCTGCCACCGCTCCACCATGTGCACGAGCTTGCCGTCGCGCAGCAGCCCGATGCTCGGCGAGCTCGGCGCGTAGCCGGTGAAGTAGCCGCGCGCCTGGCGCGTGGCATCGGCGTCGTTGCCGGCGAAGACCGTGTAGAGATGCTCGGGCTTCACGCCATGCTGGAGCGCGACGGCGATGGCGGGGCGCAGGTTGCGCGCGGCGCAGCCGCAGACCGAGTTGACGACCACGAGCCGGGTGCCGGGCGCATCCTTGAGCGCCTCGTCCACGGCGGCGGCGGAGCGGAGCTCGCTGATGCCGAGGCGGGTGAGCTCCTCGCGCATGGGGGTCACGAATCTCTCGTCGTACATCATGGGGCGATGAAGGCTGAAGGATGAAGGGAGAAGGTGGTGGTTCGGGATGCGGGATGCGGGGGAACCTCCCCCCTTCATCCTTCAGCCTTCATCTACTCGCGCGACAGCGCGAGTACTGCGGCCTGCGGCACCACCAGGTATCGCTCGTTCTCGAACGTGATCTCCACCGCCGCCTTCCGGAAGAAGATCGCGTAGTCGCCGACCTGTGCCTGCATCGGCACGTGCTTGGCGCCCGACGTCGCGCCGATGCGCCAGGGCTCGTCCAGATGGTCGCTCACCTCGGGCAACGGCTGCCCCGGGCCGGTCGCGACGATCGTGCCGCCCTGCACCTGCTGGTTCTCGATCGCCGTCGCCGGGAGGTAGAGCCCGACCTTCGTGCGCTCCTCGCCCTCCTCGAGCTTGATGAGCACGCGGTCACCGACGACCAGGAGTTCCTTCTTGCCTTTGCGCATACGGGAACAAGTCTATCAGGTTCACTTCACGAGGAACAAGCGGTCCTGCCGCTTGATCGCCCAGCGCGCGACACCGTTCGGACCGATCACCGCGTCCTCCTCCTGCGCCATCCGCACGCGCTGGCCGCCCCACTCGGGGACCGGCGAGGTGGCCTGCAGCTCGATCGAGTACCACATGTTCGCGATCACCGTCGCGTCGCCGCGGCCGGGGACGCCGTCCTGGTAGTCCCAGAGACCGACGAGCGGGCCGGCGCCGTGGCCGTGCTTGCCGATCGGGTGCGAGTAGATCGTGCCGTCGATCCCCATCGCGCCCATCCGCTGCCGCGAGCGCGCGAGCACGGTGTTGCCGGTGCGGCCGGCGCGGAGCTCCTCCATCACGATGTCCTGCAGCTGGTTCGACCGCTTGAGCGCGGCGGTGAGTCCCGCCGGCGCCTCGGTCTCGCCCGGCAGGAGCACGTACGCCATGTGCTGCGTGTCGGTGTTGAGTCCGAGCGCGGTGATGCCGAGGTCCGAGTGCAGCACGTCGCCGCGCTGGATGATCGGGTCGTCGCCGAGCTGTGCGTCGGTCGCGCCCTTGCGCTGCACCTCGATGCTCGGCTGGAACCAGGTGCCGAGCCCGAGGTCGTTCACCTGCTGCCGCCACCACCAGACGAGGTCGCTCGTGCGCGTGACGCCGGGCTTCACCACCTCGGCGGAGAACATCCGCTCGGAGAGCTCCCACACGAGCGCCTGCAGCTTGGCGTAGAACTGCGCCTCCTCGGGGAGCCGCGTGGCGATCATCTCGAGGGCGAGCGCCTCGGCGGGCCGGAAGCGCGAGGCGAGCGCGGGGCCGAGCGCCTCGGTCATCCCGTCGCGCTCGCCGGCGGTGAGGCCGTCGGTGAAGGCGAAGGTGCGCGAGACGTCGATGGCGATGACCTTCGGCGCGCGCTCCTCGAGGACGGTCTTGAGCACCGACCACTGCTGGTCGCCCCAGAGCTCGGCCTGGCGGCCGCTGAGGTCGCCGGCGACGGCGGTCATGGCGCGACGCGCCTCGTAGAGCCCGCCCTGCGAGGTGCCGCCGAGGGCGATGCGTTCGACGCAGGAGCCGTCGCCCGGATCGGTGCGGCCGCTCGCGGCGCACTTGTCGAAGAAGACGTAGATGGTGCGGCGGCGCGCGGCGAAGGTCGTCGGCGAGACGAGCGAGGAGAAGACGGGGTCCTCGTTGTACTCGCGCATGGGGACGACCCAGGCATCGACACCGTGCTTGCGCATGAGCGCGGGGAGCACGGTGCGGAGGCGCACCGCGAGCCAGCCCTGCTGGATGTCGGCCTGTTCGCGCAGTGTGCCGAAGGGACGGCGCGGCGCGGCCTGCGCCTCGAGGTTCCCGGCGGCTGGGAGCGCGAGGAGGACGGCGAGGGCCGCGCGAGCGATCGAGTGACGGATCATGGGATCTCCGGTGGGACGACGGCGGTGGTCGTGCGCCGCTCCTTCTTCCGCGGCATGAGGACGAGGCGGACCATCGTGGAGACGAAGGCGAGCAGGAGCGCGAAGAGCGTGATGCCGGCGATGCGCACGACGGCGAGCTTGAAGGCCGAGCCTTGCCAGTCCTCGAGCGTCGCGGTGAGGCTCCCGATGCGCTCGAGGCCCGCGACGGTGAGCGCGAGGCTCACGCCGATCTCGGTGGCGGCCTCGAGCACGGCGAAGAGCGGCGCGCGCCAGAGCCAGGCGCGGACGGGATAGTTGCCGAGGTGGAGCGTGGCGAGGAGGAAGAGGATCGCGACGCCGCCGAGGAAGGTGCCGGCGATCCAGGTCCAGCTGTTGCTCCACCCGAACTGCAGGATGGCCGCGCGATAGAGGCGGAGGCTGGCGCCGGTGAGCAGCGCCATGGCGAGCACGTTGAGCGAGAACTTCCGGACGACCGTCGGCTCCTCGAGGTCGAGCTGCGTCAGCACCATCGTGGGGCGGAGGAGCGGCATCGTCGCGTCAGCTCAGGCGGTGGCGATGCATTCGATCTCGACGCGCGCGCCGAGCGCGAGGCCGTTGGCGCCGAGGGCGCTGCGCGCCGGCAGGCGTCCCGGCGTGAAGTAGGTGCGGTATACCGCGTTCATGCGGTCCCACTCCTTCATGTCGGCCATCATCACGGTGCACTTGATGACCTTGTCCATCGACGAGCCCACGGCGAGGAGCGTGGTGCGGATGTTCTCGAGCGTCGCGCGCGTCTCGGCCTCGATGCCGCCGGGCACGAGGGTGCTCGCGTTGGCCGAGGCATCGGCGGTGCCGATCTGTCCCGAGAGGTAGATGAGGTTCCCCACGCGCACGGCGGGGGAGAAGGGACGCGTGGGCGTGCCGAAGGGCGTGAGGTAGCGCGCCGTGTCGCCGACGCTCACGGCGGCGTCGCTGCCGTCGGAGACGCGATCGAGGCGCCGCTCGAGCCGTCGTTCGCGCGCGGCGCGGCAGCCGGTCGCGAGGAGCGCGACGGCGAGGAGGAGCAGGGCGGGACGCGGGCTCATCGGATCACCGTGCCGAGGCGGGACCAGCGGATGTCGGTGATCGCCGGGAGGGGGCGATCGGAGTCGTCCGCGTTGTAGGAGTAGTACACGAAGAGTGGCCGGCCGCGGATGTTCTTGCGCGGCACGAAACCGTAGAAGCGGCTGTCGATCGAGTTGTAGCGATTATCACCCATGAACCAGAAGTGCGCCTCGGGGATGATGAACGGCCCCCAGTCGTCGATGGTCGGCTCGGCGGGCGGCGCGCCGAAGCGCGTCGTCTTGATCTCGACCTCGTGCTGCCAGCGCAGGATGGGATCGGGATTGTCGCCCATGAGCTCGCCGGGGCGGCCCGAGGCGTAGCCCTGGCGCTGCGGCTCGCCGTTGATGTGCACCACGCCGCTGCGCGAGTGGATGGTGTCGCCCGGCATGCCGATGAGGCGCTTCACGACGGTCGGCGTGGGATCGTCGGGGTTGAACGCCTGGTAGGGCGAGACGAAGACGACGATGTCGCCGCGGCGCGGCTCGGCGTAGCCGGGGAGGTTCACCTTCGTGAACGGGATGTTGGGCCCGAAGCGGAGCTTGTTCACGAAGAGCCAATCGCCGACGAGCATCGTCGGGATCATCGAACCCGAGGGGATGCGATACGCCTCGACGAGGAAGGTGCGGAGGAGGAGGAAGATCGCGATGGTGCCGGCGAGCGACTTGAAGACCTCCCACGCCTTGGCCGGGGAGGAACCGCCCTTGCGGCCGCGCGCGGCGGCGACGGAGTTGGCGGGCTTGTCGGAGGTCTTGGACTTCTTCGCGGCCACGGCGGACGGGGCAAGGGGAACGGAGGGCACGAGGCCCGCGCCGCACGGCGGCGCACGAGGGGAATCTGCCGTGATTACCCCGCAAAGACGAGAGGGGCGCGCCTCGCGGCGCGCCCCCCCGTCCCAGCCGATCGATCAGTGCCTTACTTGAGGCACTTCGAGACGAGCTTGGTCATGTCGAACATCGACACCTGCGCCTTGCCACCGAAGACGAGCTTGAGCTTGTCGTCGGCGTTGATCATGCGGCGGTTCTTCTTGTCCTGGAGGCCGTTCTTCTTGATGTAGGCCCAGAGCTTCTTGGTGAGCTCGGTGCGCGGGAGCGGCGCGGCGCCGACGACGGCGGCGAGCTTCTCGTTCGGCGTCACCGGCTTCATGAACGCGGCGTTCGGCTTGCGCTTCGCGGCCTTCTTCTTCGGCGCGGCCTTCTTCGTCGCCTTCTTCGCGGCCTTCTTGGCGGTCTTCTTCTTCGCAGCCATTTCGAACATCTCCTCGAGAGGAAGTGAGGATCGCGCGGTGCTACGCCCGGTCGAGTCGTGCGCGATCTGTACTCGAAAGTAAGGCGGTTCCCCTCTGGCGCAATAGGCAATCCCCTCTGAGAACCGGGGAATCCCCCTCTGGGAACGGGGTGATCTCCCTCTGGGGCGGGCCCGCGGGGGCCCTCGCGCGGGGGTCTCCCCCCTCGGGGAATGGGCGATTCTCCCTCGGAGAACCCCCTTTCATCCTTCACCCTTCAGCCTTCATCCCCTCGTCAGCCGCGCAGGAATCCCTCGAGCAGTTCGATCATCCGCGCGTCGGCCGGATCGGCCGAGACGTCGTCCTCGACGACCGATTCCCGCTCTGACGGCGTCTCGAGGATGAGCGGGATCCCCTCGGAGATGGGCGCGCGCACGAGCCAGCGGAACGGCTCGGCGCCGATCATCCCCGCCCCGAGGAGCGCGTGGCGATCCTTGTTGCTCGCGAACGGATGCTGGCTGTCGTTCAGGTGGAAGAAGGCCGGCGGCTCGCCGATGGTGCGCACGAACGCCTCGAGGGTGCGCGCCTGCGCCTCGGGCGAGGAATGGATGTCGTGCCCTGCGGCGAAGAGGTGACAGGTGTCGAGCCCGTACCCGGTGCGATGGCGCAACGCCGGCGGCACCTGCGCGAGCATCGTCGCGATCTCCTCGGCGGTGCGTCCCATGGTGCGCCCTGCGCCGGCGGTGTTCTCGATGAGGACGCGCGAGCCGCTCCCCTCGGGGACGCTCGCGAGCGCGTGCGCGATGGCCTGCCCCACGCGCACCGCCGCATCGACCGGGTCGCTCTCCCCCGCCGAGCCGGGATGGAAGCAGCAGCCCCACGCGCCGAGCGCGCTCGTGCGCTCGTACTCCTTGGCGAGTCCGGCGCGCGCCTTGGCGGCCTTGGCCTCCTCGGGGGAGGCGGTGTTGAGCACATACGCCGCGTGCACGAGCACGTGCCGGCGCGCGATCCCCGCGGCGTCGAGCGCGGCGTGGACCTTCGCCGCCCTGTCCGGCTTGATCGTGACCTTCTCGTTGTAGTACGTCGGCGGCGCGGTGAAGACCTGGAGCGCGCGCGCGCCGGCGTTCGCCGCGCGCTGCACCGCGATGGGGAGTCCGCCGTCGTCGGCGGGATGCACGCCGAGGATGCGCGTCGCGGAGGGAGCGGTCATGCGGTCCCCTTGGGCTTGCCGAGGTCGACCATGCGCTGGCCGAGCGCGTACTCGACCGATTGCGGGTCGGTGAGGGCGTTGAGGCGCTTCACCACGTCGGCGATGCGGCGCGCCTGCTGGTCGATCACGCGCAGCGTCGCGGCCGACTCGTCGGCGGGGAGGATGCCGCCCGAGAGCAGCGCGCTGTTGGTGAGGAGCGCCGCGAGCGGATTGTTGATCTCGTGCTGCAGCGCGAGGGAGACCTCGCCGACGCCGGCGAGATAGCGCGCCTTGCGGAGTTCCGCCTCGGCGGCGCGGCGCGCGGTCCCGTTCTCCATCCGGCGCGCCGCGATGCGGAGGCGCGCGGCGATGTCCTCGGGGGTCACCGGCTTGGAGAGATAGTCGTCGGCGCCCGCGTCGAGCACCGCCTCGAGCGAGTTCATGCCACTGCGCGCGGTGATGACGAGCAGGTAGGTGTAGGCGCCGTCGGGGTGCGCGCGCACGCGGCGGCAGACCTCGAGCCCGTCGGCGCCGGGCATCTGCCAGTCGAGGACGACCATCTCGGCCGGTTCACGCGCGAAGGCCGACCAGACGGCGTCGCCATCGGCGAACATCTCGACCGTGTGCCCGTGCACCTCGAGCACCGCGGCGGTCAGCTCGCGCATCAGTTCGTCGTCGTCGGCCAGGAGCACGCGCATCAGGCTTGCCTCACCAGGTCAGGGTCCCTTCGCGCTGCACGGTACGCGGCCACCGGCCCCCGCGCTGTGACGTGGTCCACACGATGATCACGCGTCCGCCGCGCACCGCGACCTGCGGGCCCGTGGATTCGCCGTTGTCCTCGGAGACGGGCGGCCGCGACTCGAAGATGTGGCCCTGCGTCCGCGAGAGCGCCATCCCGATGCGGGGGAGGCGGCTGTTGGGGTCCTCGTACACCACGACGACGGTGTCGCCCCGCGAGGCGACCGCGGCGCGCGACGGACGGTCGCCGTAGACGATGGGGACCGGCTCATGCCAGCGCGCGCCGCGCTCCATGGAGTGCGTGAAGAAGAGCCCGGCCCCCTCGCGCGCGACGAGGAAGTACGCGAGATGCACCCACCCATTGAGTGCGTCCGCGGCGAGGAACGGCACCGGCCGGTCGCAGCCGGCGGTGCCGACGTCGGTGGAATCCGCGGTGACGGCCGGCTCCCAGACGTGGCCACCATCATCGGAACGCGCGATGCGCAGCCGCACGCTCGAGTCGGGGCGGATGGCGAGCCAGCTCGCATAGGCCGCACCGTCGCTCGCCTGCACCGCGCGCCGCGTCGCGCGGCAGGCAGCAGGCTCGTCCGGCCACGAGGGCGGCGTCCAGGCGGGGACGAGGCGCGCCTGCCCCGCCGAGTCGAGCGCGAGGCGCAGCGAGTCGGCGAGCCCGCCGTCGCCGATCGCGGCCGTCTCGCCCCATGCGACCGGCTGCGGGACGCACGCCGTGCCGGCGAGCAGGAGGAGCAGCAGGGAGAGGCGCACGGCTGAAGTATCACCCGGCATGAGTGTAGATTCCAAGCTCGACCCTCCACCCCGACGACCATGCCCGCCTTCTCGCCGAACGGCGTCCGCCAGCTCCCGCCGCACGCCAACGAGCCGATCAAGAGCTACGCCCCCGGTTCCCCCGAGCGCACCTCGTTGCAGGCGCGACTCAAGGCGATGGAGTCGGAGTGCCCGGAGATCCCGGTGGTCGTCGCGGGGAAGGAGATCCGCACCGGCGACCTCGGCAAGTCCGTCTCGCCGCACAAGCACGGGCACGTGACCGCGACCTACCACAAGGCGACGGCGCAGAACGTCCGCGACGCGATCACGAGCTCGGCCGCGGCGTGGAAGGAATGGAGCGAGTGGAGCTGGGAGGAACGCGCCGCCGTCTTCCTCAAGGCCGCCGACCTCCTCGCCGGCCCGTGGCGTGACACGCTCAACGCCGCGACGATGCTCGGGCAGTCGAAGACCGTGTTCCAGAGCGAGATCGACGCCGCGTGCGAGATGGTGGACTTCTTCCGCTTCAACGCCGCCTTCGCGCGCGACATCTACACCGAGCAGCCGGTGTCGGCGCCGGGGATGTGGAACCAGCTCGAGTACCGCGCGCTCGAAGGGTTCGTGTACGCCGTGTCGCCGTTCAACTTCACCGCGATCGGCGGCAACCTCGCCGGCTCGCCGGCGCTGATGGGCAACACCGTGCTCTGGAAGCCCGCTGCGACGGCGATGCTCTCCGGGTGGTACACGTACAAGCTCCTCGAGGAAGCCGGGCTGCCCCCGGGCGTGATCAACTTCCTCCCCGGCGACCCGGCGATGATCTCCGAGATCGCGCTCACGGACCCGGCGCTCGCCGGCGTGCACTTCACCGGCTCCACCGGCGTGTTCAACAACATGTGGGGCACGATCGGGAAGAACATGGGGCGCTATCGCTCCTATCCGCGGATCGTGGGCGAGACGGGCGGCAAGGACTTCATGATCGCGCATCCCTCGGCCGACGTCGCCGCCTTCGCGGTGGGCGTGGTGCGTGGCGCCTTCGAGTACCAGGGCCAGAAGTGCTCGGCCTGCTCGCGCATCTACGTGCCGAAGTCGATCTGGCCCGAGGTGAAGGAGCGGATGACCGCGATGATCCAGGACATCCGGATGGGCGACGTGAACGACTTCCGGAACTTCATGGGCGCGGTCATCGACCAGAAGGCGTTCGACCGGATCAGCGGCTACCTCGCCGACGCGAAGGCCAACGCGACCGTGGTCGCCGGCGGCGGCGTGAAGGGCGACGTGGGCTACTTCGTCGAGCCGACGCTCATCGAGACGAAGGACCCGTCGTACCGCCTGATGTGCGAGGAGATCTTCGGCCCCGTGGTGACGGCGTACGTGTACGACGACGACAAGTGGAGCGAGACGCTGGAACTCGTCGACCGGACGTCGCCGTACGCGCTCACCGGCGCGGTGTTCGCGCAGGACCGGAACGCGGTGCGCGAGGCGCACGCGAAGCTCCGGCATGCGGCGGGCAACTTCTACGTGAACGACAAGTGCACCGGCGCGGTGGTGGGGCAGCAGCCGTTCGGCGGCGCGCGCGCCTCGGGCACGAACGACAAGGCGGGGTCGAAGCTGAACCTGCTGCGCTGGGTGAGCGCGCGGACGATCAAGGAGACCTTCGTGCCACCGACGGATTATCGCTATCCGTTCATGGCCGAGTAGCGCATGGATGAATGCTGAAGGATGAAGGCTGAAAGTGAACGACAGCCCCGCATCCCCATCTTTCATCCTTCCTCATTCAGCCTGCATCCCACGCCATGCGATTCTTGACTCTCGATGTGTTCTCTCCCGTGGCGTTCGGCGGCAACCAGCTCGCCGTCTTCCCCGACGCGCGCGGGATCCCCGAGGGGCTGCTGCTGAAGCTCTGCCAGGAGTTCAACTTCTCCGAGGTGACCTTCTGCTATCCGCCCGAGGATCCCTCGCACACGCGGAAGGTCAGGATCTTCACGCCGGACAAGGAGATGCCGTTCGCCGGGCATCCGACGATCGGCACCGCGGCGGCGCTCGCGCTCTGCGAGGGGGCGCTCCCCGACGGGCATGGCCGCTTCACCTTCGAGATGGGCGTGGGCGTGGTGCCGGTGGATGTGCGCGTGGAGTCGCCGACCCGCGCCTGGGCGGAACTCTCGGTGGCGAAGCTCCCCGAGGTGGGCCCGCACGCGCCGACGATCAACACGCTCGCCGACATCCTCTCGCTCGAGCCCACCGACCTGATGGGCGGGGCGATGTCGCCGCAGGCGGTCTCGTGCGGCTACCCGTTCCTCATCGTGCCGCTCAAGTCGCTCAAGGCGCTCAAGGTGGCGCGCGTTCGCATGGACCCGTGGGAGCGCACGCTGCAGCGCTTCTGGGCCCCGGAGATCCTCGTCGTCGCGCGCGACCCCGAGCAGGGCGAGCATCACTGGCGCGCGCGGATGTTCGCGCCGGGCATCCGCGTCCCCGAGGATCCCGCCACCGGCTCGGCGATCGCCGCCTTCGGTGGATGGCTCGCGATGAAGGATCCCAAGGCCGATGGCGCGTTCGCCTGGTCGGTGGACCAGGGGATCGAGATGGGACGGCCGAGCCGGCTCGACGTGAGCGCGGACAAGGCGGGCGGTCAGGTGACGGCGGTGCGCGTCGCCGGACGCGCGGTGCTGGTCAGCGAAGGGACGCTACGGCTGCCCTGAGCGCGGTCTACTCGACCGCGCGGATCATCGACGGCGTGGAGTGGCGCGCGCGCCCATGCGCGGCGCCGTCGAACGCGCGCATCCCGGCGTGCCACACGACCGCGCGGTCACGGCCGTTGCGCTTGGCGACGTAGAGCGCCTCGTCGGCGCGGGCGAGCAGCGTCTTCGCCACCTCGTCGTCCCGCGCCGGCGCCGCCGCCACGCCCACGCTGGTGGTGATCCGCCGCTCCGGCGGGAGCGAGCGGAACTGGTGCTGGCGGAAGGCCTGCATCACGCGCTCGGCGAGGATGAGCGCCCCCTCGTCGTTCGAGTCGGGTGCGAGGATGGTGAACTCCTCGCCGCCGATGCGCGCCACCACGTCCACGTCGCGCGCCGTCTCCCGCAGCAGCGCACCCACCTCGCGGATCACCTCGTCGCCCGTGAGGTGCCCGTACTCGTCGTTGATGTGCTTGAAGTGGTCGACGTCGATCGCGAGCACCGCGATGTTCTTCTTGGCGCGCACCGCGCGCGAGACCTCGCGCTCGGCGAGCTGGTTGAGCCCGCGCCGGTTGAAGCAGCCCGAGAGCGGATCGGTGAGCACGATCGTCTCGAGGTGCGAGCGCATCTTGTTGTACGCGCGCCCGATCACCGTGACCGGGTCGGGCATCTGGTCGGCGCCTTCGTCATAGCGCGCCGAGAAGTCGCCGTCCTGCGCCTTGGTGAAGACCTGCACCAGGCTGCGCATCCGCTGCGCCACGTGTCCCTGCAGCCCGACGTAGACGAGCACGCCGATGGCGTAGAGCGCGAGGGTCCAGAGCTCCTCGGGCGGAGAGGTCGCGGCGCCGGCGTCCGCCGCGAGCGCGATGAGCCCCGTGTAGCCGATCCCGACGAAGAGCAGGTTCGCGACCGTCACCGTCCAGCCGAAGAAGAGCTGCGTGAGCTGGACGGTGAAGATCGAGACGATGAGCGCGCGGTCGTAGTGCTCGGGCGGCGTCATGAGCGCCACCGCCGTGAAGAGCGAGACCATGTCGCTCGCGATCGCCGCGACCGCCAGCCCGCGCGATGCCCGACCGGCGCGCCGCAGGTGCCAGACGAGCACGCGGTGCAGCAGCAGGTAGGCGACGATGAGCGCCAGCACCCAGAGCAGGGCCGGGCGCAACCCGATCCGCTCGACGAACACCGAGTCCGACGAGATCACGCCGAACCACTTCAGCGTGATGGTCGAGAAGCCGACGAGCGAGATGAAGACCGCGCGATAGCGCCCCTGCCAGAGCAGGATCTCGGCGTTCGCCTGTTCCTCGGCCTGATGCGCGGCGACGGGGTCTTGCAGGGCGAGCTCGGACGGTGGACGGGAGGTGGACGACGAGGGGGGCGCCTCTAATGAGACACCCCCCTGACAGATTGGCAAGAGCCTCTGTCCGCCCCCTGTGCGGTGTCGCGGAACTGGACGAAGCTAGAACCGCGCCTCGAGCGAGACGTCGAACCGCGTCTGCAATCGCGGATAGAGGCCGCGCGCCAGGTCCATGCGGATCATCCCATCGAGGAAGCTCGCCCCCACCCCCACGCCGCTCATCGGTCGCCCGGTCTGGCTCCAAGCGTCGCGCGAGCCGGCCCAACCGAGGTCGCCGAAGAGCACCGGACGCACGGCGGCGTTGTTGGTGCCGAGTTCGACGCGCGTGAGCCAGAAGGCGGTGCCGTAGCCCGTCCCCGCCGTCTGGCCGCGCACGCTCTGGAGCCCGCCGAGGAAGAAGTGGCGCTGCGCCGGCGCGTCGCCGACGATGTGGCCGGCCGCCCCCGTCACCGACGCGGCGAGCGGACCGAGCCCGCGCGAGACGGTGGTCTCGAGGAAGAGGCGTCCGTACTCGGTCGCGCCGTTCGCCGCCCAGGGATCGACGGCCGCGCCCTCGAGCCGCAGGTCGGCACTCAGGCGCCAGCCCTGTGGATCGAGCCCGCGGCTGCCGCGCCAGGTGAGGCCCGCTCCGAAGAGCGACCCGCGGTCAGCGGCGACGTTGCCGAGGAAGCGGTCGTCATGGGCGCCGCCGGTGAGCGAGAAGCGCGTCGCCACCGGCGCCTCCCACTGCTCCTCGGCAAAGACGCGCCAGACGAACCCGTTCCCGTTGGTCCGCTTTCCCGCGAGCTCCCCGCCCCAGGTGCGGTGGTAGAACCCCTCGTCGCGCCCGTAGACGAACGAGTTGAACGACGCCCCGAAGGAGAGCGGCGATCCGAAGTCGCCGCTCGAGACGAGACGACGATAGGCGGTCGCGCGGAGCTCGCGACGCCCGTTGCTGCGCGAGACCGAGAGCTCGCCATTGAGCTGCTTGTCGGCGATCGAGCCGCGGCCGGTGAGCGCCACGACGTATCCCCTGCCCAGTTGCGACGTCACGACGGCCCCGGTGCCGAGCCCTTCGACGCGATTGTAGCGCGTCTCGTTCAGGCCCCAGGCGATGGTCGGCGCACGCGGCGCCCAGGCCGGCTGCAACCCGAAGTCGAGCGCCTGCATCAGCTCGGCGCGATCGGCGGCACCGAAGAGCTCCTCGCCCTCGTCGTAGATCGACGGCGGCAGCTCGGACGACGACGCGAGGCGCTTGGGGTCGCAGGGGACCTCGATCGCGAGCGGCAGGGTCCCGTTGTAGCGCTGATGGTACTCGACGAAGCTCCCGCTCGTGTCGCACTGCCGCTTGCGCTCGGCGCGTTGCGCCGAGTCGCGCGAGGCGTAGAAGTGCTTCATCGCCTCGCTCCGCGCGGTGGAATCGACACCGGCGGTCTTGAGACTGTCCTCGAACTCGCTCCCGCGCTTCCACGCCGGGGGCGGGATCGCGACGAGCGAGTCGATCGCGTTCACGCTCTCGTAGCGGTAGCGCTCCTCGATCTTGAACGGCACGCGCATGAAGCTCACGCGCGCGTACCCCTCGGCGCCCTGCGTGCGGGGGAGCCAGAAGCGCTGGTTGAGCAGGCCGTACTCGATGGTGACCGCGGTGATCTCGGCCTTCATCGGCGAGAGGAATCCCCGCACGGCCCAGGGCACGTCGTCGCGCGCCGTGGAGTCCTCCTCCTCGACCGTCTCCCAGATGTCCATCGGCGCGGAGAAGCGCATGACCGCGCGCACCAGGTGCGCGTCGTCCGTCTCGAACCAGAACGACCCGACGACGAGGTTCCACCGCGCCTCGCGCGGCGTGACGAGGATCTCGCGCAGGGTGATCCGCTTCCCGTCGGGGAGCGTCATGACCACCGAGTCACCCGAGGAGAAGTGGAAGTACGCTTCGGACCCTTCGGCGACGGGATGGATGAGCATCGAGCGTCCCTCGTCCTCTGAGTCGGTGGTGCCGATCATCTCGAAGAGCCAGAGCTCGTCCTTCCCCGGGTAGTAAGGGATCGCCATCATGTCCGACGCCTCGTCCATCATGTCCTGCTCCATCTCCGCCTCGGCTTCCTTGAAGCCGGCGACGATGGGCACCGCGGAACGGGCGCCGAGGACCTCGACGCGGGCGCCCGTGGCGCGATGCCAGCGGACGTGGGAGGCGTTCTCGGAGCGGAAGATCAGGCGGTCGCGCGCCGTCTCGCGGAGGGCCATGCCGGCGGAGACGCGCTGGTAGCTCTTCACGTCGTACGAGAGGAGCGTCGAGTCCTGCTCGAGGCGGGCGGCGCGGGCGCGCAGGAGCAGTTCGCGCGCGGCGGCGTCCTTGAAGGCGGTGCGCCGGTGCTCATCGGTGACCTCGATCCGCATGCGCGGCGGCCGGACACCGACCGAGGCGGACCCGCCTGACCGGTTCACGTCGACGTTCACCTGCACCTGCAGCGCGACGGCCAGCATTCCCAGCACGATCATCGACCACTCCAGCGAGGACGGGACAACGAGCCGGCCCCCGACGCGGGACGCCGGGGCCGTTCAGGTGTGCTGCAGGTTCTACGGTTGGGGAGGGGGTGGGGTTTCCTTCGCGTCCTTCGCGGCGGCCGCGCGTGCCTCCTCCTCGCGGGCGGTCCGGATGGCCTCGGCCCGCGTCCGCCGCGCGAACCGCTCCCCGCTCCAGCGCGCGTCCGCGTTGCGGTCCGCGTCCTCGCGCACCGCCATGGGGATCATGAGCGCCGCCACCAGCGCCGGCGCGAGCAGCAACGCCGCGCCGCCCGGGAAGCGCGGCCGTCCGGTCCCGCCCACCACGCCGACTCGGGCCGCGAGCCGCTCGGCGTTCCGCTGTACCCAGACCGTCGCGACGATGACGGCGATGCCGAGCGCGGCGAGCACGATCGGGAAGGCCGGCGAGTCCCGGAAGACCGAGGCCGCGAGCCAGAAGACGTACCCCGTGAACCAGAGCATCCCGAGCACCACATGGACGAACCGGCGCATGAGGAGCGCGTACGCGAAGGCGACCACGGCGCCCGCCGGCAGGAGGTGCTTGTAGAACTCCTCCGAGCCGACCACCTGCAATGTCGCGGTGAGTGCGGCGACGACCGACACGAAATGCAGCCAGAAGGCGATGTCGAGGTCGTCCGACTGGCGCCGCTCCGCGGTGTACGCGGCGGCGGCGGTGAAGCTCGCGCCGATGGCCCACACCCATCCCTGCGTGCCGTAGCCCATGGGGCTCGCGCCGAGCGCATCCACGAGATGGAAGAGGAGACGCAGGGAGAGCGCGGCCACCGGCAGCACGAGCGGGGCGAAGCGCGTGCGCCGCAGCGCGAGGAGCGCCGCGGCGATGGTCACGAGCTCGACGAGGAGCTCCTCGCCGCGACAGGCGAGGAGGTCGAAGTCGCTCGTGTGGCAGCCGTCGAACGGCACCCGCGCGAAGAGCCCGAGCAGCTCGTTGAGGGCGATCGTGGCGACGGGGACGGTCCCGACCGCGAGGAGCATCGCGAGCCCAGACGCCGTCGTGAAGCCCTCGCGGGCGAGGCGCTGCGAGACGACGACGAGGATGACGCCATAGAGCACCGCGGTCGCGAGCGCCCCGCCGGGACCGAGCCACTCCCACCGGTCGGCGAGGAACCAGCCCATCGCGGCGACGACGGTGATGGCGCCGAGCACGTAGCCGATCGTCGCGGCGTCGATCGCGCGCGGCGGGCGTGGCGCGCGTTCGCCATGCGCGGGGGCGATCGCCCGGATCGCCTGGGCCTGCTGCTCGGTGATGATCCCGAGCGCGACGGCCGCCTCGAGTCGTCGGTCGTTCCGTTCCATGCGCCTCCGTACGGTGGTCCCGTGCCGCGCGTGTCGCGCCCCCATTGCCCCGCGCGCCCGGGGATCATCCATTTCCCGCATGTCGACGACCGCCCCCCACGAGCCCGGCGACCTCTCGCCCGAGGAGTTCGAACGCCACGCGACCCAGCTCGCCCGCTGGATCGCCGAGTACCTGCGCTCCCCTGAACGGTATCCCGTGCTCTCGCGGCTGGCACCGGGGGAGTTCCGCAAGGGAATCCCCGCCACGGCCCCCGCGCAGGGCGAGTCGCTCGACACCATCCTCGCGGATCTCGACCGGATCGTGATGCCGGGCGTCACGCACTGGAACCATCCCGCCTTCTTCGCCTACTTCGCGAACACCGCATCGGTCCCCGGGATCCTGGGCGAGCTCGTCATCGCGGCGCTCAACCAGGTGGGCATCCTCTGGCGCACCTCGCCGGCGCTGGCCGAGCTGGAGCAGGTCACCACCGACTGGCTGCGCGATGCGATGGGACTCCCCGGCGACTGGTTCGGGATGCTGACCGATACCGCCTCGGTCTCCACGTTGCAGGCGCTCGCGGCGGCGCGGGAGCGTGACCCGGCGCTCGAGATCCGCCACAAGGGGATGGCCGGCCGCCCCGAGCTGCCGCGGCTCCGCATCTATTGCTCGGAGCATGCGCACTCGAGCGTGGACAAGG
Source organism: Gemmatimonadota bacterium (assembly GCA_016714015.1). Taxonomy (NCBI): domain Bacteria; kingdom Pseudomonadati; phylum Gemmatimonadota; species Gemmatimonadota bacterium. The sequence goes on from JADJNZ010000001.1 coordinate 1,090,006, forward strand.
CGGCGATCACGCTCGGATTCGGCGCGGAGAACGTGGTGCGGCTCCCGAGCGACGGCGCGTACCGGATGCGCGTGGACGCACTCGAGGCGGCGATCGCCGCGGACCGTGCGGCCGGGTATCGACCGCTCGCCGTGGTCGCGACGATCGGCACGACGTCCACGACGAGCGTCGACCCGGTGGAGGCGATCGCGACCGTCTGCGCGCGCGAGGGGATGTGGCTCCATGTCGATGCGGCGTACGCCGGCGTGCTCGCGATGGTCCCCGAGTACCGGCACCACTTCGGAGGACTCGACCGCGCGGACTCGCTGGTGGTGAACGCGCACAAGTGGCTCTTCACGCCGATGGATTGCTCGGTGCTCTGGACGCGGCATCCGGCGTTGCTCAAGCGGACCTTCAGTCTTACGCCGGCGTACCTGGAGACCGCGGAGCAGGAAGTGGCGCTCTCGCAGTCCGACTACTCCTTCCAGCTGGGGCGACGCTTCCGGGCGCTCAAGCTCTGGTTCGTGATCCGCGCGTTCGGGACGGACGGGCTCCAGGAGCGGCTGCGCTTCCATTGTGGTCTGGCCCGAACGCTGGCCGGCTGGATCGAGGGGGAGGCGGGGTGGGAGGTCGTGGCCCCGGTCCCGATGTCGGTCGTCTGCTTCCGGCACCGGCCGGCGGGGACGACCGACGAGGTGGCGCTGGAGCGGCACAACGCGTCGATCCTCGAGCGGGTCAACGCGAGCGGCACCGTCTTCCTCTCCCATACGAAGCTGGGGGGGCGGTACGTGCTCCGGATGGCGATCGGCAACATCCGTACGCGGGAGGCGCACGTGGCCGAGGCGTGGCGACTGCTTCGGGAGGCTGCCGGTGTCACCGCGTGACGGGCCCGGGCGGGCATTCTGGCCGTCGTCGGCTCGCCCCTTAACGTTCAATCGAGTCCGGCATCCAACCGGGTGAACCGCGGCGGCTCCCACCCTGCCACGCGACAACCGGCGTCACACGCCACAGAGGAGTCCACACGATGCTTCGGAAGTTCATCGCCCCCGCCTTGGTCGCCACCCTCGTCCTCGCTGCCTGCGATCAGGCGAGCACGGAGCCCGCGGCCACCCAGACCGATGAGGATTACGCGCTCGTGATGTTCGGCGAGGCCGGGTCCTCGCTCGAAGGCACGATGGGCAGCCAGCCGGCGACGCGGCCGTTCGATGGCCGCACGTTCCGGCGTCCCTTCCCCGACTCGATCGCGCTGAGCCAGACGCAGATCGACTCGATCGCCGCGTTGCGCGCGGCGTTCCGTGCGGCGCATGCCGCGCAGATCGATTCGCTGAAGGCGATCTTCGAGCAGGCGCGTGCGGCGAAGGAGGCCGGCGCGACGCGTGAGGAGATCCGGGCGATCCTCGCGACGGGCCGTCCGCTCGCGATCGCGCTCCGCGTGGACGTGGTCGACCTGCACTACGCCGTCTGGCAGGTCTACACGCCGGCCCAGAAGGCCTGGATCGTCTCGCACCGTCCGCGTCGCCCCCCTACGCCGATGGCGGGGCCGAACACGCCGGCGGGACCGTGATCCTGCGGGCCTCGGGGACTGAACGGATCACCCAGAAGCCACAGCGCTGACGGCGGTTCACGAGAGGCGGATGACAGAAGGGCGGAGAGCGCCAAGCGCCCTCCGCCCTTCTCTGTGTCCGCTGTGCCCTCTGTGGTGAAGCTGGTCCGCAGGAGCAGCGCCCCGGACTACTCGCGCGTGGGCACCGCGTACTCGCCGGTCTTGGGCCGCTCCGGGAAGCTGAAGAACCCGCTGACCCAGATCCGCATCTCGTCCATGATCTCGTAGACGGTCGGGATGACGAGGAGCGTGAGGAAGGTCGAGGTGATGGTGCCGCCGATGATCGCGCGGCCGAGCGGGGCTCGGAAGTCGGCACCCTCGCCGATACCGAGGGCGACGGGGATCATGCCGGCGATGAGCGCGAGCGTCGTCATCATGATCGGCCGCAGGCGCACGCGGCCGGCCTCGATGATCGCCGTCCGGCGGTCCATCCCCTGCTCCTGCCCCCACTTGGCGAAGTCGATGAGCAGGATCGCGTTCTTCGCGACGATGCCCATGAGCAGGATCACGCCGATCATCGACATGATGTTGAGCGTGTCGTTCGTGATCAGCAGCGCGAGCACCACGCCGATGAGCGAGAGCGGCAGCGAGATGAGGATCGCGATGGGTTCGAGGAACGAGCCGAACTGCATCACGAGGATGAGGTACATGAGGAGGAGCGCGATGCCGAGCGCGGCGAGGATGTCGCCGAAGACCTGCGCCTGGTCGCGCGCCTCGCCGCCGAACGACGAGCGCACCCCGGCCGGGAGGTTCAGCTTCTGCACCTCGGCGGTGAGCGCACTGGTGACCTCGCCGAGCGAGCGGCCCTCGACGTTGGCCTGCACGACGATGACGTTGTCGCGGTCCAGGTGCGAGATCTTCGCCGGGCCGATGCCCTGCGTGACCGTCGCGAGTTGCCCGAGGGGCAGCATCGTCATCCGCCCGCCGGGCTGACCGACGGCGATGGGGAGGCGCTCGATGTCGCCGACACGCGTGCGCGCGGACGGGGCGAGGCGGACGCGGACCTTCCGGTTCTCGCCCGACGGATCGATCCAGTCGCCCGCGTCGACGCCGGCGAAGGCGGGGCGCAGCGACTGCGCGATCTGCCCCACCGAGACGCCGAGCGACCCGGCGAGCGCACGGTTGAGCGCGATCTCGAGCTCCGGCTTCTGCCCCTTGGTGGAAAGCGAGACATCCACCGCGCCGGGGATCGCGCGGAGGCGCGCCATCACGGTGTCGGCGACGGCCTGCAGCTGCCGCGCGTCGTTGCCGCGCAGCTCGAGCTGGATCTGCTTGATGGCGCCGCCGAAGCCGTTGGTGAAGACGGCGACGGTCGCCCCGCCGATCTGCTTGACCTCCTGCCGGATGGTCCCGCCGAAGACCTCCTGCGAGATGCTCCGCGTCGCCTTGGGCGTCATGCGCACGTAGACCGTCGCGACGTCCACGGCGCCGAGCGCCTCGGACGGGTCCATGCCGCCGCCGGCGCCGATGGTCGTGAAGGTGTAGCGGACCTCGGGATGCGCCCGCGCGATCCGCGCCGCCTCCTCCGCCTTGAGCCGCGTGTAGTCGAGGTTCGAACCCGGCGGGGTCTCCACCTGGATCGTGAACTCGGAGTTGTCGGTGATCGGCACGAAGCCGAAGCCGCCGTAGTTCGCCTGCAGCCAGATCGCGCCGACCATGCTGAACGTCGCGAGCAGGACGACCGCGAGGCGGTTGTCGAGCGCCCAGCCGATGACCTTGGTGTAGCGCAGCGCCATCCGGTCGAACCAGGCGTTGAACGTCACGAGCTTGCGCGAGATCCAGCTGCGATGCTCGTGCGACTCGAGTTCCGGGTCCGGCCAGTACGCCGAGAGCATCGGGTCGAGCGAGAACGAGACGAAGAGCGAGACGAGCACCGCGCAGGCGATCGTGAGCGCGAAGGGCTTGAACCACTGCCCCGAGAGCCCGTACATGAATCCGATCGGCACGAAGACCGCGACGATCGAGAAGGTCGTCGCCGCGACGGCGAGCCCGATCTCGTCGGTGCCCTCGTGCGCGGCCTTGAAGTGGTCCTTCCCCATCTCGACGTGTCGCACGATGTTCTCGCGGACCACGATGGCGTCGTCGATCAGGATACCGATCGCGAGCGAGAGGCCGAGCAGCGACATCGTGTTGAGCGTGAAGCCGAAGCCCCACACCGCGACGAAGGCGGCGAGCACCGAGATGGGGAGCGCGAGGCCGGTGATGACGGTGGAGCGCCACGAGTTGAGGAACAGGAACACCACGAGCACGGTGAGGAGCGCGCCCTCGATGAGCGTGCTCTGCACGTTCGCCACCGACGCGGTCACGCGCTCGCCGCGGTCCTGGATCACGTCGATGGTCGTGCCGGCGGGCAGCGTGGGCCGGAGCTCCTCGACGCCCTCGAGCACGCGCGTGCTCACCTCGGTCGTCGAGTAGCCCTTCGCCTTCTTGATCATGATGCCGACGGCGTCCTTGCCGTTGTAGATCGCCGCCGTACGCATCTCGGCGGTGCCGTCGCGCGCGTCGGCGACCTCGCCGAGACGGATGGCGCGACCGCCGCGCTGCGCGACGACGAGACGCAGGAAGTCCTCCGGCGTCTCGAGCTTGCCCTTGAGCCGGATGGCGCGCTCGTCGATCGCGCCGTTGAGGCGCCCGACCGGGACGGCGAGGTTCTGCGACTGCAGCGCGCCCACCACCTCGGCGACGGTGATGCCGGCGGCCTCCATGGCGGCGGGACGGATCTCGACGGTGAGCTCACGTTCCACGCCGCCCACGACCACCGCCTCGGCCACGCCGGGGATGCCGCGCAGCACGCGCGTGAGTCCCGGGTCGGCGATGCGCGTGAGCGCGGCCGCGTCGAGGGTGCTCGAGTTGAGCGAGAGCTGCACGATCGGCTGGTCGGCCGGATCGAAGCGCGTGAGGATCGGCTCCTTCATCTCGACCGGGAGGTCGGAGCGGATGGAGGAGATCTTGTCACGGATGTCCTGCGACGCCTGCTGCAGGTCCTTCTCGAAGACGAAGAAGACGGTCACGTTGGCGAAGCCGTCCTGCGCGGCGCCCGAGATGCGGTCCACGCCGGAGATGCCGCTGACGGCCTCCTCGACGCGGTCCAGCACCTCGCGCTCCACGACGTCCGGCGACGCGCCCGGGTACGGGATCGCGACGTTGATGATCGGCTGCTGCACGTCGGGGAACTCGTCGGTCTCCAGCTGGAAGAGCGCGAAGAGCCCGAACACGACCAGCGCCACCATCGAGACGATGGTGATCAGCGGGCGCTTGATGGCGAAATCGGAGATGAACATGGGTCGGATGGCTTGAGGCGGAGGGCCGCAGCGGGGATCGCTACTGCCGCGGCTTCGAATCGGTCGGCGTCGTGATCTTGAGCGGCGTCCCCGGCGAGATGCCGAGGGCCGGGCCCACGAGCAGCGTGTCACCGGCGGTCACGCCGGCCGTGATCTCCACCCGTTCCTGTGCCTCGTCCTTCGCCCCGAGGGTGACCTCGATCTTCTCGGTACGACCGTTCTTGAGGCGGAGCACCGACGGCGTGAGGCCGCGGAGGTCCACCGCCAGCTCCGGCACGGTGAGCGCCTCGCGCGAGTCGCTCGCGACCCGCCCTTCGGCGAACAGCCCGGCCACCAGTTGGTTCCCGTTGTTCGGGATCCGCACGAAGAGCCGCACCTGACGCGTCTGCGGATCGGCGCTCGGGTTGATGCTCGAGATGCGGCCCTCGAACGTGCGGCCCGGATAGCCGGTCACCGAGAAGCGGACCGGCGCGCCGACGCGCACCTGCGAGAGCTGCTCGGCCGGCACCGCCGCCTCGAGCCGCATGGTCGCGGGGTCCACCACGTTCATGAGCGGCGAGCCCGGGGCGACCACGTCGCCCGGGTTCACGAAGCGCTCGCTCACCACGCCGGCGTACGGCGCGAGGACGTTGGTCGCGTCGAGGGACTTCTGCGCCGAGGAGAGGCGCGCCTTGGCGTCGTCGAGCATCGTGCGCGCCGCGAGGTCGCCCCGCCGCGCGTTCTCGAGGTCGCGGTCGCTGATCGCGCCCGCCTTGAGGAGCGCCTCCGCCCGCGCCAGCTCGCGCTGGGCGATGTCGGCCGCGGTCTGCGCCGCCGTGAGGCCGGAGCGCGCGGAGAGGTACGCATCGTTGATCGCCCGATCGTCGATCTTGGCGAGCGACGTCCCCGCCGCGACGCGCGTGCCGGGATCGGTGAAGACCTGGATGATCGAGCCCGGCAGCTCGGCGCGGATCTGCGCCGTGCGCTCGGCGACGAGCGAGCCGGAGAGGATGGGGCCGCTCGAGAGGACCGTCCTCGCGGCGATGGTCATCGCCTCGGGACCGACCTGGACCGTCACCTCGGACGGCGTCTCGGAAGCGCCGGCGTCCTTCTTGCCGCAGGCCGCGAGCGTGAGCGTGGCGAGGACGGCGAGGCCGAGGGCGCGACGGGACATCAGGGACTTCCTCAGGTTGTTGTGTGCGATGGGCATGGTCAGCGTCCCCCGGTGGTGAGGGGGAGGTCCTTCAGGAGCGCGAGCCGGAGCCGCGCGATCTCGAGGTCGCGCGCCGCGTTCACGCGCTGGAGCCGCGCCTGCTCGAGCTGGACGCGGACCTCGGTGAGTTCGAGCTGCGTGGAGATCCCTTCCTGGAAGCGCACCTCGGCGATGCGGTACGCCTGCGCCGCCTGGGCGTCGGTGCCGACCGACGCGAGGTACGACGCCTGCGCCTGCTCGAGCGCGGTAATCGCGAGCAGCGCGTCGAGCGACGCGCCCTCGCGGGTCTGCTGCAACCGCTGCTGCGCCTCGGTGAGGTTCGCCTCGGCCACCTGCCGCTCACCGCGGAGACGGCCGCCGGTGAGGACCGGGAAGGAGACGCCGAGGGTGACGTTCCAATTGGGGAAGTAGAGGTCGATCGCCGAGGGGAGGAACGTGCCCTCGGGCGGATAGGCGAAGCGCTGGTAGGTGCTCGAGAGCTGCACCGACGGGAGTCGCGAGAGACGCGCGGCGCGCAGCGCGTGCTCCGACGCGGTCACCTGCGCTTCGGCCTGCCGCACCGTCGCGCGCGAGGAGACGCTCGTGTCGGGCGTGAGCGACCGGTCGTCGGCCAGGCGGATGGGGCCGCTCGCCGTCTCGACCGTGCTGGCGTCGTCGCGGATGGGCGTGGTGAGCGTCACCTCGCCGCCGAGCGGGAGGTCGAGGAGCTGCTTCAGGCGGAGATACGCGGTGGTGCGCGCGCCGCGGGCCTGGATCACGAGCGGCTTCTGGTTGTCGCGGGCAACTCGGGCGCGGAGCAGGTCGAACTCCGAGGCCGAGCCGACCTCGCGCCCGAGCTGCGTCTGCGTGAGGGTGCGCTCGGTGAGCACGAGCGAGCTCTCGGCGATGGCGAGGAACTTGTCGGAGGCGACGGCATCGAAGTAGGCCTGCGCGGCATCGAGCGCGGCCTGCGCGCGCGCCGACGTGAGCCCGATCTCGGCGGCCGTGCGTCCGGCGGCGGCCCCCGCGCGCGCCGCGGGGACGCGGCCGGAGGTATAGAGGTTCTGTGTGGCGGCGAGCGTGAACGTGAAGGTGTTGGGCGCGGCGAAGATCTGCGAGATCGCGCCGAAGCCGCCGGCCCCGCCGCTCGTGGTGTCGTTGGGGTCGGCGAAGCGCTCGGTGATCGCCTGGAACTGGTTCTGGATCGCGCGCTGGTAGCCAGCGGTGCCGTTCACCTGCGGGAGGCGCTGCGCGTTGGCCTGCGCCTGCTGGCCGCGGGCACGGGTGACACCGGCGCCGGCGATCGCGACGCCCTCGCTCTTGCGCTCGGCGAGGCGGAGCGCGTCGGCGAGGGAGAGCGCGGCGCCTGCCGCGGGCGCGGCCTGCTGTGCCTGTGCCGAGAGCGGCAGCAGGAGCAGGAGGAGCGACGCCAGCGTGGCGCCGAGGGAGCGGAGGAAGAGTCGCACGTAGTTGGCGGGTATCTGTTCAGCGGGGAGGAGCATCTCGACGGGCATCATCTCGCGCCCCATGGCATCGGCGAAGAGGGACCCCTGGAGCATGGCCGCCGCGGCCTTCGCGTCCGCGGCTGAGGGGATGAAGCGGTGCTGCGCGAGCCGTTCGACGTACGAGCAGAGGTCGCGGTGGGTCTGCGCCGGCTGTTCGAGCGTGGCCCCAGCGCACTCGGGGCGTTCGTGCATCTCGGCGAGCGCGGTGCGGATCATGCCGCTGTTGGCGAGCATGAAGTCGTGATGCGAGCGCGCCCAGGCGGTGAGTTCGGCCTCGGGATCGACCGGGACATCGGGGAGCGGGGTCCGCGCGTGAGCCTGCGCGTGACACTGGACCGCCTCGGCGATGAGGGCGGCCTTGGAGCCGAAGGTGCGGAAGAGCGTCACTTCGTTGACACCCGCCTCATCGGCGATGCGTCGGGTGGTCGCGCCGCGGAATCCGACGTCGGAGTAGACGCGGACGGCGGCATCGATGATCTGCTGTCGGATTGGTTCGGTCATTTCGGGTTCGTGAAATCTTTCACAACGCAAGCGACTACTTGCTTACAACGCAAGCAACCGCTTGCAGGTTTCACGAGACCGTTGCAGTCAGTTGTATGACAGTATGTTCCTATATTTTCGGGATGTATTCGGTCTTGTCAAGGATTTTCCGATATCTGGCAGTGGTTGTACAGGTATTGGAAGCGCGGAACCATCGGCCGCGCGCCATGATTCTGATGTCCGACGTGCCACCCGTACCCCTTCAGGACCCATGACCAAGCAGAAGCCGACCGATCCCGCGCTCGCCGAGAAGCTCTCGCCGATGCAGTACCAGGTGACGCAGTGCAGCGCGACCGAGCCGCCGTTCCGGAACGAGTTCTGGGATCACCATGAGCCCGGGCTCTACGTGGACGTCGTCTCCGGCGAGCCGCTCTTCTCGTCGCTCGACAAGTTCGATTCGGGGACGGGGTGGCCGTCGTTCACCAAGCCGGTACTGCAGGAGCACGTCACGGAGCACCGCGACGTCTCGCACTTCATGGTCCGGACGGAGGTCCGGTCGAAGGAGGGTGACTCGCATCTCGGGCACCTGTTCGACGACGGCCCCGGCCCGCTGGGGCTCCGCTACTGCATCAACTCGGCGTCGCTGCGGTTCATCCCCGTGGCGCGGCTCGCGGCGGAGGGGTACGAGAAGTTCGTGCCGCTCTTCGAGGAACAGGCGCGCCGCAAGGCGGGGGAGTCGGCGTGAGCGGTGCTCTGGAACTCGCGACGCTCGGCGGCGGCTGCTTCTGGTGTCTCGAGGCGGTCTACCTGGAGCTGCGCGGCGTGCGGTCGGTGAAGAGCGGCTACGCCGGCGGCCATGTGCCGAACCCGACGTACGAGCAGGTGTGCGGCAAGCGGACGGGACACGCCGAGGTCATCCAGGTGGCGTACGATCCGACGGAGATCACCTATCGCGAGCTGCTCGAGGTGTTCTTCACCATCCACGACCCGACGACCATCGACCGTCAGGGGAACGACGTGGGGCCGCAGTACCGCTCGGCGATCTTCACGCACTCGCCGGAGCAGGAGACCGAGGCGCGGGCCGCACGGGCGTCAGCGCAGGCGCACTGGGACGATCCGATCGTGACGGAGGTGGAGCCGCTGGAGACGTTCTGGCCGGCGGAGACGTACCACGACAACTACTTCGCACGGAACCCGGGGAACCCGTACTGCGCGGTGGTGGTGGCGCCGAAGGTGTCGAAGGCGCGGAAGTTGTTCCTCGACAAGCTCGCGCGGCGCTGAGGGTCGGCACCGGGGATCGGGACGTCGGCGGCGAGGGACGCGACGCTCCGCGTGGTGTAGAATTCGCCACCATGGTCCCGTCCGCCGCCCGTCCGCCCCGCCTGACGCCGTTCGTCGCCGCATTGTTGCTGCTCCTGCCGTCCGTCCTGCGGGCGCAGCCCGGCACGCTCCGCGGCCTCGTCACCGACACGACCGGGCGCCCGCTCGAGAACGTCGAGGTCCTCTCGATCAACGCGAAGCGCAGCGTCCGTACCGGGAAGGACGGCCGCTTCCTCCTCACGCGGCTCCCGTTCGGTCAGCAGTTGATCATGGCACGCACGGTGGGGTACCAGCCGGCGGATCGCGCCGTGAACATGCTCGACACGGCGCAGGCCGAGATCTCGTTCCGGCTCCGGCGCGTGGTCCAGGCACTCGACACCGTGCGCATCGTCTCGCACGACGGCTGCGTCGCCTACGACTTCGCGGGGTTCGATTGCCGGCGGCGCGCGGGGATCGGCCAGTTCCGTGGCCCGGAGGAGCTGGCCGCGCTCCGTTCCTATTACTGGGCGGACATGTTCGAGGGCCTGCCCGGCCTGCGCCGCGAGGCCGTCCGTGATTCGCTCATCGGCCAGGATTGGCATGTCGCATCCGTCACGGGCTGGCGCTGCCTCTCCGAAGGATGGAACGGTCGCCACCGCACGGCCGACCTCGAGAACATCCGCCCCGACCAGATCGTCGCGATCGAGCACTACGAGACCTACGACAAGGTCCCCGCCGCGTACAAGCGCCTCGCGTGGCCCAACGGCCAGGACAAGCCGTGCGCGCTGGTGATGTACTGGACGCGCGGCTTCCTCGAGAACGAAGCGAAGCGGCGCCGCTGACGCGCCCCCTCCCCTGCCCCGCCCCATGACCACTCCGCGTTCGACCGCCCATTCCCTCGGCCGCGCGCTCGGTGCGGCCCTGCTGCTCCTCCCCGTCGCGCTGCGCGCGCAGGCCCCCGAGCGCGTCGATGCGGCGATCAACGCGCGCATCCGCGAGGAGGGCACGAGGCGCTCGCAGGTCCTGGCGACCGCGCGGCGACTCTCCGAGGGCTTCGGTCCGCGCCTCTCCGGTGCGCCCGGCTACACCGCCGCGGCGGAATGGGCGGTGAACGAGCTCCGACGCTTCGGCGCGACGCGCGCGGCGCTCGAACCGTGGGGCACGCGCGGCCCCGCGTGGGAGATGACGCGGCACTCGGCGGAGATGACGGCGCCCTTCTACCTGCGCCTCAACGCGCTCCCCAAGGCGTGGAGCCTCCCGATCGCGGGGACGCTCCGCGGGGCGCCGCTGCTCGTGCCGTCGGTGGCGAACGCGCTCGACCGCGAGCGGTGGACGGGGAAGCTGCGCGGCCGGATCGTGATGCTCGGGCGCGTGAACGAGACGGTGGATGCGGCGGCCCGCACCGTCCCGCCACTCACGCGCTGGACCGCGGCGGAACTCGACTCGATGTCACGCATCACCGAGCCGGGCTCGCCGCGGTCGTACTGGGAGGACTTCGATGAATGGGACGAGTACCTTCGCGAGCGGCAGGCGCAACTCGAGTGGATGCATCGCGAAGGGGTGGCCGCCGTGGTGGAGGCGAGCAGCCACGAGCTCACGATCCTCGCGACCAAGTACGTGAGCGGCGCCTCCGCGCGCGACGCCAATCTGCCGGCGTTCATCGTGGCGCGCGAGCAGTATCGGCGGCTGCAGTATTTGGTGGAGCAGGGCGCGCCGGTCACGCTCGAGCTCTCGCTCGCGACCCGCGTGAACACGGCCGACACGATCGGCGTGAACGTCATCGCCGAGATCGCGGGGAGCGACCCGCGCCTGAAAGACGAGGTGGTGATGCTGGGCGGCCACTTCGACAGCTGGCACGCCGCGGGCGGCGCGACCGACAACGCGGCCGGATCGGCAGTGGCGATGGAGGCGCTGCGGATCCTCATCGCGATCGGCGCGACGCCGCGGCGCACGATCCGCCTCGGGCTCTGGGACGGCGAGGAGCAGGAGGACTATCTCGGGGCGGCGGGCTACGTGCGGGCGCACTTCGGCGACCATGCGACGATGCGGCTCAAGCCGGAGCATGCGCGCATCTCCGCCTACTTCAACGTGGACCACGGCACGGGGCGCATCCGCGGCTTCTACCTGCAGGACAACGCCGCGGCGCGCCCGATCCTCGCGGCCTACATGGCGCCGTGGGCGGACCTCGGGCTGAGCATGCTCAACATCCGGAACCGCGGGACGACCGACCATATTGCGTTCACCGGCGTGGGGATCCCGGGGTTCAACGCGATCCAGGACGAGATGGACTACGAGTCGCGGACGCATCACACCGGGCTCGATGGCGCGGGGTTCCTCGTGGAGGAGGACCTGCAAGCGTCGTCGATGATCCTGGCGTCGATGGTCTATCATGTGGCGAACCGCGACGCGCTGATGCCGCGCACGCCGCTGCCGGCGCCGCGCCGGAAGTGAGCGCATGAGACGAGGCGTCGCGGTCGCGCTGGCGCTCTGCGCCTTCGCGTCGCGCGCTGGCGCGCAGGCCGCCCCGCGGAACCTGCTGGTGCGGGTGCAAACGGCGATCGAAGGCGCGCCGCTCGGCTACAGCGTGGTGGCGTTGCCCGCACTCGGGATCGAGCGCTTCACCGGGGCGAATGGCGCGGTCGCGGTCGCGGTGCCGACCGCGGGTCCGCAGCGGCTCGTGGTGAAGCGCTTGGGCTTCACGCCGAAGGACACGGTGATCATGGTCGGCGACGCGCCGTCACAGGTGGTGACGGTCCGGCTCGCGCGCGTCTCGTTCCGGCTCGATCCGGTGCGGGTGGTCGGGTGGCCGCCCTGCCGCCGCCCGGGACTGCGCGACGCGACGCGCGAGGTGCGCGGGATCGTCGACCAGCTACGGCAGAACGCCGAGCGGTATCGACTGCTCACGCGCACGTATCCGTTCCTCTACTTCATGGAGCGCGAGTTCGGGCGTCGCGAGATGGACGGGTCGTATGTCGCCGAGTCGCGAAACGTGGTCCCGGTGAGCGCGACGCCGGAGTGGACGTACCGTCCGGGCACGCTCGTGGCGCGCGAGCCCGGAACGAGCGAGTGGATCATGCGGATCCCGTCGATCGGCGACCTGGCCGAGCAGTCCTTCGTGGACAACCACTGCTTCCATGTGGCGGGGCTCGAGGAGAAGGCGGGGGCGCAGCTGCTGCGGATCGACATCGTCGCCGCGACGCGCCTGCGTGGCGTGGATGTGAACGTGGCGGTCTGGCTCGACCCCACCGACTTCCAGCTGCGGCACGCGACGTACACGCTCACCAAGGCGCCGCCACAGGTGCGCGGCCTGCTCTACTCGTCCAGCACGGCGCGGTATCGCGAGCTGCTGCCGTTCGTGCCGGTGCTGGAGGTGCTGGTGGCGGAGAACACCGTGCAGCAGGGCCGTGCGCGCACGGAGACCCGCGTCCTGATCGAGCGGCAGACGCTCCAGTCGGTGCAGTACACCGGCGCGCGGCCCGACTCGCTCGTGCGCGACTCGCTCCCGGCCGGTGCCGCCGCCCGGTAGATTCGGCGGGTGACCTTCCTCCTCACGCTGATCTTCGTCCTGTCGGGTGCGGCAGGACTCATGTACGAGTCGATCTGGAGCCGGTACCTCGGGCTCCTCGTCGGGCACAGCGCCTACGCCCAGGTGATCGTGCTCGTGATCTTCCTCGGCGGCATGTCCATCGGCGCGACGGTCGCCGCGCGGCGGTCGGAGCGGGTGCAGGAGCCGCTCCTCTGGTACGCCGGCGTCGAGCTCGCGGTCGGGCTCATCGGGCTCGTCTTCCACGACCTCTTCGGCGCGGTGAGCGCGCTGGCGTACGACGTGATCTTCCCGGCACTGGCCGGCGGCACGCTGCTCGTGGTGGTGAAGTGGACCATCGCGGCGCTGCTCATCCTGCCGCAGTCGGTGCTGCTCGGCGCGACCTTCCCGCTCATGAGCGCGGGCCTGCTGCGCCGCGTGGCGCGAGGGCGACCGGACGCGAACGCCGCGAGCGGGCGCGTGATCGGGGTGCTCTACTTCGCCAACTCGATCGGCGCGGCGGTGGGCGTGCTGGTGGCGGGGTTCTGGCTGATCGAGGCGTTGGGGCTCCCGGGCACGCTGCTGACGGCGGCGGTGATCAACGTCCTGGTCGCGGTGACGACCTATGTGGTGCTGCGCGGCGCGGAGGGCGAGGAGGACGACGAGATCGAAGCGCTGATGGAGTCGATGCTGCTCGGCGGAGGCGACTCCGGCGCGATGGACGAGACGCCGCCTCCCGCCGCGCTGGCGACGACGGAGCCGACCGACGGAGCGCTGCGCGACGACCGCGCACGCGTCTGGCAGCTGCTCCTCTGGGTGAGCTTCGGCACTGCCGTCGCGTCGTTCATCTACGAGATCGCGTGGATCCGGATGCTCTCGCTCGTGCTCGGGAGCGCGACGCATGCGTTCGAGCTGATGCTCTCGGCGTTCATCCTCGGCCTCGCGCTCGGCGCCTTCTGGATCCGCGGCCGGGCCGACCGCGTGCAGGACCCGATCCGCCTCCTCGGCATGGTGCAGCTCGCGATGGGCGCGCTCGCGATCGCGACGCTCGTCGTGTACGGCAGCGCGTTCGACTGGATGGCGGGGCTCACGCAGGCGGTGGACGAGAACGACCAGGGCTATCGGCTCTACAACCTGGCGCGCTACGGCATCGCGCTCGCGGTGATGCTGCCGCCGACCTTCTGCGCCGGCATCACGCTCCCGCTCATCACGCGGACGCTCCTCGGCGCGGGTCATGGCGAGCGCGCGATCGGCGCGGTGTACGCCTGGAACACGTTGGGGTCCATCCTTGGCGTCGCGCTCGCGTCGCTCTGGCTCATGCCGCTGCTCGGGCTCCGGGTGCTGCTCATCACGGGCGGCGCGGTGGACCTCGCGCTGGGGGCGTGGCTGCTCTGGCATCGCGTGCGTCGCGACCCGCTCGCCCGGCCGACGGCGTGGGCGGGGACCGGCGCGGCGCTGGCGGTGGTGATCGGCGCGCTCGCGGGGCGGCCGTTCGACGAGGGGATCCTCTCGAGCGGCGTGTTCCGCTACGGCACCGTGCCGGAGCGGGGCACGCGGACCATCCTCTTCTATGAGGACGGCCGCACGGCGAGCGTGAGCGTGCGGATGGGGAGCGACAGCGGCTACTCGCTCGCGACGAACGGCAAGCCGGACGCGTCGATCTCGGCCTACTGGTTCGCCGAGCCACCGACGGCCGATTCGCTGCGCCTGCCGCTGGGCGGCGACGAGTCGACGCAGATCCTCCTGCCGCTGGTGACGCTGGCCTATGCGCCGCAGGCGCGGCAGGCGGCGGTGATCGGGTTCGGGTCGGGGCTCTCGTCGCACATCCTGCTCGGCAGCGAGACGCTCGACGACCTGGTGACGATCGACATCGAGCCGCAGATGATCGAGGCGTCGAAGCTCTTCAAGCCGGTGAACCTCCGGGCGTACGACGACCCGCGATCGCACTTCGTGCACGACGACGCCAAGAGCTTCTTCGCGGCGAGCGACCGGAAGTTCGACCTGATCCTCTCGGAGCCGTCGAACCCGTGGGTGAGCGGCGTCTCGGGGCTCTTCACCGACGAGTTCTATGGTCGCGTGAGCGGGTATCTCACGCCGGACGGCGTGTTCGGGCAGTGGTTGCACCTGTACGAGATCGACGACCACCTCGTGCTCACCGTGCTCGCTGCGCTGCACCGGAACTTCAAGTCGTACGCGGTGCACCTGACCAACGACGTCGACATCCTCGTGGTGGCCTCCAACGCCGACCGGCTCCCGACGCCGGACTGGTCGGTGGCGACCTTCCCCGACATCGCGCTCGACCTCGCCCGGTTCGATCCGCTCACGCCCACCTCGCTCGACGCGACGTTGCTCCTCACGCGCGACGAGCTGCGCCCCCTGCTCGACTCGTTCCCCGGCGCGAACAGCGACTTCTACCCGGTGCTCGACCTCGGCGCGGAGCGCACGCGCTTCCTCAAGGAATCGGCGTTCGGGTTCCTCGGGCTCTCGAACGCGCGGTTCGACGTGGCGGCGGCGCTCGGCGGCCGTCGGGTGGCGCTCGCGCCGGCGACGCGCCCGTCGGTGCTGATCCCGCGCATCGAGGCGCAGGCGCTCAGCGCACGCGTACGGGGACCCGAGCGGCTCTACGCGACCGACTCGCTGATCGAGAACCGCGGCTTCCAACGCGCGCGCACGCATGAGGCGCAACTGGAGATGTGGATCGCGTCCGGCCGCGCGCCGACGGACTGGTATCTCTGGTTCACCGACATGATGACGGCCGAGGCGGACCGGCATGCGGGGACGATGGGGAGCGTGGACTCGGCCTGGTACGCGCGGGTGGAGCGCTACATGGTGGAGCAGCGCGGTCCGCGCGCGGGACTCTCGGCGCTGCGGTTCCAGCGCTCGGCGGCATCGTACGACTGGCCGATGGCGGCGCGGGAGCTCGACCTGCAGATCGCCGAGCGCGCGGCGGGGCGGCAGTGGCTGAACGTCGAGACGTTCTACGACATGGCGATCGTGACGGCGCTGCGCACGGGGCGCGTGGCGGTGGCGCGGTCACTGCTCGCGCGGATGCCCTCGGCGACGGACCGCTCGGCGGACGACCTGCGCGTGCAGTTGCTGGATGGGCACGTGAAGGCAGCCGAGCGGGCGTCGGTCCGACGCTAAGGGTCGACGATGCGGACGGGGACGCGTCGATCGATCGTCGTGCCGTCGCCCAGCCGGCCGTCGGTGTTCTGCCCCCAGCAGTAGAGCCCGGCCTCGTTGATCGCGAGACAGCCGTGCGCCCCGCCACTCGTGACGCGGTCGTGGTAGCCGGTGGCGAACGTCACGTTGACCGGCGTGCTGCGCGACGTGGTCGTGCCATCACCCAACTGTCCCTCGGTGTTGCGGCCCCAGCAGTACAGCTCGTTGGCGGAGATCACGCAGACGTGCTCGGCGCCGGCGCCTACCTGCGCCTTGCCGAAGGGGGTGAGCGGACTGCCACCGGCGAGTGGTTGCGGGAGGGGAGCGACGTCCGACGTCTTCAGGCAGGCGTACACGACCCCGAGGTTGCACACGTCGCGCACGACGGAAGCCGGCAGTCCCAGCTGGCCGGACGCGTCGCTTCCCCAGCAGGAGAGGCGCCCGGCCGTGGCGACGCTGAAGTACGGCGCGCCGCACACGAAGTCATCGCCCCCGGCGTGGAACGCATTCGCGGGTGCGGGACTCTGCGCGGAGTACTGGGGCATGTAGTTCGAACCGCTGGACCCGAAGCCGAACTCGCCGAAATCGTTGCGGCCCCAGCAGACGCGCGCGCCGGAGTAGACGGCGCAGGTGTTATCGCCGAACGCCGAGATATCGGAGATGTAGCCGAAAGGCGAGAGCAGCGTGTTGCGCAGTGGCGTCGGCGAGCTGGCGACCATCCCCGGATACTGTCCCAGCTGGCCGGCCCCGTTCCGGCCCCAGCAATGGACCTGCGGCAGGGGCGAGCCGTTGCTGAACTGGAAGTTGGCGCTGCACGCGTGCGCACGTCCGGCGCTGATGCGCGAGATCGGGATGCCGATCGAGACCGCCTGCGAGGAGCATGGTGCTGCGCCGCAGGTCTCGCTGCTGGCGCCACCCAGCTGTCCGAACTCGTTGTCACCCCAGCAGTAGCCTGAGCTCGCGCCGGCGGCGCAGGTGAAGCCGTCTCCCGCATCGAGCGACTGGAATCCCAGCGAATCGAACGGCACGCGGGTGGGCACGGACACGCTCGCGACCGAGAGCGGGAGGCCGAGCTGTCCCTTCGAATTGCTACCCCAACAGTAGACCTCGGTCCCGCCGCCGCCGTAGTCGGAGTACGAGATCCCGCAGGTGTGGTCGGCGCCGGCGGTGAGATCGAGCCAAGCGCGCGGCGCGACCTGACTGTAGACCAGCGTGTCCGCGAAGGCGCCCGAGCGTACCTCGAGTCGGATCTTCCGCCGCCCGGAGGTGCCGTAGTACGGCGGCGCGAAGCCGATCGAATCACCGCTCGGGACCAGCGGGACGAACTGGAAGTCGGTGCCGTTGCCGAGCTGCGTCCACTGGAACGTCACGTTCGTGACCGGATTGCCGAGCGCGTCGACCGCGCGCGCGTGGAGCACGAGCGTATCGCGGTACGGCGCGAACATCATCGCCGTGTCGGGCGAGGCGATCACCGCGGCGATCGGCCCGCTCGGCAGCGGCATGGCGACGAGCACCAAGACGGTGTCCTCGACCGTGTCGAAGGGTCGGTCGACGATCGCGCGGACCGTGGTCGTGCCGTTGGCGACGGGCGACGCGAGGCCGGTGGGCGAGACCGTCACGATCGTCGTGTCGTCGCTGACCCATCGGTACGGCGCGCCGGGGATGGGATACCCGTTCTGGTCACGCACGGTGGCGGTGAGCTGGACCGTGGAGTCCTGATGCGCGATCGATGCCGCTCCGGGCGCGGCCTCGACGGACGCGGGGAGCTGCGTGACCGTGACCTCCGCCGAGTCGATGACGCCGAAGACGCTCGCACGCACGTACGCGACGCCGACGGCGCGCGCGATGACGAGCCCGGTCGAATCGAGCGAGACGATGCTCGTGTCCGCGATCGACCAGGTGATGGGCAGGCCGGGCACGGCCGAGGCCATCGAGTCACGGCCGACCGCCGTGAACTGCATCGAGTCGCCGATGGCGTAGAACGCCGCGGCGGGCGGCGAGATGCTGATGCTCGTGATCGAGGCCCCGATGGTGATCGTCCGCGTGAGCGAGTCGGCGCGACCCCAGGCGTCGGTGACGCGGTGCGTGACGGTGTGGTTCCCGGGCGTTCCGAACGTGAAGGTGGGCGAGAGTCCGCTCGCCGTGCGTCCGTCGCCCAGTCGCCAGTCGCGCGCGGCGATCGAATCACCATCGGTGTCGGAGGCGAGCGAGGTGAATGTGACCGTGACGCCGACCAACGGCGTCGCGGGCGCCCAGTCGAAGGCGGGCAAGGGTGCGTGATTGGGGACGTCGCTCAGCAGGAGGTCGTACGGCAGGGAATCGCCCGGCGCGCCGCAGCAGAGTCGCACCGACGCGAGCAGCCGCCCCGAGGGCGGCATCCGCAGGTTGCCGTCGATCTCGCGCACGATCGGCGCGCCGGTGGAATCATCGAAGAGCCGCAGCTCGACGCTGTCGGCACTCGGTGCGTCGAGCCAGGCTCGATAGAGCGAGTCCGGCGCGCCGACGAGGCGGTAGAAGTCGCGATCCTCGATGCTGTCCGCGACGCGCCGACACGAGAGACCGCGCAACGTGCCGGGCTGGACCTGCAATGCCGCGCCGGGCGTGTCATTGTCCTCCAGCACGTCATCGGGCGCGCACTTGAGCGCCGCCTGATCCTCGATGGGCAGAGCGACGGGCAACTCGAGACAGGCGGTGACGCCGGCGAGCACCAGCGCAGCGACGAAGAGGAGGCGTGGACGAGGGACGTGGCGCCGCATCAGAAGCTCCGCATGATGCCGAGGGAGACCAGCGCTTCGCGGTAGGTCACGCTGCCGGAGAATCTTGCGATCCTGGCGCGCGCGACGGCGCTGCCGATCGCGCCGAGCTTGAGTCGCAGGTCACCCGCCACCTGGAGCTGGTCGCCGATGAGCGACTGTCCGCCGCTCACCGCGAGCGAGCCGCTGGCCCGCCCTTCGCGCGGCCGCCAACCGAGCGTCGCGCTGGCGGTGGTCAGACGCTCGAGTCGTGCGGTGTCGCTCGCGGTCACGAGCGCGGGCGAGACGGCGAGGGTGAGACCGTCCCGCACGAGCCACTCCCATTGCACCGCGGCATTGAACGAGCGCGCCCCGTAGGGCGCGAGGATACCGGCTTCGGTCTCATTCTCCTGCCACGACGCGCTCACGCCGACCGCGTGCGCGCTGCCGAGCGCTAGGCGCGGCGAGATGCTCATCGCGCGCGCGACGTTGACGAGGCCGAAGGTGTCGACGACGGCACGACGTTCGAGCTTGTTGAGCATCGCACTGAGGTTCACCGACCAGGGTCCGTCCGCGAAATTCAGCGCCGCGGTGCCGGTGCCGCGCCAGGTCTCGCCGGCGCCCGTCGCGAGCACGCCATCGGTGCGCACACCGCCGCCGACGAGCCCGTTCACGCGTCCGCGCGCGAGCGAGAAGCTCGTCGAGCCTTCCAGCTGCTGCCAGTCGGAAGGGAGGGTCGGCACGCCGAGCGAGACGTATCCCGGACCGATGCGCTCGGCCCGCAGTCGCACGGCGCCCCACGGCGCCGGTGCGGCGACCTCGGTATGCCAGGCGACATCACCGCGCGTTCCCGACCGCACGGTGAAGAGCTTGTCGAGGAGCGCGGCAATGCCGCCGAACTCCTCCTTGAAGCTGAAGGGCAGCGAGTCGTTGCGGGTATCGTAGTTGTGGAGCGAGGCACGCGCGCCGGCTTCGAGGCGCCAACCCGGGCGGAACTCGGTGAAGAGGTCGATGCCGCCGATGACGTTCGCCTGCGGTGCGGGCGCGACCGTGTCGCCCAGCGCCGGTTCGCGATCGGAGGCCCAGAGACCGGTGAAGGTGATCGAGTTCCGTGCCGAGCCGATGGTGAGCGCACCGGCACCGATCGCCCGATGCAGCGGCTTCACGCGCGGCGCGGCGAGGCGCGCGTCGACGGTGCCGAAGCCGAGCGGATCGACGAACGCGACGTCGTCGGCGCGTCCGCCATGGAGCCGCAGCGTGACGAGCCCCCGCTGGAGGCGCACCCCGGCGCCGCGGATGACGGTCCCTTCGAGCATGGTGGCGCCGAGGGAGGGTGCATGGTCGCCGACCCACGCTTCGCCCGTGGTCCAGCGCGGATTGAGCGCATACCGATTGAGCGAGCGCGCGGCGAACTGCGTCTCGGAGTCCCAGGTGAGGTTGGCGCCGATCTGGATGCCCCACAGATCGAACACGGGCGAGAGCGACATGCGGCCCACGGCGCCGGGCCGGCGCGCTTCGCGGCCGCTCACCGTGTAGCCCTCGGCGCTCACGTCGGCGGTGCCGCTCACGCGTTGCGCGTGCAACGTGCGCGGCAACGCGCTCGACAGCGTGCCCGCCAGTGCGCCCGTCAATGCGAGCGTCATGGCGATCGTCCTGGCGCGCGTGACGGCGTTGGAGGTGCGATGCGTGCGTGTCATCGTGGCGCGGCCTCCGCTGCGATGGAGCGCAGTCCGTCGCGCGCACCCGAGCCCACCGCGCGCACGCGGTACCAGGCGCCGGCCTTGCCTGTGCTGTCCACGAACGCGTTGGTCGTCGCCGCGCCGACCTCGGTGTACTCGCCGTTGCGCGCGGTGGCGCGTTCCACGCGATACCGCACGGCGCCGCTGAGCGCGTCCCAGCGGACTGCGACGCCGGTGCCGCGCAGGGTCGCGATCACATTCGCCGGCGCCGCGAGCATCGGGCCGGCGTCGACCGCCAGCGTGGCCGAGCGCGCGGGACTCGCGTTCCCCGCGCTGTCGCGCGCGACGATCGTGTACTGCCGCGCGCCAGGGCCGACGGTGAAGTCGTCGTACGACGCGCGCTCACTCGCCGCGAAGGTGACGAGGAGGGAGTCCGCCGTGCCGGTCCGGCGACGCAACTCGTAGCGAGCAACGTCGGCGCTCGCGCTGGCGCCCCAGGTGATCAGCGCGCGGCCGGCCAGGCGTTCGGCGCGCAGCGACGCGGGCGCGGCGGGCGGCACGCGGTCGGGGATCGCGACCTCGACGTCGAGCGGCGCGCTCGCGTTGCCGGTGGAGTCGAGCGCGACGAGATGATAGCGCAGGATTCGCACGCCGCGGAGTCCGCCGCCATCGGTGCCACGGTCGACGAGCACGGTGTCGAGCGCGAGCGGACGCGTGATCCGCGACCAGCCTTCGCCGGCGGCCTTGTCGCCGCGTTGACGGGTGACGATGTACTCGCGCAGGTCGGCCGCACGCGCCTTGGACCAGCGGAGTCGCACCGCGCTGTCGGCGAGGACCGTGGCGGTGAGCGTGCCCGGAAGCACGGGCCCGGTGCGGTCCGGCACCGTGATCGGCGCGGCGTTGCCGCGCACGCTCTCGTTGCCGGCGCTGTCGACGACACTGAGACGATACACCCACTGCCCCTTCTCGAGCGTCGAGGTGTCCTGCCAGACGAGCTGCTCGACCGGGAGCGGACGGCCGGTGACGCGCGCGCCGGAGTTCTTCTCGTCGCGGGCGCGATAGACGTGATAGCCCGCGGCGTCGGGCTCGGGCGCAGCCGACCAGCGCAGGTGCACGCGGTCGAGCGTGTCGAGCGAGGCGCGCGGATCGAGCACCGGGCGCGGCGGCGAACGGTCGAACGCCTCGTAGCGCACCACCGGCGAGAGCGGGCCCGGCACTCCGCCCACGCCGAGCGCGCGCACCGCCACCTGCCAGACGATACCCTCGTGCGCCAGCGGGAACGACGTGGCGATGGTGTCGGTCTCCTCGCTCTGCGCCACCGGCCGCACCGACAGCCGTCGCCAAGTGGTATCGGTACTGCTCCGCCCCTCGACCAGCCAGGCGATGGCGTCACTGGCGACGATGCGGAACGTCACGTTCACCGACGTCGGGACATGCGACACCTTGGCGATCGTCGGCGCGCGCAGGCGCTCCGGTTCCGACGGCGCCGGCACGTCGAACACCGCGCTCTCGCCGCCGACGACGCGCACGCGATGGCGCGCCGGTCCGGCGCCCACCCGCGGATCGCGGAGCGACCGGCCGAGCGCGGTCGCGAGGTCGCCATCGAAGAGCGAGGCGAGGCCCGCCGCGCCTGCGTCGGTGCGCAACCGCAGCCAGAGCAGCGCCTCGGTCTCCGCATTGAAGCGTCGCATCAGATCCGGCAGCTTGTCGCCGAGTCGTGTGACCAGTTCCTCACGAGTGCTCGCCGCGCGCACGGTGTCGCCGATCGCGCGCCACTCGGCACCGACCTGACGTTCGAGCAGCAGCGCGCGCCCGGCCGGGATCGGCGCCAGGAAGTAGACGGCGAGCGTGTCGCCGCGGCGCACGGCGTGTACCGACGGCCTTTCCTGTGCCCCGAGCGCGGTCGGCGAAGCCGCGCTCGCGGCCGCGCACGCCAACACGCCGGCGAGCGCCGATGCCGCACCGACGATGCGTCGCATGCGCGCGCTCATCTGACCTCCGGCGGCGTCACAGCGCGCGGGATGGTGGGCGAGTTCCGCACGCCGTTCGGCACCGCATTCGGCACCGTGGGCGCTCTGGTCGGCGCGGTCGGCGGCCGCACCGCCGGCGCGAGGATGGGCGAGAACGAAGGCCCGGGCGGCGTGTAGCCGGGAACGTTCGGTGCCGCCGCGGCGCCGGCGGCGATCCCGCTCAAGTCGGGCGGAGGCCGCACCGGGATCGAACGGATCGGCCCGCGGCCGCCCGCGTACGAGACGGCGCGAATATGCAGCCACGTCGTGTCACCGGGCGAGAGGTCGGCAGCGGGGATCCTCACCGTGTCCGAGCCCCACGGGGTCGGCGTGAAGGCGCCGAACACGGCCTCCGCATTCGGCGAACGCGAGATCACCCACTCAAACATTCGCAGGCCCGACGGCGCGTGCTCGACGGCCGTGAGCTGCACGAGCGCGCTCTGGTCGGGGCCGAACGCGTACGCGCGCAGCGTCGGCGGGACGGGCCCGCGCGCGTCCACGCGCAGCGCGTTCGGCAGCGTGTACTCGGGTGAGAGCAACCCGGACACGCCCCGCACGCGCACGCGGATCCAGTGGTCGACGTCCTGCGCGAGCGCGAGGCCGCGGAGCATCAGCACGGCGGTGTTCCCGCCCGTCCGCACATAGGGTGCGGCGCTGAAGGCGCGCACCTGCTCGCCAGTGCGCGTGGTGCCGATCGCCACTTCGATGGCGGCGAAGTAGCCGAAGCCGATCCCGTCGACGGTGATGTCCAGCGCGGTCGGGTCCGCCGTGAAATGGACGCGCACGTCGGCCGCGGCCGCCATCACATTCTCGAAGCGCGTCACGTTCTCGTTGCCGATCCGTCCGGCCGGCATTGCCAGCGGCAAGGGCTCAAGGAGGATGTAGTCGAGGCTCGCCGTCGGGCGCTGCGGGATCTGGTCCGGCGCCTGCGTGAGCGAGGGGGTCGATGCGAGGTTCTGGATGGGGTTCTGCGGCAGCGGCACGTCGAGCGTGGCGCGGCGATCGACCGAGGCGCCTGCGACGGAGTGCGCGCGCACCGCCACGCCATAGGAGCGCGCGGTCTCCTCGGCCGTCTCGCGTGCCGTGAGCGTGTTCACGCCCGCCGCGCGCCCGATGTACTGCGGGATCCGCGTCGCGTCGCGGCTCATCACCGCGTTGCTCCCGCCGAGTCCGTTGGGGTGCGTCGCGTCCCAGCGCAGCTCGCTGCGGGTCACGCCGTCGTGCGCCTGGCTCGTGACGCGGAGCGCCGAGAGCGCAGGCGGCTCGAGGTCGAGCATCAACTCGTCGCGCCGTACGAGCCACGCGGCCGGCGCGCCCGGACGCGCGCGCGCCTCGTCGTACAGCGCGGCCACGTGTCCCGTCATCTCGAGACGGGCCGCGTACAGCTCGGCCACCGCGTCGGTGAGCACCCGGCGGTAGCGGACCATGGTGTCGCGCTGCGCGATCATCACGGGCGCGAGGGCGCGCGCCTCGAGGGGTGCACCGGTCCGCACGGCGTTCAGTCCACGCTGCGGCAACGTGCGCCAGAGTTCTTCCCACGTGCTCGCGACGACGTCGAGGAAGCGATCGTCGCGCCCAGGGATCGTGTCGAGACGAATGAGCGCCTGGCGGAACGTGTTGTGGTCCTCCAGTGCCGTCTCACCCTGCATCTCCGGACTGAGCGCGGCGAGCGCGTACACAGTCAGACGGCGCCGCAGCGCGGCCCCGATCAGGGAGCTGTAGCTCATGCGACCGGCCGCGAGCTCCTGTCGCCAGCCCTCGCGGAGCTTGTCGCGCGCACCGATAGATCGCGTCGACATCCCGAGCGAGCGGTTGTTCGCCCAGAAACTCGCGCGGTCACCGACGGCGAGGCGCTCCGCCTGCCATTGCTCGAGCAGCTCGGCGGCGGCGGCGTAGAGGAGCGTCGTCGTTCGCAGTCCCCCGCCCTCGAGGGCCGCGTCGATGGAGTCGAGCGCGGCCTCCGCCTGCGCGAGCATCGCGGCGACATCGTCGAGTGAGAGTGCGGCGAGACGGCCGGCTGTCGCCGCGGATACGGTCGCGTCGTAGGCCGCCGCATCGAGCGTCAGTCGCAACGGGAGTCCCGGCGTGCGCGTGGCCGTGACCGGCGAACCGCCCACGACCTCGCCGATCACCACCTCGGAGGCGTCGTCGAGCACGATGGACAAGCGTTCGAGCACGGTCGCAGCCGCCGACCCGCTCAGATCCGCCACACCCTCGAAGGTGTCGCGACTGAGGTTCACGTCCGAGGCACGCGGCCGCCGCGGATCACCGATCACCGAATCGTGCACCCAGCGCCGGTACTCGCTCGGCGAGTTCGCGTTCCCGATTCGGGCATCGAGCGCGGCCGGCAGTGCGACCCGCTCCTCTGACGCGAGCACGTCGCGGAAGATGTCGTCGCGCTGGTCTTCCGAGAGATTGAGCAGCGCGAACGCCGCCGCGTTCAACGTCGCATCGTCGAGCAGGAAGGCCTCGAGTGCGAGTTCCTCGCGCAACGCGCTCGCGGCCGCGTCGGTCGCGCGCTTGAGGCGCCGCGACCCGCCGCGCATCTCCGCGATCTGCTTGTCGAGATTCTTGTCACGCCCGAAGCCGGCGTCGAAGTCACCATGGTCGAAGCTCGCATGCACGGCGGCGCGCTCCGTGATGCCCGCCACGCGCACCTTGCCCACGCCGCTGAAGCCGAGGTAGATGCCGTGGTCGAGGACGAGCGCACCCTTGAGCCGGGCGCTCGCCTCGACCGAGAGGATCTCCACGCTCGCCCGCACCTCGCCGTAGATGCCGAACTTGGGGCGCGAGGCGTCGAGGAACACACCGACCATCACCGAGGAGTTGATCTCGACCGGTCCGTACTCGAAGCCCGATCCGATGCCCACTTCGGCGAAGAAGCCGTCCTGCGACGCCATCAGATCACCGTAGGCGTTGAACGCCACCACGTCGAGCGCGGCGTGCGCGTCGATCGCCCAGGTGAAGCGCCCGTTCCTGCGGCTCAGCAGGAAGTCGAGGCTCGCGTTGCCATCGACGCCGGGGAAGTCCACGGTCGCCTCGCCGCGGCCGAGCACCGTCCAGCCGTCACCGTAGCGGACCTCCAGCATCACGCCCGCCGCGAGGTTGTCGTCCATCCCCAACAGCACGCCGCGCGCGTCGATGCGCGTGTACGCGGACGTCACCTGCAGGAACGCCTTGCCCTGGATCGCGTACGCGCCGCCCGCGCCGATCAGACCGGCGTCGGCGTAGAGGAAGGTCGCGAACCCGAGCGTGCGTCCCGGCCCCGGAAGTTCCGGCGGCTCGCCGACGAGGCGCAGGCCGATGCCCTCGACCACGTCGAGCACGAACTGGATGTCCTCGCCGGTGGGGTTGATGTAGAGGCCACCCCCGATGCCGGCGAGGCTGATGAGCGGCGGCAGCAGCGGGATGTTCGCCGCGGCCGCGACGAAGAGCCCCGCGCCGAGATCTCCGTCGCGATTGGAGAAGAAGCCCGCCGCGCCGAAGCCGGTGCTGCCGATGATCGTCGCCGATCCCCCGGCGCTGAGGCGCATGCCGTCGTTGCCGTTGACGTAGCGCATCGACAACTGCACGTCCGCCGAGCCGGCGAGCGACAGCGCGGCCCGGATCACGCCGATCGACTTGTCGCCGTTGGCGAGCCGGTAGATGAGCACTTCCTCGACGCTGCCCTCGAAGAACTCGAACCCGAGCGTCATGCCCGCATTGCGGATGCGGACGAACTCCGCCGCCTGCACCGTGGTGGTCTGCGAGTTCGCGCTCCCCGCTGCGCCCGCCGACGTGAGCGTGAGCGCAGTGTTGGTGCCGCTCTCGAACGCGCCGATCCGGAAGGTCGCGATGCCCTCGAGCAGCGAGAGCTCGTGCGGGCCGGCGCCGAGCCCGCCCGGCGTGACGCCGTCGAGTCCGATGCGCAGTCCCTCGAGCGCGAGCGTGCCGCTCACGCCAGGCACGTCGAGGGACGCCTGACCGGCGAACTCGAAGCCGAACGAGTTGCCGGCCGAGACACCGCCGAACCCGGTGAGCGCGTACCGGAACAGCCCGAGGTCGAGCGTCGGCAGGTCGCCCGCGAACGTGGCATTCCATTCGACCCCGTCGCCATCGATCCGCAGCCCGGGCGCCGTGGTCGGATGCGCCGGATCGCCGAAGACGATCGCGCGGTCGGTGTCGTTCATCAGGTAGAGCGCGGCTGCCGCGGTGATGCTCGCGTTCGCCGGTGCGCGCAGGTCGAGCGAGATCCCCAGCCCGAGCAGGTCGAAGGTCGCGACGTCGCCGAACTCGATCTCGGTGCTCGCGTTGTCGCCGATCCGCAGCCCGGTGCCGAAGGCCAGCGCGGGGAGCTCGAGCGTCGCGTTCCAGCCGGCGCCCTGTGGTCGCACGTCGATCGTGAACGCCGTCGCGCCCGCATTGAACGGGGCGGGCAACGTGAGCGACCCACCGATGTCGGCGCGCATGCGGCCGGCCTGCGCGCCGAATGCGAGCGACCCGAGCGAGAGCTTGCCCCCGAGCAGCGACGCCGGCCGCGCGAACGTCACCGAGCCGCCCTCGAGCGCGCCGGTCGAGCGGAACACGAGCCCGCTCACCGTGAGACCGGCCTCGCCCGCGAGCGTCATCCCGCCGTCCACCGTCACCGCGAGCGCACCCGATGCGTACGTCGCGACGACGCGCGAGGTGCGCAGCGTCACCAGGTCGTCGAAGAGTCCGATCGTCTGCGGCAGCGCGTTGCTCGCCGTCGCGCTGATGCCGTCGGTCGCGATGCGCAGCTGCTCGAGATCGATCGCGACGGCGTCACCGCTGAGCGCGGGGAAGCGCACCGCGCCCTTCACCACGAGCGCGAAGCTGCCCGCGGTCGCTCGCACCGTGAGGCCCTCGAGCAGATCGGGTGTGAGCACCGCACTGCCGAGCGTCATCTCGGGCAGCGCCTGCGCGGTGCCGGTCACGAGCCACGCGCCGCTGCCCACGTTCCAGGTCGCGGAGACGGGGATCGTCGTGGGCGTCGCGCCCGCACCGCCGAGCAGCGCGACCGCCTCGAGCCGCGCACAGAGCGTGCGCGCCGTGAGGTCGGCCTCGATGCCGAGCAGCTTCACCGTGAGCGCGCCGCTCGCATACGCCTGCGTCGCGATCGGTGCGCCGCCCGCCGCGCAGGTGCCGTTGCGGACCGTCCCGCTCAACCCGGACGCGGTGAGCGAGAGGTCGACGGCCGGCAGCGTGATCTCCGGCAGACCCGGCAGTTGGGGCGCGGACACGCTGGCACGCAGCCCGAACGCGCCGTTCACACGACCGAACGAGAGCCCGCGCAGCTGGAACGGCAACCGCGCTCCCGGGATCGCGACCGCGGCGGGCAAGGTCGCCGCCAGCGACCCGCCGCTCACCTGGCCCGCCTGATCGATCGTGAGCGAACCCTGCATCGCGACCGAGAGGCCGCCGAGCGCGGGCACGATCACGTCGATCGTGGCATTGCCGGTGTTGATGCTGAGCGCACCGTTCGCACCGGCCGACGTCGCGACGATCTGCTGTCCGTTCGCACGGAGCCGCACGTACGCGATGTCGAAGCTCGGCAGTGCGAGCGAGTCGGGCACCACCGCGACGGCACCGACGATGTTCACGCCGGTGGAGTCGATCCATGCGCGGCGCGCGGCGTTGGGCGCGGTCCCGTCGAACAGGTCCACGCGACCGCGGAGCACGCCGCCGGCGTCGGCATCGAACCGGAAATCGGCGCCCAGCCGCGCATCGAGTCCGGGCGCGTTGAGCGCCGGCATCGCGACCGCGGACTGACCGGCGACCGCGGCCGAGAGCCCGGTCGCGTCGAGCAGCGGATCGACCAGCGGGAGCGTCACGAGTCCGCTCGTTGCCACGCGCCAACCGGCGTTGTCGAGCGCGAGCGGCAACGTGCCGGTCACGCGCGCGCTGCCGCCGGTGACCGCGAGCGTCGCACCGCCGAGTCGCAGTTGGTCGAACAGGATCCGCGCCGGCGTGCCGACCACGGTGCCTTCGCCGCTGAACGTCGCACCATCGGCGTCGAAGACCGCCCGCGGCACGGTCACCGCGACGACGCCATTCCCGCTGGCGAGCCGCCAGGTGAAGGGCGTCGTGATCTCGAACCGCCCCGCCGAGAGCCGGCCGCGACCGAGGTCGTAGCTCGCGTCCGCACTCGCCGCAGGCGAGCCCGCCCCCGCGCTCGCGAGCCGCGCCTCGGCGCGGCCGGTCCAGCGCACGGTGTCGGGCGTCACGTCCACACGGCCGGCACCGAGCGTGAGTTGCAGCGCACCCGCCGCGGCCGTCGCACCGAGCGTGACGGTCTCGCCACCGGTGAGCAGTCCCGTCGCCGGCGCGAGCGCGAGCGGCGCGACCAGCGGCCACTCGGCCGCGCTCGCGCTGACCGGCGCGTTGCGCACGACCGCCGCCGTCACGCGCGCGCCGAACGCCGACGCGCCGCCATTGCATGCGGGCACCAGCGGCGCGACGGCCGTGAGGCTGAGCTCCGCGCCACCCTGCCGGTGCGTCACGGCGCGCGCGAGCGGACGCGCTTCGGCGGTGCCGCAGACGGTCGAGTCGGCGCGCCAGGTGATCCGTGCGCCGAACCACTCGGTAGCGAGTGCGGCGGTGCGTGCGAAGCGCAGTTGCAGGTCGCCGCTCACGCTCGCCGGCCGCGCGGTCGCGATCGCACTCCAGCTGGTCCGGAACGCCGGCAGGTCCCAGCTCGTCGCGCGCGCGCTCACGCCCTCGGTGAGCGTCGAGACCGCCGAGTCGGCACCGGTGCGCGTGGCGGCGAAGGCGACCTCGCGTTCGTCCAGCAGTGCGCTCGCGATCGGCACGCGCATCGCGCTCCCGTCGCGCAGCGGCAGCATCAGCTGGCCCGCACCGACGAATCGGAAGGCAAAGCCGTTCGCCGCGCTCCATACGAGCCGCGAGACCTGCAGCGAGTCGAGCCGCACCACGCCGGGCGCCGCGGCCGCTCCGGAGGGGACGGGGTCGGCGGCGAGCACCGTCGCCGCGCCTTCGCCCCCCGTCGGCATGCGCAACCGCAGACGATGCGCCAGGCCGAGTGCGCGCAGCTCGCCCGTGACGATCAGGTCGCGAGTCGACGGTCCGCCGGAGAGCGGGATGCGCACGGAGCCGGAGACGCGCGTGGCCTGCAGTGTGACCGCGCCACCCGCGACGAGTGCCTGCGGCGGAGCGGCGGCATCCGCCACGTCGAACGCCCCCGAGGCGATGCTCGACTCGTTCACCGCGAACGCGACCGACCCGCCCATCGGCCGGCCGTGGACGATCGGCGTGGCATGCAGCGTGCCCGCCGGCGCGAGCGGGTCACCGCGCACGACGAGCGAGTCGACCTCCGCCGGCAATGCGGCGAGCGGCACACGGCGGGCCGTGTCGCGGGCGACGAACGCGACGCGCAACGTGCCGGCCGAGAGCCGCTGACTGCGCGTGTCGTAGCGCACGCTGTCGGCGCGCGCTGTTCCCGTGACGCCACCGGCGAGCGTGAACGGCAGCGTGGCCGCGATCGGCGTGAAGGCGAGCGTCCGCTCGTCCACTCGACGCACCGTCACCAGCGCGCGGCCCGCGCCGTCGCGCAGTGCGACCGCGCCTCCGGGCACACGAATGGTGAACGGGATCTCGGGCGCGAGCGGAGCGCGCGCGGTGTCGGGGGCCGTGGCCGCCGTGAGCGTGCGCTCGATCGTCGAGACGCTGCCGGTCAATGCGATCGTGTCGGCCGCCATGACGCCGGTGACGGCGCCGCTCACGGCAACGATCGCCACCGTGCTGCCGTTCGGCTTGCGCACGACGCACTGACCGTCGACCCGCGCCGTGTCGAAAGGCCAGTCGAGACGCGTGGTGGTGAGCAGGCCTCGCGGCGCGGGGACCGTCACGCCTTGCACACAGGCGGAGGTACTGGCCACGGCACCGACGCCACCGAGGGTCGCGCGCCATGGCGCGCCGTCACCCCAGGCCAGCGTGGTCGCGGGCCAGCGCACCAGCGTCGGTCGCACGCGCGCACTGCCCGAGACGAGGGCCGCCATGCCCAGCACCGTCCCATCGCGCTCGATCGCCGGGAGTTCGAGCCCTGACGCGGTGATCATCACCGAATCGAGCGCCATCACCCGCAGGGCGACGCTGGGCAGCTCGACGTCGGCGCGCGCGGGCGCGCGGACGCTCCATCCCTCATTCGCGCGCCATCCGACCTGCGCGCGCGCGACCGTCCGCAGTCGCACGCGCAACGCGCCGAAGCGGAGCGACGGATCGCGACCCGTGAGCGCGGTGGTGAACGCGCTGAGGCCTTCGGCCCGCGTGAAACGGCCGGTCAGTTGCAGTTCCGCCAGGCCGCTCGTGAACGGCATCGTCTCGCGGAGGCCGAGCTGCAGATCCGCCTGGGTGATCGCGGTACCGCTCACGCGAAAGCGTCCGCGCGCGGACGTGAGCGCCACGGGAGCGCGCGAGGCGGGCGCGGAGCTGCAGAGCAGGTCGACCGTGGCGGTGGCCGAGTCGAGCGTGACCATCGGCGCGCACGGTGCCGGCTCGCCGAAGAGCTCCACCGCGCGCTCGTACTGCACGGTGGCACCGACCCGTGCGAGCGTCACCTTGCGGACGAGGACGGCGGCGGTGTCGTTGCCGATGCGCGCCAGCGCGGCGCCTGCCGGCGCGGTGGCGCCGAGCAACGGACCGTTGCGCGCCGTCGTGCCGGTCGCGGGGATGTCGATCCCGCCCACACGGATCACGCCGGCGAACTGCAGGCTCCCGTCCGGCGCGCGCCGCAGCCGACGGATGCGCGCGTCGCCCGCGACGGGAAGATCGACGGTCGCATCGAGCTCACCGCCGATCACGCGGGGGCTCGCGCCCGTGCGCGCGATCACGAGGTCCCGCGCCATCGCGGTGATCTCGCGAGGGGCGCCCGCGCCGATGGTGAGGCGGAGCGGGACCGGACCGCTCACGACCAACCGGTCCACGTCACCCCCGATCACGCGCACCCCGCGGAGCGACGCGATCTCCGCGATGCCGGCGACGACCTCGACGGCCCCGAGCGACGCCGCCGCCGCGGGATCGCGCGACACGAAGCGCTGGATCCGGCTCCGCCCGCCGTTCACGCCGTATGGCTTCCCATCCGCGTCGTACGCCGTCACCTGCCAGGCGTAGGTCATCCCGTCGCGCAGCGGGAGCGCCGAGAGCGGATAGACGTACTGGGCGCGCCCTTCGACCTCGGCCTCGTGCCACGCGAGTCCTCCGAGCGCCTCCGCCGGCAGGCGGCCGGCGGGAAGCTCCGCGATCCTGAGGCGATAGCGGAGCCGACTCGTCGCGTCGACCTGCGTCGCCGGTGTCCAGACGAAGGTCGGCATCGCGGTGGTGATCGTCGCGACATCCGATGGCAGGAGCAGCACCGGCGGCTGTGGGGCTTCGACGACCGTCGTGGCGCAGCGTTCGGCGGTGACCGCAGCG
This sequence comes from Gemmatimonadota bacterium, assembly GCA_016714015.1. NCBI lineage: Bacteria > Pseudomonadati > Gemmatimonadota > Gemmatimonadota bacterium. The sequence goes on from JADJNZ010000001.1 coordinate 1,121,855, forward strand.
CCGTCGACGAAGACGGTGGCGCAGAAGCGATAGCGGTCGGGCGGGAGCGCGCCACCGCGTGTGGCGAGGAGCTCCCACGTCCGCGGCAGCACCAGCGTCGGGTCATCGACGAGTGCGCGCGTGGTGTTGGAGAAGATGTGCGTCCCGGGCCCGGTCGCCGCGCGGGGCACGCTGGAGGCGCTCGCGCTCAACCCGCCACTCGCGCTCAGCCGGGACCGCACCTCGAAGTTCGCGAGGCCGGTACCGGTGTAGGTGACGACCATCGTGAGATAGCCGGCCTGGGTCGCGAGCAGGTCGACGCGCGACGGCAGGGTCGGCGCGAGGACGAGCGAGAGGTCCCACGTTCCGGCCTGGGCCGGCGCGAGGGACGACGTGGCGGACAGGAGGCCCACGGCGGCAGCCCCGAGCCTGGCGATCCGTGACAGCACCCTCATCGGGCCCGCTTCAGGAAGACCTCCGACTCGCGTCGCGGAGCAGGTATCTGCATCATATTGAAGCGCCAAGATGGGCGGCGGTCGACACGGCGCCGTCACGACCCGCGTCAACCCGTTGCCCTACAAGCAGTTGACACATGGTCACCGCGACCCTCTTCGACGACCCGCGCATCCTCGTGAATGGCAAACGAGCCTCCCTCCGCCGGAAGGAGTTGGCGCTCGTCGCCTACCTCGCGCTTGACGGTTCGGGCTCCGTCTCGCGGGAGGCGCTCGCCACGCTCTTCTGGGGTGAGAAGGACGAGAGCGCCGCCCGGCATTCCCTGCGGCAAGCCCTGCTCGTCCTTCGTCGCGAGCTCGGGGACCACCTCGTCGAGTCGCCGACCGGCCTCCGCCTCGTCCCCGCCGCGGACTGCGATCTGCTGGACCTCGAGCGCGATGGGCTCCTGCGCGAGGGCGATCAGGCGCCCCTGCCGGATCGCCTCCTTCCGGGTTTCGACGACCTCGGGAGCGAACCCTTCTCCCAGTGGTTGGCCAGCCGGCGCGCAGCCTATCGCGCGCGCTTTCGCGGCGCTCTCTCCGCGCGGCGCGATGCGGCGATCGCCACGGCCCAGTGGCGCGACGCCGAACGGTGTGCGCGTGGCCTCGAGGCCGACCTCCCGCTGGACGCCGACAGCGTGTTGCAGCTGGTGCGCACGTTGCGCCGCGCCGGCGCGGAGGCCGATGCGGCCGCGGTCCTCGCCGCGGCGCTCCCGCGGTTCGAGTCCAACGGCCTCGATGCGAGCGCACTGCATGCGCTCGCGCGCGCGCGGCACACCCCGAGCACGCGCACGCCCGCGACCAAGGCCCGGGCGGACCTCGTGGGCCGCGACCGTGAACTCGCGGCACTGCGCGGCTGGTGGGACGAGGCGGTCGAGGGTGGCGCCGACACCGTCGGCGTGGGCGTCGTGCTCACCGGCATCGACGGCATCGGTCGAACGCGGCTCGTGGAGGATCTTGCGCGAGCGATCCCGGCGGCGGCGCGGCGTCTCGTCTGGATCCGCGCGAGCGAGGGCGGCGAGGCGATCGTCCAGCGCGTCACGCGGGCCTTGCTCGAGGCGCGCGGCGCCGCGGCGGCCGATCCCGCGGTGATCACCCGGACGCGCGACGCGATCGAGGATGGTCGTGCGGCCGCACCCGCGGACCTCGCCGCGGTGATCGCGGCGATCGCCGCCGAACGGCCGCTCCTGCTCGTGCTCGACGATGCGGACCTCTGGACCGCCGACGCCGAGCCGCTGCGGAACGCGCTCCTCGCGCCTCCCGGCCGGACGATGGTCATCGTGAGCAGTTGGCGCGCGCTCGCCGTGCCGCGCGGGGTCCATCGCCTCGCGCTCGCCGGGCTCGGGCGCGAGGCGATCGCGACGTTGCTTTCTTCGGTGCTGCCGCTGGAGCCGGAAGCGACGGCGGCGCTCGCGTCCCATTTCGCGGCCGCGACCGACGGGCATCCGGCGTGGATCCTCGCGCTCGTCGACCGCTATCGCACCGACGGTGTGCTCGTGCCCTCCGCGAACGGGGCCTGGGCTTTGCACTCCCTCCCGGACTCCGCCCCCGTTCCCGCCGACCTGCGCGACGCGATCAGCGAGCGCCTCGACGCGCTCCCACCCGACCAGCGCGCGGTGCTCGACCGGATCTCCGGGGCCCCGGAGGGCGTCGCGGGGGCGACCGTCGCCGCGCTCGGCCACGCCACCGGGCTCGGGCACGCCGCGCTGGTCGCGGCACTCGACGCGCTCGTCCGTGACGGGCTCCTCCGCGCTGCGACCGCGCCGGATGCGGCGTACACGATCGCGCACGTCGTGATCCAGCGCGTGGCGCGCGAGTCGTTGCACCCGGCCCGGCTCTGGTCGGAGGCGGAGTCGCGCCGCGGACGCGGATGGACCCGCTGGGCCCTTGCGGCGACCGCGCTCCTGTTCGTCGTGGGAGCGTGGCGGGGTCCGTGGCGCGCCCCCTCGCCCGTGGACGCGTCGCCGCCGCTGATCGCGCTCGAACCGCTCGCGATCGCCTCGACCCCCGATTCGAGCATGCGACCGATCGACGAGATGCTCGCGACCAACCTGGCGCGCATCGAAGGGATTGCGATCCTTCCGCCCGCGCCGCCGGGCCTGGCCCTCGACTCCACGCGGACCGCGCTGCGCGCCGGTGCGGCGTTGGTGATCTCCGGCTCGGTCTCGCGTCGCGGCGGGAGCGTGCGACTCGACCTGCGGTTGACGGAGCGCCGCGATGGCCGGATCCGTCATGGCATCGTCGTCGAGGCGGGCGACCTCTTCGCGGCGGTCGACCAGGCGACGGCGGAACTCGCCGAGGCGCTCGGGCGTCGCATGCCCTCGGCGCCACTCGCGCACGTGTCGACGGCCTCGCTCGCGGCGTTCGAATCGTACGAGCGGGGCGAGCGGTCGCGCGCGATGGGCGATCGGGTGCGCGCGATCGAGTGGCTCGTGGACGCCATCCGGGCCGACCCCTCGTTCGCGCTCGCGCGGCTGCGGCTCGCGCAGGCGATCGGCGAGTGGGACAAGGCGACGGCGACGGCACAGCTCGACACGGCGCTGCGGGCGGCGGACCGCCTGCCCGAGCGGGAGCGGCTGCTCGTGCGCGCCGAACGCGCGTTGCTCGAGGAGGATCCGGTGCGCGAGGTGCTCGCGGACTCGCTCGTGCGCCTCTGGCCGCTCGATCCCAACGGACATCTGCTCCTCGGCCAAGCGCTCGTCTGGCGCGGCGACTTCGCGATGGCGGCGCGCGCCTTCGAGCGCGCGATCATGCTCGACGCGCCGGGGCTCGAGCGCAGTGAGGTGTCGTGCCTCGCCTGCGATGCGTACGAGGGGCTGATCAACGCGCACCTGCTGGCCGATTCGCTCGCGGCGGCGACCCGCGTCGCGCGCGAGTGGCAGACGCGGCAGCCCGACGCGGGCCGCGCGGCCGCGGCGCGCTCGACCGTGGCACAGCACGCGAACGACCTCGTCGAGGCCGCGGCGGCCGCCCGTCGGGCCGTGGTGCTCAATCCGGCCGACCCGTACCAGCACGTGTACGAGGCCGTCTGGGCGATCCGCTCGGGGGAGGAGCAGCGGGCCGTGGCGCTGCTGGCCGAGGAACTCCGCCACCCCGATCCTGCGCGACGGCGGCACGCGGCCTGGTTCGCGGCGATCGCCGAGCGCAACGCGGGACGACCAGACCTCGCCGAACGCCGCCTTCGCGCACTCCTCGACTCGATCCCGGCGCACGAGCGCGCTGCCTGGTCGGTGCATCGGATGCAGCAGGCCCAAGCCCTCCTCGAAGCGGGGCGCCCCGTCGCGGCCGCGGCGCTCTTCGATTCCCTCGCGCAACAGAACGGGCCGGTGCACTCCCCCCACGCGGTGGCGCGATGGCGGGCGTGGATGGGCACGCTCGCGGCGGATGCGCTCGCGGCCTCGGGGGACACGCTCGCGCTCGCACGACGGGCACAGGAGATCGAGGCGTGGGGCGTGCAGAGCGCGTACGGCCGCGATCGCTTGCTGCACCATCACGTGCGCGGGCTGCTGCTGCGTGCGCGTGGCGATCTCGAGGGCGCGCGCCGCGCCTTCGAGGCCGCACGCTGGAGTCCCACCGGGTCGTATGCGCGCACGCAGCTCGCGCTCGCCGACGTGCTCCTCCTCCTCGAACGTCCGCGCGACGCGCTCGGCGTGCTGCATCAGGCTTCGCACGGGTCGCTCGAGAGCGTCCACCTGTACGGCACGCGCCGCGACCTGCACGAGCGCTTCGCGCGGGCCTTCAGCGCAGCGGGGTTCCCCGACTCGGCCGCGATCCATGTCCGGTGGGTGGAGCGCGCGAGCCGGTGAACCGGCCCCGCGCGCCGCAGCGGCTCGCGGCGTAGTTTCGGGACGGACCGCGTCCGGGCGGCCAACGCTCGACGGACGACACTCGTAGCCCAGCGGTCGTACTTACCTCCAGCGGAGTCCTTGCGATGTCCCTGTCGTCCTGCACCGGTGCGCGCCTGCGCCGCGTCGCGCGTGCCGCGCTCCTCCTCATGCTCGTCGGCGGGCTCGCCGGCGCACAGGATGCGTACCGCCAGCCCCCCGCCGCGATCCAGCGCATCCTCGACGCCCCGGCGACGCCGACGTCGATCGTCACGCCGGACCGCCAATGGATCCTCCTCCTCGAGCGGCCGGGCCTGCCGCCCATCAGCGAGATCGCCGCGCCCGAGTACCGCGTGGCGGGCATCCGCCTGGATCCCCGCACGAGCGGACCGTCGCGGCAGAATCCGGCGCGGGGGATGTCGATCATGCCGATCGGCGGCGGCGCGGCGACGCCCATCGCGATGACGCTGCCGGCTGGCGCGGGCGTGGGCGCGCCGAGCTGGTCGCCGAGCGGGAAGAGGTTCGCGTTCGTGGTGAGCACCGACGATGCGCTCACGCTCTGGGTGGGAGATGTCGCCGCGAAGAGCGCGCGGCAGCTCTCCGCACGCCGGTTGAACGCGGTGCTCGGCGCACCATGCGATTGGACGGGCGACGAGGCCCTCGTCTGCACCTTCGTGCCGCAGGATCGCGGCGCCGAACCGGTCGCGGCGCCGACGCCGGTGGGGCCGATCGTTCAGCAGACGCTGACGGGAAGCGCCGATCGCGCCGCGACCTATCAGGACCTGCTCAAGAGCCCGCACGACGAGGCGATCTTCGCGCACTACGCGACGAGCCAGCTGGCGCGCGTGACGCTCGACGGCGCGGTGACGCCGATCGGCGCGGCGGGGATCATCTCCGGCGCCACGGTGAGCCCCGACGGCCAGTGGCTCCTCGTGACGACGCTCTCGCGACCCTTCTCGTACTCGGTGCCGCTCAACTTCTTCCCGACGCGCATCGAGGTCTGGGCGATGGACGGGCGCGTCGCGCGCACGCTCGCGACCCGGCCGCTCATCGAACGCGTCGCGTGGGGCGGCGACGGGGCGCAGGTGGGCCCGCGCAATCCGTCGTGGCGCGCCGACGCGGCGGCGACGCTGGCGTGGACCGAGGCGCTCGATGGTGGCGATCCGACCAAGCAGGCCGCGAAGCGCGATCGCGTGCTGAGCCTCGCCGCGCCGTTCGCCGGTGAGCCCGCGACGGTGCTCGAGACCGAGTGGCGCGCCCGCGGGATCACCTGGGCGCGCGCCGACCTCGCGCTGGCGACCGAGTCGCACAGCCGCCAGCGGAAGACGCGCACCTGGGCGATCGACCCGAGCGGCAAGACCGCGCCGCGCCTGCTCTGGGAGCGTTCCACCGAGGACCGCTACGGCGATCCGGGCCAGTTCGTCACGCGCCGCGACGCGCGCGGCCAGCAGGTGCTGCATGTCACGGCCGACGGCAAGTCCGCCTTCCTCCGCGGCAGCGGCGCGAGCCCCGAGGGCGACCGGCCGTTCGTCGACCGGTATGAGCTTGCCACGGGCAAGACGGCGCGGCTCTTCCAGTCCACCGCGCCCTACTACGAGACCGTGACCGACCTGCTCGATGACAACGGCACGCGGCTCCTCACGCGACGGGAGTCCGTCTCCGAGCCGCCCAATCTCTGGCAGCGCGACCTCGTGCGCCGCATCGCGCCGCGACAGATCACCGAGTTCAAGGATCCGGCGCCGGAGTTCGCGGGCGTGCGCAGCGAGCGCGTGAGCTACACGCGCCGCGACGGCGTGAAGCTCCATGCGACCGTGTACCTCCCGCCCGGCTACGACAAGCAGCGCGACGGAGCGCTGCCGTTCTTGCTCTGGGCGTACCCGCTCGAGTTCGGTTCGGCGGACGCGGCGTCGCAGGTCACCGGCTCGCCCTACCGCTTCACGCGGCCCGGCGGCTCGTCGCACCTCTTCGCGTTGCTGCAGGGGTACGGCGTGATGGATGACCCGACGATGCCGATCATCGGGTTCGACGGGAAGGAGCCGAACGACACCTACGTGGAGCAACTCACCGCGAGCGCCGAGGCGGCGATCGACCAGATCGTCGGTATGGGGGTCGCCGACCGCGATCGGATCGCCGTGGGTGGCCATTCGTACGGCGCGTTCATGACCGCGAACCTGCTCGCGCACACCCGGCTGTTCCGCGCCGGCATCGCGCGTTCGGGAGCGTACAACCGGACGCTGACGCCGTTCGGATTCCAGGGCGAGGAACGGAGCTACTGGCAGGCACAGGACCTCTACGAGCGGATGTCGCCGTTCACGTATGCCGACAAGATCAAGACGCCGATCCTACTGGTGCACGGCATGGCGGACAACAACACCGGCACCTTCCCCATCCAGTCCGAGCGGATGTATGCCGCCCTCAAGGGGAACGGCGCGACGGTCCGCTACGTGCAGCTGCCGTCGGAGTCGCATGGCTACCAGGCGCGCGAGAGCGTGGGGCACACCCTCTTCGAGATGATGGCCTGGCTGGACCAGTTCGTGAAGCCGCCGAAACCGCGGATGTAGTTCGGGCGTTCACCGAGGATGCGACCAGTACTCCGCACCATCCTCGGCCTGCTCCTCCTCTCGTTCGGGACCATCAGGCCGGCCGTCGCCCAGGAGGCGGCGGCCGGTCTCATCTCCGGGACCGTCCTCGCCGCGGGGACCGACGCGCCGCTCGACGGGGCGCAGGTCCTCCTCGTGGGCACCGAACGCCGCGCGACCACCGATGCGCGCGGGCGATTCGTCATCACCGGCGTCGCGCCCGGCGTCTGGCGCGTGCAGGTGCGCGCGATCGGCTACGCACCGCTCATCGTCCCGGACCTCGTGGTCGGTTCGGCGAAGCCGGCGACCGTCGTCGTGCGACTCGCGCCCATCGCGACCGACCTCGGCGCGGTCGCCGTCACCGCCTCCTACTTCCTCCCCTCGCTCAGCGCCACGACCAGCACGCAGTCGTTCACGAGCGAGGCGATCCGCCGCGCCCCCGGCGTGCAGGAGGATGTCGTGCGGGCCGTCGCCCTCTTCCCCGGCGTGGGCGTGACGCAGCCGGGACGCAACGACCTCGTGGTCCGCGGCGGCGCGCCGTTCGAGAACCTCTTCCTCGTCGACGGGATCGAGGTGCCGAACATCAACCACTTCGGTTCGCAGGGCTCGACCGGCGGACCGCTCTCGCTGATCAACGTCGATGCCGTCGAGGGCGCGAGCTTCTCCACCGGCGGCTTCGCGCCCAAGTACGGCGACCGCACCGCGTCGGTCACGAGCATCACGCTCCGCGAGGGCAATCGCGAGCGGCTCGCCGGCGAGTTCACGCTCTCGGCCACCGGCGGGTTCGCCGTGGCCGAAGGACCGCTCGGCGAGAACGGCTCCTTCTACTTCAGTGCGCGACGGTCGTACCTCGACCTGCTCTTCAAGGCAGCGGGATTCGGGTTCGTCCCCGCGTACGTCGATGGCCAGCTGAAGGTCGTCGAGCGCCTGGGGGACCGGAGCACGCTCTCGTTCCTCGTCATCGGGGCCGACGGCACGGTCACCTTCTTCAACGACGAACCCGACCAGCGCTACGACAACTCGCGCGTCGTCGCGCCGTCGCAACGGCAGTACTTCTCGGGGCTCACCTGGCGCCGGCTCCTCGAGCGCGGCGTGCTCGACGTGACGCTCGGCCGCACGTGGACGCGCTTCACGACCATCCAGAACGACTCGCTCGACCCGCCGAACACGATCTTCCGCGCCTTCTCCACCGAGGGCGAGACCTCGCTGCGCGCCGACCTCTCCATCCAGGCGACGCCGCGGGTCGAGCTGTCCGGCGGCGCGCAGATGAAGTACGCGAGCACGCTCGACTACGACGTCCTGCTCCCGGGCGCGGCGCGACTCGACGCGGTCGGCCTCCCCAGGCCGCTCACGGTCGACACGTCGTTCACGGCGGACCGTCAGGCGCTCTACGGCCAGGTCGCGTGGCAGGCGACGGCGAAGCTGCGCACCACCACCGGCCTGCGCCTGGATCGCTACGGCTTCCTCGACGGGGCGCTGCGCGCGAGTCCCCGTCTGGGTGCCCGGTATGCGCTGACCGAACGCACGACGCTCACCGCGAGCCTTGGCAGCTACTGGCAGGCGCCGAGCTACATCTGGCTCATCGGCGACCCGTCGAACCGCACCCTGCCCCCCTTCCGTGCCGATCAGGGTGTGCTCGGCGTGGAGCACCTCCCGCGCCCCGACGTGAAGGTGCAGTTCGAGGCGTACGCCAAGCGCTACACCGGGTATCCCCGCCGCGTCTTCCGTCCGCAGGCGGTGCTCGCGCCCGCGGGCTTCGATGATGTGACGAGCGACATCCCGTTCGGCCTCGAACCGCTCGTCGCCGAGGCGACGGGGCGCTCGATGGGGGTGGAGGCGCTGGTGCAGAAGCAGCTCAGCGACATCCTGCTCTTCGGGCTCGCGAGCGTGAGCGTGAGTCGGACGACGTTCGACGGGGCCGACGGCGTGCGCCGCCCGGGCAGCTTCGACACGCGCTTCATCGGCAACGCCGTGCTCGGCTGGCGCCCGAATGCCAAGTGGGAGGTGAGCGGCAAGGTGCGCGTGGCGACGGGCCTGCCGCTCACGCCGATCATCACGACCGGTCCGCAGGCGGGGCGGCGGGATTTCACGCGGTGGAACGAAGGCGGGCGACTGCCACTCTTCCACGCGCTCGACCTGCGCGTGGACCGTCGGTGGTCGCTGCGGCGGCTGCAGTTGGTGGGCTATCTCGATGTGCAGAACGTGTACGGCCGAGAGAACATCACCAACGAGGAGTGGGATCCGCGGACGGCGGCGGTGGTGCGCAATGCGTCGCTCGGGTTGCTGCCGAGCATCGGGTTCAGCGTGGAGTGGTGAGCCGCGCGAACGCCTTACTTCAAAGCGCTGACGCGGACGTCAGCGTTCTCCCCATTGCGGCGATTCCGGGCGAGGTGAATACTCGTCCCGTGCGCATGAGGCGGTTGGAGCTCATGGGTGCACCCTTCTGACAGGACGCTGCCGGAAGGGATGTGTGGAGGCCGTTCGATCCTCCATGCCGATCACGGGGTCGCTGGCCGTGACCGACGCCAAGCGAAAGCGAGGCACCCGATGAGGGTCCGTCCATCATCGGGAAGGAGCAGGGACCTGGCCACTCCGGTGGCGACGAACCAGGCGCCCTTCCGCCGCCAGCGGGTTCGCGAGCCCTCGGGAGCGCTTAGGCGATCTCGAGGGTTTCGCACATCGAACGGCGAAGAAGGCTCAAGGAGGAGGGAGGCGCGGCCGTACGGCCGCGCCCCTTTCATCCTTCAGCCTTCATCCCGTTCAGTGCGGCCGCCGGATGGTCCTTCCTGGCCGCGCCGCCGTCATCGCACCACCATCCACCACCGGCACCCCGTTCACGATCACGTACGGGACCCCCGTCGCGTACTGATGCGGCTCGGTGAAGGTCGCGGGGCTGCCGACGGTGTTCGGGTCGAACAGGGTCACGTCGGCGAAGCAGCCCGCCGCGAGGCAGCCGCGCTGGCCCTGCAGGTTCAGGCGCTTGGCCGGCATGCCGGTCATCTTGTGGATCGCCTGCTCGAGCGTGAGCACATGCTGCACGCGCACGTACTCGCCGAGCACGCGCGGGAAGGTGCCGTAGCTCCGCGGATGCGGGACGCCCTGCCCTGGACGCGTGAGGGAACCGTCACTCGCGATCATCGTCTGCGGGTGCGCCATGATGCGGCGCACGTCACCCTCGTCGATGATGTGATAGACCATCCCCGCGCTGCCGTTGAGCTCGCCCTCGAGCACGAGCTTCGCTGCGGCCTCGAGCGAAGGCCCCACCCCGCGGCGCTCGGTCCAGTCGTACAGCGTCTTCCCCTCGAGCGTGCGATCCCACGCGACCGAACCGAACTGCACGCGTCGCGTGTCGCCACCGCCGCGATCGGTGCGGAGCAACTCGACGACGCCGCGCTCGATGGAGTCGCGGAGCACCGGATCAGCGAGGCGCTGCTTGAGCGCCGGCGTGCCGCCCGAGAGCGCCCAGGGTGGGATGAGCACCCCAAGCCCGGTCTGGCTCGCCGTGTACGGATACTGGTCGATCATGACATCGAGTCCCTGCACGCGCGCCGAATCGACCATGGCGAGCGTGACGACGCTCTTGCCCCACATCGGCTGACCGACGGCCTTGTGATGCGTGAGCACGACCGGGATGCGCGCATCGCGCGCGATCGTGATCGCCTCGCGCACGCCATCGATGAGGCCGAGCCCTTCCTCGCGGAGGTGCGACGTATAGATGCCGCCGGAGTCGGCGGCCGCTCGCGACAGCGCGACGACCTCGTCCGTCTTGGAGTAGTAGCCGGGCACGTAGCGCAGGCCGGTGCTCATGCCGAACGCCCCGTCACCCATGCCCTGCCGCACGAGCGCGATCATGCGCGCGAGCTCGGCCGGCGTGGGGGCGCGGTCCTCCGTGCCCATCACCTCGCGCCGGATGGCGTTGTGCCCGACGAGATAGGCGACGTTCATGCCGAGCCCGGCGGCCTGCGCGCGCACGAGATACGGCGCGAGCGGCAGTGGACCGCCGCCGTCCGGACCGCCGAGCGAGAGGGTGATGCCCTGCGTGACCGCGCTCTTGGCATCGGGCATGTTGAGCAGCGGCTCGATGTGCGCGTGCAGGTCGATGAACCCCGGCGCGACGACGAGACCCCGCGCGTCGATCGTGCGGGCGGCGCGCGCGGCATCGAGCGGCGTGCGCGAGACGAGGACGATGCGATCGTCCTTGATGGCGACGTCGGCGGCATAGCGGGCCGCGCCGGTGCCGTCGACAACGGTGCCGTTGCGGATCAGCAGCGTCCACTCGGGCTGCTGCGCGGTCAGGGCGAGCGGCGCGAGGCAGGCGACGAGCGCGGCGATCAGGGACCTGGGATGCATCTCATTCCTCCGTGATGATGCGAGCGCCGCACTGGGGACAGAGGCCGATCTCGGCGAGGTTCTTCTGCAGGCGCATGTTGGCGAAGGTCCCGAAGTAGGGCTGGTCACAGGCGGAGCAGACGAGGCCGTGCGTGGCGGCCACCTCGCGGCCGCGCCGCGTCGCGTTGCGAATCGTGAGGCCCAGCGCTCCCCAACTGCCGAAGAAGAGCGCGATCGCCGCGACCTCCGGCGGCTCGGCGCCGAAGACCCGCACATAGGGGAAGGCCAGCACCCCCATGAGCACACCGCACCCGATGAGCAGCCGCGTGAGCATCTTCCGGCCGTCCGGCGCCTGCTCGGTCTGCAACCGCTCGATGCGCGCCGCGAGTTCGGCGCGGCTCACAATGACCGGCGCGACCGCGTGCTCCCGCGCGAGATGGGCCCGCTCGGCGCGGCGCGCGCGCAGGCCCATCCACAGGAGCACGCCACCGAGGAACGCGCCCATCGCGGTGAAGCCGAGGGCGTCACCGCGCCACTCGCCCGTGACGATGGTCGTCGCCCCGATGAGCGCCGCGCCGCCGAGCGTCACGCCGCCCATGATGAGTGCCGGCGTGGCGGGCAGCATGTTCCCGGTGCGGCGGCCGAAGATCGTGATGATCGCGGGCCATGCACCGACGAACGCCGCGCGCGCGGGCGTGATGTCGCTCTCGCCCATCAGGCGCATCAGGGAGTACATCGTGACCGATCCGATCACCCAGCTCTTGGCAGCGCGCCAGAGGACGCGCGACCAGGGCTCAGGAGCGGTGAGCTGCGCTTCGAGCGTCGGGGACGGTGGCGCGGGCGTCGGACCGCCGGAGGGCGTGAGCGCCGCGCGCTCGGCCCCGGCGGCCGCCAGCGCGGCCTGGAGTTCCGACGCGCGTTCATCCGCCGCCCGCGTTCGCTCGCTCACCCTTGTCCCTTCATCCTTCAGCCTTCGTCATCGAATCGCCCCCAGCACCTTGCCGAGGAACTCGTCGATCGCGCCGTTCTCGATCCACCGCACGACGATGACGAGGTCCTGTTCCGGCGCGACGAAGACGAGATTCGTCCCGTTCCCCACATGCCCGAACGCGCTCGCCGGCGCACTCGGCATCCACTTCTTGTCGGTATTGAGGAACCAGTTCATGTAGCCGTACGTCGGCTGCGGTACCGTGGGCGTGAGGGAGAGCTTCACCCATTCCTCGGAGAGGATCCGCTGGTCCCCCCACACGCCGCGCCGCTGCGTGAGGAGGCCGAAGCGCGCCATGTCCCAGGCGTTGATGAAGAGCCCGCCGCCCCAGTGCCCGCCGCCGCTCACCACCTGCACCGGACGGCCGTCGAGCGTGATCCACGCGTTGTCGTAGCCGTACCAGCGCCAGGTCCGCGACGCGCCGATGGGGCCCATCAGGTGTTCCTGGATGACCTCGGGGAGCGGCCGACGCCAGAGGTTCGTCGCGGCGAGCGCGAGCACGTTCACGCGCACGTCGTTGTACTCGTAGGTCGTGCCCGGCGCCTTCCGCGCGCGCGTCGTCCACGTCGAAGCATCCTGCGCCGGCCGGTCCGCCCACTCCGGCTTCCCCCACAGCGTCCCTTCCCAGTCACTCGTCTGGCGCAGCAGGTCGTCCCACGTGATGGTCCGATTGTGCGGCGTGTCCCAGGGATCGAGGAACATCGGGTGCCCGAAGGTCGCGCCGGGCTCGCTCGGAGCACTCGTGCGGAGCGCGTAGGTCGGCGCCTGCGACTTCCAGACGGTGTCGCGCACGCTCCGGATGAGTCCACGGTCGAAGGCGAGGCCGAGCGTCGCCGAGACGAAGGACTTGGTGACCGAGTGCGTCATGTCCACGCGGTCGGGCTCGCCCCAGCTGGCGACCACGTAGCCGCCGCGGACGATCACGCCGGTGGGTTCGCCGCGCGGCTTGAACGGACCGATGCCCTGCCCGAATGGCTCGCGCCCGAAGGTGCGATAGTGATTCGCCTCCATGTCGCGCGGCGCCTTGGCCTCGCTGCGGATGGCGAAGGCGATGGCGTCGGCGAGCTTGGCGGAGTCGACGCCGGCCTGCGCGGCGGAACGATGCTCCCAGGTCGCGCCGGGGACGTACGGGACCGGCGTCGCGCGCGGCCGCTGCTGGGCGGATGCGGGATGCGCGAGGACGGCGAGCAGGATCGCGGCGAGGTGGCGGGTCACGTCAGCGCTCGGGGAACGGCGTGGTGAGTGGTGAGTCATGAGTCGTGAGTGAGGCGATGCGGTGGGGATGCGGGATGCGGGATGCGGGAACGCATCACTCACGGCTCATCACTCACGGCTTCTGCTGCAGTCTGGCCCGCTTGCGTTTCGTCAGCCAAGGCAAGACCCAGAGATACAGCCCGGTCAGCCAGAGCGCGAACAGCACGATGCCGCTCGGCAGGAAGATCCACAGCTTCGCCGCATCCCCGAAGAAGCTCCCGTCATGGAACTGCTCGATCAGGTCCGAACGCCGGTAGGCCACCTGCAGCAGCGCGCCGTCGGCGAGGGCGAGCTGTGCCTCCCAGCGGGAGTTCGTGATCACCTTCATGATCCCCTTCGACGGCCGGACGTCGACGCGCTCGATGTCCTCCCAGCCCTGCACCCCCGCCTCGGGCATCGCCTTGGCGGCGGCGAGGATCACGTCCCAGCCGACCGCGGGCGTGGAGACCGGCGTGCGTTCCTCGTGCGGCTGTACCCAGGGGAACTGCTTCTTGACCTGCAGCAGCAGGCCGGAGACGACCACGCAGAGGAGCGGGAGGCCGATGGCGATGGCGCCCCAGCGGTGGAGGCGGCGCGAGAGGAAGGAGAAGCTCATGTCCGAAGGTACGGGAGGGTCTGGTCGGGCGTTGCGCCCACGTCGGGAATCTGCTCCATTCCTCTCAACCTCGGAACGCCCACGCGCGTATCCGCGGTGCACCCCACCAGAGGAGCACTGTCGATGTCCCCTGTCGCCCGTCATGTGCGCACCGCCCTGCTCGCGGCCGCCGTGTCCTTCGCCGTCCCCGCCACGCTGCCGTCCGCGCTGGCCGCGCAGCAGCTCCCCGACTCCGCCAGACTCGAGGCGCTCAAGGCCGAGGCCCTCCAGAAGGTCGAGGGTCGCGCCAAGCAGGTGCAGGAGATCGTCGACATGCTCTTCTCGTTCTCCGAGCTCGGCATGCAGGAGTTCGAGACGCAGAAGTACCTCACCGGGATCCTCGAGCAGGCCGGCTTCAAGGTCGAGCGCGGGTATGCCGGGATGCCGTCCGCCTGGGTCGCCCGCTGGGTGAGCCCCGCCGGCGCGCGGCCCGTCGTCACGCTCGGCTCCGACGTTGACGGCATCCCGCAAGCGAACAACAAGCCCGCCTTCGCCTTCCATGAGGCGCAGGTCGAGGGCGCGCCCGGGCACGGCGAGGGCCACAACTCCGGCCAGGCGGTGAACATCGTCGGCGCGCTCGTGGCCAAGGAGATCATGACGCGCGAGCGGATCCCGGGCACGCTGGTGCTCTGGCCGGGCATCGCCGAGGAGCAGATGGCGGGCAAGGCGTTCCTCGTGCGCGCCGGGCTCTTCAAGGACGCGGACGTCGCGCTCTTCACGCACGTCGGCAACGACCTCGGCGTGCAGTGGGGCCAGAGCGGCTCGACGGCGCTGATCTCGGCGATCTTCAAGTTCCAGGGCACGAGCGCGCATGCCGCCGGCGCCCCGTGGCGCGGCCGTTCGGCGCTCGACGCCGCGATGCTGATGGGCCAGGGTTGGGAGTACCAGCGCGAGCACCTCGAGATCAACCAGCGCTCGCACTACGTCATCCGCGACGGTGGCGACCAACCGAACGTCGTGCCGAGCACGGCGAGCATCTGGTTCTACTTCCGCGAGCGCGACTACGCGCGCACGATGGCGCTGTTCGAGCAGGGCAAGCGGATCGCGCGTGGCGCGGCGATGATGGCGAACGTCGAGCTCGACACCGTGATGATGGTCGGCTCGGGGTGGAGCGCGCACTTCAACAGGACCATCGCCGAGGTGACGCACGCGAACATCGAGCGCGTCGGCATGCCACAGTGGGACGAGAACGACCAGGCGATGGCCCGCGCGGTGCAGAAGGAGATGGGCGTGCCGGAGCGCGGGCTCCAGCAGCGCGGCGTGTTCAACATCGGCCTGCCGACGCCCGAGAGCCAGCGGACGGGCGGCGGCTCGGACGACATCGGCGACGTCTCCTGGAACGTGCCGACGGTGACGCTGCGCTATCCGTCGAACATCCCGGGGCCGCCGGGGCACAACTGGGCGAACGCGATCGTCATGGCGACGCCGATCGCCCACAAGGGTGCGGTGGCCGGGGCGAAGGTGCAGGCGCTGACGATCCTGGACATCGTGTCGCGCCCGCAGGTGGTGGCCGATGCGTGGAAGTACTTCCGCGAGGTGCAGACGAAGGACGTGCAGTACACGCCGTTCATCGCGCCGACGGACCAGCCGCCGATCTGGCTGAACCAGGAGATCATGGCGCGCTTCAAGCCGCAGCTGCAGCAGTTCTACTACGACCCGAAGAAGTACAAGAGCTATCTCGAGCAGCTCGGGATCGCGTATCCCACGACGCGCGACATGGTGAAGCCGCGCATGGAGAATTGACCTGACGCTGTATCGGTTGGTCGCTGCCGACGGCAGCCTGGTATCGAGCGAGACCCCCGGCACCCTCGGGGGTCATCGCAAGAACCGCACGTACGGCCGCCTCGACTGCAAGGCGGCGCGGCGCGCGCTGGGCACGGGCACGTCCTATGCCCAGCAGCGCGTCTTCTTCAAGGACGAGGCGACCGCGCGCGCGGCGGGCTACCGTCCCTGCAAGACCTGCATGCCCGACGAGTACGCGGCATGGAAGGCGGGGCGCCTCAAGTGAGCGCGCTCCGTCGCGACGCGGGCCGCGCACGATGAGCGGACGCGTCGAGGCGCTCTGGACCAAGCGCGCGCACCGCGGCGTGATGGACCCCCATCGCGAGGTGGTGTGCGTCGCCGGGAAGGGGATCGAGGGGAGCACCGGCCGCTCGCGCACGCGGCAGGTGACGATCATCGCGCAGGAACAGTGGGCGGCGATGATGCGCGAGCTGGGCGGCGCGACCCCGGCGGCGCTCGATCCCGCCGCGCGCCGCGCGAACATCATGGTCAGCGGGATCGACCTCGCGAGGTCGCGCGGCAAGGTGCTGCGGTTGGGAGGCGTGCGCGTGCGGATCCTCGGGGAGACGCGGCCCTGCGAGCGGATGGATGAGGCGCTGCCGGGATTGCGTGCGGCGATGGATCCCGAGTGGCGCGGCGGGGCGTTCGGGGAGGTGCTGGATGACGGGCTGCTGGCGGTGGGAGACACCGCCGCGTGGGAGCGGAGCGAATAGGCGCAGGCGCTTAGAAGACCGCGACCACAGGGCAGTTCACCACCGCGCCGACCGCCGTCAGCCCTCCGAGGGCCTGATGCGCGACGCCAGCCCCCATCGGCTGGAGCAGGCCATCACGGACCCGCGCCTCGACCTCGGCGAAGCTCAGGAGGCGCTCGCGCGCCTCGTCTCGCACAGCGCGCGGAGACCAGACGGCGAGGTGGAGGTCCCAGACCGGTGTGTACGCCCGCGCTCCCGGCATCTCTTCGAGGATGTTCTGCGGATCTCCCTCGCCGCGGAGCGCGGAGCGGAGTCCATGTTGCTGCGTCGGCACTTCCGAACGGAGCGGACCGTTGATGATCGCCACGATGCCCAGCCGCACGCTGGCGAAGCGGGGATCCGCGGCGGCGGCGGAGAGCCCGGCGAGCGATGGCGCGTAGGTCGCTCCTTCCATCGCGGCGACCATCGGGTCACTCGCCTCCGTCGAGACGTACCATGCGGTGCGCCCACGCGCGTACCCGCGACTCACGCGGAACACGGCGAAGAGGAGTCCGCGATCGATCTGCACCGCGCGATCCACCACCTCGGTCCGTGTTGCGACGTGCGGTGCGTTCAGCACGATGCCGTTCGGGAACTCCACGAACGGCGAATAGCCCTCGCCGGCGCGGGAACCCGGAGTGGCGACCCGCGGCGGGAACGCCGAGTCAGGATTCGCGAGCACGCTGCGCGACGGCGAGAAGTCCACGCCGGCATCGACGACGAGCCGCGTCCCGTCCCACGTGCCACGTTGTACGAACGTCGTGCCGCGCAGGCGCGCGAGCTCTGGCGCCCAGTTCACCTTCCGTCGTTCCGCGTCCGCGGAGTCGCTCGACTCGGTCACGACGAACCAAGCGACTTCACCGGCCGCCCGTCCGATCGTCAGGGGTAGCACCGCGAGCCCGCGCGCGGTGTCGATAGCCTGCGCAGCACCCAACGTGGGGCGCAACATGCGCGACGGGTCGCCGGAGCGCGCAGCGCAACCGACGGTGACCGTGCTGGACCCGAGCAGGATCAGGGCCGAGAGCACCCGGACGGAAGGAATGAGAGGCATGGTCGTGCAACCCACTCCAGCAAACTTCGGTTCCCGCCAGGTCCTCGCACGGTGGCAGCGTCACGAAGGATCGAGGACGCCGGCGGCAGAGTTCCCTGACTGCGGACGCGGCCGATTCGCGCGAGTCTTCCTCAACGCCTCCACCGGACACCAGACCATGCGCCTCATGCTCATCCTGATCGCCCTCTTCGTAATTGTCACACCCGCCGACAGCCAAGCCCAGCTCCGCGGCGATCCCGTGGCCGGCAAGGTCGTCTATGAGGCGATCTGCGCGACCTGCCACACGCTCATGCCACCGCCCAAGCTTGCTCCGCCCATGGCGATGGTCTCGCGCCACTACCGAGAGGCGTTCGCCAACGACGCCGAGGGCGTGGACGCCCTGTTCCGCTTCATCAGCGTACCGGACACCCTCCGCATGACGATGCCCAAGCATGTCATCGCGCGCTTCGGCGTGATGCCGAAGTTCGCCCTCAGCGAGAAGCAGGTCCGCGACGTGTCGCGCTACGTGTGGAGCCTCAGCGCCCCGGAGGCGACCGCACCGTCCGGACGCTAGCTTCCCCCGCATGTCCGTTCCCGAAGGGATCCCGCGCATCCCGCGGCCTCCGTCCGCCGCACACCGGATCGGTCTGCGCCTCAGCGCAGTGGTCTTCGCCGTGGCCGGGCTTAACGCGCTCGTGCAGGTGCCGAACGACTTCCCGGGCACCAGCGACGAACCGACGATCCTGTGGGCATTCCAGGCGGTGATCGCGCTGTGCGGACTGGGCGCGGCGTACGGGGCCTGGCGCTATCGCGCGTGGAGCTGGGTTGCCGCCCTCGGGTACGCGGTGATCACCAGCTGGATGATCCTCGGGCTCGGACCCATCCTCGACCTCGATGCGGAGGCGCGCGAACAACTGCCGTTGGGCGCCGGGCTCGTCTTCGTCGTCACGGGACTGCTCGCGTGGTATCTCCGGCGGGCGACCGCGCCCTCCGGGGAACGCTGAATCCCGCTCCCTCCTTCATCAGGCATGCGCTCCCTCCGTCCGCTTTCCTTGTGGCGCGCGCTCGTCACCGCGCTCACCGTGGTGCTCCTCGCGTCGCCGCTGCGCGCGCAGCCCGCTCTCCTCGACTCCCTCCGCCCGCGCGTCGAGTCCGCCGTCACGCGGGGCGACTGGCCGGCCCTCGATCCCATCATCGCGCGCCTCCGCGCCGCCACGCGCGGTCCCGCGGCGCGTGACCCGTGGACGCACTACGACCTCGGCTATGTCCTCCATCGCCGGGCGAGCGCCCTGCTCCTGAGTGATCAGGTCCCCATGGCCAAGCCTATGCTCGAGGAGGCCGAGAAGGCGCTCGCCAAGGCACAGGAACTCGGGGCCGGCGGTCAGGCGCTGGGCCTCCGCGGCGGGGTCACCGGACAGCTCGCCGGCACTGGCGGGATGATGGCCGGGATGCGGATGGGCCCGCGTGCCTTCAAGCAGCTCGACGAGGCGCTCGCCCTCGCCCCCAACGACCCGCGCGTCGCCCTCATGAACGGGATGACGCGCCTCAATGCCCCGCGCGCCTTCGGCGGCGGCCCGGCCAAGGGGGAGCCCGAACTGCGCCGCGCCGTGGCCCTCTTCGCCCGCGACGCGGCGACGGGGCCGGCCCCGGTGTGGGGCCGCGTCGATGCGCACATCTGGCTCGCCATCGCCCTGACCCAGCTCGACCGGAAGGCCGAGGCGCGAACCGAGTTGCAGAAGGCGCTCGCGCTCGCCCCGGGACACGCGTGGATCACGAGGGAACTGCTGCCCAAGCTGGACGCCGGCCGCTGACACCGGGGCTGCGGATCCCCCGTAGGTACTTCATCACCCACCCGGGAGCAGGCGCATGTGGCAGATCCTGAAGACGCTCATGATCGAAGGCATCCTGCTCAAGGTGCTCGCGCGCGCCTTCGGCTGGCTCGGGTGGCTCCTGCCGGCGGGGTTCCTTCTCAAGTTCGTCGGCCTGCCGCTGCTCGCGGTGCTCGGCGTGCTCGCACTCCCCGTGCTCATCCTGCTGCTGGTGATCGGGCTGCCGATCTTCGTCGTCCTGCTCGTCGGCGGCGCGCTGCTCTCGCTCGTGGGCGTGCTGCTCACGCTGGGACTCGCGGTCGCGAAGATCGTGATCCCCATCGCGCTCGCGGTGATGCTCGTGCGGTGGCTGCTGCGCGACCGTTCCGCACCCGCCGCCGCGACGGACGCCTCAGCGTCCGCCTGAGTCGGCCGCACGGACGACGAGCGGGCTCACGGCCGCGGCGTCACCGTGCGGCCGATGATGACGGTGACGTTGTCGCTGCCACCGTTGGCCAGCGCCTCGGCGACGAGCGTCTCGCACGCCTGCCGCGAGGAGGTCATCGTGGCGAGCACCTCCTTGATCCGCTCGTCGGTGACGTGCTTGATGAGCCCGTCGGTGCAGAGCAGATGCACCATGCCCCACTCCGACTTGAGTCGCGTCACCACGGGCACCGCCTCGTCGGCGCCGATCGCGCTGGAGAGCACATCGTTGAATCGTGACCGCTCGGCCACGGCCCGGGTGAGCACCCCCTGGTCGACCAGATCCTGCGCGATGGTCTGGTCGCGGGAGACCTGCGTGAGCGCACCGCCGCGATACAGGTAATAGCGGGAGTCCCCGACCTGCAGCAGGTAGTAGTACGGCCAGACGCCCATGTACATCGTGAGCGTCGTCGCCATCGAGCGGCCCGGCGCGATGTCCATCGCACGCGCCTTCACCGCCTCGTGCGAGCGGTGCGCGGCGGCCTGCAGCGTCTCGATGAACTCGGTCCCCGCCGCATCGCCTTCCATGAAGCACTTGGAGCTGGAGGCGATGTACTCGGTGGCGGTCTCGAGGGCGGTCGCGCTCGCCTCCTGCCCGCCGACGCCCCCGCCTACGCCGTCGGCGACCATCGCAAGGAACGCGACGCGGTCGTCGGCCATCGGCACGCGCGCCGGGTCGGTGAGGGACGTCTGCAGGACGTGCAGCCGTCGGTGCACCGACGCGATCAGGAAATGGTCCTGATTGTCCTTCCGGACCTTGCCCTGGTCCGTCAGGCCGTAGACGTCGATCTCCTCGTCGCGCGGCTTGCGATCGGTGCTCATGACGCCTGCGCCTCCGTCCGGGGAACGGGTGTCCTCCCAAGGAACGCCCGGGGGCGCGGATGCGCAATGGCCCGCCGCGGGATAGGATTCAGGTGACCGCTCGCCCTGGAGGGCACCTGATGTCAGGCCTGGACGACAAGTCCATCCAGAACCTCGTGAAGAAGATGCAGAAGCAGGCCAAGCCGCGGAATCTCGAGGCCAAGACCTACGACCCGACCGCTCCGCAGCGCGTGAGTGACGCGCAGGACCAGGAGCGCGAGAAGATGTTCAAGGAGATGAAGAAGCGCGAGTTCTAGTCGACCGCCTCTTCCGCGAGGAAGCAGGCCGACTCATCGCGCTCCTCACCCGCCTGCTCGGGCCGGCGCATCTCGCGCTGGCCGAGGACGTGGTGCAGGAGGCGTTCATCAGCGCGGTCCGCCACTGGCCAACGCGCGGCGTGCCGGCCGATCCCTCGGCGTGGCTGTTGCAGGTCGCGCGACGCAAGGCGCTCGATGCGTTGCGCCGCGACCAGAGGCTCGCCGACCTCGCCCCGCGCATCGGCGCCGAGCTCGACGCGGCCGTCGACCTCGCGTCCGCCTCCGATGGTGACCACGCGCCCGACGATCCGTTCCGCGACGATCAGCTCCGGCTGATCCTCCTCTGCTGCCATCCCGCCGTCTCGCCGGGATCGCGCGTGGCGCTCGCCCTCAAGCTCATCGGCGGGTTCGGCGTGGGCGAGATCGCGCGCGGCTTCCTCACCGACGAGCGCGCGGTCGCGCAGCGCCTCGTGCGCGCCAAGCGCGCGCTGCGCGAGGCGCAGGCGACCTTCGAGATGCCCGAAGGCGAGGCCCTCCTCGAGCGGCTCGACGCGGTGCAGACCGTGCTCTATCTCATGTTCAACGAGGGCCACACCGCGCACGCGGGCGACGCGCTCCTGCGGCGCGACCTCAGTGACGAGGCGCTCCGTCTCGCCGAGCGATTGCTGGGTGACCCGCGCACCGCCTCGCCCGCGGTCCACGCATTGGCCGCGCTCTTCTGCTTCCACTCGGCGCGCTTCGACGCGCGGCTCGACGCCGACGGCGCACCGGTGCGCCTCGACGACCAGGACCGCACGCGCTGGGATGCGGCGCGGATCGCGCGCGGCTTCGCGCATCTCGAGGCGGCCGCGGACGGGGACCGCATCACGCCGTATCACGTGGAAGCGGAGATCGCATCGCTCCACGCGATGGCCCCGTCGAGCGACGCGACCGATTGGCCGCGGATCGTCGCCGCCTACGACCGGCTCCTCGCGCTCTCCCCCTCGCCGGTGATCGCGCTCAATCGGATCGTCGCGGTGCAGCGGGCTGCGGGCGCGGCCGCGGCATGGACGGCGCTGCGCGCGCTCTCGCGGGATCGCGCGCTCGAAGCGTATCCGCTCACCCACGCGGTGCGGGGGACACTCCTCGCCGCACTCGACCGCCCGGACGAGGCGCGGACCGCCTGGGCGACGGCCCGGGAACTGACCGCCTCACGCCCCATGCAACGCCATGCGGAACAACGACTTGCCGAACTGGACGCGCTCCTGCTGGCGCGCGATGTCGATTCCGGCGATCCTCATCCGTCATAGGGCATCGCGGGCCGGATCCGCCGACCGCGACCCATCCACCGGAGACCACCGATGCCGAAGTACATGCTCATCCTGCACGACGACATGACCGCGCTCTCGACCATCTCGCCCGCCGAGATGCAGCGCGTCGTCGCGAAGTACATGGCGTGGAGCGACAAGATCGCCCGCTCAGGCCACCTGCGCGGCGGCGAGAAGCTCTGCGAGGAGGGGGGCAAGCACCTGAGCGCGAAGGGAGGCACGCTCGTCGTGAAGGACGGGCCGTTCGCCGAGGCGAAGGAGGTCGTGGGCGGCTACTTCGTGATCGAAGCGAAGGACTACACCGAGGCCACGACGATCGCCGGCGACTGTCCGCATCTCGCCCTCGGGGGCCGCATCGAGCTGCGCGAGATCGATCCGATGCCCGAACCGACGCCCTGACTCAGCGCAGGATGGCGCGCACGGAGTCGAGCGCCCCATCCGATGGCGCGGCCCGCAGGCCGAGCAGGTGCGCCATCAACGGATAGACGTGCACGTTGCGGAAGCCTGGCACGCGTCGATCGACCGCGATGCCAGGTCCCGCCGCGAGGAAGACCGCGCCCATCGAGGGCAGCTCGGGGTCGTACCCGTGCTGCCCTCCGTCGTAGGAGGCGCGCCCGCGGCGCGTGACGCTCGCCCGGTCCGTGATGGTCCATCCCTCGTCGGCGATCGCGACGATCGGCGTGATGCGCGGATGGTCATTGAAGTGCAGGCGCGCCGGCACTTCGCCCTTCCGATATACCTGCAGGTGCGGATGCTTGTCCTTCAGCGCGCGATACACGCGCTCGGCGTCGCCGTCCACCGGGACGAGCGAGGCGACGGGCGTCCAGTCGATGACGTCGACCGACGCGCGCGGCAGGTAGTCGTCGATGAGGATCAACCGCTCGCCACTGCTCGCCGTCATGCCGTGATCGGCCACCACGATGATGTTCACGACGTCGCGCAGGCCCAAGCGGTCGATCCCGTCCATGATCGCGCCGACGGCGGAGTCGGCGTTGGCGATCGCCGTGTTCGTCGTGTCCGCGAAGGGGCCCTCGGCGTGGCCGGCGTCGTCGGTGTCGGAGAAGTAGAGGGTGATGAGCGCGGGAGCGGAGTCGGCGGGCATCGCGAGCCACTCGATCACCTGCCGCACTCGTGCGGCGCGTGGCCGCGTGTGCTCGTAGCGTTGCCACCAGGTGGGGCGCACGCCCCCGATCTCCGCTTCGGAGCCGGGCCAGAAGTAGGTGGCGGCGCGGCGACCCTGCCGCTCCGCCGTGACCCAGATCGGCTCTCCGCCCCACCAGCGCGGCTCCCAGACCGCAAGCGTGTCGCTGGTGCGGAAGGTGCCGAGTGCCGGGTCCTTCATGACGTTCGCAACGATGCCGTGGTGCTCCGGCGTGAGGCCGGTGACGATCGTGTAGTGGTTGGGGAAGGTCTTGGAGGGGAAGGCGGGGATGAGGCGATCCGCGCGCACCCCGCGCGCCGCGAGGCGCCGGAGGTTCACCGCCTGCGGTCGGTCGACGTAGTCGGCGCGGAAGCCGTCGATCCCGATGAGCACGACACGCTGGCGCGTCGCGCGCGCCGGGGACGACGAAGGCTCGGCCTCGGGCGAGGGCGCGCGCGGACCAGAGGCCGTGCAGGCCGCGAACGTGACGAGCCCCGCCACACCGAGGATCGCCGCGCGAAGCGGCCGGTGGCGCGTCATGTCGCCCGGGCCTCGTCCTCGGTGAGGAAGCGCCGGAGCACCTTCCCGATCATCGACTTCGGGAGCTCGGCCTTGAACGCGACACGCGCCGGGACCTTGAACGGCGCGAGATGCTCCTTGCACCACGCGCGGAGTTCCTCGGTGCTCACGGCCACGCCGAGCTTGAGCACGACGAACGCGACCGCGACCTCGCCGCGCGCCGCATCGGCGAAGCCGCGCACGCCCACCTCCTGGACCGCGGGATGCTTCGCCAGCACCTCCTCGATCTCGCGCGGCCAGACCTGCATCCCGTTCATCTTGATCAGGTCCTTCTTGCGGTCCACCACGTACACGAACCCCTCGGCGTCGACGTAGCCGAGGTCCGCAGTGTGGAGCCAGGCGACCCCCGCGGCATCGGTCGCGCGCATCGGGTCGGTGCCTTCGGGAGCGTTGAAGTAGCCGCGCATGATCTGCGGTCCCGTGAGGAGGATCTCGCCGATCTCGCCGGTCGGCATCTCCTTCGTGGGATCGTCGGCATCGACGATCCGCACCCGACAGTCGGGGAGCGGGACGCCGACCGAGCCGACCTTCGTGTGTCCCTTGAGCGGCCAGAGCGTCGCCGCGAGCAGCGACTCCGTCAGGGCATACCCTTCGATCACGCTCGCACCGGTGATCTCGGTGAAGCGGCGATGCGTCTCGGCATGGAGCGGTGCCGCGCCGGAAACGCAGGCCTTCATCGACCGGAAGTCGACCTTCCCCGCGGCGACGCGCTTGTGACCGATGAGCGCGTTGTAGAGCGTGGGTACGCCGCAGAACACCGCCGGCCGCGTCCGCTCGACCGTCTTCACCAGATCGTCGAGGTCGCGCGGGTTGGGGACGAGCGCGATGGGGTTCCGCCCGATGATGCAGACCGACTGTACGCCGCAGGCGCCGTAGGAATGGAACATCGGCAGGGGCATGCAGTAGACCCCGACCCATTCGGGGAGGACATCGTGGAGCCAGGCGCGGACCTGCATGCCGGTGCGCACGAGGCCGCCGTGATGCACGCGCACCGCCTTCGGCGTGCCCGTCGTCCCGCCGCTCATGAGGAAGAGGGCATCATCGTCCGGGCCGGGGCGCTTCACGGTCGGACGGCGCCCGGCGTGCGCCTTGAGGAGCGCCGGCAAGTTCGGGTCGCCGTCCCGCGCGGTGGCACGGTGCCCACCCTTCTTCTCGAGCAGGAGCGTGAAGAGCGCGCGCGTCACGGGCGGCAGGTACTCCTTGATGCTTGTGAGCACGACGTGCTTCACGGCGGTCCGCCGTTGCGCCTGCTTCACCCGTTCATAGAAGGTCGTGAGCGTGACCACGACCTTCGCGCCCGTCGTCTTGAGCGGCCCCTCGAGCTCCTCGGCCGTGTAGATCGGATTGAGGGGCACGAGCACGGCGCCGAGCTTCCACGTCGCGAGTTCGACGAGGAAGAACTGCGGGCAGTTCGGGAGCACCACCGCCACCCGGTCCCCGGCCTGCACGCCGAGCGCCGCCAGTGCGCTCGCGCACGCGTCGCTTCGCGTCGCCAGCTCGCCCCACGACATCGTGCTCCCCTTGAAGAGGAGCGCGGGAGCGCCGGGGCGCTGGGCCACCGCGTCGTCGAGGAACTCCAGGAGCGTGCGCTCCGGGTAGGGCTCGAGGGTCGCGGGGACGCCGGGGTCGTACTGGGTGATCCAGGGATGGGCGTTCATCGGCGGTCCGGGGTAGATTCTCGAATATGCACCTCCATCGACTCCGCCACAGCCCATCGGTCGCCCTGCTGGCCGCCCTTGCGTCCGCGCCGTTGGCCGCTCCGCTCGGCGCCCAGGCGCGCCCGATCCCCGTGAACGACCCTGCCGTGCAGCGCGCGATGGCCGCGATGCAGCCGCTGCAGGCCTGGACCCTCGAGCAGCAGGTGTCCATCTGCGAGATCCCGGCACCGCCGTTCAAGGAACAGGCGCGCGCCGAGGAGTTCCGCCGGCGGCTCGTCAGCTTCGGATACGCGAACACGCGGATCGACGCCGAGGGGAACGTGATCGCGGAGATCGGGCGGGGCACCGGCGCGACGGTGATGCTCGCCGGTCACCTCGACACCGTCTTTCCCGAGGGGACGGCCGTGAAGACGACGCGCGAGGGTGACCGGATCGCCGGCCCCGGCATCGGTGACGATTGCCGCGGCCTCGCGGTGGTGCTCACGCTCGCGAAGGTGCTCAAGGAACAGCGCGTGGAGCCGATGGGGCGCGTCTATCTCGTCGGCAACGTCGGTGAGGAGGGACCGGGGAACCTCCGCGGCATCCGGCACCTCCTCACGAAGGAGTTCCCGGGGAAGATCGACTACTTCATCTCAGTCGACGGCGCCGGCGCCGGTGCGATCACGTCGCGCGCGGTGGGGTCGCACCGATACACCGTCTCGTTCGAAGGGCCGGGAGGTCACAGCTACGGCGCGTTCGGGATGACGAACCCGATGCACGCGATGGGGCGCGCGATCGCGAACATCGCCGAGATCCCCGTGCCGATGCGTCCGCGGACGACCTTCAACGTGGGCGTGGTGCGCGGCGGCACGAGCGTGAACACGATCACGCCGCTCGCGCAGATGGAGGTGGACATGCGCTCGGAATCGGCCGAGGAGCTGCGGAAGGTCGACGCGGCGATCCGCGCGGCCATCGACAAGGGCGTGGCGGACGAACGGGCGCGCTGGCCGGCCTCGCGCGCGCCGATCACCGTGAAGTACGACACGATCGGCATCCGCCCGACGGGCGGGCAGTCGGACGATGCTCCGATCGTGCAGACGGCGTGGAAGGCCGTGGAGGCGCTCGGCTGGCTCCCCGCGACGCTCGCGTCGAGCACCGATGCCAACCTGCCGATTGCAATGGGGATCCCGGCGATCACGATCGGCGGCGGCGGGCGCAGCATGGGCGCGCACGGCACCGAGGAGGCCTACACGGAGACGCCCGACTCGTACAAGGGACCGCAACTCGCACTGCTCATCGTCGCCGCGCTCGCGGGCGTGGCGCGCTAAGGAGGACCACCATGGATCGTCGTGATTTCCTCACCGCGCTCGGCGTCGGTGCGCTGGGCGCATCGCTCCCGCGCCTCGCGGACGCTCAGCAGGGCACACCGGGCAAGGCGCCGGCCCGCCCCGCGGCGCTTCCCGCCATGACCGTCTACAAGAGCGCGTCGTGCGGCTGCTGCCACCTCTGGGTGGAGCATGCGCGCGCCAACGGCTTCACGGTGCGCACCATCGACACCGAGGACTTGGCGAAGGTGAAGGCCGAACTCGGCGTGCCGGGTGCGCTCCAGAGCTGCCACACCGTCGTCGTCGCGAACTATCTCGTCGAAGGGCATGTGCCCGCTGACGATGTGAAGCGGATGCTCAAGGAGAAGCCCGCGATCCGCGGCATCGCGGTGCCCGGCATGCCGGTCGGTTCGCCCGGGATGGAGCAGGGCCCCGTGTCAGGCTATCAGCGATACGAGGTGGTGGCGTTCACGACGACGGGACAGCGGAGCACGTTCGCGCGGCACTGAATGGAGGAAGAAGGTTGAAGGGTGAAGGGTGAATGCCGTCACGGTATCCCGGCATCGCGGTCCTTCATCCTTCACCCTTCATCCTTCCGCCTGCCTCACGGCCGCGGCATCGCCAGCGTCGTCAGCAGTTCCCGCGTCTCCGCTGAGTCGAATCGCTCGAGCGCGGTGATCGCCTTCCGACGGAGCGTCGGCGACTCGGTGCCCTGCGCGATCGCCGCGAGCTTGTCGCGCGAGGCCCGTGATCCTTCCTGTGCGAGCGCCGAGATGAGCGCGTCGCGGGTGGACGAATCCCCGGCCGCGTCGAAGGCGCCGGCCAGATCCACGCCGCTCGCACCCGCGCGTTCGGCCATGAGGACGGCGCGACGCCGGGTCGCACTCGACAGCGTCTCGTCGCGCGCGACCGAGAGGAGCCACGTGGCGTTCACTCGCCCGCCGATCGCCGCCACTGCCGCGAGGAGCGCGTCACGAGAGCGCTCCTGCGCGAACCCTTTGAACGCCTCGCGCAGCAGCGCGGCATCCTCACCGGTCGCTTGCGCATCGCCAAGCCCGCCCGCGGCGATCGCCCGCAGGTCCTCGTCTCGCTTCGCATCCGTGAGGATGCCGCGGAGCTGACGCCGCGCCCGTGGATCCTCACTGCGCGAAAGGACCCGAACCGCCTCAGCAGCGACCCATCCGTCGGTGCGGGAGTCGCTGATCGCGATGAGCACCGGGATCGCCGAAGCACCGTCGAGGCGCAGCAGCGCGCCCAGCGCCGCGCGCCGCACCTCTCGGGACCGCTCATCGTCGCGTGCGATCGCCGCGAGCCCGTCGACCGCGGCGGCGTCACTCGCGAGCGCGGTCACGCCGATCGCCTCGCGCGCGGGACGTCCGTTGGTCGATCGCCCGATGCCGAGCAACAGCGCCGTCGCCTCGCGGACATCCACTGCGCCAAGGTCGGTCGCGGTCGAGTCGTGTGCACGGGGTCCCACGTAGCGTTCGATGCGCAGGACCTCGCGCCCGACCACCTGCAGCACGACGCGGACCGGTCCCGTCTCGCACGCCCTCCCTGCCCGCTCGGGTCCGGCCCCCTCCGACTCGCGAACATACCACGCATCCTGCCCGACCCGAAACCAGCCGCGCCCGTCGCCGCAGGCATCGGGTCGCGACGGGAAGTCGAACTCCACGCGCCCGTCACGCACCGCCGCCACGCGACGCTCGAGCGTCCCTCCCTGCGCGCGCACCGCCTGGACGATGAGCAGTCCGAGTCCGGCCGCGCCGAGGACGACCGTCCGCGCGTTCACTTGTCGATCAGCTCGAGGAGGAGCTGCGTCGTGCGCGGGTCCTTCTTGTTGTTGAGGGCGCCGATCGCCGCGCGGCGGAGCTGCGGGTCGGTGCCCGTGCGCACGATCTCGATGAGCTTGTCCGTGGCCTCGGGCTCCTCGCGCCGGCCGAGGAGGGAGACGATCTCGCTCCTCATGCTACGGCTGGACGCGCCGTCGTAGAGACGGCCCAACTGCGCGATGGGGAGGTCGCGGCCGAGGCGCGAGAGGATGCTCGCGCGCACCTCGGCTGGCTCCTCCTCGCGCTGGACCATCTGCGTGAGCCAGTTCGTAGTGGCCTCATCCCCCGACCGGGCGAGCACGGCCGCGGCGGCCGACTTGAGGCGGCTGGTCTCGAGCTTGGGGTAGACGCCACGCAGCCAGGCCGCGTCCTCTGGCGAGATACGGCGGTCATCCTCATCCCATCGCGCGATGCCGAAGCCTTCGCCACTCACCGTGTAGGCCATGGGGCGCTGCCCGGCGCGCACACCTGCCGCACGCGCGTCGGCGAGCGCCGCCGCGCGCTCCTCGGCGACGACGGCCTCGGCCTCGTAGCGCGCCTCGGCCGATGCCATGGCGCGCGGCGTGGGCGCCGGCCGCGGAGCGGGCGCGGGGCGCGCGGCAGGCGCGACCGGGGCGGGCGGCGCGGCCGGGGCCACCGGAACGGTGGTCAGCGCGTTGAGACTCTGCCCGAACTGCTCGGCACGCAACACCTCCGCGCAGTCACCGGCGCAGGAGTAGCTGAACCCGAGGCCGGTGGAGACACCAGCGCGGCGGTCGAAGCTCCCGATCGCCTCCACGCGGAGGCGTTCCGGTGCGGTCGTGCGCTCGACGAGCGCCCGGATGGCCGACTTCGCCTTCGGGTTCGTCATGCTCCCGAGGGTACGGACAGCGCTTCGCTGCACGTTCGCGTCGGTCTCGTTGCGCACGATGCCGTCGAGCGTCGCGACCACGTCGTCGGAGTTCGCCTCCGCGAGATACCCGATGGCGTCGATGCGCACCGAGGCCGCCGGATCGTTCCTGGCGACATCGAGGAGCTTGGCACGCGCCGCCGCGTCGTCCTTCCGCCCGAGGATGTGCACCGCACTCGAGCGGAGCGACACCGAGCAGTCGTCACGCCGGTCGAGGACGCGGGAGAGGATCGGCGTCGCGGCCGCCGGATCGTTGCGCATTAGTTGGCTCAGGGCCGAGGCGCGCACCGAGAGTTCCTCGCTATCGCAGCTTCCGGCAGTGCTGGCGGTGGCCTGTGACTGCACCCGGCCGCGTGCCGAGGCATCGCCTCGGGCGGCGAGCGCCCCCGCGACGCGCGTCGCGAGCTGCTCCGCCTCTTCGGCGTTCCCCGCGCGCGGGAAGCGGGACTTCCGTGCGTCGAGCGCCGTGAGTGCCTCACGGAGTTCCGTGACCCCGCCGATGCGATAGAGCGCGAAGGCCTGCCAGTAGAGCGCGTCGGCGGCGTACGCCGACGCCGGCTGCCGCGCGGCGACCTGCCCGAAGAGGGTCGCCGAGCGACGCCACTCGCCGCGATTGAGCTGCGTACGCGCCGCGCGATAGACGGAGTCGGCGGGGTCCTGCGGGAAGTCCGCGGCGAAGCGCGGGAGTCGGGCCTCGTCGGCTGACTGTGCCCAGGTGCTCGCGACGAGCGCGCGCGGGGTCGGCGCGGTGCGGGCCCCGGACGGAACAGGCGGCACGGGCGACGGCGCGGGGGCCGCGGGCGCGACCGGTGGCGCGGGCGTCCACCCCGACTGCTGCGCAGCGAGCGCGACGGGGAGGGCGGCGATCAGGAGAAGGGATCGGATGGTCATGGGTTCCTCAGTATCCGGAGGCGATGTAGGTCGCGGCGACGGTCCGCAGGCGCGGCACGACGTCGCGTTCGGACATCGCCTCGGCGATGAAGGTCAGTTCGTCGGCGCGGGGCGCCGGGCGAAGGCTCGCGACCTGCGCGAGGACGAGTTCGAGGTCCTCGAGCAGCGCGCGCAGCTTGGGATCGGTGGCGGCGGGGGAGTCGAGCAGGAGTCGCGTGGTGCTGAGCAGTTGCTGCGCGTCGGCGACGAAGCGCGCGTCGCCGCCGAGCCCGGCCGATCGCGTGCGGGGCAGCGAGTCGAGGAGCGCGACCGTGCGGGCAACGTACTCGTAGGTGGCGCGCTGCAAGGGCTCGGCGACGTTCCCGGCCGTCGGCGTCAGCGCGGGCGACAGGTCGCCGACCATCGGTGGCGCGATCACGATCGGGGTGGCGGTGAACCGTCCGATCCCCACGCCGATGAGCAGCGTGGCCGCGAGGCCCGCGGCCGGCGCCAGCCAGCCGCGGCGGTGCCGGCGGCTGGGCGTGGCGTCGAGCACGAGCACCTCCGCGCCGACCGGCGCGAGCGCGCGCGGGGCGTCGAAATGCTCGGCCTCGATGCGCGGCCAGAGCGCGTCGAGATCCGCGGCCGGGGGGACGCGATAGCTCTCGCGCGCCGTCCGCATCAGGTCATCCAGGTGGTCGTCCATCGGATCGTGCGTCATCGGTCCGCCGTCATCTGAAGTCATGTTCTGAAGTCCTGCAGCGATTCGCGCAGTCGCGCCCTCGCCTCGAACAGGCGTGCCTTGCTGGTCCCTTCGGCCACGCCGAGCATCGTACCGATCTCGGCGTGGGTGTAGCCCTCGAGGTCGTGCAATAGCACCGTCATCCGCAGGCCGTCGGGCAGCGCGTCGATCGCCGCGTGCAGTCGAGCCGTGAGATCCGGATCCGCTTCGCGCGCCGGCGCGGCGTGCGCATCCGCATCCTCCAGCACCTCCTCCCGCTCACGGATCCGTTTCACCTTCCGCATGGAGTTGAGCGCGGTGGTGACGGCGATCCGGTGCAACCACGTCGTGAAGGCCGACTCGCCGCGGAAGGTCGCGAGCTGCGCGAAGGCCCGGACGAAGACGTCCTGCACCAGGTCGCACGCCAGCTCCTCGTCGCCGCAGATGCGATAGGCGAGCCGATGCACGCGCCTGGCGTGCCGGTCGTAGAGCATCCGCGCGGCGATCCGATCGCCCGCGAGGATGCGGACGATGAGGCCCGGATCGTCCGATCCCGGGTCCGGTGCGTGGAGGGCGATGGCTGAGGTCGTCATCGGTGACGCGGGGTTGGACACAGGGGGTCCGAAAAGCGTTGGGGGGGCCGCTCGTCCATAGGATACGTCCTCATCTCCGGAGCAACCGCCCATGGTCCCCCGCCCCGCCCGCCCGTCCCGGCGCCGCCCCCCCGTCCTCGTCGCGACGCTCGTCGGCGCCCTCCTCCTCGCCTGCGGCGAGAAGGCCCCGCAGAGCGAGGTCCCGGCGACCCCGGCCGACGCGCACATCTTCGCGCACGAGCCGAGCGGCGTGGGGCTCGAGCTGCCGGCGCTCTGGGCGGGGCGCTATCGCACGACCGATTCGATCACCGCGCCGGTCCAGGGCCTCGAGCGGGAGCTTCGCATGCGGCTCATCCGGGGCGATTCGTCACTGGTCGCCGAGCCGCTGCTCGTCGTCCGCGTCTTCTCGAATGCCGGCTGGGATGCCGTCCCGCCGGACTCGGCGGGCGCCTGGTGGGGGACCGTGGTCGCGAAGGACGCGGCGCGGACGGTGGCAGTGCGGCCAGCGCCGGGGAACCCGCTCGCCGCCGATCAGCCGGACGCGGCGACCTTCGACTCGCTCATGATCTCGCTGCTCGGGCGGCAGATGAAGGCGTCGCTGCGGGCGCCTCGATGATGAAGGAGGAAGGGTGAAGGAGGAAGGAGTCGCACCCTTCACCCTTCGCCCTTGAGCCTTCAGCCTGCCCTGTCCCGCCGCACCTGCAGCTTCTTCCCCTTGATCGTCGTCGCGTTCAGTCCGGCGACGATCGTGTCGGCCATGTTCGCCGGCACCTCGACGATCGAGTGGCGGTCCCAGATGGTGATCGCGCCGATCGCGCTCGAATCGAGCCCGAGTTCGTTCGTGATGGCGCCGACGAGGTCGCCCGGCCGGATCTTGAGCTTCCGGCCCGCACCGACGTAGAGCTTCGCGACCTCCCACCCTGGCGTCGGACGCTTCGCCTTCGGGCCCTCCTTCGCCACCTTCTCGAGCTTCCGCTCCTTCCGCACCGCCTCGCGCTCGCGCGCCGGGTGCTTCTCCTTGTGGGTCGCGGCCGTCGGGATCTCCGGTTCGTTCTTGTCCGGTTCGCCCGCAGTCTGCTTGATCGCCGCCGCCGCGATGTCCATCAGCTCGAACTCCTCGGCGAGCGCGGCCACCACCGGCCGCCACTGCTCGAGTCCGCCGCCGAGGATCACCTCGCGCAGCGCGGCCTGCGTGAGCTCCATCCGCCGCGACTTGAGGTCGGCGACCGTCGGGAGCTGCGCGACCTCGATCGGCACCTTCGTGACGCGCTCGATGTTCTTGAGCATCCAGTGCTCGCGCGGCTCGGCGAGCGTGATCGCGATCCCCGCGCGCCCGGCACGCCCCGTACGGCCGATGCGATGGACATAGCTCTCCGTCGCCGACGGCACGTCGTAGTTGAAGACGTGCGAGACATGGGAGACGTCGAGCCCGCGCGCCGCGACGTCGGTCGCGATGAGCAGCTCGCTCGTGTGTGCGCGGAACTTCTTCATCACGCGATCACGCTGCTCCTGCGAGAGCCCGCCATGCAGCGCCTCGGCGTGGTAGCCGCGCCCGTTGAGCGTCTCGGTGAGTTCGTCCACCTCGGTGCGCGTGCGGCAGAAGACGATCGCACTCGACGGCTGCTCCACGTCGAGGATCCGCGCCAGCGCGGCCTGCTTGTGTGCGCGCGAGACGACGTACGCGATCTGCCGCACCTTCGCGACGTTCCCCGCCTTCACCGCGGCGGTGTCGATCCTGATCACCTGCGGATCGCGCAGGTGCTTCTTGGCGATCTCGGCGATGCGCGGGGCGAGGGTCGCCGAGAAGAGCGCGACCTGCTTCTCCGCCGGCGTCGCGGCGAGGATCGCCTCGAGGTCCTCGGCGAATCCCATGTCGAGCATCTCGTCGGCCTCGTCGAGCACGACCATCTTGACGTGCGCGAGGTGCACCGTCTTGCGGCGGATGTGATCGAGGGCCCGGCCCGGCGTGGCGATGACGACGTCCGCGCCGCGCTTGAGCGAGCGGATCTGCGTCTCCATCGACGCGCCGCCGTAGATGGGCACCGCCACCGCGCCGAGTCCCTTGCCGTAGCGATGGATCGCCTCGGCGACCTGCATGGCGAGTTCGCGCGTGGGCACGAGCACGAGCGCCGCGGTGCGTTCGCGCGGCGGCGCATCGGGGGAGAGCTTGTGGAGGAGCGGGAGCGCGAAGGCGGCCGTCTTGCCCGTCCCCGTCGCAGCCTGGGCGAGCACGTCGCGCCCGGCGAGCATCGGCGGGATCGCCGCGCTCTGGATGGGCGTCGGCTCCTCGTAGCCCAGCGCGGTGAGCGCGGTGAGCACGCGCGGGTCGAGGTCGAGCGACGTGAAACCGGCCATGGGTCCTTCGGGGCGAGAGGGCATCGGTAAAGATAACCTCGACGGCCCGGTCCCTCGCATGCTCCCGCCCGCCGCGCCCTGCTCAGGCCAGCGGCAGGTCCCGTTCGGCACCGGAGATCTCGTCATGCAGCGCCCGGACCGCGTCGGCCTGCGGATCGACGGGCCCCTCGCCGAATTCCGCGACGAAGCGGCAGCTCGCGTGCCCCTTCGAGGCCCGTTCGTACATGGCCACCCACCCTTCGCGCTGCGGCATCCGCTCGGGCTTGATCGGCCAAGCCGCGTTCGCCGGTCCCAGGTGCGTGCTGATGCCCACACGCCAAGGCTTGGGACTCACACGCGCGCGGAAGCAGCGCTGCCGCGTGCACATCATGTCGTAGATGGGATCCACGCCGAGCGCGTCGAAGCACTGTGCGACCTGGGGATCGTCGCTGGCATACGTGCGGTGCACCGCGAGGAGCCGGAACCCCGCCGGCGTCCGGTAGAGCCGCCACCGGGCGCGCGGTTGGCTCGCCGCCCAGGAGCGGATGCGCTCCTCGGCGGCGACCCACGGATCCTGTGCCAACTTCGGTGCGACGAATCGCAGCAGGCCGCCGAAGGTGTTGCGCATCGTGGCCGCGAACCCCTCGGTGCGCACGTCGACGTCGGCGAAGAGCACGTTCGGCGTGTTGAGGCAGCGCGCGCCGTAGCTGTTGCGCGTGATGATCGTCTCGCCGTGCCGCTCGAGGATCTCCTCGCGGATGGGCACGCCGTCAGCGCCATTGTAGGCGCGCTTGTACTCGAAGCGGGCCGTCGTCCCGCTCGCCTTGAACGCGGCGAACGCCTCGCGGGCGCGGTCATCGGCGTGCGCCTGCGCGGCGGCCTGGCTCTCGTCCGACCAGCCGAAGCGACGGATGGTGACCTGCTTCCCGTCGCGTCTCTCGTGGACGCGGCCCTCGGCCCAGAAAGCTGGGACGATCAACCTGCGGCCCCGTAGGCCTGCCGGAGCCAGGCGATGAGTTCGTCGTCAGCCCCCGTGGCATCCTCCAGCCGCACGCGATGGGTGCACATGCTGTTCCAACTGCCGGCCGACTCGAGCCGTCCCGAGGCGGCGACACCCTTCAGCACGAGCCCGACGTCCATCCGCGTCGCGGTGGAGGGCTGGATGAGACCGAACTGCTTCGCCCGACGCAGGCTGACGTACGCCTTCTTCGGGGCGAACTCGACATCGGGGCCGAAGCCGCCGATCGCCTTCGCCAGCGCGTCGTACCACGGCTTGAGGGTGGCCTTCGCCCCCGCGTACTGCTCCGCGACCAGGTCGCCGACGTCGGCGTTGATCGCCCCCGTGTCGAGGTACATGTGCGCGACGAGATTCGCGTACCCGTGCCCCAGCCCATGCTCGGTCTTGAGGTACGCCACGATCTTCCCGTGCTTCGTCTCCGCGCTCGTCTGCGCGAGCTTCTTCCACGCGTCGAGATCCTTCCCCGTCTTGGCCTTGAGGTTCGCGATCATCGACTGGGTCTCCGCATTCGGGTCGGCCACCGGAGCCTCCTACGCCTTCGCCGGCGCGCGCACGCCATACCGCTGCGTCGCGAAGCCGACGATGAGGCCCACCAGCGATCCCGGGATGAGGATCTCCCAGAAGTAGACGGCGCCCGTGCTCGGATCCTTCGCCATGGCGAACGGCAGGGCGAAGAGCGCGCCCATCGCCAACCCGAAGAGCACGCCGGCCGTGAGGTTGCTCACCTTGCGCGAGAACCAGCCGATCAACAGCCCGGCCACGAGTCCCTTGCTCATCGAGCCGAGCACGATCCCCACGATCTGCGTTGCCACCTCCGGCGCCGAGACGAGAGCCGTGAGTCCGTCGAGCGCACCGAGCACCGTGCCGAGCAGCAATCCCAGCAACACCTTGTTCATCTCGCCTCCAGAGAGTACGGCGACGCGACATGCGCCCCGTTCCGTCCCTTCTGCCGTTCGGTGCGCCATCCTTTGGATCCCGTCAGATCCCCCTCCAGAAGAGGATCACCGTCCGTACCGCCGCATACGTCAGGAGCAGGAGGATCGCGACCTGATGCCGACGCGCGAACCGCCAGGCGACCTCGAGCGGCCCCTCATGGTGTGCCGAAACGGGCTCCCCGTCCAGCCATCGGCGCAGATCGTCGGCGAAGGCGAGCACGTCGGGATACCGGCGGACCGCCTCCGGGTCCGTCGCGCGCGTCACGACCGCCTTGAGGGCCCGCGGCACCGGGTCGTCGTGCACCGCGAGCGCCTCGCGGAGCATCACACCGAGCGAATAGACGTCCGCGCGCGCATCCACCGCCGCTCCGGCCGCCTGTTCCGGCGCCATGTAGCCAGGGGTGCCCACGGCCGTGCCGGCGGCGGTGAGGTCACGAGGCGCATCCATCACTGACTCGACGTTCACGATGCACGGGCTCGAAGCCGAGTGGATCGGCGACTCCTCGCCGAGCAGCTTCGCCACGCCCCAGTCGAGGACGAGCACCTCGCCGAACCGCCCGATCATGACGTTCCCGGGCTTGAGGTCGCGATGCACGATGCCCTGTCCATGCGCGAACGCCACCGCTTCGGCAACGCGGCGCAGCGTGCGGAGCAGTTCGCTCCTCGAGATCCCCGACCGCGCGTGGTGGTCGAGGCGGGCCCCGTCGATGAGGCGCATCACGTAGTACGCGCGACCATCCTCGAGCAGGCCCGCGTCATGGATGGCGACGATGCCCGGGTGCTCGAGGCGTGCGAGGATTCGCGACTCGCGGAGGAGACGTTCAGCATTCACGCCCGCCGAGGATTCTCGCGCGAGGAGCTTGATCGCGACCTCGCGGCCGAGCCGCTCGTCCACCGCCCGATGGACCTCACCCATCCCGCCGCGGCCAATCAACCCGGAGAGCACGTAGCGGTCGGCGATACGCGCGGGGACCGCGAGTTGCTCGCGAATACGCGCAAGAGCGCCGTCGGCGATAGGTGGCGAGGCGACCCTGTCGCTCACGGAGCCTCGCCCGTGAGCGCGCGCACCTCGTCGCGATACTCGGCCTCTCCCCCCGTCAACAGTCGCAGCGTCGCCAGCACGTGCTCGCGCATCCGGCGCCGTGCCCAGGCGAGATGGTTCGTCACCTGAGTGACGGGTTCGCCGTGCTCGACGGCGAGTGACGCGTACGTAGGGCGCTCAGCGTCCGGGAGGTCAGTCAGGTCGTAGCGCGCATAGAGCCGCCAGGCGACGTCCTTGTCCTCTGCGAGACATTCCTCGCGTAGCCGCTCGACCGCGATCGCGAGGACGCTCCGCGCCCACTCGCGCTCGAAGTGGCGTTCGATCTCGTCCGGCGCCCCGAGCAGGGGCTCGACCTCATCGAGGGAGAGGTGTTCGACGGCGCCGCCGCGCTTGAGTCGGCGCGCATCCCGGCGC
Organism: Gemmatimonadota bacterium; assembly: GCA_016714015.1. Lineage (NCBI taxonomy): Bacteria > Pseudomonadati > Gemmatimonadota > Gemmatimonadota bacterium. The sequence continues at coordinate 1,159,519 of JADJNZ010000001.1, forward strand.
GCCGAGCGCACGAACTCGTCGAGACACCCACGCAGGAAGGGCCGGAATCGACCGCGCGCCGGATCGTAGCGGCGGAACCATCCCTTCTCGACGGCCGACGCGAGGAAGTCATGGGTGAGATCCTCCGCATCCTCGGGCTCGAGATGCCAGCGCAACCCGAGCAGCGCAGCCACGGGCGCGCGATAGACGCGGCAGATGAGGTCGAGCGCGCGTCCCCGGTCGGCTTCCTCATCCGAGGCCAGCGCCGCGACAAGAGTGTCGCGCGTCTCCGGAAGTCGCGCGCTCACCCCGCCTGAGGTGCCGCGTGCCCCTGCATCCGCCGCAGATCCCGGAACCCGATCATCCGCTTGTTCGCTTCGTCCCACAGCGTGAGCCGGAGCGAGCGCCACGCGGTCCAGAAGGTCAGGACCGGCGCCTCGGTGAAGATCGGATTCTCCTCGTGCGCGCGCTTGAGCCGATAGTTCGGGATCTTGGGGCCGAGGTGATGCACATGGTGCAGGCCGATGTGCCCCGTGAACCAGTTCATCCAGCCGGGGAGGCGCAGGTGCGACGAACCGGTGATCGCCGCGGTCGCATAGTCCCAGTGCTGCCCGCGCTCCCAGTACGCCTCTTCGAACTGGTGCTGCACGTAGAAGAGCCAGATGCCGAACGCGCCAGCGAGGTACATCGCGGGATAATAGATGAGGAAGACCGACTTCCACCCGGCGACGAGCACGAAGAGCCAGGTGAGGCCCACGAGCGCGAAGTTGGTCATCCAGATGTTCCACTGCTGCTTGGCACCGGTGGCGGGGCCGTTGAGCTTGAAGCGCTGCAGGAGCATCAGGTGCAGTGGCCCGATGCCGAAGAGCACGAACGGATGACGGTACATGCGGTACTTGAGCTGCCCGAAGCGGGAGAGCTTGCCGTACTCCTCGACCGTCAGCGTCGTGATGTCCCCGAAGCCGCGATGATCGAGGTCACCCGCCGAGGCGTGGTGGATCGCGTGCTCGCGACGCCACTGCGCGAAGGGCGTGAAGGTGAGCACGCCGGTGACGAACCCGACGGTGTCGTTCGCCTTGTTCCACGGCAGGAAGCTGCCGTGGGCGCAGTCATGCATGATGATGAACGTGCGCGTCAGCATTCCCGTGATCGGGAGGATCATGAGCACGGCCGCCCAGGGCGCGCGGCCCATGAGCCAGTGCGCGACCCAGAGCGCGGCGCAGAGGAGGCCGAGCGTCACCACCACCTGGCGCATGGAGCGGATCGCGTCCGGACCGGAGTAGCGGCCGATGATCTTGCGCCACTCGCTCGCCTCGAAGCGCCGGATGGGTCCGGGATTCGTACCCTGTGCCTTCGCCATCGCATGCGCTCCCGTTTGGGGTCTGTATACGCTGTACGCTCGACCGGGCCGAACCGCTGGCCGGACGGTCAGTTGATGCTGTTCAGCGTTATGTTGAAGACGAGGATGGAGTTCCCCGGGATACCACCGGTGCCGGAACTGCCATAGCCCAGATGCGGCGGGATGATCACCTGCCGAACGCCACCGACGCGCATGCCGCGCACGCCCTCGTCGTAGCCGGGGATGACCGCGCCCGTCCCGGTGTTGAAGGTGAACGTGCCGCTGTCGAACTCGAGCCCCGAGCGCAGGTAGCCCACGTACGCGTTGGTCAGGGAGACGACCCCGGTGGCAGGCACGGTCGCGCCGCTCCCCACGGTGATGTCCCGGTAGTAGAGCCCGGTGGACGTCTTGGTGGAGTTCGCGAGGTCTACGCCGAGCGACGCCGCGAAGTTCGCGGTCTCGATGTCCGGGGCCATGGGTCCCGATTCGGTGCAGGCGACAAATGCGAGGGCGGCAACGAGCGGCAGTACGAGAAGGAGTCGGCGCATGCGGAGGTTCGGATTGGAGAGGTGAGACCTGGGGAATGATACCCGACCCACGGTGCCCCGGACGAGCCCGACGCCGGGGATCCCGTGCCCTCAATGCGGTCCGGCGGACCCCGTCGAACGGTTGGTCCCGCGCACCACATCCACCCGCAGCTCGGTCCATCCCGTCAGCTGGTAGTACTGGACCACGACGTCATGCTTCCCCGGGGTGAGTCCCGCGTACATCACCTCGGAGCCGCCGGGCTCACGGCGCTCGGCGACGGTCGCACCGTCCACGATCACGCGCGCCGCATCATCGCTGATGACGCGCAGGAGATGCGCTCCGGCCGGCACGTCGATCGTCGCGCGTGCTTCGAGCGCCCAACGCTCCTGCGGCAGCCCGAACCGCGGCCGGAACCATTGATGGTCGAGCCGCGCGTCCCGCCGCTCGAGGAGCGGCGTGCCGGCGAGGATCGCCTCGAGATTCCCGCCGCGGCGCGGCGGATCCTGCAGCGTGTCGGTCCACGCGAAGTAGCGCACGCGCCAGTCGGTCCGTGGCGCGCGCCGTTCGAACGCGAATCGCACCGGCACGCCGGCCGCGGACCGCACGCCACGGGGCGACCGCGTGGCCGCGCCCACGTACTCGAGCGTCACCACCCAGTCGTGCTCGCGGTCCTCCTGCGGACGCACCACGAGCGTGTCGCCGATGCGTCCGGCACGCGCCGAGACACCGCGGACGCCCTCCATCGCGACCACACGCCAGCGACCGGCGGGTCCGAGCGTGCGCAGCGGCACCGCATCGCGCATGGTGTCGGCAGGCCAGAGCTTGGGCGAGCGCCAGTCGAACGGGCCCCACTCGTCGACGACGATGGCCGAGCGGTCGCGGCGGGGCCACGGGGCGGCGGGGATGGCCGACGGTCCGCGCCCGATCACCTGATCCACCAGACCGGCGAGTTCGCCGAAGGTCGCCGACTCGAGTCGAGATGCCACGGCGCACCGCGGCGTGCTGGCGACGACGGTATTCGCCGTCGAGTCCAGTGGCGCCGTCTGGCTCACGCGCCACGGCGTGACATTGCCGGCGAGGATGTTCCGCGAGATCACGTAGTCGCGACTGCGCGTGTCGCGCTTCCGAGGATAGACCCAGTCCGACGGTTCGACCGGATTGGCCCAGAGATAGATCGCGGTCGTGTCGCCGTCGAAGACGTTGCGTTGGATCGCGTTCTCCTGGCCGTGCTCGATCGCGACCCCCACTCGGTTGCGTGCGAAGCAGTTCCCGACGATCAGGCTGCCGAAGCTGTAGCCGCCCCAGAGACCGTGATCGTTCCCCTCCACCACATTGGAGAAGAACATGTTGCGGCTGAACGTCGCTTCGATGCCGTTCGTGGGGGCGAACGAGAAGTCATTGCCGAAGAAGGAGTTGTCGTTCGCCCCACCCTCGCCGGTGTCCATCGTCGACTGTCCGGCCCACAGGAAGAGCCCGTCGCCGGAGTGCGTGACCGAGTTCCAGGCGACCAGGTTCCCCGAACTCTGCTCGTACATCAGGAGACCGGCTGAGTCCTGTCCTCGCCGGAACCAGCCGTGCGAGTAGCCGCGCACGTTGTAGTCGAGGCGGTTGCGCGCGATCACATCGTGGCTCGAGCGGTACATGCCGATCCCGAGTCCGGAGTTGAACGCGAAGATGTTCTCCTCGACCAACACGGAATCCGTCCGCGTCATCAGCAGCGCGTTCATCCCCTGCTCCGCCCTGTTCCCGCGGATCGTCCCGCCGATCACGTCCTCGAGGTAGATCGCCGCGCCGAATCGCATCCACTCGCGCTTCTCGTTCTGGTGGAAGGAGAGCCAGTCGACGAGGCTCTCGTGCCCGACCTGCGAGAAGAGGCGCGGCTTCCAGTTGTGCGAGAGGTCGTTGTCGCGGAGCGTGAGGTGCCGCGTGCCGCGCACGAGCACGGCGATGCGATAGCCGCGGATCGTCGCGCCGCGGAGCTCGACGCCCTCGCCACCGTCGATGCGCACCGCCACACCGGCGGCCTGATCGGGGTCGGCGTCCACCGCGGTCCCTTCGAGCCGCACCCCGCGCATGTCGACCACCACGCCGCTGCCGCGCACGACGACGAGCGCCGAATCGAGCGAGGCCGGTGCCGGGAGCCGATACAGGCCCGGGCGGATGCGCACCGACTCGGTGATCACCATGCCGGGGGTGAGGGGGAGCGTGCGCGGCGCGCCCTGCGCCCCGGCGAGGCTCGCCGAGGCACCGAGGATCACCGCCACCAACGTTGCCGGACGCAGGCGGATCACAGATACCTCCTGGGCGGCACGAGCAGCGCCCCGAACAAGAGTCCCGCCGTCAGCGCGAGGAGCGCGGCGAGCACCGCGACGAGCGTGTCGAACCCCACGGTGTAGTCCTTCTCCATCACGAAGCCGAGCGCTCGGAACCCCACGCTGCCCGGCACGAGCAGCATGATCCCCGGCAGGCGCACCAGCGCGCCGGGACGCCCCGCGAAGCGGCCGTAGAGGTTCGCGAGCGCGGCGAGGGTGAGCGAGGCGAAGAAGACGCCGCCCGCGAAGGTCCCGTCCCCGAACGTGAGGACGTTCCCTGCGAGGCGCGTCAGCACGTAGCCGAGGATCGCGGACCCCATCACGAGCGGGACGTCGCGTCGCGAAGCCTGGAAGAGGATCGCGAAGCTCCCCGCGGCCGCGACCGCCGCGACCACTTCGACGAGCATCGGCATCTCGATCGGCGCCGGCGCACCCGACGTCCACCCGAGCGCGGCGAGCACCTGCGTCGCCGCCACCGAGCCGAACGTCATCTTGAGCAGCACCGTGAGCGCGCCAGCGAAGCGCGCCGTCCCCGTGACGAGCTGCTGCGTCGCGAGCTCGGTCACCGCGGTCGTGAGCGAGAGCCCGGGCATGAGCACGATCAGCGCCGAGACGATCACGGTCTGCAGGGAGATCGGCGCGACGAAGTGGGCGAAGGCCGTCGCCAGCGTTGTCGCGACGATCGCCGCGACCGCTTCGCTCGCCGCGGCCAGATGCGGACGCGTCGCACTCAGCACCGCCAACCACCCGATGATCACCCCGAGCACGAGCGCGACGCCGATGTCGAGCCATCCCGTGCCGAGCAAGCCGGCGACCGCACCCGACGCGAGGCCGAACGCACCGATCACCTGCAGGCGCTCGCCGGGACGGTCGGCGCGGTCGAGTGCGCGCATCGTCTCCCACGCCTGCTCCACCGTCCGCCGGCCGCCGATCACCTCCTCGGCGATCCGGTCGAGCTGGACGAGCGCGCGCAGGTCGACCTGCCCGGGATCGAGCCGCAGCACCCGCGTCTGCTGCGTCCCATGGAGCACGTCAGCGTCGGCGAGCGAAAGGAGCAGCCCGGTCGGCGTGCTCCAGACCTCCGCGCTCACGTGCATCGCCTGCGCGGTGGCGCGCACCGCGCCCTCGAGTCGCTGGGAACTCACCCCGGCGATGTGGAGTCTTCGCGCGAGCTCGGTGAGGAACCGCAGACGCGCGTCGAGGTCGCCCACCTCGGCCATCGGCGCGGGGACGAGTTCGCTCATCGGGGCCGGACGGCGTTCGGACGCATGGTGCGGAGGGGTCGGGGACTCCCCAATATTATCGCATGATCTCCTACGATCCGAAGAACTGGATCCGCGTGCTCTTCGACTTCCCGCGCAGTCCGGTCTTCCGGACGCTCTTCTTCGACGTCCTCGGCGCCGGCGCCTGGGCCGCGCTCGTCACGTGGATCGAGCTCGAGGTCGTGGGGATCTCGGTCCCGCTCGGCCCTTCCTTCCTCAGCATCCTCGGCATCATCCTCGGACTCCTGCTCGTCTTCCGGACGAACACGGCGTACGATCGCTGGTGGGAGGGACGGCGGCAGTGGGGACACCTTGTGAACGTCTCCCGCGGCCTCTCGCAGCAGCTGGGGGCATCCCTCGCGGAGGAGGCACACTCGGCGCGGCGGGCGCGCTACGCGCAGCTGCTCGGCGAGTTCCCGGTGGCGCTCGCCGCGCACCTGCGGCGACGCGGCGGGACCGAGGACTCGCATCGCCCCAACGAGCTGATCCGTGCGCTGCACGCCGAGGTGCAGGCCGATCTCGCCGGGGGCCGCCTCGCGGCGCAGCATCGCATCGCCCTCGCCCCCCTGCTCCAGGCGTTCGACGACGTGACCGGCGCGTGCGAGCGGATCCGTAACACGCCGATCCCGTTCAGCTACTCGTCGTACATCAAGCAGTTCGTCGTGCTCTACGCGCTCGTCATGCCGTTCGGGCTCGTGCGCGAGTTCGGCTACGGCACCATCGTCGCGAGCATGTTCACCTTCTTCGCGACGATGGGGCTCGAGCTGCTCGCCACGGAGATCGAGGAGCCGTTCGGGACTGACATCAATGACTTGCCGCTGGACCAGATCGGCAGCGTCATCGCGCGCGACACGCGCGCGATCCTCGACGCCGGCTGACCCGCCGCGCTAGACCACGCGCATCGTCGGCTGGATCGTGACGTCGGCGCGCAGCGAGTTGGCGACGTAGCACTCGTCATGCGCCTTGTGGTGCATGGCCATGAACTCCTCCTCGCTCGGCGCCCGCTCCTTGAACGTCACGAGCGGACGGAGCGTGAAGGCGGTCATCGCGTCCTTGCCGCGTTCGTTCTTCGCCATGAGCCCTTCTGGCGAGTCCTCGTAGGACTCGACGGTGAAGCCGGCGGAGGAGCAGTACGAGAGGAGAAAGAGCATGTGGCACGACGCCAGCGCGGCGACGAGCGCCTCCTCGGGGTCGACGGCCGCCGTGACGTGCCAAGGTGCGCGCACCGCGTGCGGTGAGGCGGACGCGGGGATCGAGACGCCCTCATCGAACGTCCAGCGATGTCCGCGCGAGTACTTCTGCCGGAGGAACTCGTCGCTGCCGCGCTGCCAGCTGACCTGCGCGTGATAGGTGGCCATGGGAGGAGGCGGTTGGGGGAGGTTGCATGAGAACTACTGTGGGGGGCAGTCGCGGGAAAGGACCGGGCGGGGAAGGCGCAGGGGCCGACTGCGTCTCGGCCCCTTCGATCTTCATCCTCCCACCTTCATCGCGACCGTGTCGCCGAGCACCCGAACCACCCGAAGCGCCCGAGCACGCGCTCCAGCGGGCACCAGGCGGTCAGGCTCGACTGGAACAGGTTGAAGCCCACGAACCCGGTGAAGAGATACCAGCGGGGATCCACGAACCATCCCAGCGCCACGGACCCCATCACGAACACGCCGGCGATGCGGCGGATCAGCTTGTCGTCACACATCGGATCGTCCTCCTAGAAGAATCGTTCGATCGGGAGCACCGCCAGGTGCAACCGTTCGCCGGGCGGCAGCGCCTCCGCCTCCTGCTCCATGGCGGCGGCGAGCGCCTCCGCGTTCCCCGCAGGGACCACGCTCATGACCATCGTCGTCTCACCCGGCCACGCCCGATTGCCCTCGTGTCGACCGGTCGTGCCGGCTCCCTTGCCGCCCGTGTAGCTCGTCCAGGCGTGGACGTCATGCCGCTCGAGGATCTCCTCCACGCGGCGCGGCGACGGGCCGCTGTACATCAGCATGAACATCTTCATCTTCAGGATTCCCCGGCTGGCTGCTGACGGCGGCGCAGCTCCCAGTACAGCAGCGGCACCACCACCATCGTGAGCAGGGTCGCGACCACCGCGCCGCTCATCAGCGCGACCGCGAGGCCCTGGAAGATCGGGTCGAGCACCATCACGAGGCCGCCGACCACCACCGCGGCCGCCGTGAGCGCGATCGGACGGAACCGCACCGCCCCGGCCTCCATCACCGCGTCTCGCAGCGTGCGGCCGCGCGCCTCGGCCAGCTGGATGAAGTCCACCAGCAGGATCGAGTTGCGCACGATGATCCCGGCGAGCGCGATCATGCCGATCATCGACGTCGCGGTGAAGAAGGCTCCGCTCATCGCATGCCCGGGCAGGATGCCCACCAGCGTCAGCGGGATCGGCGCCATGATCACGAGCGGGATCGTGAAGCTCTGGAACCACCCCACCACGAGCACGTAGATGAGCAGCAGCACTATCGCGAAGGCGATACCCAGATCGCGGAAGACCTCGATCGTCACCTGCCACTCGCCGTCCCACTTGATCGCCACCTCGTCCAGCGTCTCGGGCGGGGTCGAGTTGTAGATCGCGATCGGCCGGTCGTGCACGCGGATCGTATCGATCGCCGCGTTCATCGCGAGGATCGCGTAGACGGGGGCCTCCACCTCGTCGGCCACGTCGCCCGTCACATAGATCGCCGGGCGCTGGTCCTTCCGCATCCGCACGCTCTCGCGCACCCCGTCCACCACGGTCACGAAGCGGCCCAGCGGCTGCGGGCCCTGCATCGTCGCGACGGGGACGCGCAGCAGCGCCTCCACCGACGTGCGCGACGCGGCGGGGAGGCGTGGCACGATCGACTGTGCCTCGCGCGGCGTGTTCGAGGCGATCATCCCCGCCGGCGCACCCGAGAGCGCGAGGTACAGCGTCCGCGTCACCTGCTCGACGTTCGCGCCAGCCGCGGCCGCGCGTGCCCGGTCCACACGGAAGGTGCGCCGCGTCTGCGCATCCTCGATCGTCCAGTCGACATCCACCACGCCCGGAGTCGCCAGGAACACCGCACGCACGCGTTGTGCTGCGGCCAGCCTCGTCGAGTCGTCCCCCGCGTACACCTCGGCCACGAGCGTCGAGAGCACCGGCGGGCCCGGCGGGATCTCCGCGACCTTCGCCGAGGCGCCAAAGCGCGCCGCGATCTCCACCACTCCGGGGCGCACCGCCACCGCGATGTCGTGCGACTGCCGGTCGCGGTCGTGTTTCGCCGCGAGGTTGACCTGCACATCGGCGACGTTCGCGCCGCTGCGCATGAAGTAGTGACGCACGAGACCGTTGAAGTTGAACGGGGCCGACGTGCCGGCGTACACCTCGGTGCTCACCACCTCGGGCACCGTGCGCAGGTACCGCGCGACCTCCTCGGCGGCCGCGCTCGTCGTCTCGAGCGTCGTCCCCTCCGGCAGGTCGAGCACCACCTGGAACTCCGACTTGTTGTCGAAGGGCAGCATCTTCACCTGCACCGCACCGACGCCCACGAGCGACACCGAGACCAGGAGCAACCCGACGATGCCGGCATAGAACCAGGTGCGGCGCCCGGGCGCATCCATCAGACCGCTCATGAGGCGCGCATAGAAGCGGCCGAACCGCGAGTCCTCCTCGGACTCGTGCGCGTGATGGTGCGCCTCGCCCGCCTCGGGCTGCGCCTTCACATGCCCCTTCAGGAGGCGATACGCGAGGTACGGCGTGACGATGAACGCCACGGCGAGCGACGCGAGCATCGCGACCGAGGCGCCGATCGGGATCGGTCGCATGTAGGGGCCCATCATGCCGCTCACGAAGGCCATCGGCAGGATCGCCGCGATCACCGTGAAGGTCGCGAGGATGGTCGGGTTGCCCACCTCGTCCACCGCCTCGACGCTCGCGACCTCGGGACTGCGGTCGCCCATCTTGAGGTGCCGGTAGATGTTCTCCACCACCACGATCGCATCGTCCACCAGGATGCCGATGGAGAAGATCAGGGCGAAGAGGGTGATGCGGTTGAGCGTGTAACCGAGGGCGTAGTACACGAAGAGCGTGAGGGCGAGCGTCACCGGCACGGCGACGAGCACCACCAGCGCCTCGCGCCAGCCGAGGAAGATCCAGATGAGCAGCGTGACCGAGAGCGTCGCGATGATCAGGTGGAGGATCAACTCGCTCGCCTTCTCGCCGGCCGTCTCGCCGTAGTCGCGTGTCACCTCGACCTTGATGTCGGCGGGGACGAGGCGCGACTTCGCCTCCTCCACGGCCTCGAGCACGGCGTGGCTCACGGCGGTCGCGTTCGCGCCCTGGCGCTTGGCGATCGCGAGGGTCACCGCATTGGCACCGCTCGTCGTGGAGTCCTGGTGCGACACATAGGTCGTCGGGTCGCCGAAGCCCTCGCGCACCGTCGCCACGTCGCGCACCGACACGGCCGCGCCGCTCCGCGTGCTCACGATCACCGCGCCCACCTCGGTCGGATCGCGCAGCGCGGTACCCACATCCACCCGGACGACATCGCCTCCCGTGGAGACCTCGCCGGCCTGCAGCCGTGCATTCGCGCCGGACAGCGCCATCGCCACCTCGGCCGGCGTCACGCCGCGCGCCGTGAGCCGGGCCGGGTCGAGGAGCACCTCCACCTGCCGCGCCTGCCCACCCACGATGAACGTCTCCGCCACCTCGGGCACGGTGCGCACCTCCTCCTCGAGATGCAGCGCGACCTGCCGCAGCGTGTTCGCATCGCTCACCTCGCTGTGCAGGGTGAGGGCGAGGATCGGCACGTCGTCGATCGAGTGCGGCTTGATCATCGGCGGAAGCGCGCCCGGCGGCGCCTGATCCATCGCCGCAGCGAGCTTGGCGTGCACCTTGGTGATGCTGCGCTCCTGGTCCTCGCCGACATCGAACCGCACCGTGATCATCGCGAAGCCGTCGCCGGCCATCGTGTAGACGTGGTCGACGCCCGGGATCTCCTGCATCCGCTTCTCGAGCGGGCGCGCGATGCGCTGTTCCACCTCGGCGGGGCCGGCCCCCGGGAGCACCGCGATCACGTCGATCATCGGCACCGAGATCTGCGGTTCCTCCTCACGAGGGGTCGCCATTATCCCGATCAGGCCCACCGCGAGCGACGCGATCGTCACGAGCGGCGTGAGCTTGCTGCGCAGGAAGGCCTGCGCGATCCGTCCGCTGATGCCCATCAGTTGCTCCCGTCCGTGCCGCGGCGCAACACCTGCTCGCCAGCGCGAAGGCCGCTGGTCACCTCGACCAGGTCACCCGAGCGCGCGCCGAGACGCACCCAGCGGCGAACATCGCCCGTGCCGGTGCGCACCGTGACGCCGGTGAGGTCCCCGGTGTACGTGACGGCGTCGGCGGGGATGGCGATGGCGCGATGCGTGCCCCCACTCAGTTGAAGGGCCGCCGCGCTGCCCGCCAGGAACTCGCCCGCGGCATTCTCGACGATCGCGTTCACGGCGTAGAGGTTCCCCATCGACGGCACGAGGCCCTCGATCCGTGCCATGGCCGGCTGGCCTTCGATCATCGCCTCGACCCGCTGGCCTGCCCGGAGTGCACGCGCCGCTTCCGGCGTGATGTGGACCGTGAGGCGAAGCCGCGCGTCATCCTGCACCGTGACGATCGGAGCGCCCGGCGCGGCGAACGCGCCGGGGTCGACGAAACGATGCGTCACGCGGCCGGCGAACGGCGCACGGATCTCGCTGTACGACCCGATCGCGCTCACTTCGGCGCCGGCAGCTCGCGCCGCCCGCAGCCCGGCGTCGGCCTGCGCGAACTGCGCCTCGGCCTGCTCCAGCGTCGCCTTGGGCGCTGCGTCATCCGCGAAGAGCGCGCGCATGCGTGCGACGTTCGCCGCGGCCTGCGCCTGCCCGGCCTCGGCGGCCGCGACGGATGCGGCCACCTGCTCGGCCTTCGCCGTCACGTCCCGTGCGTCCAGCCGCGCGAGGAGCTGTCCCGCGCGCACCTGGTCACCCTCGTGCACGAGCACCTCGGTCACCGTGGCCATCAGCTTGGTCGAGAGCATCGCCTCACGCATCGGCGCAGCGACGCCATCGGCGGGGAGAACCGTCGGTAGCAGCGTGTCGACGGCGGTCGCGAGCACCGCCTCGGTGGTCGGGACGTACGCAGCCGTCGTGGCCGGCGCGTCCACTTCGCGGGCCTCGCTCACCGCGCACGCACCGGCGCCCGCGAGGGTGAGCAGGGCCAGCATCGAGTAGGTCGTCGTCTTGGTCAGCGTGGGCATGGTCGGGGTCTCAGCGCGAGGCGCGGTCGGAGGTCGGGGTCGCGCTGTCGAGCGCGGTCAGGAAGGACGGATCGCTCCCGAGCGCCTGATGGCGTTCGGCAGCGGCGATGAGGAGGCGGTAGCGCGCGAACGAGAGGCCTAGGTCGGCCTGCGTGCGCATCGCCTGCGCCTCGAGGAGGTCGGAGATGGTCGCGAGCCCACCGTCGTACTTGCGCGACACGATCCGCAGCGCCTCGGCGGACTGTTCCGCTGCCTGCTCGGCGATGTCGAGCTGCGCCAAGGCGACGCCGAGCGACTCGCGGGTGCGCTCGCGTTCGAGCGCCGCGTTGGCCGTGGCCGCATCGCGCTGTGCCAAAGCGCCACGCGCGCGCGCCGCGGTCAGGCGCGACTCGGCGATCTCGCTCGCACCGGCGAATGGCGACCAGCTCGCCATCACGCCCGCGGTCCAGCTGCGTTCGTTGGCGAAGAAGCCCGTGCGGTCGTTCCAGTCGTAGCGGGCGAAGCCGTTCACGCGCGGGAGGTAGAGCGACTTGCCGCGCAGCGCGTCGGCGCGCGCGGCGGAGAGCGCCAGCGTCGCGGCGCGTACGTCGGCGCGCTGGGCAGGACCGTCGTCCGACGCGTCGATCTCGAGCGTATCGGAGGAGACGAGCGCACGGATCGCGTCCGCAGTGGGCATCGACGACGGCAGGAGGTAGGTGGCCGTCGGTTCGCCGAGCAGCAGCGCGAGCGCACGTCGCGCGTGCGAGGCATCGCTCACGGCGGTCAGGCGCTGTGCGGTGACCTCGCCGGCGCGGACCTCGGCGAGGAGCGCGTCGGACCGCGTGACGAGCCCGGTGTCGGCGAGCGCCTTGGCGCGGGCGACGTGCGCCTGCGCGGCGCGCTCGGCCGCTTCGAGGGTCGCGCGCTTCTCGGTCGCGAGGGTGGCGCCAAAGTAGGCGCGGACGACATCGACGCGTGTGCCGGTGCGGGTCCAGTCGGCGGCCGCGGCTTGCGCCATTGCGGCCGCGCCGGCGGATGATCGCCCGACCCAGGCGTCCGCGTTGAAGAGCGGCTGCTCCAGGACGAGCCCCGCGGAGCGATTGCCTATCGCCGCAGGGAAGTTGAGCGTCGCCGGGTTGAAGTCGGCCGCCCCGATCTCTCGCTGGCGGAGCTTGGTGCCGAACGCGGCGATCGGATCGGTCGTGCGAACGTATCCGGCCTCGACGCGCAGCGCCGGGAGGATTCCGCGATACGGCTGGAGCGCCTGTGCGGCCTGCGCGTCCGCGGTCGCCCCAGCGATGCGATTGGCGTAGGCTCGTCCGTCGGCGCGCGCGAGGGCGTCGCGCAGCGAGAGCGGCGACTGCGCCGCGAGCGGCGGGACGAGCACGAGGAGTGTGGCGAGGAGGAAGAGAGCGTTTCTCATTGGTGCCTGTATGTAGTTATATAACGATTCAGGAATATTACTGACCGACCTTCCCCCTCGCAAGGGCATCGTGGAGCTCGCTGGCGGAGTGGCGGCATCTGGCACCCCGGACCGGGGGGGGAGCGGTCAGAATCGGCGGCTGGGGCACTCGCTCCGAGTCCACGCTCGACCCCAGCACGCGTCCCCTACGCGCGAGGAGCGGGTCAGGTCCCGCTCAGATCGAGCTTAGGACGCGCTCAGGGCTCGCTGAGCGCCCGCCGCACCGCCGGCTCGAGCGAGATCGCGCCGATCGGCCCCACGACCCGCTGGCGGACGACACCGTCCCGCCCGATGAGGAAGCTCGTCGGGTAGCCGCGCACCCCACCGAATCGGAGCTCCGCCTCGCGCCCCACATGGGCCACGGGATACGTGACCCCCCGCTCGCGCACGTAGTCCGCGACCTTGCTGGTCGGCGCCTGGTCCACCGCGAGCCCCACAATCACGAAGCCGGCATCGCGATGCCGCTGGTACATCGCCTCGAGCACCGGCATCTCCACACGGCATGGGCCGCACCAGGTCGCCCAGAAGTTCACGAGCACGACCTTCCCGCGGAGCGAGTCGGCATCGAGGCGCGCGCCGGTCAGGCTCTCATATGAATAGCGCGGCATCGTCGACCCGCCGCTGCGCACGCCGACGAGTGCGCCGAGATGCGGCAGGAGCGTGGGGGCGGCGTAGAGCAGCGCCGCGATCCAGATGAGATCGCTCCAGTGCCAGCCACGCCGCTTGAGGCGTTCCCATCGCGAGGGACGGGCGACGGGTGGTTCGGGAACTTCGGTCGCGCTCATGCGGAACAAGCTACACGGCCTGTCCACACCGGAACGCGGGCGTTATCGTCTCCCCCATCCGGTGCGGCCACCGCGCCTCCCTCACCCCATGCTTCGCGAGACCACGATGCGCCCTCTCCTCGTCTCCGCCCTCGCCCTCGTCGCCGCGGCCTGTGCCGGCGCGGGTGCCGCTGCCGATCCGGGCAGCCCTTCGTCCCCGTCATCCGGCGGCGAGAGGCCGGTCGCCTCGCCGCCGCCCGCCGTCGCGACCGCCACCACGCCCACGGTGAACACCAATCGCGTCGTCACCACCAGCGGTCAGACGATGCAGATGAACGCGATGAACATCGACCTCGACGTCAAGCTCTTCGTGACCGGCACGGTCGACGAGGCGTGGGCCGTGCTTCCGGGCGTGTACGCCGAGCTCGGAATCCCGCTCTCGGTGAACGACAACGTGCGCAAGACGCTCGGCAACACCGGCTGGCGCGTGCGCCGTTCGATCGGTCGCGTGCCGGCGCAACGCTATCTCGACTGCGGGTCGAGCGGCACGCTCGAGAACGCGGAGACCTACCAGCTCAACCTGTCGATCATCACCACGGTGGTCCCGAATCAGAACGGCGGCAGCGTCGTCAGTACCGCCCTCAGCGGCACGGGCAAGAACCCCGTCACGTCGAGCGCCGCGGAGGTGCGGTGCGCCTCGAAGGGCGACCTCGAGCTGCGCATCCGGGACATGGTGCAGAAGGCGATGTACGCGAAGTAGAGGGCAGAAGGCCGGTGCGGACGGTTGAGGGCCCTCAGCCGTCCGCTGGTGGCACCAGCGCCTTCGCCACTTCCGGCTCGATCGCCGAGGGTTCATCGGTCGGCGCGTAGCGCTTGAGCACCGTGCCGTCCCGCCCGACGAGGAACTTCGTGAAGTTCCACTTGATCGCCTCCGTCCCGAGGAAGCCCGGGCGTTCCCCCTTCAGGTGCTTCCACAACGGATGCGCGTCGGGGCCGTTCACGTCGACCTTCGCGAACAGCGGGAAGGTCACGCCGTAGGTCATCGAGCAGAACGTCTCGATCGCGCGTTCATCCCCCGGTTCCTGCCCCGCGAACTGGTTGCACGGGAAGCCGAGCACCGAGAATCCCTGCGACGCGAGGCGCTCGTGCATCGCCTCGAGACCCGCGTACTGCGGCGTGAGTCCGCACTGGCTCGCGACGTTCACGATGAGCAGCACCTGCCCACGGTAGGGCGCGAGGGTGGTGGGTTCGCCGTGCAGCGTCGTGACGGGGATCTCGTAGATGCTCTCGGTGCTCATGAGTCGACCGGCGTGAGGGTCGGGCGCTTGGCGGTGATGCCATCCCCGGAGGAGCGGCCGAGCGCGTGCCGCACGGCCCATGGCATGAAGTGCTCGGCGAACCAGCGCAGTTCCCCGGCCTTCCGTGCGAGCGCATGGGGGCGCGGCCGGTGCGGCAGCGGCACTGACCAACTGTCGTCGACGCCGGGGAGGTCGAGCGCGTGGGCCAGCGCCGCCGCGATCCGTCGATGCCCCTCGGTGTTGGCATGCAGCCGATCGCCGCTCCAGAAGCGCGGATCGGTCACCCACGGATACGCCGCGAGGTCGGCGACGATCGTCCCCGTCTCACGCGAGACGGCGCGGACCGCCTCGTTGAACGCCATCAGCTTTGGCGCTGCCGCCTTCGCGAGCGGCATCACCTCGCTCAGGTCCGGCATCGTGATCGTGAGCACCGTCGCCCCCTGGTCACGCAGGGCGCGTTGCATGAACCGGATGTCCTCGATCACCGGTTCGAGTGCGAAGCCGCGGCGGATCACGTCGTTCGTGCCGCAGAAGACCGACGCCAGATCGGGACGCATCGCGAGCGCCGGCCCGAGTTGTTCCTCCCGGATCTGCCGCGTGCGGCGCCCGCGGATCGCGAGGTTGGCGTAGAGGAGCGGCTCGGCCCCCGGCGTCGTGAGCGCTCGCGCCTGCGCGACGTGCGCGGCGAGCCGATCGGCCCAGCCGCGGAAGCGCCGGCGGTCGATCGGGTCACAGAGACCTTCGGTGGAGCTGTCGCCGAGGGCGACGTAGCGGACGAACGGCAGCGGAGCTCCGATCCTAGGGGTTCTTCGTCATGGAGTCGAGCTGCGCCCGCCGGGCCGCCGCCGAATCCTGCGCCGCGAGCGCTCCGCGGACCCCACCCGCACCGGGGAGCGCCGACGCCCCGACGGTCGAATCGACCGCGCGCTGCTCTTCAGCCGTGCGCGGGGGACGGGGCGCCTCCTCCTTGGAACAGGCACCGGCGAGCAGGACGATGGGGACGAACAGGAGGGCGCGACGCATGCGAGACTCCGGGTGGGTGGGCAACGAAGGATAACGCTCAGGCGCGCCAGTCGTCCCCGGGCATGCTCCGCCGCATGAACGCGTCGAACAGCGGCACAGAGAACGCGGTGTCCCCATGCAGCGGACTCCAGATCATCCCCTTCGTGATGAGCGACGCCCGGATGGGGCCGAGCGAGGACGACTGCTTGCCGAGCACCTCGGCGATGTCCCCCGTGCGATGCGGCCCAGGTCCCAGCTCCGCCATCGCGCGCAGGTAGCGCTTCTCGGCCGCCGTGAGCCGATCGAAGCGCACGCGGAAGAAGCTCTCGTCGAGCGCCGCGATCGCGGTCACCGAGGCGCGCGCGACGTCCTGCACCGTGATCGGCGAGCGCTCTGCCGCGTCCCACGCGTGCTTCCCCCACTCTTGCAGGAAGTACGCGTAGCCCTTCGTGTGGAAGATGATCCGCGCGACCGCGTCGGGGGTGATCGCCGCGCCCTCGTGCTCGATCGGCTTGGTGATCGCATCGCGCGCGGCGTCGGGCGGGAGTGGCCCGATGGTCGGGAAGTCGAAGAGCCGCTCCGCATAGGACTTCGCGTTCCCCATCTGGCCGGGCAGCTGCGGGAGCCCCGCCCCGACGAGGATCACCGGCTGCTGCTGCTGGGCCATGCGGTGCAGCGCGGTGATGAGCGCGGCGAGCTGCTCCTCCGCCACGTACTGGAGTTCGTCGACGAAGATCGCGAGGGCCGTGTCCGCGGCGGCCGCCGCCGCGGCCGCGGTCTCGAGCAAGGCCTGCAGATCGTGTTCGAGGTCGCCGTTGTCGGCGAGCCCGGCCTCCGGTTCCTGATCGAAGCCGACCTCGATGTCCTCGTACTTCACCTTGAGCGACTTGGCGAAGCCGGCGAGCGCCCGCAGGCCGCGCTTCGCGAGATCGGCCGCGCGCGATTGGCGCGAGAGCCGGAGGAGCGCGAGGCGCAGTTGCGGCGCGAGGATGGCCGGCAGGGACCGGTGCTCCGGCGCCTCGATGCGGATCACCTCGATTCCCGTCGCGGCGGCCTCCTCGCACATGCGATCCAGCAGCACGGTCTTTCCCACACCGCGAAGCCCGACCATGAGGACGCTCTTCGTCGCCCGACGGATCCGCGTGCGGGCGATCGCGACCCGGACCGTCTCGATCAGCTCGTCGCGGCCGGCGAGCTCGGGGGGCGGGGCACCGGCGCCTGGTGCGAAGGGATTGCGGACGGGGTCCATATCCTTGATATACCGATATTTGTGTCTTTATGCAAATCACATAATTAATCGAATATCGATATCTCTTTCACTGGCAACAGTTTGTGACAGCTGCATCCACCGGTGATTTCGCCGAAGAGCGGTCCTTTGAGCCGCCATTGAGGGCTCCAGGAGGGCCGAAGCGGCGCCGGATTACCCCGGTAACCCACGCGGCGGGTATAGTCTTCGGCGGTCCATCCCATGGAGAGTCGATGCCGCGCCTGACCCACGTTCTCGCTCGGATGACACGCCCCCTGCTCCTGCTGCTCTCCCTGTCGCTCGCGGCCTGTGGACCGGCCTTCATCTCCCCGGTCCTGCGCCCCGAGGAGCTCGCATTCGACCGCGCGTTGCTCGGGGAGTGGATCGAAGCTGAACCCGAGGACGCCGCGCACCCGCAGCGGGCGACGGTCGCCGCGGACTCGAGCGATGGCTATCGCATCACGTATCAGGACGAGGACGGACACCTGAATCACTTCGTCGGGCAGCTCGGTCGGTTCGCCGGACTTCGCGTGCTCGAACTCGGACCGGCCCCCGCGGACTCGGACGGCGAAGGCGAGTACTCGCGTGCGTTGCAGCTGCCGCTGCGGACGCTGCTGGTGGTCTCCGTCCTCGATGCTTCGCAGGTGCGCTTCGCGTTGCTCGAACCCGAGGTCCTGGAGCGCGCGCTGCAGGCGGAACCGCATCCGACGCCATGGGTGAGGACGGACGATGATCGGGTGGTGCTGACCGCCGACGCGGCGGCACTCCGCGAGTTCCTCCACGGCCATCTCGCGCGGCCCGGGACGGTGGGAGAGTCGGTGCGGTTCGTGCGGCGGCGCTAGGGTCCGCGGTTCTTGCGCCTCCGCGCGCCCGCCCCGCCTCACACGATCGCGATCCAGCCCATCGCGCCCTGCTCGGCCATCCGGCTCTGGTGCGGATGGAACATCACGCGCCCCGGCTCGGGGAACCGCATCTCCAGCACGGCGCGCTCGCCCACGGTGAGCGCCACCACGTCGGTGTGCTCGTCCGCGACGAGGCGTGTCCCGGACCGGAACACGTCGAAGGTGTTCGCATGCAGATGGAAGGTCGCGACGGGCTCATCGACGACGAGATTCGCGACGTAGAGGCGCACGAGTTCGCCGCGGCGCACCTTGAGCGGATGCCGCGCGAAGAAGCCGGCGACACCGTTCCATCCGAAGAGGTCGCTGCGGCCGTCGCCATCGACGTCATAGCCGCCGAGCACGAGCACCCGCTCCGCGGCCGGCGCGCGCCCTCCGGGTGGATCGACGAGCATCAGCCCGTGCAGTCCTCGCCCCAGGTGCTGCGCCCCGGGCACCAGATCGCAGTGATACGGATAGACGCCGAACGGTCGGGGCGCGATCTCGTAGGTGCGCTCGCCGCCGGGCGGGATCGGCTCCCACCCGTCCTGCACCGGGGCGTGCGCGCCGTGCGTGTGCAGGTTGTGCGGATGCGCCGTGAGGTTCCGCACGGTGAGGGTGAGCGTTTCGCCCTCGGTCACGCGAAGGATGGGGCCGGGGATGGTACCGTCGAAGGTCCAGCCGTCCATCACCACGCCCTGCGCGACCTCCACCGGGCGCTGCGTGATGGTGATCGTGCGCGAGACCGCGCCGCGCGTCATCGGCGGCGGGATGGTCAGGGCGTCGAGGGCCGCGGGACCGAGCGCGGTCGGCGGTTCGGCACCGTGACCGTACGGCGAGTGCACCTCGCCTTGCGGGCCCTCGAGACGTGCGCCGGCGAGACCACCGCGCGCGGCACGCACCGAGTCGCGCGCCTCGCGCACGCCGCGCACGACGGCGCCGGCGGTCACCGCGACGGTGGCACCAGCCAATCCCCAGAGCAGCTCCCGGCGCGTGGGCACGGTCTCACATCGCGCTGAAGCTCACGGCCGTCACCACCGCGAGCCCGACCCAGAGCAGCATCCCGGCGACCGAGACGAGGCGCCAGACGCGCACCCGGCCACGGATCGCCTCGCCGTGACGCGCCTCGCGCCACCAGAGCCACACCCGCACGGCGATCAGCAGCAGCAACATCTCCATGAAGAGCGCTGGCGTCAGCGGGAGCCAGGCCTGCAGCTGCGCCACGGCACGACCGAACCGGGGCGTGCCCTCGGGCGGCGTGGTCCGCGCGTGCGCGGCCTGCAGCACCGACTCGGTCTCCGGCGGGAGCGCGGCGTACGCGAGCTCGGGGCGTACGCGCGCGAACTCCTCGTACGCCGGCACGACGGGCGCCGTGCGCGCATCCCGCATGGGCGGCTGCGGCGGTGGCACCGGCTGCGCCTTGTAGTCGGGCCAGCTCGCGTTCCGGATGCGCCACATGCGGAACGCGAGGGCGAGGACCGGCACCAGATCGTTCTGCATGCCGGAGGGCGCACCGTACTCGGCCGGGGGAAGATGACCGGGCCCGTTCGCCGGGATCACGTACGTGACGAGCCGCCCGGGGTCACCACAGGCGAGCCAGCGCGGCGCGACGGTCGCCGCCTCCGTGCTCTGCGACGCGATGCAGTTGCGCGCGCTCGTCGGCCCGCCCACCGAGATGTCGGCGCGGCCCGAATGGAGGAACAGGTTCCCCGCGACGACGTTGTCCGTCGCCGGCCACCAGTTCACGTCGATGAACGGCGCGATCATCACGCCCGAGCCGGTGTGATCGAGGATGACGTTGTCCTCGACGATGTTCTCCCGTCCGCCGCCGATCACCACGCCCATCCCCTGCGCGAGCGGTCCGAGACCCTTCCCTGGCGCGGTGTGGCTGTTGTTGTCGTGGATGAGGTTGGCGCGGATGACCGTCCCGTGCTGCGGCGGATAGAGCTCGGTGTCGAGCGAGTTGGGGACGAGTCCGCCGCGATTGTACCGCCAGATGCTGCTCAGGATGTAGAGCTCGCCGCTCGAGTTGGTGCCCGAGTAGCCGAGCGTGTTGTGCTCGGCGATGACGCGCCGGATGACGGCATTGCACGGGTCGCACTGGCCGATGTAGAAGCCCGCGTCGGGGGAGCCGCTCGCGTAGCTGTCCTCGAGCAGGCCGTCCTTGGAGTCGAAGGCGTAGATGCCGTAGTCGCCATTGTTGTGCGCGGTGAGGTAGCGGCCGCGGTAGCCGGTGACGCCGTTCCAGAAGACGCCGTTGAAGGTGTGATTGCGCGCGGTGAGGTTCTCGATCGCGACGGCGTCGGCGAGGACGTTGAAGCCGTTGGGGCGGATGAACTCGCCATCGACGATGACCGCGTTGCGGTCCACGCCGCGGATCACGAGCGACGGCGTGGTGACCGTCACCTCCTCGGTGTACGTCCCGCTGTCCACGAGCACGAGATCGCCGGGCGCCGCGGCATCGACGGCGGCCTGGATCGTCGGATACTGCGCGGGCACGGCGCGGGTGACGCCGCTCGCCGTGGCGACCGCAGGCGTCCGACCCTTGGCGCCACCGCTGTAGGCGGCATCGCCGACGACGATGGCACCCGCCATCCCGCGCCCGTCCTTGGTCCCATGGTACGAGCAGTAGAACTCGTAGACGCCGCGCTCGGCGAGCGTGAACTGCGCCTGGGCGCCCGGTGCGACCGCGCTCGTGTCGAACCCGGCCGGCCATCGGGTCGGATCGACCGGCACGATGTTGTGCGGGTTGCGGCCGATGTTGGCCACGGTGACGCCGGCGCCGGCGGGGATCCGCACGACGGGCGCGACGAAGGCGTTGTCATGCATCTTCACCTGCGTCGCGCCCTGGGCGGCGGGATCGCAGGCCGCGGCCGCGAGGACCGCGCAGGGCACGAAGGCTCGGAACGCTCGGGCGAGGCGCATGCGGCGAATCTCGCCGCGACGCGCCACCCTGTCCACCGCTCGCGTGCGGGCACGGCGGGACGTACCGTTGGTCCCGGCGCAAACCCTCGCGCGCTCCGTGGTGACCAATCGAGCGTCCCTCTCCTTACTCCCGACCACGACCCATGACCCGACTCCGCCTCTTCGCCACCGCTGCCCTCGTCGCCCTCTCCCCCTTCGCCGTCCAGTCCCAGTCCTCCCCGTTGATCGGCGATTGGTCGGTCGAGGTCACCGCCGGCATGCGCATCGAGGACGGGGAACCCACCGCGATCCGCGCCAAGGCGAAGCTCTCGATCGTCGAGGCCGGCGACTCCCTCGTCGCGACGCTCACCATGGAGCCGAATCCCGAGATCGGCACGCGCCCGCCCGCCCGCTTCGCCACCGCGAAGGTGATGGGCAACGCCGTCACGTTCGTCCAGCGCGGCCAGGCGCGCATGAACCTGAACGGCGAGGAGTCGACGGTCACGAGCATCTCCACCTGGTCGCTCAAGGCCGAAGGGGACGCGATCAGCGGGACCGTGGCGCGCGCCATCGAGGGGATGGAGATGCCGGCGATGCCCGCGCAGCCGGTGAGCGGCACGCGCATCAAGTAGCGCGACCGCAGCGCGCGCACCCGGGCCAGGCCGACCGGGTGCGCGCGCGCGAGGGACCGCGTAGACTCTTCCGGGTCCCTGTCCCCCGAGTGCTCATGCGCCCCCTGCTCCGCCCGCTCGCCCGCTCGTTCGTCCTCATCGCGACTCCCGTCGCGCTCGCCGCCCAGGTCGCTACCGCCGCCCCGGGTCGGCCCTACCAGTTCACGATCGAGGATTACGCCCGCGCCGAACGCTTCCTCGGCGCGACTTCCGCTCCGCTGGTGAGCGGGCAGGCGGGTCGCCCGAACTGGATCGGCACCGCCGGGCGCTTCTGGTACCGCACCGCGAACGTCGGCGGGACCGCCTCGTTCTGGCTCGTCGATCCGGCGCGGAAGTCGCGCGTCCCGGCCTTCGACCATCCGAAGCTCGCCACGGCGCTCGCCACCGCGACCGGTTCGCGCGTGGACGGGGATCGCCTGCCCTTCGCCGCGTTCACGTTCGCGGACGACCTCAAGTCGATCACCGCGACGGTGCGCGGCGCCCGCTGGCGCTGCGACCTCGCGGCCTACACCTGCGCCGACGCCGGTCGTTCGGCCGCCCCGGTGCCGAACTCGAGCACCTCGCCCGACGGGACGTGGATCGTCCAGCGGCGCGCGAACAACCTCTACGCACGGCGGGCCGATGGTTCGGGCGCCGAGGTCGTGCTCACCACCGACGGCATCCCCGACTTCGGCTACGCGACCAACAACGCCGGATGGACGCACGGCGAGAACCCGATCCTCACCTGGTCACCGGACGGGAAGCGGCTCGCGACCTTCCAGCATGACGGCCGCGGCGTGCGCGAGATGACGCTCGTGGGCACCAACGTCGGCGCGCCGAAGGTGGAGACCTGGAAGTATCCGTTCCCCGGCGACTCGGTGATCTTCCGCATCTCGCGCGTGGTGATCGATCTCCCGGGCACGGCCGGCGCGGCGCCGCGCCTGACGCGCCTGCAGATGGGGCCCGACCAGCACCGGTCGACGGTCAGCGACCACATCGCCTGTGGCGCGGCGATCTGCGACCTGCAGTGGTACGACGACGGCTCGCACGTCGCGTTCATCTCCAGCTCTCGCGACCACAAGCAGGCTTGGCTCCGCATCGCGAGCGCCGCGACGGGCGAGGTCCGCACCGTGCTGCACGAGACGAGCCCCACGCAGCTCGGCGACGCCTCGCACCCCGAGGACCTCTGGCGGATCCTGCCGGCGACCAACGAGTTCATCTGGTGGTCCGACCGCGACGACTGGACGCACCTCTATCTGTACGATCTCACGACCGGCCAGCTCAAGAACCGCATCACCACTGGCGTGGGCAACGTCTCCGAGATCGTGCGCATCGACGAGAAGACGCGACAGATCTGGTTCATGGCCAACGGACGTGAGCCCGGTCGCGATCCGTACTTCCAGCACTTCTATCGCATCGGCTTCGACGGGAAGGGACTGGCCCTCCTCACGCCCGAGGCGGCGAACCACACGGTGACGCTCTCGCCCGACGGACGCTTCTTCACCGACGTCTACTCCACGCCCGACACGCCGCCGGTCGCCGTCGTGCGCGACGGGAGCGGCCGCGTCGTGCAGCCGCTCGAGCGGGCGGACATCAGGGCGCTCGTCGCGAGCGGATGGCGCGCGCCCATCCCGGTGACGGTCAAGGCGCGCGACGGCCGGACCGACATCCACGGCCTGATGTACGTGCCGACGCAGCTCGACACGACCCGGAAGTACCCGATCATCAACCACATCTATCCGGGCCCGCAGTCGGGCAGCGTGGGGCCGCGCAGCTTCGTGCCGGCGCGCGGTGACAATCAGGCGCTCGCCGAGCTCGGATTCATCGTCGTCGAGCTCGACGGCATGGGCACGCCCGGCCGCTCGAAGACCTTCCGCGACTTCTACTACGGGCGGATGAACGACAATACCATCCCCGACCAGGTCGCGGGGATGAAGGAACTCGCCTCGCGGCACCGCTACATCGACATCGACAACGTCGGCATCTGGGGCCACTCCGGCGGCGGATTCGCGACCGCGTCCGCGATGTTCTCGGCGCCCGACTTCTTCGACGTGGGGATCGCCGAGAGCGGCAACCACGACAATCGCAACTACGAGGACGACTGGGGCGAGCGCTATCAGGGCCTGCTCGTCCGCGAGGGGAACGGCGACAACTACGCCGACGAGGCGAACCAGACGCACGCGGCGAAGCTGAAGGGGAAGCTCTTCCTGATCCACGGCATGATGGACGACAACGTCCCGCCGACCAACACGACGCTCGTCGCCGATGCGCTCATGAAGGCCGGGAAGGACTTCGACATGCTGATGCTGCCGCAGGCGCGGCATGGGTTCGGGGCCGACTCGCCATACATCATGCGGCGGCGGTGGGACTACTTCGTGGTGAACCTGCAGGGGAACGTGCCGCCGAAGGAGTACCGGATCGGGCAGCCGCGGGTGGTGCCATGATGGAGGCTGAAGGATGAAGGTTGCAGGAGGACGGGCCGCCATTCGCCTCCTCGCGCGTGCACTCCCCATCATCGTGTCGGTGGCGATCGCCAGCACGGGCGCCGCCCCGGGACTCACCGCACAGCAGGTCTCGTGGCCCACCACGCACCAGCAGGCGCTGTGGGTCACCACGAGCGTCGAACACGAGCTCTCGGCGCGCACGGCACTCTGGTTCGACGGGAGCTGGCGGCGGATGGGCATCGGCGAGGAACCGCAGCAACTCCTGCTCCGCCCGGGGATCGTCCGCACGCTCGCGCCCGGAGTTCGCGTGGGGGCGGGCTATACCTACGTGGCGACCGCGCCGTACGGCGAGTTGCCCGCCGCGACCCCCACGCGAGAGCATCGGCTCTGGCAGGATCTCCGGCTCGCGGCCAGCTACGGGCCGGTGAACGTCACGCAGCGCTTCCGGTGGGAGCAACGCTGGCTCGCGCCGCTCGTGCAGGGCACACTGGGTGACTTCGCGTACCAGCAGCGCGCGCGCTACATGATCCGCGCGCAGGCCCCGCTCGGCGCTCGGCGCATCGGCACGCGCGCGGTGACCTGGTACGCACAGGAGGAACTGCTGCTGCCGGTCGGGCACGACGGGGCGGCGGGACGGTTCGCACAGAATCGGTTCCTCGTCGGCGTCGGACTCCCCGTGGCCGCGCGGCAACGGGTGGATGTGGGGTACCAGAACCTGTGGAACGCCCTCCCTTCGCGCAGCGCCAACGAAGTGAATCACGTGGTGACGCTGAGCATGGTGATCACCTCGGGGCGCCGGTGAGGCCAGCGGTCCCGCGACCGGTCGTCGACCCTTCGTTGCTCAACGGGCCCGGCTCGCTCACGCAGTGGGCCAACCTCGGGTTCTGGCGCGACGCCGGTTCGTATCCCGAGGCCGCCGCCGAGCTCGCGCGGCGCGTCGGGAAGGCGGCGAAGCTCGATCCCGAGGACGTCGTGCTGGATCTCGCGTGTGGCTACGGCGATTCCCTCGCGCTCTGGGTGCGGGAGTTCGGCGTGCAGCGCGTGGTGGGGATCGAGACCGACCCGGCGGTGGTCGTCGACGCGACCGCGCGCGTGCGCGGCTGGCACCTGAGTGATCGGATCACGCTGCGATGCGAGGCGGCCGAGTATGTCGCGGTCCCCGTGGCGTGTCCGAAAGTCACCGCCGTGGTCTGCGTGGACGCCGCCTACCACTTCGTCACGCGCGCGACCTGGCTGAAGGGGCTCGCCAAGGACCTCCCGAAGGGCACGAAGCTCGCGCTCGCCGATCTCCTCGTCTCGCCGCGCGGGGAGCGCAGCCATCGGATCCGGACGATGGCTGCGGGCGCGGGGATCCCGAAGGAGAATCTCTGGACCGCGTTCGACGTGGAACCCGTGCTCTCCGACGCGGGCTTCCGCGTGGAGCGCATGGTGCGATGCGGTCCCGAGGTCCTCGGAGGATTCGCGGCGCACGCGCTGGCGCGGGCCGCCTCGTGGGCGCGCCACCCGGCGCGCGGTGGCTGGCGGGCGCTCGCCACGGCCTCCGCGATCGCCATCGGCCGCCGCCGCGAGCGCCTCGACTACGCGATCATCTCCGCGGTGCGCGTCTGAGCACGAAGCGGACGCTGCGCGCGGACCGTCGCGGGATCGCCCGTCAGTAGATCCCGAGGTCGCGCGCCGAGAGCGCGGACGCGGTGTAGCCCGCGCGTCGCAGCTCCGCGAGCAATCCGGCGTCGTCGGTGCCCCAGAAGAGCTGATGGTACAGCACGAGCTGCCGCGGCCGCGCGCGTGTGGCGAGGAGCGCGAGTTCGTCGGTGCTGGTGTGCGCCCGCGCGTGGTAGCGCTGCCACGCCTCGGGGCGGGTCTTGAAGCGCTCGGCCGAGTAGACCTCGTGCAGGAGCAGGTCGCAGCCGTCGCATGCCGCGACCACCGCGTCGCTCGCGCGCGTGTCCCCGCTGATGACGATCGAGCGGTCGGCGGTATCGAAGCGATAGCCGAAGCTCTGCTCCCAGTCCCCGTGCGGCACGGCGAAGGCAGTCACCTTCACGTTGCCGTCGTCGAGCACGATGCCGGGGGCGATCTCGTGCACGTTCACGCGCCAGCCGGTCTCGTTCGCCGGCTCGAGCCCGTCGATGCGGTTGCGGATGTCGGCATGGTAGGCGGCGAGGAGATGCTCCACCATCGCCTTCGTGCCGGGTGGACCGTACACCTCGAGCGGCACGGTGCGCTCGAGGGTCCACGCGCTGAGGATCACGTCGGGGAGCCCGATGGTGTGATCCGAGTGCAGGTGCGTGAGGAAGAGGACCGAGAGGTTCTTCGGGTCGAGCGCGCCGACGCCGGCGCGTTGCGCGGCCGCGGCGCGCCGGACGACGCCCGGTCCCGCATCGACGAGATACGCGCGTCCGTTGCGCACCACGCTGATCGCCGGTCCGCTGCGATCGGGATCGGCGTTGGGCGTGCCGGTGCCGAGCATGACGACCGAGGTCTGCGCTCCCGCCGGCTGGAACGCCATCACGAGCGCGAGCAGCACGGCGCCGCGGCCGCCCTTCCACATGCACCGCATCACATCACCGGCTTGAGCTTCTGCTCGAGATAGCCGGCGATCGCCGCGTTCACGCGCTTCTGGTTCAGGTGGCGCATGAAGTGGTGCGTATCGTCGACGATCGTGATCTCCTCGAGCTCGACGCCCTTGGCGCGGAGGCGCTGCACGAGGTCGACCGTCTGGCTGAAGCGCACGTTGCGGTCGTCGTCGGCGTGGATCATGAGCACCGGCGAGCGCCAGGTGAGGACGCTGCTCACCGGCGACGACTCCCAGGCCGTGCGCGCCAGCGCCTCGACCTCGCTGGTGGGCCGTTCGAAGCGAAAGGTCCCGCCCCCGAAGCGCGACCCGCCATCGCTGGTCATGTCGTGCACGCCATGGATGTCCACGCCGGCCGCGAAGAGATCGGAGTCGCGGCCGAGCGCGAGGGCGGTGAGATAGCCACCGTAGCTGCCGCCGTAGATGCCGATCCGCGCCCCGTCGACCTCGGGCCGCGCGCGGAGCCACTCGCCCGCCGCCTTCACGTCGAGATACTCGCTCGCGCCCGCGATGCCGGCGCGCGGCGGCCGCTGGAAGTCGTGTCCGTAGCCGATCCCCAGCCGGTAGTTGATCGACAACACGACGAACCCGCGCGAGGCGAGATACTGGTTCATCGCATACGCGTTCCAGTAGTAGTCACCATAGTGCCAGCCGAGCAGCATCTGCCGCGGCGGGCCGCCATGGACGTACACGATCGCCGGCTTCTTCCCCGCACCACCGCCGCGCGGCGTGAAGAGCTGCGCGTGCACCGTCATGCCGTCGGCCGCGGTGTACACGACCTGCGTCGGCGTGACGAGTTGCGCGGCGGGGAAGTCGGCCGGGACGCGGTCGGCGCCCATCCAGCGCCGCGCGGTGTTGGCCGCCGCGCGCGCCGTGCCGGCCGCCTCGAGCACGAACGGCACCGGCGGCTGCTGGGCCGTCGCGCCGATCGCCGCGATGCGGCCGCTGCCCATGCTCACCGGCGTCCACTCGAGCCCGGTGCCAGGCGTGAGCACCTCCGGCGCCGCGCGATCGACGGGGACGCGCACCAGATGGCGCCGATCGATGTCGCCCGGCGTCGCGCCGAGATTGCCCGCGTACAGCAGGTGCGTGCCGTCGTTCGAGAGCGTGACATACTCGGCCATGTGATCCCCCGGCGTAAGGAGGATCGGCGCATCGCTCCCGCGCGCGCGCATCGACCACAGGTGCGACCAGCCGTCCTGCATGCTCATGAAGACGAGGCGGTCGCCCGCGGCCCACTGGAGGTTCACGCCGCCATGCGTGCTGGGGATCGAGCCGCGCAGCGTGTGGTCGCTCGCCCAGCGCTGGGTCGCCTCGCCGGTCGCGACGTCGGCGATCCAGATGCTCCAGGGCGCGGGCTGGATCTCGAGCGAGTTGACGACCGCACCGCCAGCACCCGGCCGGCGCGCGAAGGCGATCGAACGGCCATCCGCCGACCACCGCGGCGAGAAGTCGCGATTCGTCGTCGGGGCGAGGTACTGGAGGGGTGTCTGCTCGTTCGTGTAGATGGCGATGAACGCGTGATCACCACGACCGGAGACGAAGGCGAGCTTGGAGCCATCGGGCGAGAAGGTGGCCTCGCTCGCCGACCCGCGCTGGTCGAAGAGCTTCTTCGCCGGGGCGCTACCGTCGATCGGCGCCTGCCACAGCTGGCGCGCGCGCTCGAAGACGATGACGTCGCTGCGGGGACCGATGACCGGGTTCACGCCCTCGCCGAGCGAGACGGGTGTGCCACCGGCGAAGGGGACCGTCCAGATCTCGACCCTCACCGGCGTCACGGCGCCGGTGGGATTCACCGGCAACGCGTCGTCCCAGTTGGAGCCGAAGTCGCCGCCGCGCATGTAGACGAC
Source organism: Gemmatimonadota bacterium (assembly GCA_016714015.1). Lineage (NCBI taxonomy): Bacteria > Pseudomonadati > Gemmatimonadota > Gemmatimonadota bacterium. Next base: position 1,188,233 of record JADJNZ010000001.1, read on the forward strand.
GTGCCGCCCGTCCGGGGAGATCTGCACCGCATTCAGTTCCTGCGCGTCATCGCTCTCGTAGCTGGTGAGTCGACGCGCCGCGAACGCGGGCCCTTCCGCGACCCACACGTTGCGGAGGCCGCGCTCGTTGAGCGTCCATGCGAGCCGCTCGCCGGTCGCGGCCGCGGTGAGGTTGGTCGGGTACGGCGCGCTCATCACCTGGTCGAGCGTGAACTCGGCGCGGGCGGGCGGTGACGCGCGCTGGGCGCGCAGCGCCGTCGGGAGCAGGAGGAGCGCGACGGCGACGAGGCGGGTCGAGGGGACGATGGACAGGTGATGCATGTGCACTCCGGGATGGATTCTCACGCAGGCAATCGTAGCTTCCACGAGCCGGGGGCGCGAGGCATCGTGCTCGCTTCGCCCCGTCCCGGAGCGTGCCCCTTCGTACCCGGAATCGCCATGTCCATTCGCACGGTGTCCGCCCTCCTGTTCCTCGCCGTCGCGCCGGCCGCGCTCGTGCCTGGCGCGCTCGCCGCGCAGGCGCACCAGCACACGCCCGGCATGTCGCACGACTCGGCGATGGCCGCCCCGCGACCCAAGCCCACGCGCGCCGGACAGGAGGCGTTCGCGACCATCGCCGAGATCGTGCGCATCCTCGAGGCCGACCCGCGCATCGACTGGTCGAAGGTCGATCTCGAGGCGCTGCGCCAGCATCTCATGGACATGGACGACGTGACCATGCGCGCCGCCGTCCGCGTGACGCCCGTCGATGGCGGCGTGATCTTCGAGGTGAGCGGCTCCGGTCGGGCGCGCGATGCGATTCGCCGCATGGCGATGGCGCACGGCGCGACGATCGTGCCGGCCGATGGCTTCACCTGGGTGGCCGCCGAGACGCCGGACGGCGCGCGGGTGACCGTGCGGTCGCTCCGGCCCGCCGATGCCCGTGCCGTCGCGCGGCTGCGCGCGCTCGGCTTCCACGGCCTCCTCTCGCTCGGCGACCACCACACGGCGCACCACATCGGGATAGCCGACGGCAGCATGCGGGGCGCGCACCAGCACTAGTCGCGTTCAACTGGCCGCGGGTCCGCACGCGGGGCATATTTCCGCCCTCATGGACGACCTCCGCGCCCAGCTCGAGCGGGCCCTCGCCGGCAGCTACACCTTCGAACGCGAACTCGGCGGCGGCGGCATGTCGCGGACCTATCTCGTCCGCGAGAAGGCGCTCGACCGCCGCGTCGTCGTGAAGGTCCTCGCGCCCGAACTCCTCGCCGGCATCTCGGTGGAGCGCTTCCGCCGCGAGGTGCTGCTCGCCGCGCAGCTCCAGCATCCGCACGTGGTGCCGGTGCTCACCGCCGGCGACACGAACGGGCTCCCCTGGTTCACCATGCCGTACGTGGACGGCGATTCGCTCCGCCAGCGCCTCGCCGACGGACCGATGGGGATCGGCGAGATCGTCGGGATCCTGCGCGACGTCGCGCGCGCGCTCGCCTATGCGCACGGCCATGGCGTGGTGCACCGCGACATCAAGCCGGACAACGTCCTGCTCTCCGCGGGGAGCGCGACGGTGACCGACTTCGGCATCGCGAAGGCCATCAATGCTGCCCGCAACACCGAGGGTGGCGGCTTCCGCACCGAGCTCACCATCGCCGGCACGTCGATCGGCACGCCGATGTACATGGCGCCCGAGCAGGCGGCGGGCGACCCCGCGACCGACCATCGCGCGGACCTCTATGCGTTCGGCGCGATGGCGTACGAGATGCTCGCGGGACATCCCCCGTTCCACGGGCTCACGCCGTCCAAGTTGCTCGCCGCGCACATGGGCGAGCGCCCCAAGGACGTCCGAGGCCTGCGCAGCGACTGCCCGGAGGCGCTCGCCGCGCTGGTGATGCAGTGCCTCGAGAAGGAACCGTCGGCGCGTCCCGAGGGCGCGACGACGATCGCGCGCGTGCTCGAGACGATCACCTCGAGCGGCGCGGCGATCGCGGCCCCGGCGATCCTCGCGGGCGGACGGATCCGCTTCGCGCGCGCGCTCTCCCTCTGGGGGGCCGCGACGGCCCTCGTCGCGCTCACCGCCTGGGCGGCGACCGCGGTGATCGGACTGCCGCAGTGGGTCTTCCCCGGCGCGGTGGGACTGATGCTCGCCGGGTTGCCGGTGATCCTCGCGACCTGGTACGCGCAGCGCGCCGTGCATCGCGCCTACACGGCGACGCCCACCAAGACCCCCGGCGGCACGCGCGCGGCCACGCAGCCGCAGGGCACGATGGCGACCATCGCGATCAAGGCGAGCCCGCACCTCTCGTGGCGTCGCGCCTGGCTCGGGGGCGGCGTCGCGGTGGGCAGCTTCGCCGCGCTGGTGATCGCGTTCATGGTGATGCGCGCGATGGGCATCGGCGCGTTCGGGTCGCTGCGCGGCAAGGGCACCTTCGGCGCCAACGAGACGATCGTCGTCGCCGACTTCGGCAGCCCGGCGGGCGATTCGACGCTCGGCGGCACGGTCGCCGAGGCGCTGCGGACCGACCTGGGCCAGTCGCGCGCGCTGCGGGTGCTCACGCGCGCCACGATGCGCGAAGTGCTCCGGCTCATGCAACGGCCGTCGGAGAGCACGGTGCCGTTCGATCTCGCGCGCGAAATCGCGACGCGCGAGGGCGCGAAGGCGGTGCTCGACGGGAGCATCGAACGGCTGGGGCAGAGCTACGTGATCTCGGCGCGCCTGGTCGGCGCGCTCGACGGCGCCGAACTCGCGACCTTCCGCGAGACGGCCAAGGGCGAGGACGAACTGCTCGAGGCGCTCGGCGAGCTCTCGCGCGCCGTGCGTGACAAGGCCGGCGAGTCGCTCCGCGCGATCCAGGCGAGCAAGGACCTGGAGCGTGTGACGACGCCGTCGCTCATGGCATTGCGCAAGTACGTCGAGGGGAGCGTCCTCGCCGACGAGCGCGGCGAAGGGGACCGCGGGATCGCGCTCCTGCAGGAGGCCGTGGAGCTCGACACGAGCTTCGCGATGGCGTGGCGCAAGATCGCCGTGCTCCTCGGCAACGAGGGGCGCGAGCGGCCGCGTGCGCTACGCGCGATCGAGGCCGCGTACCGGCACCGCGACCGGCTCTCCGAGCTGGAGCGGCTGTCCACCGAAGCCTACTACTTCACGCGCGGGCCTCGCCCCGACCAGGCGAAGGCGCTCGCGGCGTACGAGCAGGTCATGGCGCTCGACTCGATCTCGACCTCGGCGATCAATAATTCGGGTGTGATCTACACCGACCAGCGCGAGTACGCCAAGGCCGCCGAGATGTACGAGCGCGTGACCAGGCTGCCGCGGACCTTCGGCGGGGCGTTCACCAACCTCCAGCGCGTGCGCGCCTTCATGGGCGATACCGCGGGCGTGCGGGCGGCGGGCGAGGCGATGCGGAAGCGCTTCCCCGAGAGCGCGGACCTATGGGAGACCGACGCCTACACGCTCTGGGCGCGTCGCGATCTCGAGGGACTGGATACGCTCACGCGCAACGTGCTGGGCCGCGCGCGGACATTGCGCCAGACGGTGCGCGCCGCGGGTGGACGCGCGGATCTCCTCATGCTCCAAGGCCGCCCGATGGAGGCGCTCGCGCTGGCCACGCGACGCGAAGAGGCCGAGGAGCGGGCCACCCCGACGGCCGCGAATCGATTCTATTTCGCCCTCGACTCGGCATGGGCGCTGGTGCCGCTCGACCGTCCCGCCGACGCCGACGCGGCACTCGCGCGCGGGATGCAGCGCGTCCCGATCGCGAGCATCGATCCCGCCGAGCGCCCCTGGACCGAGCTCGCGCGGATCGCCGTCGAGGTCCGCGACCCCGCGCTCGCCCAGCAGGCCCTCGACGGCTATGTGCGCGACCAGGCCGCGATGACCCCCGATCCCGAGGGCCGCACCGCGTTCTTCAAGGCCATGATGGCCTTCGCCGGCGGCCGGAACGACGAGGCCATCGCGCAGATGCAGATCGCCGACGGCCGACGCATGACGAGCCGGCGCTACCCGATGGTCTTCATCGGGCGCGCGCATGATCTCGCGGGCCGTCCCGACTCGGCGATCGTCTGGCTCGAGCGCTACGTCTCGACACCGGACGCGGACCTGCAGTTCTCCGCGCTCTACGACGCCGGTTCCTACAAGCGCCTGGGCGAGCTCTACGAGGCCAAGGGTGACACCGCCAAGGCGATCGCGAACTACGAGAAGTTCATCGACCTGTGGAAGAACGCCGAACCCGCGCTGCAACCGAAGGTGCGCGAAGTTCGCGCGAGGCTGGAGCGACTGCGGCCGGCGCGGTGAGGCGCGGATGAAGGCGGAAGGATGAAGGGGGCGCGGCCGGTCGGCCGCGCCTTCTTCATTCTACCATCTGCCATTTCCCATCTGCCTTCGAGCGTCAGCTCCAGATGATGATCGAGCCGCAATCGTTCGTGTTCAGGAACTGCGGCGGCTGGAGCGCCGGGCGCGAGTAGATCTCCATCCGCTTGGCGCCGATCAGCATCGTCCGCAACTCCCAGGCGCTCCAGCTGTAGATGTGCGCGCCATTGAGGAAGACATTGGGCTGGCAGGGGTTCATGCGGCTGTTGTACATGATGGGCAGCGCATCGTACCCGTCCTCGATCACGCGCAGCCCGGGCACGCGGAGCCAGCCGGCGAGCCCGCCGCCGAGGAGTGTGCCGATGTCCTTCTCCTTGAACAGTCGTCCGTTGTACGCGAGGACGCGGGTGTCGATCTCGCGGTCGAGTCCGGCCGCGCGCTGCCCGGTCACTGCGACCGTCGGCAGCACCACGATGTTGCGCCCCATCTCGACCGCGACGGTGTTCTCGGCGTCGGTCGCGAGGGCCACGATGCGTTCGACCGGCTCCGATCCCGGGCGCCGCACCAGCAGCGGCTGCGAGCCGGCGGGGATGCCGACGAGGCGCACCGTGCCGTCGGCGCCGGTGCGGCCGTTCACGCTCGTGCCGCGGATGCCGACCGTCGCCCCCTCGATGGGACGACCGTTCGACGACTGCACGGTGACGCGAAGCCGCGCCACGCCGGGCGGGCGGCGCCACGGGACGGTATCGGACGTCGAGAGCGGAGGCGGCACGCGCGCCGCGGTATCGGTCCGGGCGATCAGCAGGTCGCGACGCCCGATGTCGAGGTGGTCGAGCGCGAGCGTGAGGTCGCCGGTCATCCGGTCCTCCACGGTCGCCGTCAGCGTGAGCGCGATGTCGTTCGGGACGCCACACAGGACGAAGCGGCCGGTGGCGTCAGCCGTGTCCACCTCGAAGCGCCGCGTCTCCTGCCCGCTGCCGTTCATGAGCCGCCATTCGAACCAGTTCGCGCGCACGACCGCGCCGGCGAGCGCCTCCGCGCGTTCGGCATCGCGCACGACCCCGAAGACGACCGACGAGGCGCGCTCGAGGTCGCGTCCGCAGAGCGCGTTGCTCAGCGTGTTGGCGGTCGGCATGCCGAGCGCGACGGTGGTCGTGAGCTCGTTCGCGACGTCGAGGCGCTTGACCGGGGCCGTCGCCTCGAGCGAGTCGAGCGACGGATGGAAGAACCCGATCACATAGCTTCCCGCGGGAACGTCCCGCATCACGAACCGGCCGAGCCGGTCGGTGACCGCGGTGTGCGGCGCCCCCTGGAGCACGACGGTCGCCCCCTGGAGTGGGCCTCGGGCGATGAGCGAGTCGGTGACGATGCCCCGAATCGTGCCCTGCGCCGCCACCGGTCGCGCCAGCGGGAAGGTGCCGACGACCGCAGCGGCGGCAAGAAGGAGCCGCGGGGCAGGGCGAAGCTGACGCATGAGGGTTCGAGCCTCTGATGGGAGTGGCGCAACAGTGTAGGTACGCACGGGCCCCGGAAAGGGTCCACCGCTGGCGTCCCGCGACAGGACCCTCTAGCCTAGGAGATCGTCCTGAACCCCACGCATGTCCCAAGAATCCGTCATCTACGCGATCAACCTGATCATCGGCGCGATCCTCGCGGTGTTGCTCACGCAGCATTGGCGGCGCGACGGCCGGGAATGGAACCTCGGCGCCTGGATGGTCGCCGCGTGGGTGATGACCGCGGCCGACCTGCTGTTCGCACTGCGTCCCGAACTGCCCTACTGGATCGGCCGCACGGCGCCGACCCTGCTCGTGACCGTGGGTCAGGTGGTGCTGCTACTGTGGGCCATGCGGACGGCGGGTCGCGCGACGGTCGCGGCGCTCGGGGCGACCATCGTGACCATCCACGCGATCGCCCTCGTCGCATTCCTCCTGATCGACGGCATCGCCGGCTGGCGATCAGTGACCAACGGCCTGCTCTGGGGCACGCTCTCGGTCGCCGCCTTCGCCTTCCTGCGCCGCGCGCCGGGCGCATCCCGCAGCGCCCTCGCGATCCCCGCGGCGATCTTCCTCGCGCACGGCCTGTTCCACGCGTTCCGGCTCAGCTTCGCTGCGGTGGTGGCCTCCGGCGCCTATCCGAGCGCGAGCGAATGGGTGCAGGTGATCGGTGACGTCGAGGTGAGCTTCTTCATGGTGGCCCTCTTCGTCTCGCTCCTCGTGGCGCATCTCCACCTGCGCAACGAGGCCCTCCGCGCCGCCCTGCACGACGTCCAGCTGCTCTCGGAGCTGCTCCCCATCTGCGCCTGGTGCCGCAAGGTGCGCGCCGACGACGGCTACTGGCAGCAGCTGGAGCACTACTTCACGGCGCGCCGGCAGGTGCAGTTCACGCACGGCATCTGCGACAGCTGCAACGCCGAGCACTTCGGGCACGCGCCCGGGGCGTGAACGAGACGCGGACGGGGCGAGGCCAGTGGCCCCGCCCCGTCCGCCTTCTGCCCTCGTCCGCGTCAGCGGACCAGCGGCTTGAACTTGATCCGGTGCGGCTGGTCGGCATCCGCGCCCTTCCGGCGGCGCAGGTCCTCGATGTACTGGCCGTAGTTCCCCTCGAACCACACCACCTCGGAGTCCCCCTCGAACGCGAGGATGTGCGTCGCGAGGCGGTCGAGGAACCAGCGGTCGTGCGAGATGACCACCGCGCACCCGCTGTAGTCCACGAGCGCTTCCTCGAGCGCGCGCAGCGTGTCGACGTCGAGGTCGTTCGTCGGCTCGTCGAGGAGCAGCAGGTTGCCGCCGCTCAGCACGGTCTTCGCGAGGTGCAGCCGGTTCCGCTCACCGCCCGACATCACGCCGACCTTCTTCTGCTGGTCGGTGCCCTTGAAGTTGAAGGTCGAGAGGTAGGCGCGCGTGTTCATCTCCTTCTTGCCGACCATGATCTGCTCGTTCCCGCCGCTGATCTCCTCCCACGCGGTCTTGTTGGGATCGAGCGTGCGCGACTGGTCCACGTAGGCCAGCTGCACCGTCTCGCCGACCTTGAGCTCGCCGCTGTCGGGCTTCTCCTGCCCGGTGATCATGCGGAAGAGCGTGGACTTGCCCGCGCCGTTGGGCCCGATCACGCCGACGATGCCGCCGCGCGGCAACGAGAAGTCGAGCTTGTCGATGAGCAGCCGGTCCCCGAAGCCCTTGGTGAGCTTCTTGGCGATCACGACGTCATTGCCGAGGCGCGGCGCCGGCGGGATGATGATCTCGTTCGCGACGATCTTCTCCGCCTGCTCCTCGCCGACCATCTGTTCGTAGTTCTGCAGGCGGGCCTTGCTCTTGGCCTGCCGCGCGCGCGGCGCCATGCGCACCCACTCGAGCTCGCGGGCCAGCGAGCGCTGGCGCGCCGAGGCGACCTTCTCCTCCTGCTGGAGCCGCGTCTTCTTCTGGTCGAGCCAGCCGGAGTAGTTGCCCTCGTACGGTACGCCGCGCCCGCGGTCGAGCTCGAGGATCCACTTGGCGACGTTGTCGAGGAAGTAGCGGTCGTGCGTGATCGCCACCACGGTCCCGGGGAAGCTCTCGAGGAAGTGCTCGAGCCACGCCACCGACTCGGCGTCGAGGTGGTTCGTCGGTTCGTCGAGGAGGAGCATGTCCGGCTCCTCGAGCAGCACGCGGCAGAGCGCCACGCGGCGACGCTCGCCGCCGGAGAGGTTCTTCACGCTCGCATCGGCCGGCGGGAGGCGGAGCGCATCCATCGCGACCTCGATCTTGTTGTCGAGGTTCCAGAGGTCGTGCGCGTCGATCTGCTCCTGCACGCGCCCCTGCTCGTCGATGAGCTTCGTCATCTCCTCATCGCTCATCGGCTCGGCGAACTTGTGCGAGATCTCCTCGAACCGCGTCAGCAGCTTGCGCTGCGCCGCGACCGCGAGCTCCACGTTGCCACGCACGTCGAGCGACTCGTCGAGCTGCGGCTCCTGCGGCAGGTAGCCGATGCGCGTCCCCTTGTGGGCCCACGCCTCGCCCTGGAAGTCCTGGTCCACGCCCGCCATGATCTTCAGCAGCGACGACTTGCCGGCGCCGTTGGGGCCGAGGACGCCGATCTTGGCACCGGGATAGAACGACAGCCAGATGTCGTCGAGGATGATGCGCGAAGGGGGGATGACCTTCTTGAGCCCCTTCATGACGTAGATGAACTGTGGTGCCATGGACTGCCGCGGGGAGATGGGAGATGGAGGACGGCGGACGCACGGCAACGCGGAGGGGCGCCAGGGCCCCCCGCTCACCGTTCACGTCTTCTGACTCAAGGTCGGGAATCTAGCGTCCCGAGGGGGTCGGAGCAGGCGCCGGAGCGGCTCTCGACCGGGGGCGCGTCAGCCGCGCGGCTCGCCGCCGAAGATCACCGCCACCACGCCCAGCCCCACCACGAGCGGGACCCAGGCATGCACGAAGGCGCTGGAGAGCGCCGGATAGATCGAACGCATGCGGTCGAACACGGAACTGCTCCCGGGAAGGTCTGGAGGAAGGACGAGCGGAGGGCGCTCGGTGTTTCACCGAGCATATGCCAAGGCGTACCCCGCAGGCGGTGACCACGGTCACCGTCCCACCTGGTCCAGTATCGACACCGCCGCCGGTTACGGGAGCGCTTCGGGCGATCCGGGCGTTCATCAAGGGACCGCGCGACTGTCGTTGCGGCTCGTGCCGGGCAAGCTTTCAGCCTTCTTCCTTCCGCCTTCTTCTCACATTGGACCTGACCCAGATCTCGGCCCAGCTGAGCAGCAGCCCGCTCACCGCCATCCCGCTGGTCTTCCTCGCCGGCGTGCTGACGTCGCTGACGCCCTGCATCTATCCGATGATCCCCATCACCGCGGCGATCGTCGGCGGCCAGACGGTGGGCGGCGACGCCCCGCCGCGCTGGCGCACCCTCGCCCTCACCCTCGCGTACGTGCTCGGGCTCGCGACGGTCTACTCGGTGCTCGGGCTCATCGCCGGACTCACGGGGACGATGTTCGGCACCATCAGCACCAACCCGTGGCTCTACTTCGCCATGGCGAACCTGCTGGTCCTCTCCGCGCTCATGATGCTCGACGTCATCCCGGTGCGACTCCCCTCGGCGATCACGCAACGCGCCGCCACCGCGGGGACCGGGGGCCGCGCCGCGGGTGCCTTCGTGATGGGCTCCATGTCGGGCCTCGTCGCCGCCCCCTGTGGCGCGCCGGTCATGCTGGCCGTCCTCTCCTGGGTGACCACCACGGGGAGCGCGGCGCTCGGTTTCGTGTATCTCTTCGTGTTCTCCGTCGGGATGTGCGCGCTCCTCGTGGCCGTCGGGCTCACGAGCGGCTTCGTCTCCCGGCTCCCGCGGGCCGGCGCCTGGATGGTCTGGGTCAAGCGCCTCTTCGCATTCATCATGCTCGGCGTCGCCGAGTACTATCTCGTCGAGATGGGGAAGCTGCTCATATGAAGACGTTCGTCCGCTCGGCCCTCACGGCCCTCGCCGCCGTCGCGCTCCTCGCCGCACCCCGCGCGGCATTCGCCCAGCTCGGGATCGACGTCGGCGCCAAGGCGCCCGACGTGGCGCTCGAGACGCTCGACGGCGCGCCGGCACGACTCGCGTCCGCCTTCGCCGGCAAGCCCGCGGTGATCGAGTTCTGGGCCACCTGGTGCGCGAACTGCCGCCAGCTCGAACCGCAGATCAGCGCGCTGCAGCAGAAGTACGCCGGCAAGGTCGCCTTCGTCGGCGTCGCGGTGAGCGTGAACCAGTCCCCCGAGCGCGTGCGGCGGTACGTGGCCGAGCACCTCAAGGGCTTCACCCACTTCTACGACCGCAAGGGCGACGCCGTGGGCGACTACGACGTGCCGGCCACGAGCTACGTGGTCGTGCTCGACCGGAACGGGACGGTGGTCTACACCGGCGTGGGCGGGGACCAGCAGCTCGAGCCGGCGATCCAGAAGGCGCTCAAGTGAGCCAGGTGAACGCGCGCATCCCGGCGCCCGCGCCGCGCGCGAAGGTCTGGATGCTCGTCGTGCCGCTGGTGATCGCGATCGGCGCGTACGTCGCGGCGATGGTCTACATGAAGGTGAACGAGACGGCGTTCGTGTATCACCCCACCGAGTATGGCGGCCGCGGCATGGTGGAGCCCGCCGCCGACCTTCGCGTGGAGGCGACGCGCGTGCGAGGCGCGGACTCGCTCGACCTCGTCACCTGGCTCATCCCGCCCAAGGACAGCCTGACGCCGAGCAGCCTCTGGATCCTCGTCTGCCACGGCAACGCGGGGAACATCTCACTCCCGCTGCGCCAGCAGTGGTCGCGCGCCCTGCTCGCCGAGGGCGTCGGGATCGTCTCGTTCGACTACCGCGGCTACGGCGCGAGTGATGATGGTCCGCTCGACGAGGAAGCGCTCTACCGCGACGCGCGGGCGGTCTACGACTGGATGACCGGCGCGCGCGGCATCGACCCGCAGCACATCGTCATCTACGGGCACTCGCTCGGCTCCGGCGTCGCCTCGCATCTCGCGGCGCGCGTCGAGGCGGCGGGGCTGATCCTCGAGGGCGGCTACACCTCGGTGCCCGACGTCGGCCAGGAACGTTTTCCGTGGTTGCCCGTGCGCCTGTTGGCCGCGGAGCGGTTCGCGACCATCGAACGGCTCGACTCGATCGCGATGCCGAAGCTCATCATGCACGCCAACGACGACCAGGTGATCGCGTTCGCCTTCAGCCAGCGGCTCTTCGAGGCCGCACCGCCGCCGAAGGAGTTCGTCGCGCTCACCGGTGGGCACGACCGCGCGTTCGCGGCGGACTCGGCGACCTACTTCGGGGCGATCGGGAAGTGGCTGCGCGGGATCGCGGCGGTGGACGTGGAGTCGCCCGGCCCGCCGAACTGAGCGCGGGCGATCGGCGTTCGCTCAGCGCGCGAGCAGCGACCGGATCGCCGAGACGATCGCCGGGAACGCCGCCGTGGCCGGCGACATCAGCTCGTGATGTCCGAGTCCGTCGAGCACGACCAACTCGAACGCGCTCCCCGCGGCCCGCGCCGCGGCCTCGTGCTTGGCGAGCGCGGCCGCCGGCATCACGAGGTCGCGTGACCCGGTGATCTGCACGTGCGGCACGGGGAACGGCATCAACGCCACCGGGGAGGCCGCGGCATAACGCTCCGGGACCGCCTCGGGTGTGCCACCGAGCAGCGGATCGACCACATCGCCGCAGGTGTTCGACGAATAGGTGCGGAAGTCGGCGAGGTCCGCGATGCCCGCCAGCGCGACCGCGCCCTTGAGGGCGATCGGGTCCGGGCGCGCGATGGGGCTCGACGCCGGCACGCGCGAGGCGCCCGCGAGCCACATCGCGAGCTGGCCTCCCGCCGAGTGGCCGATCGCGACCACGCGGGCAAGATCGAGCGGATGGGTCGTCGCGAGTGCGCGCACCGCGTCCGCGGCGCGTCCGACGTCGATGAAGGTGTTGGGCCAGCCGCCCCCCGCATCTCCCATCCGGCGATACTCGATGTTCCAAGTCGCGAAGCCCGCGTCGCGCAGCGCGTCGGCGAGCGCGGTGCTGTTCTGCACGCCGTAGCGCGAGAGCCAGCAGCCGCCGTGCACGACGATCACGACGGGGAACGGGCCCGCGCCCTCCGGGAGGCGGAGATCGCCGAAGTGCAGCGCCTCGGGTCCGTAGGGAATGCGCGCCGTCGCCGGCTTCGCGGGCAGGGCGTCTATGTCGCTCGAACGGAGCATGCGGGTCTGGGCCTCGGACGTGGACGCCGACAGGAGGAGCGCGGCGAGCGCGATGCGCAGCTTCAGGAGCACTTTCATGCGCACCTTCATGCGGGACGCTCGCCGAGTTTCGCCTTGAAGAGGAGCTTCGGCTTCTGCGGGTCCTTCGTGTGATAGACGCACAGCGTGTGCACGCGGAACGGCTCGGGCTCACGGATGCGCAGCATCGCCTTCACCTTCTCCGGCGTGAGCGTCGGCCAGAGGCTCAGCGTGCAGTGCGGCGTGAAGGGGTACTTCGCGGGGAGGAAGCGGAGTCCGGAGTTGCGCAACTTCTCGTGCAGCTCGCGCAGCGGGCCGTGCGGGTCGAGGCGCAACGAGACGATCTCGCGCATGACGAAGCGCTCCGGCGGGCCGAAGGCGAGCGTGAACGGCTGCGTCCCCGCGGCGACGGGGAGGATCCGCGCCTTCAGCTCCACGAGCGACGTGTCCGGCGACACCGGCCCGGAGCCCGACGAGCCGATGATGGTCACGTGCGGCGGCAGGAAGTTCGCCATCTTGGGATCGAAGGCGAGCTGGTGCGCGTGCACGCGGGCGGCGAGCTCCCCTTCGAGCTCGGTCGTGATGAAGACGCCGTCTACCGCCACGCGAGCGTCGCTCCCACGAGGGTGCGGCCCTGCGGCCCCTGCACCACGAGCGGCGACATCCCGCCGAGCACCGTGGCGTCGATCCGGTTGTCGGGGCGCGTGCGGTGCCAGCGCGCGACCGCCCATCCGCTCGCCATCCCGATGGCGGCGCCCATGGTCACGTCGCTCAGCCAGTGGGCATCGCTGTGCATCCGCGCGTAGGCGGTCACGCCCGCCAGCGCGAAGGTCGTCGTGCCGACGAGTCGCGCGCGCGCGGGCGCGCGGTGCAGCACCTCGCTCGTCACCGCCGCCGCGAAGGCGAACGCCGCCGTCGAGTGGCCGGACGGGAACGACTCGTGGTCGTTGTCCCAGCCACGCCCGAACTCCACGTTCCATGGATCGAGCGAATCGACCCGCGGGCGGGCGCGCCCGAAGCCGGCCTTGAGCGCCTTGGTGATGAGCCCCGAGACGGTGATCGCCTCGACGGCGCGGAACCCCACCACCGTCGCCGTGGGACGGCCCGCGGCGCGTCCGCCGGCCCACAGCCCCGCGCCCGTGAGGAGGGAGACGCTGCCGCCCCAGGCGTTCCCCACGTCGGCGAGCGTGCCAAGAGTCCCGTTCGCCTGGGCGCCGGCCGACCGGACCCGTGCGCGCACCGAGAGATCGCTCCGCTGCGCGAGGACGGCGAGTCCGGCGCCGACCCCGAGCACCAGCAGGTCCCCGCGCGTCACGAGCGGCGCGGGGCGGACCGCAACGTCCTGCGCACCGCCCTTCGCGACCTCCTGCGCCCCCGCACTCGCGCGCGGCAGCGCGAGCGCGACCAGCAACGGGAGTACCGGGAGGGAGCGAAAGCGGAACATGGACCATAGTTTAGCAGAAGTCGAAGGCGTCTGGAGCACCGTGCGGCCCGGCCCCTTCACCCTTCCTCCTTCAGCCTTCATCGTTCGTCGTGCTCATCCGCGACTTCGAATCCCACGCCGACCGCGCCCAGTGCGTCGCGCTCCAGGAACTCACCTGGGGGAAGGACTTCACCGAGAAGATCCCGGCGGCGATGCTCCTCGTCGCGCAGAAGACCGGCGGCGTCTGCGCCGGCGCCTTCGACGACGACGGTCGCATGCTCGGCTACGTCTTCGGCGTCACCGGCGTGAAGGACGGCAAGCTCATGCACTGGTCCGACATGCTCGCCGTGCGCCCCGAGGCGCAGGGGCGCGACATCGGCGTGCGGCTCAAGACCTGGCAGCGCGACAAGTGCCGCGCGCTGGGGATCGAGACCATCTACTGGACGTACGACCCGCTCGTCGCGCGCAACGGCCACCTGAACCTCAACAAGATGGGCGGCCGCGTGGACGAGTACGTCGAGGCGATGTACGGCGACGCCACCAACTCGCCGCTTCAGGGCGACATGCCGACCGACCGGTTCGTGATCGCTTGGCCGGTCGATCCGGCGCGCGGCGCGGCGGGGCTCGACGCGCTCCCTGCCGACCTCCCGCTCGCGGTCGGTCACGATGCGGCCGAAGGAACGCTTGTCGGCGCGCCGAACGTGGGCGTGCGCGTCCCGCGCGACATCACGGCGCTCGCCGCCGCCGACCTGGCCGCGGCGCGCCGTTGGCGCTTCGCCACGCGCCGCGCCTTCACGCACTACCTCCCGCGCGGGTACCACGTGCGCGGGTTCGTCGCCGATCCCGACGGCGGCACCTACCTGCTCACGCGCCGCGACGCCTGATCGCGCCTCCCATCCCCACGCGCATGTTCACGATCGACCGCATCGTCCTCCGCGAGATCCGCCTCACGCTCCGCGAACCGTTCCGCATCTCCTCCGGCGTGATGCAGGAGCGGCGCATCCTGCTCTGCGAGCTCCATGACCGCGATGGGGCGCAGACCTGGAGCGAGTGCGTCGTCGACGACGAACCGAACTACTCGCCCGAGACGCTCGACACCGCTTGGCCGACGATCGTGCGCGTGCTCGCGCCGCGTCTCCTCGGGCGCACGGTCGATGCGCCGAGTGACGTCCACGACCTGCTCGACAAGGATGTCCGCGGCCACAACATGGCGAAGGCCGCCCTCGAGATGGGCTGCTGGGGGCTCGCCGCGACGCAGGCCGGGCTCCCGCTCTCCCGGATGATCGGCGGGACGCGCGAGTCGATCGCCACCGGCATCTCCCTCGGCATCCAGCGCGACGTGCACGCGCTCATCGCCAAGGCCGAGGAGTCCATCGCCGCCGGGTACCAGAAGGTGAAGATCAAGATCGCGCCCGGCCATGACGTCGACTGGGTGCGCGCCGTGCGCACCGCCGTCGGCGAGGAGGCGCACCTCATGGCCGACGCCAACAACGCCTACACCCTCGCCGACGCCGACCGCCTCGCGCAGCTCGACGACCTCGGCCTCATGATGATCGAGCAGCCGCTCGCGTGGGACGACCTCGTGCGCCATGCGGCGCTGCAGAAGCGGCTCCGCACCCCGCTCTGCCTCGACGAGTCGATCACCTCGCTCGACCGGGCGCAGGACATGGTGACGCTGAACGCGGGGCGCATCATCAACATCAAGCCCGGCCGCGTCGGCGGCTTCGCCCAGTCGATCGCCATCCACGACTACTGCGAGAGCATGGGGATCCCCGTCTGGTGCGGCGGGATGCTCGAGAGCGGCATCGGGCGCGCCTACAACGTCGCGCTCGCCTCGCTCCCGAACTTCACGCTCCCCGGCGACCTCTCGCCGAGCGCGCGCTACTGGGCCAAGGACGTCGTCGCGCCCGAGTGGACGATGGACGCGCACGGGATGGTGAAGGTCCCGCTCGACCAGCCGGGGATCGGCATCGAGGTCGATCGCGCGCACATCGACCGCATCACCGTGCGCACCGAGGAGCTGCGGGCGTGAGCGCGGCCCACGCCGAGCGTGCGGCCGCCGCGGCGGCGCTCTTCACCGACGCGGAACGCGAGCGGCTCATCACGCTCCGCCGCACGCTGCACGCGCATCCCGAGCTCTCGTGGGCCGAACGCGGGACCCAGGCGACGCTCAAGCAGGCGCTCCTCGACGCGGGCATCACCGATGTGCGCGAGATCGCCGACACCGGCCTCGTCGCGCGCATCCCCGGCACGCGCGCCGGCGCGCCGGCCGTCGCGCTCCGCGGCGACATCGATGCGCTGCCCATCACGGAGGAGACCGCGGTCCCGTTCGCGTCGCGGAATCCCGGCGTGATGCACGCCTGCGGTCACGACATGCATGCGACGTGGACCGTCGCGGCGGGGATGCTTCTCCGGAAGCGACCGGCCGAGGGCGAGGTGCGGCTGATCCTCCAGCCGGCGGAGGAGGTGGGCGAGGGGGCCGCGAAGGTGCTCGCGAGCGGCGCCCTCGTCGGCGTCAGCGCGATCTACGGCGGGCATGTCGACTGGCGCTTCCCGGTCGGCCAGGTGGTGGCGACCGCGGGCGCGCTCGCGGCGAGCAGCGACACCTTCGAGGTGACGTTCCATGGGCGCGGCGGCCACGGGGCGCGGCCGCAGGATACCATCGACCCAGTGGTCGGGCTCGGCGCGTTCATCATGGAAGTGCAGACACTCGTCTCGCGGCGCCTCGACCCCGGCCTTCCGGGCGTACTGTCCATCGCCGTGGTGGAGGCCGGGAGCGCATCGAACGTGATCCCCGAGCGGGCGCGCTGCGCCGGCACGATCCGCGCGACGACGCCGGAGGCGCGCGCCTTGCTCTGCGAGGGCGTGCGGCAGGTGGCCGAGGCCGTCGCGGCGCTGCATCGCCTGCGGGCGGAGGTGGTGCTGAGCGAGGGAACGCCGCCGCTGGTGAACAGCGCGACCGCGGCAGCGTTCGCGCAGTCAGGCGCGGCGGAGGTGGTGGGCGACGAGGGCCTGAC
Organism: Gemmatimonadota bacterium; assembly: GCA_016714015.1. Classification (NCBI taxonomy): domain Bacteria; kingdom Pseudomonadati; phylum Gemmatimonadota; species Gemmatimonadota bacterium. Next base: position 1,204,666 of record JADJNZ010000001.1, read on the forward strand.
CCGGCTCCCCGTGCCGAACATGGGCGCCGAGGACTTCGCGTTCTACCTCGAGCGGCTCGATGGCTGCTTCATGCGCATCGGCACGCTTGGCGACGGGATGAGTGCGGCGGGGGTGCATACCCCGCGGTTCGACCCGGACGAGCGCGCGCTGTTCGTCGGCGGGGCGGTGCTGGCGGCGATCGCGCGGGTGGCGAGCGCCGGGTGAGCCTCCGCCCCAGCGCAGCATTGCGGCGCAGGCGCCATCTTTATCCGCATGCCCGCCCCGCTCCCCCCGATCCTCCGCGCCGAGGACCCCTTCGGCGCTGACGCCGACGCCATCGCGCGCGCCGCGGCGGTGATCAGGAGCGGCGGGCTCGTCGCCTTCCCCACCGAGACCGTCTACGGCCTCGGGGCCAATGCGCTCGACGCGGCCGCGGTGCGGCGGATCTTCGAGGCCAAGGGGCGCCCCTCCTACAATCCGCTCATCGCGCATGTCGCGGATATCGAGGGCGCGCGCGCGCTCGTGACCGACTGGCCGGCGCTCGCGCAGGAGCTCGCGGAACGCTTCTGGCCCGGGCCGCTCACGATCGCGCTCCCCAAGCGGTCGCACGTGCCGGACGAGGTCACCGCCGGCCGCGGAACCGTCGCGGTGCGGGTGCCGGCGCATCCGGTCGCGCGCGCGCTCATCGCCGCCGCCGGTGTGCCGCTCGCGGCGCCGAGTGCGAACCGCTTCACCGAACTCTCTCCCGTGACCGCGGCGCAGGTCGCGCGCGGACTCGGCGACCGGGTGGACCTCATCCTCGATGGCGGGCGGACCGACGTGGGGATCGAGAGCACGGTGGTCGATCTCTCCTGCGACCCGCCGATGCTGTTGCGCCCGGGGACGATCACGCGCTCGGCGATCGAGGCGATCATCGGACCGCTGGAGACGCCGTCAGCGCCGGACCGCGAGGATGCGCCGCGCGCCGCGCCGGGGATGATCGCGCGGCACTATGCGCCTCGGGCGCAGCTGCGCCTGGTGACGAGCGACGGGATCGGAGCGGCGATCGCCGAGGCGGCGGGCCGCGGCGAGACGGTGGCCGTGGTGACCTGGAGTCCGCGCGGCTTCTCGGCGGGCTCGGCCGTCCGGCGGCATCATCACCTGCCGGACGACGCGGCCGGCTTCGCGTCGGAGCTGTACGCGACGCTGCACGCGGTGGATGAGGCCGGGTGCGCGGAAGTCCTGGTGGAGCGGCCGCCGGAGGATGCGGCGTGGGACGGGGTGCGGGATCGGCTCACGCGGGCGTCGCACGAGTAGCACGCCCGGCCCGCGAGATCAGCCCGTCGGCCCCTCGTAGACGCACCCCGACGTGCACGTCTCCCGTACGACGATCTTCGAGAGCAGCGGCAGTGCCGGCACCAGCCGCTCCCAGATCCACGCCGCGAGCACCTCGCTCGTCGGGTTCTCCAGCCCCTCGATCTCGTTGAGATAGTAGTGGTCGAGCCGCGCCTTGATCGGCGCGAAGGCCGCCTTGAGCTCGGCGAAGTCCATCACCCACCCACTCGTGGCGCCGATGGGGCCGCGCACGTGCACCGCGACCCGGAACGAGTGTCCGTGCAATCGCGCGCACTGGTGCCCTTCGGGGACGTTGGGCAGGCGGTGGGCCGCCTCGAACGTGAACTCCTTGAAGATCTCCATCGGTGCATCCTCCTGCGCCGCATCATAGGCGCGCCGGGGGCCGGGTGGAAGCGGTGGAACGCGACGAGGCCCCGGCATGTCGCCGGGGCCTCGTCGTCCTGCAGGAGCGGTCAGCGATTGGTCGTGTTGTCGAGGAACGGCCGGTTGGTCGCCGTGGTGGAGACCACGGTGATGTCGCCGCGGAGCGAGATGGTGTAGACGCGCCCGGCGACGAACGAGACGTTGGTGCGCGTCACGGCGTCGGTCGCCGCGCCCGCATAGCGGAGCGCGAGGTTGTACGCGCCCGGGACGACGGCCTCGAAGGCGCCGGCGGACTTGTACGCGATCACCGCGCCCACCGTGTCGACGATCGTCGCCGGTGCCACGGCCCGCGCGATGAGCTGCAGCGGGTTGGCGTTGGAGCTGCCGTGCACGAAGCGCACGTAGGCGTTGGCGAAGTCGATGTCCGCGGGGAAGTTGTCCTCCACCACGAAGCCGTCACTGGTCTTGGCCACGGTGTTGTAGAACCCGCTCATGTAGAACGAGTACGCCTTGCCGTCCTCGAGCGTGGCGTTCTGCGTCGCGATGATGAGATCCTTGTCCACCGCGGCCGAGATCCGGCCGGTGAGGTCGTACGCCCCTGGCGTGAGCGAGAGGTAGAGCCCGCCGGAGCCCAGCGCGCCGTACGCGACGCCGGTCGTCGACTCGACACCGGTCGTCGAGCTGATCGCCGTCATCTTGGTGTTGTTCGCGTAGAAGTTCACCTGCGGCGCGCCGACGCCGAAGTTGTAGAACTTCACGCGCGCGCCGGATTCCGGCCCGGCGATCTCCTGGACCGCGTTCTTGTCGCAGGCCCCGAGCGCGACGAGCGCGCCCAGAGCGGCGAGGGTTCTGAATCGGTTCATGGCTCGGGTCACGGTTGGATGATCCAGAGGGGCTTGGTGTGGTAGTCGAGCGCGAGACCGCCGATGGCGTCGAGCCCCGCGCGGTTCCACACGTACTCCGAGTTGAAGCGCGGACGGATGCGCTGGACGAGCTGTCCGCCGTTGTCCGGGTACAGGTTCGTCGGCGGCGTGAAGCCGGGGAAGACCTGCACCCCGCTCGCCGGGTCGATGTCCGTGTAGTGGAAGCGGCGCATGTCCATCCACATCTCGTTGTGGCCCCAGCCCCACTGCGCGATCCACTTCTGCGACATGATCTGCGTCATGGTCAGGAGGTTCGGATCGGTCGGCACGGCGGCGACCGCCGCCAGGAACGCCGTCTTCTCCGCCCCGCTGATCTGCGTCGGCGACTGCCCGTTGTCGACGTTGCGGGCGTTCACGAAGTCGATGTGCGCCCCGACGCCGTTGCGGAACGCGGTGAGCGCGACCGGACGGTTGCCGCTGCGATACGCCGCCTCTGCCTTCACGAACTGGAGCTGCGCGTAGGTCATGATCGGCATGCGCACCTTGTCGTCGAACAGGTAGCGCCCCGGCACGCCGGTGCCGCCGGCGCCGGCGAAGCCGTAGAAGTTGTTCGGCTGCTGTGCCGTGGTGAGCGCGCCGAAGCCGACGACGTCGATGTCGAGGCCGCGGTACACCCCGTCCGGCGACGGCGAGAGCATGCGGCTCATGCGCGGATCGACCACGCCGCCGAACGCCGTGCCGTTCATGAGGTTGACGGCGAACTCCGTCTGGCGATACGCGTTGAAGTTGCCGCGCGTGCGCCCGAGGAAGTTGATGTCGTCGTTCTGCACGCCGGTGTACTGGAGCAGCGCGTCATCGGCGTTGCTCGCGAAGGCGCTGTCCACCTCGGCCATGACCGTCGCCGGGTCGTAGGTGGCCTTGTTGGAGAAGTGGTTCAGGCTGATCGCCTTGAGGCCGTGGGCGAACTTCAGCCACTTCAGGCGGTCGCCGCCGTAGATGCGGTCGGTGCGGGCCATGTACGCCTGGTTGACCGCGCCGTCGCTACGGCGCAGCAGCACGATCGCCGAGTCGAGGAGGCGGTTCACCTCCTGGTAGGCGAACTCCTGGTCGTCGTAGTTGAATGAGAACTTCGACGCGTCGATCGCCTCGCGGATGATGATCTCGCCGTGCAGGTCGGTGAGCACCTGCCAGCCCCAGGCCTTGAGCACGAGGCCGACGCCGAGGAGGTCCCAGCGCTCCTCGGCCTCCGAGATGTTGATCATGTCCACGAGGTTCTGCCCGAACGACCAGTACACGTCACGCCACTGCTGCGCGCCGTTGTCGCTCGAGGGATCGTAGCCCATGCGGTCCCAGGTGGTGAGCACCGTACTGGTGAGCATCCACTGCTGCGTGTAGCGGCCCATGAAGCGCCCCTCGAACGCGGGGGACGTGGCCAGCCAATGCAGCATCGGCGAGAGGTACATGTTCGCCGAGACCGTCTCCGGGCCGTTGGGGTTGGTGTTGACGTCGAGGAACTCGTCGCAGCTGGTCGCCACGAGGAGCCCGCCGGCCAGCAGGCCGGTGCGGAGCGCGCGGGTGATGGAGTGTCTCGTCATGGTCAGAAGCCCACCTTGAGGCCGAAGCTGAAGCCGCGCGGCATCGGGAAGTTGCCGTAGTCGATGCCCTGACCGCCGGACCCGCCGACCGCCGCCGAGTTGCCGTTCACGATCGGGTCGAGCCCCGAGTAGTTCGTGAGGATGAGCAGGTCGGTGCCGGTCATGAAGACGCTCGCCTGCCGCGCCATCAGCCAGCGACCCGGCAGCTCGTAGCGCACGGTGATGTCGCGCAGGCGCAGCCAGTTGATGTCCTTCTCGATGAACAGCTCCTCGGAGATCGAGGTGTAGAACGCCGGCTGGACCGCCGGGATGACGACGATGTTGTTCGGCGTCGGGTTCGCGGTGTTCTCGCGCCCGTCACGCAGCACGCCGCGGATGACGCGGGGCGTCTCGCGGTCGAGGGTGCGCTTGCTCAGGCCGCGCGTCGTGAGGTAGTGCTCGGTCGCGTTGAGGACGTCGCCGCCCTTGCGGATGTCGAGCAGCATGCTGACCGACCAGCGCCCGTAGTTGAAGGCGTTGGTGAGACCGAGCGTGAAGTCCGGGGTACGATCGTAGCCGGCATCGATGAACGACGTGGACCGCAGCGGGAGGCCGGTCGTCGGGTCGATCAGGATGTCGCCGTTGAAGTTCCGGAGGTAGAACAGCCCGGTGAGCGACCGCGTCGAGAGGCCAGGCTGAGTGCCGTTGCGGACGTTGCCGTAGAGCCAGGTGTCGGAGACGTAAGACTCCGGCAGCGCGTTCGGCAGCGACTTGGTCCACCCGAACGAGTGGTCGAAGTTCGCGATCACGTCCCATGACCACTTGTCGGTCACGACCGGCGTGCCGCGCACCGTGATCTCGGTGCCGTAGTTCGACGTCTCGGCGCCGTTCAGGTTGAACAGGATGTATCCGGTCGCGTACGACCCGCGGATGTCGTTGACGATCTGGTCCTTGGTGCGCTTGCGGTACCAGGTCGCCTCGAGGCCGAGTCGGTCGGCGAGGAAGGAGAGGTCGAAGCCGCCCTCATACGACCGCGCGAACTCGGGCTTGAGCGCGAGGTTCGGGCCGGTGAAGCCGTAGCCGTACCCGCCGCCCACCGTGAGCTTGGACTCGAGCGCCGGACGGAAGGCGTAGGGCCGCGCGTCCTTGCCGACCGCGGCGTAGGCGAAGCGCACCTTGCCGGTGACCCACTTCTGGACCGAGGGGAAGGCGTCCGAGAAGACGAAGCTCGTCGAGATCGAGGGATAGAAGAACGAGTTGCGGTCGGTCGGGATCGTCGAGGTCCAGTCATTGCGCCCCGTGACCGTCACGTACAGGTAGTCCTTGTAGTCGAACGTCGCCGAGCCGAAGAAGCTCACCAGGCGGCGCTGACTCAGCACCGTGCGGTTGAGGCGCGACGCGATCGCCGTGTTGTTGATCGAGACGAAGTTCGGGTCGAGGAAGTCCTGGCCCTTGAGCCCGCTCGTGTTCGAGCGGAAGTCCGAGATCTGGTTGCCGACGAGACCGGCCACCGAGATGTCGCCCCAGATCGTGCGCCGCTCGACGTTGAGCACCGTCTGCGCATTGATGTTGCGGACGACGTCGATCGCCTCGTCGAGGATGCCGTTGAAGTTGGCGCCGAAGGCGCTCTCCGGGTGGCGGACGATGCGCATCTCGTTCGTGTAGCCGTCGATGCCGATGTTGCTCTTGATCGAGCCCCAGGTGAACGGCGTGACCACGACGCCGAAGTTGCCGATGAAGCGGCTGTTCTTCGAGCTGTTGAGGTTCTTCTCGACGTTGAAGTACGGGTTGTCGGTCTCACCGGATGCCGACTGCAGCGTGATGCGGCGGCGCGTGCCGGCCGCCGTCCGCCAGTCGGAGGCGTTGTCCGTCTGCGGCCAGACGAGGAGGCCGAGGAGCGGGCCGTCCGCGCCCTTCCAGGGCTGCGTGTTCGACGCGAACGAGTAGGCCATCGAGACGTCGGTGCGGAGCCAGCGCGTCACCTGCGCCTGCGAGGCGCCAGTGAGGTTGATGCGCCCGTACGTCGTGTTCGGGATCACGCCCTCCTGCCGGTCGTTCGCCACCGCCAACCGGTAGTTGATCCGGTTGTCCTGCGCGGCGCCGCTGAACGACAGGTTGTGCTTCGACGTCAGGGCCGTCTGGAAGAAGTTGTCGATGTTGTCGTAGAACTGGGTCCCGGCCGCGTACGGCGCGCCGAAGTACTGGAAGGAGCCGAGCGCGCCGCCGGTGAGCGACGTGGGGCCGTAGGTGCGCTGCACCTCGGGCTGCGAGCGCGTCTGGTCGACGCGGAAGCTGTTCGAGTACTCGAAGCCGCCCATGCCCGCGCGGCCGCGCTTGGTCGTGATGACGATCGCGCCGTTGGCCGCGTCGATGCCGTAGAGCGCCGAGGCTTCCGGGCCCTTGAGGACGACGAGCGTCTCGATGTCGTCGGGATTGATGTCGGCGGCGCGGTTGGTGAAGTCCATGCCGCGGTTGTTGAACGCCGAGACCGAGCCCGGGGCGTCGGACGCCAGCTGCTGCGTGTTGAAGGTCTTGTTGTCGATCGGCAGGCCGTCGACGATCATGAGCGGCTGGTTGCTCGACGAGATCGAGCTGACGCCGCGGATGGTGATCGAGGACGAGGCGCCCGGGACGCCAGAGGTCGAGGTGACCTCGACGCCGGCGACGCGGCCCTGCAGCGAGTTGAGGAAGTTCTCGCGCTGCGTCTGCGAGATCTCCGGCCCGGTCACCGTCTGCTGCGACGCGCCGATGCTCCGCTTGTTGGTCGTCTGGCCAAGGGCCGTGACGACCATCGCGTCGAGCTGGCTCGCCACGCGCTTGAGCGCGACGTTGATCACGAGGTCGGTGGCGACGGTCCGCTCGATCGGCGCATGGCCGATGAAGCGGTACTGGAGGACCTGCCCGACCCGCGCGCGGATCGCGTAGTTGCCCTCCCCGTTCGTCAGGACTCCGGTCGTCGTGCCGCGGATGACGACCTGCACGCCGGACATGCCGGCGCCCGCCTCGTTCGTCACCTTGCCGGTGATCGGTTGCTCCTGGGCGCGGACGGGCGCGACCAGGAGGGCTATTCCTGCCAACGCCAGGAATACTCTCTTCATCATGTGGTGGTCTACCGGGTTACGGTGAACGACAAGGACGGCTGCCTTGACCGGATCGCGGGACGCGGACCGGACCGCAATCATATGGTGTAGAGGTTGTCAGCGTCAAACTTCATTTCCGAGCGCAGGTGTCCCGTTTAGCGGACACCTGGCCTTCGCGCGCGCGCGTTCATCATGCGGCGCGGCATCCGCCAACCTTGCTTCTCGCCCCCCGACAGGGCATATCACCGACATGCTCCCCATCGATCTCCGCGGCAAGCGCGCGCTCGTCGCCGGCGTGGCCGACGACAACGGTTTCGGCTGGTCCATCGCCAAGCATCTCATCGAGGCCGGCGCGACCGTCTGCGTCGCCACCTGGCCCCCCGCCCTCAACATCTTCCTGAACCTCCTCGAGCGCGGGAAGATCGACGACTCGCGCAAGCTCTCCGACGGCTCGCTCCTGAACTTCGAGCGCATCTATCCGCTCGACGCCGTCTTCGACCGCCTCGAGGACGCGCCCGCGGAGATCCGCGACAACAAGCGCTACAAGGAACTCGGCGACTTCACCATCGCCGGGCTCGCCGCGCGCATGCGCGCCGACTTCGGGGAGGGATCGCTCGACATCCTCGTGCACTCGCTCGCCAACGGCCCCGAGGTGAAGAAGCCGCTCCTCGAGGTCTCGCGCGGCGGCTACCTCGCGGCGGTGAGCGCGAGCGCCTATTCGCTCATCTCGCTCGTGCAGCATCTCGGGCCGCTCTTCCGCCCGAACGCGTCGGTGGCCTCGCTCACCTACATGGCGAGCGAGCGCGCCATCCCGGGCTACGGCGGCGGCATGAGTTCGGCCAAGGCCGCGCTCGAGAGCGACACGCGCGTCCTCGCGTACGAGGCGGGCCGCAAGTGGGGCGCGCGCGTGAACACGATCAGCGCCGGCCCGTACGCGAGCCGCGCCGCCAGCGCGATCGGCATCATCGGCAGCATGGTGCGCTACTGCGAGAAGAACAGCGCGCTGCCGCAGGAGCTGGAGGCCGCGGAGGTCGGCGCGACGACGGCCTTCCTCTGCTCACCGCTCGCGTCGGGGATCACCGGGGCGACGGTGTACGTGGACAAGGGCTACCACGCGATGGGGATGGCGGTGGATGGGGCTACGGTGCCGGCGTTCTGATGGCGATGAAGGGTGAAGGAGGGCCGGCCGTGCGGCCGGCCCTTCTCCACTTCATGCCCTAGTGGCGGGTGATGTCATCCGACGTCCCGCACATACATCGCCACCGCATTCTCCCCGTACTCCCGCACCCCCACCCGCTCGTACCCCAGCCGCTCATGGAACCGCACCGACCCGGGATTGGGCGGCGCGAGATTCACCTCGAGCGCCACCCGCGGCCACCGCGTCGCCGCGAACGCGTGCATCTCGGCGTAGAGCGCCGCCCCCACTCCCTGCCCCCGCACCCGCTCCGCCACCACCACGCGATCGAGGTAGAGGAACTCCCCGTATCGCGCCCCGAACCACCGGTAGTTCTCGCTCCAGTAGTCCCCCCCGGACGGAAGGCAGATCACGAACCCCGTGACCCCCTCCGCATCCCGTAGCACGCGGACGTACGCCGCGAGCCCCACGATCCGCTCCAACTCCCGCATCTCCAGCCGATTCACATTCGGCACCGCGGCATTGTTGAGCGCGAGGACCCCCTCCGCATCCCGCATCAGAGCGCTACAGGAAACGGCCGGATGCGGAAGGTCTCCGCATCCGGCCTCAGTCCCGTACCCCGTACCGCCTGTACATCGCGCATCGGGGTTCCCCCCGTATCAGAAGTTCAGCAGGTCATCCATGGTGACCACCGGCCGCGCCGGCGCTTCTTCCGCCTTCGGCACGACGGGCGGCTGCCCCGCCCGCTTCGCCTCGGCATTGAACTTCGCCAGATCCTCCGTCAGCACCTTCTGCAGCTTGGTCAGCTCCGCATCCAGCGCCGCCGAGAGCTCGGTGAACACCGCCTGCGCCTGATCCGTCGGCCGGTACGGCCCCGACCCCGCAACGCCGGCCAGCGCCGCGATCCGGTTGTTCAGCCTCACCGGATAGTTGAGCGGGTCCTGCCCCGACTGGTTCTTCACCTGATAGATCTCCCGCTCCACGCGCGCCATCGCCGAGTCGATCGCCGCCGCCGAGCGCCGCAGCCGCGGCGCCGCCGCCACCCGCTCCTGCAGCTGCAGCCGCACGTTGCGGATCGTCTTCACCGCATCATTCGCCGCCGTCGTGCGGTCACGCACCTGGATCAGGAAGTCGAACTGCGCCTGCAGATCCGCCGCCGTCGCCGTCGTGCGCGGGTCATTCACCAGCTTGAACGTCGCCACCTGCGGCGCCGCATCACCGACCGTCATCCGCACCGAGTACTCCCCGGCGGGCGCCATCGGGCCGCGCACGCTGCCGGCCCACATGATCATCCCGCGGAACGAGCTCGCGTCGGGATAGCGCATGTCCCACGTGAACTGGTTGAGCCCCGCCGCGTTGGCCGGCCGCTGCGCCGCGCCCCCACCGAACCGTCCGCCGCCCGGCGCGTTCGCCGCCGCCGCCCGCTCCGCCGCGAGCTGCGCCGAGTCCGCCGACTCGTACGTCTTGATCACCGAGCCGTTCGGCGCGAGGAACTCGAGCTTCACCTTCTGGTTCGCGCTCGCGAGGTGGTAGTAGACCACCGCGCCGCTCGTCGGGTTCTGCCCCGGATTCGACGCGCCTGCGCCGGCGCCGCCGCGTCCGCCCCCGAACCCGCCACCCCACTCGATGCGGTACGCATCGCGCGGCTGGAACAGGTGCGCCGGCTTCGCGAGCGACTCGGCCGTCATCTGCCGCAACGCCGAGAGGTCGTCCATGATCCAGAACGACCGACCGTGCGTGCCGGCGATGAGGTCGCCTTCCTTGATGGCGAGGTCGTGCACCGGCACCGGCGGCAGGTTGCGCTGCAGCGGCTGCCAGTTGGCGCCGTCGTCGAAGCTCACGTACACGCCGCGCTCGGTGCCGGCGTAGAGCATCCCGCGGCGCACCGGATCCTCGCGGATCACGCGCGTGAACTGGTCCGCCGGGATCCCGTTCACGATCTTCGTCCAGGTCGCGCCGTAGTCCGTCGTCTTGTAGAGCAGCGGCTGGAAGTCGTCGAGCTGGAACCGATTGGCCGCGACGTACGCCGTGCCGTTCGCGTAGTGCGACGCCTCGATGATCGAGATGCGCGTGAAGTCGCCGATCCCCGGCGGCGTCACGTTCTTCCAGGTCTTGCCGCCATCGCGCGTGACCTGCACATAGCCGTCATCGCTGCCCACCCAGAGCACGTCCGCCGACTGGAACGACTCGGCGAGCGTGAACACCACGCCGTACGTCTCCACGCCCGTCTGGTCGCGCGTGATCGGGCCGCCCGAGGGGCCGAGCGTGCGCGGGTCGTTGCGCGCGAGCGGCGGCGAGATGGGCAGGAAGCTCTGGCCCTCGTTCGTCGAGCGGAAGAGCGTCGAGCCGCCGGCGTAGAGGACCTTGGGATCGTGCATCGAGATCACGATCGGGAAGGTCCACTGGAACTTCACCTTGATGTCCTCCGACGACCATCCCATCGGGTTGTCGGGCCAGGCATTGATGTTGCGCTCGAGGCCCGTGCGCATGTCCTTGCGCGTGAGGTAGCCCGAGTAGCTGCCGGCGTAGATGACGTCGGGGTCGCGCGGGTCGGCCGTGACGTAGCCCGACTCGCCGCCGCCGGCGTCGTCCCAGTCGCCGATCGAGATCGTCCCCTGCTGACGGCTCGGACCGCAGAGCGTCGAGTTGTCCTGCTGCGCGCCGCAGACCTTGTACGGGAAGTGGTTCGTCGTGGAGACGTGGTAGAACTGCGCGGTCGCGAAGTCCTGCTCGCTCCAGGTCACGCCGCCGTTGGTCGAGACGTTCGCGCCGCCGTCGTTCGCCTGCACCATGCGGAGCGGATCGTTCGGCGCGACCCACAGGTCGTGGTTGTCGCCGTGCGGGACGTTGATGTTCTGCCGCCAGGTCTTGCCGCCGTCGGTCGAGCGGAAGAACGAGACGTTCAGCCCGTACACGATGTTCGTGTCCTTCGGGTCGGCGACGAGCCGCGAGTAGTACCAGGCGCGCTGCCGCATGTTGCGGTCGCCGTTGAGGAACTGCCAGGTGTTGCCGCCATCATCGGAACGGTATGTGCCGCCCGAGTCCGCCTCGATCTGCGCCCACACGCGGCGCGGATTCGCCGGCGAGACCGCGAGCCCGATCTTCCCCAGCACGCCCTTCGGCAGGCCGGGGTTCGCCGTGAGCTCGCGCCAGGTCGCGCCACCGTCGGTGGACTTCATGATGCCGCCGCCCGGGCCGCCCGAGTTGAGCATCCACGGCCGCCGGTACGCATGCCAGAAGGTCGCGTACAGCGTGTTGGGATCGGTGGGGTCCATGATCAGGTCCCATACGCCGGTCGAATCGTTGCGGAAGAGGATCTTGTTCCAGCTCTTGCCGCCATCGACCGTCTTGAAGACGCCGCGCTCCGGGTTGTTGCCGAAGGCGTGGCCGAGCGCGCCGACGTAGACGATGTCGGGGTTGGTCGGGTGCACGCGGACGCGCGAGATGTGCCGCGTCTCCTTGAGCCCCATGAGGGTCCAGGTGCGCCCGGCATCGGTCGTCTTCCAGAGCCCGTCTCCATGCGAGGTGTTGCCGCGGATGTCGGTCTCGCCGCCGCCCACATACACGATGTCCGGGTTCGACTCGGCCACGCCGATCGCGCCGATCGTCCCGCCGAAATAGCGGTCGGTGACCGGCTGCCAGTTCACGCCGCCGTCGGTCGTCTTCCAGACGCCGCCGCCGGTGGTGCCCATCCAGTACTCGAGGGGGCGGCTGGTCGACCCGGCCACGGCGACGGAGCGTCCGCCGCGCGCGGGGCCGACCTCGCGCCAGCGGAGGCCGTTGAAGGCGGTCGGCTGCACCGTCTGCGCCTGGAGCGCGGCGGGCAGCAGGATCGTCGCGGCGATGAGCGCGGCACGACGGAAGGACGAGCGGACGGACACCGGACTACCTCCGAACGGGGGTGGGGGAGCCGCGCCTGGACGGCTGGACGCGCGCTCTGAAGATGCAGGTGCTTGCGACGGGATGAAAGCTGAAGGATGAAGGTGGGAGGATCAGGCGCTACATTCTCCCCCGACCCGATCACTGAGGATTCCGCATGCCTGCTCCCTTCCGCTCCGCTACGCGCGGTGCCGTCGCCGCGTTCGCCCTCACGCTCCTCGTCGGCCTCGGTGCCTGCGCCAAGGCCGAGGAGGCCCCGCCGGCCGAAGCGCCGGCGGTGCGCGACCCCAACACGCCGCTCCACGTGGCGAGCACCGGGCTCTCCACCCCCGAGTCGGTGCTCTGGGATGCCACGCGCAACGTCTGGTACGTCTCCAACATCAACGGCAACCCGCCGCAGAAGGACGACAACGGCTTCATCATCCGGCTCGGCGCCAACGGCGAGACGATGGATACCGTGCCGTTCATCAACGGCGCCGACGATGACATCACGCTGCACGCCCCCAAGGGCATGGCACTCCAGGGCGACACCCTCTGGGTCGCCGACATCGACGCGGTGCGCGCCTTCGACGTGACCACCGGCAAGCAGGTCGCGAGCGTCGATCTCTCGTCCATGCGCGCCACCTTCCTGAACGACGTCGCCCTCGGCAACGACGGCGGCATCTACATCACCGACTCGGGCATCGCCTTCGGTGCCGACGGGTCGGTGACGCACCCCGGGAAGAGCCGCGTCTTCGTCATCCGCAACCTCGCCGCGAGCGAGGCGGTGGTGCTGCCCAAGGCGACCGGCGCCAACGGCATCGCGTGGAACGCGTCGCGCAACTCGTGGATGATCGTCGGCTTCGCGACGCCGGACGTCTACGAGTGGGTGGTGGGCGCGAAGGAGGCGACGGTGCTCGGCCAAGGCGTGGGCGGCGCCGACGGCCTCATCGTCCTCGAAGGCAACCGCGCGATCTACTCCAGCTGGGCCGACTCCTCGCTCAACGTCTTCGAAGGCGGCGCGAGCAAGACCCTCCGCAAGGGGCTCGACTCGCCGGCCGACATCGGATACGACCCGGCGCGGAAGCTCATCGCCGTCCCGCTCTTCACGACGAACCGCGTCGAGTTCTGGCCCCTCGAGGGCTGATGCACCGCCCCTTCTCGCCGGAGTGGGCGGCCGCGTTCCGCGACGCGATCGAGGCGGACGCGGCCTACCGCGAGACGGCGACCAAGTGGACCTGGCCGGTCGCCCTCGTCCTCGACGCGGCGCCCGAACTGGGATACGCCGAGCCGGTCGCGGTGGAGCTCGCGCTCGACCACGGCCGGTGCCACGGCGCCGAGATCCGGCCGCTCGAGGCGGTCACCGCGCCGTTCGTGCTGCGCGCACCCTACGCCACCTGGAAGCAGGTGATGCTCGGTGCGCTCGACCCGCTCGCCGGCGTGACCCGCGGGCGGATCGCCGTGAAGGGATCGCTCACCACGCTCATGCTCCACGCGCGCTCGGCCGCCGCGCTCTGCGCCTGCGCGCGCGCGGTCCCCACGCGCTTCCCCGACGAGGCCTGACCATGACGCTCACCGCGACGCAGCGCGACGGGCCGTACCTCGCGCTCTATCACAAGGCGAAGCAGCTGCACTGGGATCCGGCCGCGGTGGACCTCTCGCAGGACAAGGCCCAGTGGGCGCGCATCAAGCGCGAGCACGAGGGCGAGCGGTACCCGGAGCAGATCCTCCGTCTCACCTCGCTGTTCTACGAGGGGGAGGAATCGGTCACGCGCACGCTCGCGCCCTTCTGCTCCGCCGTGTCGCGCGCCGGGCTCGGCGTGGACAAGGAGATGTTCCTCACCACGCAGCTGTACGAGGAGGCGAAGCACTTCGAGTTCTTCGCGCGCTACTTCCGCGAGGTGTTCCGGGAGGACGGGGCGATCACGCGCGGCTTCATCACGCCGGCGCCGCAGGCGGTGCTGCTCGACGACCTCGAGGAGGTCACCGAGCGCCTCCGCCGCGAGGAGGACCCGACCGCGCTCGTCGCGACCTTCGCCGAGGCGGTGACGCACTACATGGGCGTGGTGGAGGCGATGCTCGCGCGCACCGGGTACGTCGGCGCGCACGACGCGCTCGCGACCCGCGGCTGGCTCCCGGGGCTGCAGGAGGGCTTTCGGCTCATCAAGCGCGACGAGGGACGGCACGTCGCGTTCGGCATGCGCGTGATCGCCGAGCTCACCACCGATCGTCCCGAGCTGCGCGCGACCGTCGCCGCGACCTTCGAGCGCCACCTCCCCAACGTGCTCGCGACGGTGGGCGAGTTCGACTACCCGCAGCCGCTCGTCGACATCGACAAGCTCGGCCAGTACGCGCTGGCGCAGTACCAGCGCTTCGCCGCGGCGGCGGGGCTGGAGGGAGAGACGCTGGATCCCGCCGAGTTCGAGGCGGAGTGACCGATGGATGACGTCTCGCTCGCGCTGACGTTCTTCGTCGTCTTCCTCTTCTCGACGACGCTGCACGAGGCCGCGCACGCGTGGGCCGCGCTCAAGGGCGGCGACCGCACCGCGTACGATGGTGGACAGGTCTCGCTCGATCCCACGCCGCACATCAAGCGCGAGCCGATCGGGATGCTCGTGCTGCCGCTCGCGACCGCGCTCATGACCGGCTGGCCGATGGGCTATGCGAGCGCGCCGTACAACGTGAACTGGGCGCGCACGCATCCGCGGCGCGCGGCGTGGATGGCGCTCGCCGGTCCCGGCGCGAACCTCTTCCTCGCCGTCGTCGCGGGGCTGTCGCTGCGGGTGGGGCAGATGGCCGGCGTCTTCTACGCGCCGGAATCGGTGCACTTCGGCGACCTCGCCGGCAGCGATGCGGGCGGCATCTGGCCCGCGGTCGGGCGGCTCCTCAGCGTGCTCTTCTCGGAGAACATCCTGCTGATGGCCTTCAACCTGCTGCCCTTCCCGCCGCTCGACGGCTCGGCGGCGATCACGCTCTTGATGGACAAGCCGACGACGCGGAAGTACCAGGACTTCATCTGGAGCACGCCGGCGATCGGCTTCCTCGGGATCTTCGTCGCGTGGAAGCTGTTCGACTTCGTGCTGCACCCCGTGTTCCTGGCGGCGGTGAATCTCGTGTACGACGGCGCGTCGTACAGCTGAACGCCTGGCCGGCGGCGCGCGCGGACCACGCGCGCGCCGCGTGACCGTCAGGGCGTGCAGCGCTCGAGGCGCGCCGTGATCGGCGCGCTCGCCCCGGCGGTGGTGCGCGCGAGGCCGCGGAGCAGGTCGTCGGATCGCACCACTTCGGCCTGCACGCCGTTCGGCGTGAGCGCGAGCCAGAGCGTGTCGCCGTTCGTGCGCACGATGCGCGGATCGGTCTGCACCGGATCCATCGCGAGCGTGGACGTCACGCGCCAGCAGCCGACGAGGCGCGCGGCGGGGGCCGACTCGCCGAGCAGTGCCGCGGCTTCCGGCGCACGCGCGGGCGCCGCGTCGCGCAGCAGCGGTCGCGCGGTGCCTCCGGCCACGCGGACGTCGTCGAGGCGCGTCGCACCGGTCGCGACGCCGCCGGCCACGCCACGTGTGCGCGCGCTGATCTCGTTCGCCGCGTTCGCGCTGGCCGTGGCGGCGAGCGATGCTGGCGCGGGCGCAGGAGCCGGAACGGTCGCCGGCGGACCGGCGGGCGACGCCACGGCCTGTGCCGAGGACTGTGCGGCGACCTTCGCAGTGGCCGACGCGGCGACCGGCGCGACATCCGCCGATGCTTCCGTGCGATCGGGTTCCGACGCGCGCTTCTCGAGCGCGAGCCGATCCATCGTGCGTGTATCTGCCTCGCGCCGCTCCGACTCCTGACGCGCTGGCACCGCCGATGCCGCCGCGGTCGCCGGGGCGGCGGGCGGCGCGGGTTCGTTCCGCAGTGCTTCGGTCGGCGCGGCGTCGGGAGCCGACGCTGCGACGGACGTCGCCACGGCCTCCTGCTGCGTGCCGCTCTCCATCACGACCGCATCAGCTTCACTGCCCGCCTCGTCCCGCACTACGTATCCGATCCCCGCTACGAGCACCACACCCGCCGCCACGCGCAACCATCCCGGCACGCCGCGGCGCGCCGAGGTGCGCGGCGCGGCCTGCGTCGCCGGCACGCGCGCGTCGCGCATTGCCGGCGCCGCACTCCCGCCGCGCGGGATCACGTCCCCCGCCACGACGTCGAGCTTCCCGAGGATCCGCGAACTCGCCGCGATCAGCCCACGCGCCTCCGCGGCCGCCGCCGACCACTCGGCGTCCTCCGCCACCAACCGCTCGACCCGCGCGGCCTCCTCCGCCTCCAGCTCGCCATCGAGCCAGGCGTGAAGGAGCCCTTCGTCAGGACGCGACATGCGAACCTCCCCGGCGCTCGTCCACGAGCGCCTCATATGACTCGGCGAGCCGCTTCCGCGCCCGCGATAGTGTCGTGCCCACCGAACTCTTCTCGATCTGCAGGATCTCGGCGATCTCGCCGTAGTCGAGTCCCTCTTCCTTGAGCAGCAGCGCCTGCCGGTCGCGCTCGCCGAGCTGCTCGAGCGCCTTCCGCGCCATCGACGCATCCTGCGCCCGTTCGAGCGTGAGGTCCACGCTCTCCACCTGCGCCTCGCGCGACTCGGCGGCCAGCAGTTCGAGATGCCGCCGGTTGCGCGCATCGCGCCGCGCCCCGTCGCGCACCAGGTTGTGCGCCACCGCGAACACCCAGCTCCGCTCGTTCACGATCGTGTCCTGCCGCAGGGCCCGGACGAACGTCTCCTGCGCCACCTCCTCCGCCCAGTCGCGATCGCCCAACCGTCGGGTCAGATAGCGCACGAGCGTGGCGTGATACTCGCGGAAGAGACGTTCGGCCTGGTCCACGGCGTCACCAATCGCGGGTGATGGCGGTGAGTTGCCGCTCGTCGAGCTGCTCCAGTCCATCGGCGGCGAGGCGGATGGTCACCGCGCGTCCATGCACCTCCACTCGCTCGCCGAGGACGAAGAGCTCGCGCAGCTCGGCGATCCGCTCCATCGCCGCGAAGTAGGCCGGCGAGAAGGGCTTGATGGTGAAGGTGCGGCCATCGGCCGCCTTCGGGCGATCGTCCATCCACACGCCGTCCGTGAGCGCGAAGGTGCGCGACGTGGTGCGGCGACGTCCGCTCGCGTCCACCTCGCCGCTCATCGCGATCGACCGCGCATCGCGCATCTCCGCCGCCGCCTTCGCCAGTTCGAACTCGTTGCGAGTGCTGGCCCGCGCATCCGCGCTCGGCGCCGGGCTGCTCGTCACGCCGCTCGCGACACCACCGGCCACGCCGCGCGCCGCATCGTCGCGCCGCATCGGCCGCACCGAGGGCACCACCGACGGCGAGACCGACGCCGGGGCATTGGCGCCCACCACCCGCTGCGCCTGCATCCCGGGCTCGAGCACGAGGTACGACGTGAGCTCCGTGGGGATGCCCCACCGCTCGCCGAGCTGCCGCATCTCGCCATCGAGTTCGCTCGACGCGCCGTTGCGGCGGCGTTCGGCGCTCAGCCAGCCCACGCGCTGCGTCGCCCAAAGCCGGCCGACGAACGCATCGGCGGTGCGACGCGCCGGGAAGTTCGCGCGCGCCTCCCAGGTCACCGGGCCGTCCGGCGTGTCGCCGATGATGGTGATGCGCGCCGCGCCATCGCGACCGTACGCGACCGGGATCGCGCTCTGCCGATAGCGCGCGAGCACCGTCAGCTCCTGGCCGGCGAAGAGGTCAAGGCGACCGGCGGGCTGCAGCGCGCGCAGCTGCACGCCCGAGGCGCGGACCCGGAGGTTCGTCGCCACCGGCCGCGTCAGGCGCTGCGCCACCACTCCCACCACGCGCTCCACATCCTCCTCCGGGCGCACGAAGTGCGCGGTCCCCGCGCCGTCGAGCGCGACCTGTTCGAGCAGCGCCGCATTGAGGTCGGCCCCGAGGCCGAAGGTGAACACGCGCCGCGCGCCGCGCAACTCGCCGGCCCGCGCCGCGATCCGCTCGCCGCGCCGTTCGCCCACCGTGGGCGCGCCATCGGTCATGAAGAGCACCAACGCGAGGCGTCCGGCGCTCTCCTCGCGGTCGAGCGCCTCCTCGAGCGCGCCCATGATGTTCGTGCCGCCCGTCGCGCGCAGATCCTCCAGCCACGACTCGGCGCGGGCGCGCTCGTTCGCGGTCGCGACGGTCCAGCCGTCACGGTACTCGTCCACGTCGTTCGAGAAGGCGATCAACCGGAAGCGGTCCTCGCGGCCGAGCGTGTTGAGGAGCTGCTTCCCCGCCGCCTTGGCCTGCGCGAGCTTGGTGCCGCTCATCGAGCCCGAGACGTCGATGACGAAGGTGATGTCGCGCGCCGCGCTGCGGCGCACGATGGCCGGCGGCGCGAGCGTGATGAGTGCATAGCCGTCCTCGCCCTGCGGCGCGTGGGTGAGCACCGAGATCGCCGCGCGGTCGCTGTCGCGCACCGGCAGGAGCAGCGTGATGGTCCCCGACGCGTCGTCGACGCGCGCGACGCGCCGCTCGAGCTCGCGCGCGCTCTCCATCCGGTGCGTGGGCGACCAGGCGGCGCCGAAGCCCTCGCCGGCGGGCCAGCGGAAGTGGAGCGTGGTGCCGCTCGCCGTGCCCTGGCCGCGCGGCGCGGGGACGTCGATGCGCAGTGCATCGCCCTCGCGTTCGGCGACGGCGCGGAAGCGCACCTTCACCGTCCGCGTCTCGCCCGGCTGGATGGGGAAGATCCGTGTGCGCAGCACGCCCATCCCCATCCATTCGACGAGGGCGGGATCGCGCTGCTTGCGGACGATCTCCTCATAGATGCGGCGCGCCTCGCCGGCGCCGAGGGCTTCGCCGGTGACCATCTCGCCGTCGATCTCGAGCGCGAGGTCCTCGAAGGCCGCGCCGCGCGGGAGCGGGAGCACGTAGTCGGCCTCGCCGATGGCGCGGCCGCGGTTGTTCCACTGTTCGGTGACCTCGTAGCGGAGGACGCGGCCCTCGAGCGTGACGCGGACGTCGCGCGCGGTGCGTTCGACGCCGCCCACGCGGCAGGGCGCCGGCTGCTCGCACGGCGCGGCGACGCAGACGCGCGGGCGCCCGCATTCGGGGTCGATGATGCGCACATCCTGGGCGGCGGCGGTGCCGGCGCCGAGCAGGAAGGCGAGGAGGGCACGCGGGGCGAAGGTCTGCATGATGGTGCGGTACACGGGGTCTCCCGGTCGGGTTCACGGAGGAGACGCCGGTGGCGCAAGAACTTGCACATCATGAGTCAAGCTGTTGTGGCACAGGCACTTCGGCGGGACTTGAGCCTCTTGCTCGGTCGTTGGACCAATGAGCCGGTCAGCTCCAGTTGGCGTCGTGTCTCACGAGAGCGAACGCGGGACCCATGAGGACGGTCATCATGTACCACATCCAGAGTCCGCTCGAACGCCCTTCTGAGATCGCCACGATCGTCGCGCCCGGCGCCGCGACCAGCGCCATCACGGCGAATCCGACGAGCAGCCCGATGAGTCGGCTACTCCGGGATGCACGCCGACTCGTCACATAGATCCAGCCGGCTCCGCCCCCGGTAACGATCGCGAGGAGCGAGGCGGCAATGGTGAATCGATGAACCGCTGGGTGGTCCCAGCCAGCGAACGCCATGAGCAGGGCGAGCGCGAGACTGGCCGCGATTCCCGTGCGAACTGCTGCCCGCGGAGACCGCTCATCTTCGGTGATCACCGTCGACGCTCGTCAGGTCGCTCTGTTTCGCCGGAAACACCTGACCCACCTTCGCGGCGGCGAAGCCACGCGGATATCACAGTGACTGCCTTCGCCACGGCACGTGATTCCCCCTTTCTCCGCATCGCGTCGTAGACGCGAGCCGGCCTCGTCCGTGCTTGCTCGGCGACTGCGGTGAGCTCGTCATCCGCCCCCTCCCGAAGCAGGTCCCTCGACCACGCGACGAATGGGTGCTCCGGTGCGACTCGCTCGATGACGGTCAGCTGTTCCCGGACACACCGACGTTCCATGCGCGAAAGCAGATTCCGGCCGCGCGAGTGCACACGCACCCCCGACGCCCACAGGCGCGCATGCGCTATCTCGTGCGCCACCATCGAGGCGATCGCGGCGGCGTCATATCGCGAACCCAGATCAACGCGGAGGAAGATGGTCCGGGACGAGGCTTCGAACAGGGCCGGTGAGTATGGCAGGATGCCGAGCGCGACCTGATTGACATGTATTTGCAACCAGCGCGAGTGCACCGGACTGTGCGTCGAGAGCAGCGCGACCGCCTCGCGGGTCCTCTCCAATGTCAACTCGACTCCCGGGGAGGCATCGCTGGCGTCGAACAACAGGATGCCGACAACACTATCCCTTCCGAGTGGACGATTCCGTCGCACCACGAGCTCCGAGACGGCGAGCGCCGCGGCGGAGCGAACATGCGAGCGGAGTCGGTCAAGCATCAGTGAGCGACTTCGCGTCGGCCATCAGAGCAGCGCCCGTCCGACCACGGCGATCTCCATACAGTGAGGCACGAAGGGGCGGCCGCACGGCCGCCCCTCCTTCATCCTTCAGCCTTCATCCCGCAGACTTCAGCCCTCATCCCAGCCCGCTCACGTCGGCTCCTCCCCCGGCACCACCCCCGGGATCCTCGTCGGCGTCCGCACGATCACCCGCACCGCCAGCAGGTTCTGGTCCGCCCGGTGCATCGTGCTCATCAGGTTCTCGCTCGGCTCCCGCGACGCCCACCCCAAGGAGAAGGGCACCGGCGCCGTCCGCAGTGCCGCCGCCTGCATGCGCTGCGCCACCATCATCGTCTGCGCCTCGCTCGCCCCGCGCAGCAGGATCACGAACTCGTCGCCGCCCACGCGGATCACCGGTTCCTCGGCGCGCACCTGCCGCATCAGGAACCGGCTCATCCGGATGAGCGTGTTGTCGCCCATCGCGTGGCCGTGCGTGTCGTTGTAGTGCTTGAAGTGGTCGATGTCGATGAAGAGGCAGCCCCAGTTCCCGTCCGACGGGCTCATCTCCTCGTCCATCTCGGCCAGGTAGCGCCGGTTGTAGCAGCCGGTGAGCGGGTCGCGCATCGACTGCTGGCGCAGCTCCTCCTCCATCTTCTTCCGGCCGGTGATGTCCACGAGCATCCCGTGGAAGAGCATCTCGCCCGACTCGGGATCCTTCACCGCGTACGAGGTGTCGAGCACCGTGAGCAACGCGCCGTCGGGGCGCACGATCTGCAGCTCGAAGTCGCGCGACCAGCCCTGCCGCTCGATGAGCTCCAGCTGCGCCATGCGGCGCGCCGGGTCGAGCACCAGCTCGTTGGCGCCGTAGTTCTGCAGGTCGTCCAGCGACCGCACCCCGATGAGCGCGAAGAACGCCGGGTTGCCGTCGAGGATCTCGCCGCGGTTGTTCGTGATGTAGATCGCCTCGCGCAGGTTGATCACGAACGAGCGCAGGCTCTCCACATCGGTGAGGGAACGGAAGCGGTCGCTCATGCGGTGCCTCCCGGCGCCGGCGTGTCTCCCGCGGCGGCCGGCGCGGCCGGGGCCGCCGCATCCGCCCCGATCGGGAGTGGCGTCTTGTCATCCACCACCGCGAGCCGCGGCTCCCAGCTCCGCATCATCGCGATGAAGGCGTTCGCGGCATCGGTGTCGAAATCCGGCCCCGCCCCGTCGCCGATCATCTTCAGCACCCGCTCCGACTCCCACGCGGCACGATAGGGGCGATTCGTCCGCATCGCGTCGTACACGTCGCAGACGTGCACCAGCTTGCTCGCCGCATGCACGCCGCGCTCGAAGTGCCGCTTGGGATAGCCCTGCCCGTTGATCATGATGTGGTGCTCGTAGGCGACCGCGGCCGCGAGATCGAGGTCCCGGTCACTCTCGTAGATGATCTTCGCGCCGTCGACCGGGTGCTTCCGCATGATGGTCCATTCCTCGTCGGTGAGCTTCCCCGGTTTCGTCAGCACCTCCTTGGGGATACGCACCTTGCCGAGGTCATGCAAGAGGCCGGCCACCCCGAACGCCCGGACCTCCTTCGGCCCCATCCCCATCCACTCGGCGAGCGCCATGGTGAGCACGCTCACATTCAGACTGTGCGTCGTGGTGTATTGGTCGAACTCCTTGAGCTGCAGCAGCGGGATCACGATGCGCTGGTCGCCGTGCATCGCGACCGCGAGCGACCGCACCACGCTCTCGGCCTCGATCAGGGGCAGCGCGCCGGTCACCTGCACCTCGTCGTGCATCCAGCGCACCGCGTCGGCCTCGTCGCTGAGCGAGAAGCGCATCGTCGCGGTCTTCACCGGACCCGCCTCCACTGGCCGGACGGTGTCGTCAGTGCCGCGCACGCCGATCGCCCCGAACTTGATCGTCGAACGACGGTCGGGACTGCGCGTCGCGCTGTCCACCGCCTGCAGCGTGAGCCGCGCGAGCACCTCCTCGAGGAACAGCTCGAACTCCTCGCGCGTGATCCCGCGCTCGGGCTCGATGCGCTGCACGCCGGCGTTCGCCAACCGCCCGCCCCATCCCCAGTCGCCCAGCTCGCGGAGCGCCTGCTCGCCGTAGATCACGTCCTCGCCCAGGAAGCTGAACTTGGGGCGCGGGTCGGTCTCGAGCAGCCGCTGCAGCGCATGGAAGGCGCTGTCGATCGTCCGCTCCCGCGCCGGATGACCGTCGGAATACAACGACATCGTCGCCAGCGTCTGCGCGAACGCCGTGAGGAACCGCACCGCCTCGTTCATGCGGCGCTCCCGCGCGGCGAGACCGCGTCGCGGATCTCCTCGTCGGGGCTCGCCGCCGCGAGCGCCAGCGCCTCGCGCGCCGACGCATGGTCGCGCCAGTGCGTCGCCAATCCTTCCAGCGCCGCGAGCATCTCCGGCGACTTCGAGACCAGCGCCGCGCGCTTGAGCAGCTTCCCCACCTTCACCACGCGCGCCGCGAGCCAGGCCGCGGTGTCGCTCGCGCGATGGCTCGCGAGCGCGCGGATGCCGAGGGCGCGGAGGTCGGGGTTCACGGTCGCATCGTCGGCGCGCACGCGGAGCATCGCCGCCGCATCGGTGGGGCAGTCCTTCATCGCGGCGCCGAGCGCGAGGCGCAGCGCCCCTTCGTCGGCGTCGGCCATCGCGCGGAGGATCGCCTCGTCGCGCGTCCACGGACTGCGCAGCAGTTGCCGCAACGCCTCGCGACGCACGAGCGCGTCGGCATGCGACAGGAACTGCGTGGCGTCGTACCCGCTCTCCCACTCCGGGTGCTTGGCGAGCATCGCGATGAGCGGACGCACCGACCCCCAGCGCATCGACGGCAGCCGGTCGAGGATGAGCGGTCCCACCGGCGCCCCGGCCGCCTCGAGCACCGAGAGCAGCCGCTCCACCGCGCGATCGTCCGGCGCCGTCTCCAGCGCGTCGAAGAGCGGCTCCGCCGCCGCCGCGCCCATCCGCTTCGCCATGCGCTGCAGCACCGGCACCGGCAGCGGATCGACCGAGAGCTGCACGCGCAGCCGCGCCGGCGTCGCGATGTGCCGCCAGAGCACGTCGCGCATCCACACCGCCGGGGCGTTGTCCACGAGGTTGAGCAGCGGCGCGAGGTCGTCGCGCCCCACCATGATCTCGACCGACCGCCACACCTGGTCGCCGAGCGTCTCGATCTCGAGCCCCATCGCGAGCAGCCGCTCCGGCTCGATCCCGATGTTCTGCTCGGAGTTCAGGAAGAGCGGCGCGCGCTTGGAGAACTTCTCCAGCGTGAGGCGGTAGCCGTCGGGGTTCGGGTCCTCGAGCGCCCACCCGGTGAGCAGCTGCTGCACCTGCTCGCGCAACGCGCCGTCGGCGGCACCGCGCATCTCCACGGCCCCGCTGTCGGCGTGGTTCGCCATCTTCGTCAGCATGCGCACCATGGAATGCGAGATCGACTGGTTCGAGGTCTCCGCCGCCGCCTTCACGAGGTCCACCACCGCCTCGAGCGCCATCCCCTGCGCCGCATCCGAGACGAACTTCCGCCGCTGCCGCACGTCGCCGCCCATCTCCAGCAGCCGCTTGAGCGTCTCCGGCGAGAGCGTCGCCACCAGCGCGCTCACGCGCTTGGTCAGCGCCGCGGCGTCGCGCCCGCCCTTCGCCTTCAACTCCTCGGCGATCTGCAGCAGGTATCCCACGACCACCTGGTCGTACGCGGTGTCGCGCTTCACCTCCTCGATCGCCTTCGCCACCACCTCGGGGTTCACCGACTCCGGGTCGTCCTCGTTCACCACGATCCCCGACTGCTTCACCAGCGCCGCGCGCGCGAGGCCGATCCAGAGCTGCGCCGAGCGGCTCCCCGCCCCCGCCGCACGGATCTGGTCGTCGATGTCCGCGCCCTCGCCGGGCGTCGGATCCTCCACGAGCAGCTGCAGCTGCTGGAAGGTCATCGGATAGAGGCGGATGTGCGCCCACTGCGCGAGGATCTCTGGCCCTTCCATGCCGAGCGGCCGCGGCATGCGCCCCGCATCGACCGCGACCTTCGCCATCATGTCCACCAGCTCGTCCTCGGCCACGCCCTGCGTGAACTTCACCGCGCCGAGATGATGGCGATGCAACCGCAGCGCGAGCTCGCGCAGTACCGGGTTCTTGTCGTCGGTCGCGACGCCTTCGATGATGAGCTGGTGCCGCGCGACGCCGAGCGAGAGCGCCGTGCGCTCCTTGAGCAGTCCGTCGAGCCGTCGCTGCAACTCGGTCGAGGTGTTCTCGAGCAGCGGATGGCCGGGCGGATAGATCGCGTGCTTGTGCAACCCGATCGAGAACTCGATCAGGAACTCGGACAGCTCTCGGGAGAGTGAAGCGGCCTCCCCGGCCGCGACCGCGCGCGTCATCGTCGCCAATATGTCGGGTGGGACCACCATCGTGCCATCAGGACGCCCCTTGTGATGGACGCCCCGGGACGCCGGAAGTATCTCTCCGGCGTGCCCCAGACCGCCCCTCCGCTCCCGCTCGCCCTCCGCACCACGCTCGGCCTCCTCGCCCGCGCGGTCGTCCCGCACGCCTTCGACGACCCGGCGCGCGGGGCGCGGCTCGTCCAGCGCCTCGAGACCGAACTCGGCACTCTCCACCCCCGCAAGCAGCGCGACCTCCACAACGGGCTCGCCCTCATCGGCTCCTGGGTGGGCGCCCTCCTCGCCTGGCACGCGCCCAAGCCGCTCCGCCTCCACTCCCCCGAGGCGCAGGCGCGCATCCTCGACCGCTGGCTGCACTCGCGCCTCCCCCTCCTGCGCGCGGTCGCCAACGCCCTCCGGCGGATCATCCTCTTCGCCGAGTACACCACCGCCGAGGCGCAGCGCGAGGTGCGGTACCTCGGCCCGTATCACGCGCGCGGCCCCATGGTGCCGTGGGAGGGCGCGCTCCCCGGCACCCCCTCCGACGACGAACCCGTCGCCCGCGCGCCCCTCCCCTCGGGCGCGCACCTCCCGGCGCCCGCGGCGCAGGCGTTCGCCACGCCCGAACGCCTGAGCGTCGGGGCGATCGTGATCGGCTCGGGAGCCGGCGGCGCCGTCGCCGCCGCGCGGCTCGCCGAGGCGGGGCACGAGGTGCTGGTCGTCGAGGCAGGAGCCCTGCTGCAGGGCGACCAGCTCGCCGAGCAGGAGTACGAGATGTTCACCCGCCTCTACGCCGAGCGCGGCCAGCGGGCCACCGACGATGCGGCGCTGAGCATGCTGCAGGGCACGAGCGTGGGCGGCGGCACCACCGTGAACTGGATGATCATGCTCCGCACCCCCGACTGGGTGCTCGACGAATGGGCCGCGTATCACGGGACCGAAGGGATGCGCCCCGCCGACCTCGCGCCGGTCTTCACGCGCATCGAAGCGGAGCTCCACGCGCGCACCGTCCCCGACGACGCGCACTCCCCCAACAACCGGATCATCCTCGACGGCGCGCGCACGCTCGGCTGGTCCGCCTTCGCCGGGCGCATCAACGCCAAGGGGTGCGTCCGCACCGGCTTCTGCGGCTACGGCTGCCGCTACGGCGCCAAGCAGGGCGGCCTGCAGACCTACCTCCCGCGCGCCGTCGCGGCGGGAGCGCGGATCCTGCCGCACGCCACCGCGCTCCGCATCGACGTCGTCGAGCGCGGCGGGTCGTTCCCGCGCAAGCGCGTGACGCTGCGGCACGCGCCGCCGGGTGAGGCGCCGCGCGAGCTCGTCGCCGAGGCGCCCATCGTCGTCGTCGCCGGCGGTGCGGTCGAGACGCCGGCGCTCCTCCAGCGGTCGCGCCTGGGCGGCGGCGGCACCGGGCGGTTCCTGCGCGTCCATCCCACGAGCGCGGTCTTCGGGCGCTACGACCGCGAGATCCAGGGCGCGAGCGGCATCCCCCTCACCGCGGTCTGCGACGAGTTCCTCCGCGGCGACGGTGGCTATGGGAGCTGGATCGAGTGTCCGCCGCTCCATCCCGGGCTCGCCGCTGCCTCGCTGCAAGGCTTCGGCGCGGCCCATCGTGGCGTCATGACGCAGTTCCCCGCCCTCGGCTCGCTCATCGTGCTCGTGCGGGATGGCGCCGAGCGCGGCCACTCCGACGGCGAGGTCCGTGCGCGCCCCGACGGGAGCACGAGCATCCGCTACCGGCTCAACCCCCGCGACGCGCGGCAGCTCGAGGCGGGGATGGTCGCGGCCGCGCGGCTCCACTTCGCCGCCGGCGCCCGCGAGGTCGTCTCGGCGCACGCGACGCCGGTGGTGCTGCGATCGCCGGACCGGCTCGACCTGCTCCGCGGCCGCCCGCTCGGCCCCAACCAGGTGACGCTCTCCACCGCCCACGTGAACGGCACCTGCCGGCTCGGCGCCGACCGCACGACCGCCGGCACCGATCCGCAGGGCGAGGTCTACGGCGCGCCGGGCGTCTTCGTCGCCGACGGCTCGCTCCTCCCCACCGCGCTCGGCGTGAATCCGCAGGAGACGATCATGGCGCTCGCCACGATCGTGAGCGAGCGCATCGCATCGCGCCGCCGGCCCGGCTAAGTTTCCGGTCGGACGCTGCCCCCCGAAACCCACACTTCCGCGCGTCCCCCGAGCCCGCGACGCCCCGCGGGCGACACCCTGCCGGAGCCTCACCACGTGACCGCAGTCGCCCCAGTCTCGCCCGAGCTGCAGAAGCTCGCAGTCGATACTGTCCGCACGCTTTCGATGGATGCCGTGCAAGCCGCCGAGTCGGGTCATCCCGGCACGCCGATGGCCCTCGCCCCGCTCGCGTACGCGCTCTACACGCGCCACGTGAAGCACAATCCGGCCGATCCGCACTGGCCCGACCGCGATCGCGTGATCCTCTCCGCCGGCCATGCGTCGATGTTGCTCTACTCGACGCTCTACCTGAGCGGCTACGGCCTCACGCTCGACGACCTGAAGGCGTTCCGGCAGTGGGGATCGAAGACGCCGGGTCACCCCGAGTACGGCCACACCGCCGGCGTGGAGACGACCACCGGTCCGCTCGGCCAGGGCATCGGCAACGCGGTCGGCATGGCGGTCGCCGAGGCGCACCTCGCGTCGGTGTTCGATCGCGAGGGGCACACGCCGATCGACCACTACACCTGGTTCATCGCCGGCGACGGCTGCCTCATGGAAGGCATCTCGCACGAGGCCGCGTCGTTCGCTGGGCACCAGAAGCTGGGCAAGCTCATCGGCTTCTGGGACGACAACAACATCACCATCGACGGCCGCGTCTCGATCAGCTCGAGCGACGACGTCGCCAAGCGCTTCGCCGCGTACGGCTGGCAGGTGCTGCACCTCACCGACGTGAACGACCAGACCGCGATCGACCGCGTGATCGCCGAGGCCAAGGCCGACACCACGCGCCCGACGCTGGTCTGCACCAAGACGATCATCGGCTACGGCTCGCCCAACCGCGCCGACACCGCGAAGGCGCATGGCGAGGCGCTCGGCAAGGACGAGATCCTGCTCACCAAGCAGGCGTACGGCTGGCCGAGCACCGAGCCGTTCTTCGTGCCGGAGGCGGCGCTCGCGCACTGGCGCTCGTGCAAGGAGCGCGGCGTGAACCTGCAGGCGGCGTGGATGGCGAAGTTCGCCGAGTACACGAAGGCGTTCCCGAGCGAGGCGATGGAGCTCGGCCGCCGCTGGCATGGCGACCTGCCGGCCGGGTGGGAGAAGGCGCTCCCCGTGTTCGACGAGAAGACCGGCAACGTCGCGAGCCGTGCGGCGAGCGGGACCGTGATCAACGCGCTCGCGCCGGCGATCCCCGAGCTCATCGGCGGCTCGGCGGACCTCACCGGCTCCAACCTCACCGACGTGAAGGGCGCGCAGCTCTTCTCGGCCGAGCAGCGCGGCGGGCGGAACTTCCGCTTCGGCATCCGCGAGCACGGGATGGGCTCGATCATGAACGGGATGGCGTTGCACGGCGGGATCATCCCGTACGGCGGCACCTTCCTGGTGTTCGCGGACTACATGCGTCCGGCGATCCGCCTCGCGGCGCTGATGAAGCAGCAGGCGATCTACGTCTTCACGCACGACTCGATCGGACTCGGCGAGGACGGCCCGACGCACCAGCCGGTGGAGCATCTCGCGTCGTTGCGCTGCATCCCGGGGCTGCTCGTGCTGCGGCCGGCGGACGCGGCCGAGACAGCGGAAGCGTGGCGGATGGCGCTGCGGTACCGGACGGGCCCGAGCGCGATCGTGCTGACGCGCCAGAAGCTGCCGTTGATCGACCGGACGACGCACGCCGCGGTGAGCGGGGCGCACAAGGGCGCGTACGTGCTGAAGGATGCGCCGGCGGGCGTGGCGCCCGCGGCGGTGATCCTCGCGAGCGGATCAGAGGTGGAGATCGCGCTCAAGGCGCAGGCGGAGCTCGCGGCGGCGGGGACCGCGACCCGCGTGGTGTCGATGCTGTCGATGGAGGTGTTCGGCGCGCAGGACGCGGCGTATCAGGCGTCGGTGCTGCCGGCCGGGGTGAAGCGCGTGGCGATCGAGGCGGCGCACCCGATGAGCTGGCACCGGTGGGTCGGGACCGATGGGGTGATCGTGGGGATCGAGACGTTCGGGGCGAGTGCGCCGTTCCAGAAGTTGTATGAGGAGTATGGGATCACGGCGGGGGCGGTTGTGAGGGCCGTGCAGGGCTGAGCCGAGTCGCTCAGTCCGCGAGCAGTCCGAGTCGCTCGAGCACGGCGATGGCTTCGTCCGCGAGGTCTTCCGCCGTGTCCGGCGGCCGGGGACGGCGCTCGGCGAAGTGACTCAGCATCGACATCGCCAACGACGGACGTTCGCGCAACCACCTGGCGCGTGAGCGCACCTCGCTCCTCACATGCGCCGGCCACGCCGCAGCATCAGCCGGGATGTCCGATCCCACGAGTAGCACCGCGAGGTCCGCAAGGTCCTTGCTGTCCTCGGGTCGCTGTTGACCGCGGTCGTGATACGCTGCGCACTTCATGAGGAACAGGCCAGTGGATCCGAGGTGCCGCACGCCGGGATGACCTTGCATCGGGATGGCGGTCTCGATCGCCATCAGGTCGACCTGCGCTCCCGACGCGCCGGGAAAGTCGCCGGCGAATGAGAGGTCGAAGATGGAGCCATCCGGGCCGATCCAGCGGCCTTTGTGGCGCGACGTGAGATCGTGCGTGAATCCCGCAGCTGCCACCGCAGCCTCGACGGCGTGGGACTCCAGATAGCTCACCGCGATCCCGACGGCATCGACATCATCCGTCATTCGGGGCGCGTAGAACCGCTCGTCCACGTCGACGAGGAGCGGAAGCACCGTCCCCCCGATGAACACCAGCTTCGCTCGCACGTCCGCGAGGTGATCCGCCACGGCGGCGATCCGCCGGGCGGAGAGCGTGCGCTCCTCGCCCATCAGGTCAGGAGCCTGTTGAACTCCAGGCGCAGCAGTTCCCGCGCCACCTCGCGATCCCGCGCGTCCCCGAGCCGGAGCGCGTCGACAAGGGCCAGCTGGCGGTACAGGGGTGGATCCCGGAACGGGAGATCGGGCGCCGCGGGCACGAGGGGCTCGACGCCGATGCCGCGTGCATCATCGAGCTTCGAGGGCCAGACGAGCTCGAGGCCGGACGAAGCCGTACTTCGCGACTCGGCGAGGGCCCGCAGACCCGTGACCACACCGCGCGCCGCCGGCACGGTCTCCGGGACGAAGGCGTATGGAACCCCGTACGAGAGGAAATCGAGAGCCGGCCCGTCCGCCACCAGCGCCATCGCGCGGCGGGACTCGTGAGCCAGCCGACCCTGGACGAGACGCCTGACGCTCTCGTGGGCGGTACTCCTGCTGATTCCCAGCCGCTCTGCCATCGCGCCGTAGGAGTCAGCGGGATGCAGGCGGAGATACAGAAGACTGGCGATGTCGGAGGCTCTGAGCATGATCGTTCGGTGTTCGCGAACGTCGAACGATGTGTTCTTATTCCATTTATGTCAATGGGTTATGTGATGATTTCGGCGTTCGCGAACACCGAACGCTTGCGCGAGCCTCACTCGGGGGGTTCCGCTGGCGCCGAGTCCGACTGCGCCGGCCGATTCGGGAACCCCGTGCGCCGGACGAACTCCGCCCACGCCGCCTCGAGCTCGCCTGGGGGTCGCGGGTGCCGCTCGAGGTAGCTGGGGACGCTCCAGGTGATCAGCAGGGGCTCCGCGAAAAGGAAGAACTCCCTGTCCTCGCTCAGCCGTCGCCGCACCTTCTCGGCCTGCTCGGCATCGAGGTGGCCGTTGAGATAGCTGACGATGAGCTCGATGTCCGCTTCCTCACGAGCGATGCGGGCCCGACGGGCCCGACGGGCCGAACGGGCCGCACGGGCTTTCGCGCGCCTTTCGTCGGTCACAGTGTGGCGCCTCCTTCGCGCGCGGGCGGGCAGGCCGCCTTCCGATCCGCGACGCGGATGCCTGCCCGGCGGAGCGCCGCCCGGATCTCCCCCGTCGCCAATCGATAGTGTGTACGAATGGTACCGAGGCTGAGGCCGAGCTGCTCGGCCGTCTCCTCGTAACTGAATCCGTCCTCGCGGATGAGCTGGAAGACCTCACGACGCCGCGCCGGCATCGTCGCGAGCGTCAGGTCGAGGATGTCCGCCGCGGTGTCGGCGCGGGTGGGCAGCTCGACCTCACGCTCGACCATCCGGTCGAGCTGCTCCTCGGCCTCGTCGAGTGAGACCAGCAGGCGCTGTGCCTTGAACATGTCGATGGCGGTCTTGTGGACCGCCCCGAAGAAGTAGCGGTCGGACCGCTGTTCGGGGGTCAACTGCGACCACCGATACCAGATCTCCGCGCACGTCTGCGCCGCGGCATCGCGGGCATCCTCGCGAGAGAGGAGGCGCTCCGCATGCGCGACGAGCTTCCCGTGCAGCCGCACGTACTTCGCGCTGAACTCCTCCGCATCATCGGCGTCGGCGAGCGCGACCGACGCCCCGACGCTCGCACGCGCGACGCGCGCGGTACCCGCGACACGCGTGGGACGCGTGGCGCGCGCGGTGACTCTGGACCTGCCAGCTGCCGGTCGCATGCGGGTCGGGGTTGAGGGCCAAGCCTGCGGAACGGATGACGCGAGTGCCTCTACCTATACATCTCCCGAGATGGGCGATTCATATGAATGCCACGATGGCCGGTCGTCGTGCCATTCGGGCATTCATACAAAACGCCGTCCTGGAGAGATGAACGAGTAGAGGCCGTCGAATGGCGGAACGGCGATTCGAAGGGCGAGCAAGATGGGACCGAAGCATGGCGCGAGTCAAACAGGTGACGAGTCGGCGTGGACGGACGGGAAGACGACCTGGACGGCGATCAAGACGACGTGGCACCGCGGCGAGACGACGTGGCACCGCAGACAGACGACGTGGCACCGCAGACAGACGACGTGGCACCGCAGACAGACGACGTGGCACCGCAGACAGACGACGTGGCACCGCAGACAGACGACGTGGCACCGCAGACAGACGACGTGGCACCGCAGACAGATGACGTGGCACCGCAGACAGATGACGTGGCACCGCGGACAGACGACGTGGCACCGCGGACAGATGACGTGGCACCGCGGACAGATGACGTGGCACGGCAGCGAGACGACGTGGAAGTACAGCAAGACGACATGGAATCACCGGAACGCGATGTGGCACCAGATGCCGGCGCCCGTGACGGACGCACATGGGCGGGATCCCCGGGGCGAATGCGTCCACCCTCACTCATTTCCACAGGAGAAACAGATGGTCTCGAAGCAGAAGCAGAACCTGGAGACGTTCGTCCGCGTGGACGTGTTCCTCGAGCAGCACCCGGTGGCGGGGCCGCTCACCTACACCGGTCCGCGCGAGACGCTGCGGGACGTGGTGCGGCAGCTCCGCGAGTTCTCCGGCGCGCAGTTCGCCGGTCGCGCGCTCAGTCAGGCGGAGACGAGCCTGCAGCGCGATCTCATCGAGGGGATCGTGCAGGAGCACATGCGGCCGCTCGTCGCGATCGCGCGCACGCAGATCGAGCCGGATTCGCGTGTGCGACTGCCGGCGGCGATCCGCCTGCCGAAGCCGGGCGCGCGCGCAACGCGCATCCTGACGGCGAGCGACGGCATGATCGAGGCGGCGCGGCCCTACGAGGCGCAGTTCATCGCGAACGGGCTCCCCGCCGACTTCCTCGCGCGGTTCACCGCCGCGCGTGACGAGCTGGAGAAGGCCCTGGGCGGCCGCGCCGCGCACCTCGGGACGCAGGTCGGCGCCACGAGGGGCATCGCGGTGCAGCTGCGGCGTGGCCGGCGCGCGATCGAGCGGCTCGACTCGATCGTGCGCGCCTCGTTCTACCGCGACGAGGTGACGATGACCCGCTGGCGCACGGCCAAGCGCGTGCAGTTGCTCCCCAGTGGCGTGGGCGCGGGTGACGAGGACGAGACGCCCGCCGAGCCGGCGGAACGGGCGGCGTAGGTCGAAGGACGGGAGGACGAGGACGACGGCCAGCGGGGGACGCCCCGCTGGCCGTTGTCGTTCCCGGTACGCGGCCCTACCGCATCGGCGCGCGGCGTGCGCGCGGGGCCCGGCTCCGGCGGCGCGGGATCGGCGAGACGCCGGTCCGGAGATCCGCCCTCCCCGCTTCTCACCCGAACGGATCATCCGGCAGCACCACCGCCCGCCGCCGCCCCGCGATCGCCCCGTCGAGATGTAGCATCGCGAGCCCCACCCCCGCCGCGCCTTGCATCAATCCCGTCTGCGCCACCACCGCCTGCGGCGACGTGCGGTTCTCCGCCTGCACCCACTTCAGCGCGTCCCCCTCCGGCGTGGCGCGCGTGAGCGTGTCCTGCGCCACGAGTTCGGCGAACGCCAGCGCCTCCGCGCGCGCCGCGGTCCCCTGCACGAGCCCGTGCCGCGCGACGAAGTACTCGCTCACCCCGCAGTTGCCGCAGCACATCGAGACGTTGTTCCAGAACCCCGGCGAACGCTCGGGCACCCGCTGGTCGATCGTCGCCGTCGCGAGTTGTTCCGCGTACCGCGCGTACGTCGCGTCGTCGGTGAGGCGCGCCAGCGTGTGGAAGAGCCGCGCGGTGCCCGCCGGCCCGTGGCACCAGCTCAGATAGAAGAGCTGCTCGTTCCCCGGCGTCGAGTGATGCACCATCCGGCCGTCATGCGCGGTCGTCGTCGCGATATCCTGCAGGTAGCGCGCGCCGCCGATCGCGGCGCCGAGGAAGACCGGCTCGCGCGTCGCCTCGTGCAGCCGCGCGAGGAAGTAGGCGACGCCCGCGGTGCCGTGCGAGAAGTTCGGGTACTCGCGCGGCATCGTCGCGTTGATCCGCCAGCGGAACCGGCCGTCGGCGAGCGTCTGCGCGTTCGCCACCAGGTCGTGTCCCGCCTCGCGCGCGAGTCGCAGATCACGCGCATCACCGAAGAGGCGATGTGCCCAGAGCAGGTAGAGTCCCGTTCCTGCACTCCCGGAGATGATGTCGGTGGAGTCGCCCCCGCGCGCGGCGTCGCGCACCAGCTCGAGCGCCCGAAGCGCCCCTTGCCGGTGCGCCTCGTCGCGCGTGGCGCGCCACGCGAGTCCCAGCGCGAACCCCACGCCCGCGAGGCCGGTGTACAGCCCGGCGTTCGCGCGGTCCATCGTCCCGAGCGCTCGCACGAGATGGTCGGCGCTCCCCTGCACGAACTCCAGCGCGCGCGGCTCGCCCGTCGCGGCATGCAGCTCCACCCAGAACGGCAGCACGCCCGTCGTCCCGTTGTAGAGATCGTAGCCGACCTCGGCGGGCCGGTCGGGATCGGCCGACCAGAGGATCTCGCTGCCGCGGCGCTGCGCCGAGCGCTCGAGCCACCGCGAGGCGCGGAGCGCGGCCTCGAGATAGGGGCGCTCGCGACCCAGCGCGCGCAGGAGGTCGGGCGCGAATGCGAGCGCCGCGGCGCCCGCGAGTCCATGGCGAATCACCTGGCGACGATCCATGCGGTCCACCTCCGTCCCCCGAATCTGGCCCGCGCCCCCGCGCTTGGGAATCCGGCCGGGACCCGGTATCCTGCCTCCGTGCGCCGCCTCCTCCCGGGCCTTGGCCTCACGCTCCTCATCGGCGCGCTCGCGTTCGGCACCGCCGCGCTCGAGACGCGGCTCCTCGGCCAGCCGGTC
The DNA here is from genome assembly GCA_016714015.1 of Gemmatimonadota bacterium. NCBI lineage: Bacteria > Pseudomonadati > Gemmatimonadota > Gemmatimonadota bacterium. The sequence goes on from JADJNZ010000001.1 coordinate 1,239,322, forward strand.
ATCGAAGGCCTCGTCGTCGCGATCCTGCTCGGGATGCTCGTGCGATCGGCGACGACGCTCCCGCCTTCGCTCGACGCCGGGATCGACGTCGCCGGCAAGCAGCTCCTCGAGCTCGCGATCGTACTGCTCGGCGCGTCGGTGGACCTGCCGCTGCTGCTGCGGGCCGGCCCCGCGCTCGCGATCGGGATCGTGCTGCTCGTGGTCGCCGGCCTCGCCGCCGGATACGGCATCGGCCGCGCCTTCGGCCTGCCCTCCCGCCTCGCGATCCTCGTCGCCGCCGGCAACGCGATCTGCGGCAACTCCGCCATCGCCGCCATCGCGCCGGTGATCGGCGCCGAGCGGGAGCATGTGGCGAGCGCGATCGCGTTCACCGCGATCCTCGGCGTGGCCGTCGTCCTCGGCCTCCCGCACCTGATGGGCCCGCTCGGCTTCAGCGAGTACCAGTACGGCGTCCTCGCCGGCCTCTCGGTCTATGCCGTGCCGCAGGTGCTCGCCGCCGCCTTCCCCGTCGGCGCGCTCGCGGGACAGGTGGGCACGCTCGTGAAGCTCGTGCGCGTGTTGATGCTCGGGCCGGTGGTGCTCTTCTTCACGCTCACGCATCGCGCGCCGGCGCCGCACGCCGATGCGGCCGTGATGGGCGCACGCGAGGGCCGCCGCGCCTTCCCGCTCGCGCGCGCCCTGCCCTGGTTCATCATCGGCTTCCTGGTGATGGCCGCGCTCCGCTCCGGCGGGGTGATCCCCGTGAACGCCGCGAGCCAGCTCAAGACCCTCTCGAGCTGGCTCACGTTGTTGGCGATGGCGGCCCTGGGGCTGGGCGTCGATCTCCGTGCCCTGCGGAAGGTCGGGATGTCGGTGGTGCTCACGGTGACGGTGTCGCTCGTGGTGCTCCTCGCGATGAGCATCGCCCTGATCCGGCTCTTGGCGATCGACGCCACGTAGTCCTTCCTCCTTCCACCTTCCCCCTTCTTCCCTAGAAGGAGACGCTGAACCCGCGCCCGCCGCCCAGGTTGCCGAACCGCGGATTCACCACGCTGTTGAAGATCGACCCGAACTGGTACCGCACGCCGAAGAACGCGAAGTACCGGTAGTTGGTCTGCAGGGCGCGGAGCCGGGTGAGCACTTCCTGCTGGGAGGCGCCGTCGCGGGGGAGGTAGAGCTGGTCGCGCACGCGCGAGAGCGAGCCGTCGACGTTGAAGGAGAAACCGCGGCCGAGTCGCACGTTCACGCCGCCGCTGATTCCCGCGTTGTAGTACTTGAGTCCGTCGAGGAACTGCGACCCGTAGAGCGTCACGTTCGCTTCGCCCCAGGGCTGCCGCGCGGCGTAGGTCATGTCGAGCGTGTGCTGCGGGCGCGTCTCCTGGATCCTGCCGAAGACCGTCGTGTCCTTGTACGAGAAGCTGCTCGCGCCGACGGTGTAGAGCACTGCGAACTTGCGCCGCGCGAAGTCCTTGTAGGGATAGAAGTCCCACTCGACCGCCGCCGCGCCGATCGTCGCGAGGTCGATGTTGCCGAAGTCCGACTGCTCGCTCGCGATGCGGCCGCCCACCGACCAATGGTCGTTGATGCTCTTCACCACCATGCCGCTCACGCTCGCGCTCCGGCGCAGGGCGACGATGGTGGTGTCGGTCACCGAGTCGAGCGCGAAGGTGAACTTCGACTCGTCATAGGAGTTGTTGGCGCTCAGCCGGATCTTCCACTGCTCGGTGGTGCGATTCGCGTTGAGGTCGATCCACCCGTTCCGGAAGGCCTGCTGCGACTCGCCGTTGAGGAAGCCGTTGGCCGAGATGCTGTAGGTCCAGAAGTTCCAGCGGTCGCGCGCCGGCGGCGGGGCGGCGCCGTCGCTGCCCGTGGGGGCCGTGTATGCGACCGTGAGGCGGGGCCCGAGCGGACCGCGCGCCGCGTAGGGGAGGAGCAGCTGGCTGATCACGCGCATCAGCTGCCGGCGGATGATGTCGTTGGCGTCGTTCGGGTTGGTCGTGAACTCGAGCGTGTCGGTCTTGCCCTGGTAGGTCCGCTGGCCGATGGCGACCACGGCGTACTGTCGTCCGCCGGAGCCGGTCGATTGCGACGTGACGAGGATGTGGAAGTCGGCATCGAGCCGGTCGCGCATCCAGTTGACCCACTTCATCTCGCTGACGAGGAACTCGTCGTCGCAGCCGCGCTCGTCGCAGTCGAGGAAGGCGCGGAGGGCGCCCTGCTGGGAGGTGTCCGCGGCGGGCGCGGGCGGCGTCTCCTGCGTTCGGGCCGGGGCGGCCGCCATCAATAGAAGGGCGAGGGCTCCGAGGATCGGGGTCCGCAGGGACATCTGGCGCTCACGGCGAAGGTGGGGAGACGGCCTGAGCCGCCCGACGGTCGAGGGGAGCGACCGGTTTCAGCCACTTTGGACACCGCGGGGTGGGGAATCGTTGCGCGGGGGGGGCGTCAGCGCCCGCGGCGGATCGGGATGGACGACACGCGGATGCTGCCGGTGCGGGGCGACCGCATCGGGGGCCCGATCATGATCTCGACGTCCCGGCCGAGGCGAGTCAGGAACTCCATGATCCGGTGAGTGGAGAAGCCCTTGAAGTCCCCACGCAGGAGCCGCGACACCTTCGGCTGGTCGATGCCCATCAGCGCGGCAGCCTTCGCCTGCGTGAGCCTTCTCGCCTTGATGGTGCGCCCGATCTCGATCACCAGATTCGATTTCGCGAAGAGTTCCTCGGCATCGGGGAGGTCGAGATCGGCGAAGACGTTCCCGCTCCCGACGAAGACCTCCACCTCTTCTGCTTCCCGCGACCGCTTCCGCTGGGTCATTCGCGCTCCTGTGTCGGACCTCGGCTCGACTCCATCCAGCGGACGGGCGTCAGTGCCGGTGCCGGCGGAGAGGCGGCGACCGCTGCGACGTAGGAAAGGTATGCTCTTTTAGGCATGTCCGGTCAAGTGAGGGCCGCGACCGAACCTGTCCCACCCCCGCCGGCGCCCCAGCACCCCTCCCACGCCACGCGTACCACCCACACGCATCACGCGTTTGCCAAGCCCTCGCCCGAGGGCCACATTCTCCCCGCTCCGCGCCGTTCCCTCTCGCATCGCCCCGATGACCACCCGCCGCGACTTCCTCGCCACCACCGGCCTCGCCGCGAGCGCCCTCACGCTCGCCGCGCGACGCGCCGATGCCGCCGGCACGCGTTCGCCCATCCTCACCGCGAACACCGAGCCCGATCCGCAGGTGAAGGTCCTCCTCCTCGAGGCCCTCACCGCCGCCAAGCTCGCCGGCGCCTCCTGGGCCGATGCCCGCATCCAGCGCCAGCGCCGCCAGAACATCGGCACGCGCGAGCAGCAGGTCACCAACGTCTCCGACACCGACACCATCGGCTGCGGCGTCCGCGTGATCGTGGACGGCACCTGGGGCTTCTCGGCCACCCGGTCGCTCACCAAGGAGGGCGTCGCGCGCGCCGCGCAGCGCGCGGTCTCGCTCGCCAAGGCCAATCGCGTCGCGCGCGAGCGCCTCGTGCGCCTCGCGCCCACCGAGGTGCATCCCAACGCGACCTGGAAATCGGGCTACACGATCGATCCCTGGTCCATCCCGGTCGAGGAGAAGGTCGCGCTGCTCTTCGCGGCGAACGCCGAGGCGATGAAGGTCAAGAACATCCGCTTCGTGAACTCGAACCTCTCGTTCGTGAAGGAGGAGCGCTCCTACGCCAACAGCGAAGGGTCGATGATCACGCAGGACGTCGTCCGCTCCTGGGTGACGATGAGCTGCACCGCGGTCAGCGACGACCGCACCGAGACCGCCACGCGCGGTCCCGAGGTGGTGCAGCCCATGGGCCGTGGCTGGGAGTACGTGCTCGAGAACGACATCGTGAAGAACGCGACGGTGTGGGCCGAGCAGGCGCGCGAGAAGCTCACGGCGCGCCCGGTGGACGTGGGGCGCTGGGACCTCATCCTGCACCCCTCGCAGCTCTTCCTCACCATCCACGAGTCGATCGCGCACCCCACCGAGCTCGACCGCGCGATGGGGTACGAGGCCAACTACGCGGGCACGTCGTTCATCGCCCCGCCCGACAACGTGCTCGGCAAGCTGCGCCTCGGCCCCGACATGCTCACCATCCGCGGCAACCGGTCGGAGAAGGACGGCCTCGCCACCATCGGGTACGACGACGACGGCGTGAAGCCCGACGAGTTCGACATCATCCGCAACGGGATCTTCTGGGACTACCAGACCACGCGCGAGCAGGCCGAGTGGCTGCGCCCCTGGTACGAGAAGAACGGCATGCCGGTCCGCTCGCACGGCTGCGCCTACGCGCAGAGCTGGAGCGACGTCGCCTTCCAGCGGATGCCGAACGTCTCGATCGTCCCCGACCAGCAGGTCGACCGCTCGCTCGACGACATGGTCGCCGCGACGGACAAGGGGATCGTGATGATCGGCCGTTCGTCGTACTCGATCGACCAGCAGCGCTACAACGCGCAGTTCGGCGCGCAGGTCTGTTACGAGGTGAAGGGCGGGAAGATCGTCGGCCAGCTCCGCGACGTCGCCTACGTCATGCGGACCCCCGACTTCTGGAACTCGGTCGACCTGCTCGGCGGCAAGTCGAGCTACGAGCTCGGCGGCACCTTCAATGACGGCAAGGGCCAGCCCGGGCAATCGAACGCGGTGAGCCATGGCTGTCCGCCGGTGCGCTTCAAGAACATCAACGTGATCAACACGGGGCGTCAGCTGTGAGCACCCTCCGACACCACCCCGACGCGCCCAAGCGCCTGATCGCCCACGACGTCGCCTCGCGCCATGGCGTGATCGACGAGGCGCTCGTCCTCTCGCGCGCCGAGTGCGAGGACATCGTCCAGCGCGCGCTCACGCTCTCCAAGGCCGATGCCTGCCGCATCAACATCGGCGCGAGCTACCAGACCAACCTGCGGTTCGCCGACAACCAGATGTCCACCTCGGGCATCTCCGACGACGCGTCGATCACCATCAGCTCGGTCTTCGGCAAGAAGCGCGCGAGCGTCACCACCAACGACACCTCGCCCGACGGGCTCGCGCGCGCGGTCGCGCAGTCGGAGGCGCTCGCCAAGCTCTCGCCCGACGACCCGGAACTCATGCCGGAGCTCGGTGCGCAGACGTACGCGAGCATCCCCGCCTGGTTCGACTCGACCGCGAACCTGAGCGCCGAGGACCGGGCGAAGGCCGCGCTCACCGCGCTCGAGCCGGCCCGGAAGGCGAAGGACCTCACGGTCGCCGGCTTCATCGATTGCTCGGCGAACGCCACGGCGATCGGCACGAGCGCGGGGTTGTTCGCCTATCACCGGAGCACCGGCGCCAACTACACGCTCACCGTCCGCACCAACGACGGCACCGGCTCCGGCTGGGTGGGCGGTGACGAGAACGACTTCTCCAGGATCGACTTCGCCGGCATCGCCACCCGCGCCATCGACAAGGCGCGCGCGTCGCGCAACCCGCAGGCGATCGAACCGGGCCGCTACACGGTGATCTTCGAGCCGCAGGCGGTGAGCGACCTCATCGGCTCGGTGCGCGGCGCGATGAACGCGCGCTCGGCGGAGGAGGGACGGTCGCCGTTCAGCGTGCGCGGGCCCAATGGCAACGGCACCAAGCTCGGCGAACGGATCATGGACACGCGGGTCACGCTCGTCACCGATCCGGCCGACCCGCAGATCCTCGGCTCGCCCTTCGACGGCGAGGGGATGCCGACGGGCCGGCAGGTGTGGGTGGAGAACGGCGTGCTCAAGCAGCTCGCCTACTCGCGCTTCTGGGCCGCGCGGAAGGGCGTGCAGCCCAACAGCGGCGGGGGCGGCGGCTTCGGCGGTGGGGGCGGCGGCGGGCTCAAGATGCTCGGCGGCGATTCCACGCTCGACGCGATGATCCAGGGCACCGAGCGCGCAGTGCTCGTCACGCGCCTCTGGTACCTGCGCGTGGTGGACGGCCGCACGCTCGTGTACACCGGCCTCACGCGCGACGGCACCTTCCTCGTCGAGAACGGCAAGGTCGCGCGGAGCATCAAGAACTTCCGCTTCAACGACTCGCCGCTCTTCCTGCTGAACAACCTCGAAGCGGTGGGCCCGTCGGTGCGTGTCGCCGAGGGCGGGAGCGTGGTGCCGGCGCTCAAGGCGCGCGACTTCAGCTTCACCTCGCTCTCCGACGCCGTCTGATCGATGCCGAACTCCCGGTACCCCTGGGCCCGCTGGACCGACGAGCGCCTGCTGTTGCTGCGCTTCAAGGACCTCGGGCTCAAGCTGGAGGGGACCTGGGTGCAGGACTGCATCGACGAGCTGCATGGCGAACTGGAGGACCGCGGGCTGCGGCTCAAGCCGCATGTCTGGGTGAGCGACGAGTGGTTCTCGCCGGGCGGGGTGTCGGGGTTCGCGGTGCCCTTCTACCTGCTGCATCCGCGCCTGATGAAGCTCGAGCGCTCGCAGCTCATCGAGATCGAGGGCGGGCAGCACCACGAGTGCATGAAGATCATGCGCCACGAGTGCGGCCACGCCATCCAGCACGGCTACCAGTTGCATCGACGGCGCGAGTGGCAGCGGCTCTTCGGCAAGTCGAGCGTGCGCTACCCCGAGGCGTACCGTCCCAACCCGGCGAGCAAGCGCTACGTGCAGCACCTGCGCCGCTGGTACGCGCAGAGCCATCCCGACGAGGACTTCGCCGAGACCTTCGCCGTCTGGCTCCGGCCGCGCAGCGACTGGCGCCGGCGGTACGCGGGGTGGCCCGCGTTGCAGAAGCTCGAGTACGTTGATGCCCTGATGCAGGAACTGGAAGGCGTCGTCCCCTCGCACCGCAACCGCGAGGTGGTCGACCCGCTCCGCTCGCTCAAGCGCACCCTGTTCGAGCACTACACGTACCGCAAGGCGATCTACTCGGTGGAATACCCGAAGACCTACGACGACGACCTGCAGCGGCTCTTCTCCGACGACCCGCGGCACCGCATCCGCCCCACCGCCGCGGCCTTCCTCCGCCAGCACCGCGCCGACATCCGCCGCATCGTCTCGCGCTGGACGGGCGAGTACCAGTTCTCGCTCGACCAGGTGCTCGAGGACATGATCGGCCGCTGCAAGGAGCTGCGGCTCCGCGTCCCCGGCAACGAGCGCCAGCTCCTGACCGACTTCCTCGTGCTGCTCACCGCGCGCACGATGGGCTTCCTCGTCGGACAGGGCCGTCGCGACTGGATCGCCGTATGAGGGCGGCATGAAGCGGCTCACGATCCTCGTCCTCACGCACCCCGACCTCGTGCCCCCCGAGGTCGAGGGCGTGCTCTCGGCGCGCGAGGCGTTCGACATCAAGACCGAGTTCGACGTCATCTCCACGCTGCGCGAGACGGGGCACGACGTCCACGTCCTCGGCGTGCAGTGGGAGCTGCGCCCCATCCGCGAGGCGGTGGACGCGCTCAAGCCGGACATCGTCTTCAACCTGCTCGAGGAGTTCCACGGCGAGACGATGTACGACCAGAACGTCGTGAGCTACCTCGAGCTCATGAAGGTGAAGTACACCGGCTGCAACCCGCGCGGCCTCATGCTCTCGCGCGGCAAGGCCCTCTCCAAGAAGCTCCTCGCGTACCACCGCATCCGCGTCCCCGACTTCGCCGTCTTCCCCATGGGGCGCAAGGTGAAGCGGCCGCGCCACCTCGCCTTCCCGCTCATCGTCAAGTCCCTCATCGAGCACTCGTCGCTCGGCATCTCGCAGGCCTCGGTCGTGGACAGCGACGAGAAGCTCGCCGAGCGGGTGCGGTTCATCCATGAGCGCATCGGGACCGATGCCATCGCCGAGCAGTTCATCGGCGGGCGCGAGATCTACGTGAGCGTCCTCGGCAACGACCGGCTCGCGGCCTTCACGCCATGGGAGCTGGTGGTGGAGAAGCAGGACCCCGACGCGCCGCTCATCGCCACGGCGAAGATGAAGCACGACCCGGAGTACCAGGCGAAGAAGGGGATCGCGATCCGGGCCGCGCAGCAGATCCATCCCGACGCCGAGGCGCGGCTGCTGCACGACAGCAAGCGCATCTATCGGATCCTCGAGCTCACCGGGTACGCCCGGATCGACTTCCGGCTCGACGAGGAAGGGCGGACCTGGTTCCTCGAGGCGAATCCCAACCCCGACATCGCGCGCGAGGAGGAGTTCGCGCAGGCGGCGGCGCACGACGGGATCCCGTACCCGAAGCTGCTCGAGCGGATCGTGCGGATGGGGTTGCGGCAGGAGTAGGCTTGGGGGCAACGGGATGCCCCCGCCGCGCGTAATTCCGGTCTATGCCTTCCATGCTCCGCCGCCTTCTGTGCGTCCTGATGGCCGCGACCGCCGCCACGCGCCTCCCCGCGCAGGACAGCGCCGCGGTCGAGACGCGCCAGCCGGATACGCGCCTGCGCGTCTTCCTCGACTGCCCGTCCGGCGGCTGCGATCGCAACTACATGATCACCGAGCTGCCGTTCGCGCTCTGGACGCAGGACCGGCTCGACGCGGACGTGCACCTGCTCATCACGCGCATGGGCACGGCCTCGGGCGGCGGGCAGTACACCTACACCTTCATCGGCCTCAAGCAGTTCGCCACGCGGATCGATACGCTCGTCGGCTTCGTGCCGCCCAACGTCACCGACGAGCTGCGCCGTCGTGAGGTCGCCCGCGTGTCGAAGATCGGCCTCGTGCCCTTCGCGATGCGCCTGCCCGGCGCCGAGCGCTTCTCGGTCGCGTACGTCGCACCGGCGAACGCCCCGGCGGCCCCGGCGATGCGCGCGATGCAGGACCCGTGGGACTTCTGGGTCATGCGCCTCCGCGGCAATGGCGCCGGCGGCGCCGAGAGCCGGTCGAGCAGCTACGAGTTCAGCTCCGGCATCAGTGCCTCGCGCGTCACGGAGGACTGGAAGGTCTCGTTCAACGCCAACCAGCAGTACCGTGCCAACCGGTTCACGCTCTCGGACGGCAGCGAGCGGCGCTTCTTCCTCCGCAGCGCCGACGCGAGCGCGCGCATCGTGAAGAGCGTGGACGACCATTGGTCCATCGGCGCGCGGGCGGGCACCGCCTTCTCGGAGTTCTCCAACACGCAGGCGAGCGCCTCGGCGGACGTGTCGGCCGAGTACAACTGGTATCCTTGGGCGCAGGCGACGAGCCGCCAGCTCATCGCGCTCGTCGCGCTCGGCAGCCGGTTCAACGACTACTACGAGACGACGATCTACGGCCTCACCACCGAGCATCGGCCCGTCGCGCGGGCGGTGATCGCGGGCGAGTCGCGCCAGGTGTGGGGCACCGTCGATGCGCAGGCGCGCTACACGCGTTTCCTGCACGACGACCGGACCTACAGCATGAGCTTCACGGGGCGGACGAACTTCCGGTTGACCCGCGGCCTGTCGCTGGAGCTGCGCGGCGACGCGGCCAAGGTGAACGACCAGCTCTATCTCCCCCGCGGCGACGCGACCGATGACGAGGTCCTCACGCGGCAGCGCGCGCTCGCGACGGCGTACCGGCTGAGCGGGTCGATCGGGATCAACTTCACGTTCGGGTCGATCTACAACACGATCGTCAATCCGCGGCTCGACGACCTGGGGCAGTAGGAACGCCGTCGCTCAACCGACCTTCATCGCGAAGGTGATGGAGTTGCCGCCCGGTTCGCGCACGCCGATCTCGTCCATGCCGTAGAAGGTCGTCCGCCGCTCGAAGACGCGGGGCGCCCCGGCGATCTCCCGGATGACCGCATCGAGGTCGTCCACCTCGAGGAAGAGGAAGGTGCCGCCCGTCGGCAGGTCGGTGAGTGCCGCGATGTCGGCGGCGACGCTCGCGCGCGTCTGGTACATGACCTCGAGCCCGTCCTTCACGAGGATCACGAATCCCAGCACGTCACCGTGCGGGACCTCGGCGACGTTCACCCAGCCGAGTCGTTCCCAGAAGGGGAGGCAGGGTTCGATCGCGTCGACCAGCAGCACCGGGGAGAGCTTCTTGAGGGCATGGGACACGGGTCGACCTTCCGGCTGAGGGAGGCGTTAAGTTATCACGCGATGCCAGACGCCACCGCCCCACGCCACGGCCTCCTCGGCCTCTCCTACCGGCAGATCATCGCGCTCATCGCGCTGGTCAACGCCTTCGTCGCGACCTACCTGCACCTCTGGAAGCTCGGCCTCGCCGGTGAACTCTCGTGCGGCGCGAGCGGCGGGTGTCACATCGTCCAGTTCTCGGCGTACAGCTGGTTCCTCGGCGTCGACGTCGCGCTGATCGGCGCGATCGGGTACACCCTCATCCTCGTCACGGCGCTCGTCGGGTCGTTCGCCTCGCGCGAGGATGCCCGCGGGCCGGCGCTCGTGCTCGCGGCGCTGGTGTACCCGGCCTTCCTCTTCACGCTGCGACTCAAGTACTTCGAGTTCCTCGTGCTGCGGACCTTCTGCCCCTGGTGCGCGATCTCCGCCGTCTCCATCACCGTGCTCAGCGTGATCGTCGCGCTCGAGTTGCGGCGCACCGCGCGGCGATGAGCGGCCGCACCCTCACGCATTTCGCGGGCGGCGCGCGGCTCGCGGCCCACACCGCGCGCACCGCCCCGCCCGCCCGTGGGGGGCGGGGGGCGGGCGCGCGCCCGGCCCGCCGCCGCGCCCGCCCCGCGCCGGGGGGCGGCGGCGGCGGGCGGGGGGGCCGGGGGCCGGGGGGGGGGGGGGCGCGGCGCGCCCGCCCCCGCCCCGCCCGCCCCCCGCGCCCCCGGCCGGCCGCGCCCGCGCCCCGCGCCCCGCGCGGGCGGGGGGGGGGGGGGTCGACGACGCCCGCAGCGAGGTCCGACGCGGCATCGACGTGGTCGAGTTCGCCTGCGGCATCCCGCATCTCATGAAGGGCGAGTTCTCCGACGGCGTCTCGCGCGGCATCGACATGCACTCCATGCGCCAGCCCCTCGGCGTCGTCGCCGGGATCACGCCGTTCAACTTCCCGGCGATGGTGCCGCTCTGGATGCTCGGTCCCGCCCTCGCGACGGGGAACGCCGTGGTGCTGAAGCCGAGCGAACGCGATCCGGGCACACCGCTCCGCCTCGCAGAGCTGTGGGTCGAGGCCGGTGGTCCGCCCGGGACGTTCAATGTCCTCAACGGCGACAAGGAGGCGGTCGATGCGCTCCTCGTCGATCCGGTCGTGCAGGCGGTGAGCTTCGTCGGTTCAACGCCGGTCGCGCAGCATGTGCACACGACCTCCGCTGCGCACGGCAAGCGCGTGCAGGCGATGGGCGGCGCCAAGAACCACTGCGTGGTCCTCCCCGACGCCGACCTCGCACAGGTCGCGAACGCGCTCATGGGCGCGGCCTACGGGTCCGCGGGCGAGCGGTGCATGGCCGTCTCCGTCGCCGTCGTCGTGGGTGAGGCGAGCGCCGACGCACTGGTCGCCGCGCTCGCTCCGCGCGTCGCGGCCCTCGAGGTCGGCCCGCCGACGGTCGGCCGCCCGGACATGGGACCGCTCGTCACCGGCACGCATCGCGCGCGCGTCGCCGAGTACATCGGGATCGGTGAATCGGAAGGGGCCACGGTGGTGGTGGATGGCCGCACGCATCCGCGCGCGTCAGGACCGGGCTTCTTCCTTGGCGGCACGCTCCTCGACCGCGTGACGCCCGCGATGCGCGTCTACCAGGAGGAGATCTTCGGTCCGGTGCTCTGCGTCGTGCGCGTCGCGAGCGCCGACGAGGCGCTCGCCCTCTGCGATGCGCACCGCTTCGGCAACGGCGTCGCGATCTTCACGCGCTCGGGTGGCGCGGCGCAGGACTTCGCCCATCGCGTGCGCTGCGGGATGGTGGGGATCAACGTCGCGATCCCCGTGCCGCTGGCCTTCCATTCGTTCGGCGGCTGGAAGGACTCGGCGTTCGCCGATCACAACCAGTATGGCATGGAAGGCGTGCGGTTCTATACGCGGGTGAAGACGGTGACGACGCGGTGGCCGGCGGGAGATGGACGAGTCGAGTTCTCCATGCCGGTGCTGCGGTGAGAAGGAGCGAGGAGCGAGGGGAAGGAGCGAGGAACAAGGGAGAGTGAGAGGAGCGAGCGAGAGCGGCGAGAGGGAATGCACACTCATCTCTCACGCTCGCCCCTCTGCGTTCCTCTCAGCCCTCGCTCTTTCCCCTCGCTCCCCGCTCCTTCTCACCGCCGATAGCGGCGCAGCACCTCGACCACTCTCGCTCCCGGCAGCCCATACACCCGGGTGTGATTCACGCCTTCCATCGTCTCTGCCGCGAGCAGCGCGTTGATGATCGCTTCCTCGGTGGCCTGCACCGTCGCGGTGAAGAGCGGGGAGATGCTGGCGTTGGAGAGCATGGTGAGCCGCGTGCTGTCGGTGGCCATCGCCGTGTTGGGATTGGCCGTCGAGAAGGCGATGAAGATGTCGCCCGACCCGTTCGACGCGAATCCGCCCACGCGGCCGATGCCGAGCGAGACGCGCGTGGCGATGCGCTTGAGCTGGTGCGGGAGGAGCGGCGCGTCGGTCGCGACCACGGCGATGATCGAGCCGAGCTCGGTCGGTTCCACGGAGTCGTCGCGCGGGGATCCCGCCGAACCCGGCGGACAGCGGCGGCGCCCACGCGCTTCGTCGTCCGCCGTGCGCGGGAGATCGCCGGCGGTGCATGACGCCAGGTCGGTGATCTCCTGGCCCACCGGCACACCGGCGATCATGAGGTTCCGCTGGTTGCCGAAGTTGCACTGGACGAGCACGCCGACAGTGTAGCCGCCCTGCTCGGGCGGCAGCTTCCGCGACGCGGTGCCGATGCCGCCCTTGAAGCCGAGGCAGATCATGCCGGTCCCGCCGCCGACCGCGCCCTCGAGCACCGCCCCGCCGCGCGCGGTGGTGATCGCCTCGCGCACATGCTCGGGCTTCACGTGGAAGCCGTTGATGTCGTTGAGCGAGCCGTCATAGGTCTCGGCCGCGACGGGGAGGCCCCACGGCTGCAGGCCCGGCGTGCCCACCTGCCACTGCAGGATCCCGTCGCGCACCACGCCGACGCTGCTGGTGTTGGTGATGCCGATCGGTCCTTCGAGGATACCACCCTCCTGGAGCCAGGTGGTGCCGGTCATCTCGCCGTTGCCGTTGAGCGTGAACCAAGCCCCGAAGACGGGATCGTTGGACGCCCGCCCGCGCGGATGCACGATGGTGACCCCGGTGCGCACCGGCCCGACACCGACGACGAGCGGTCCCGCCGCCCCGCGGATGATCGTCGAGTGCCCGACCTCGACCCCCGCGACGTCGGTGATCGCGTCGAGCACCCCCGCATTCCCCCCGATGAGCGGCGTGATCCCGAGATCACGCGCCCGCGGCTTCGCCGCCTGAGCCTGCACGGCGGTCGCCACGAGCACCAGCGCGATGGCGGCCCTCCACAGCCCGCGCATCACGCGACCGCCAGGATCGCCTTCCGCACCCGTTCCACCAACTCCCCGATCTGCGACTCCGAGATGATCAGCGGCGGCGACAGCGCGATGATGTCCCCGGTGGTCCGGATCAGCAGATCCTGCTCGAAGAACGCATTCACGAACACGTCGAACGCCCGCATCGCCGGCGCCCCGGCACGCGGCTCGAGCTCGATCCCGCCCACCAGCCCGAGATTCCGCACGTCGATCACCGGCCCCACCCCGCGCAGCGTGTGCAACGCCTCCTCCCACACCCCGGCGACCGCGGCCGCGCGCGTGAGCAGCCCTTCCTTCGCATACAGGTCCAACGTCGCCAGCCCCGCTGCCGCCGCGAGCGGGTGCCCGCTGTACGTGTACCCGTGGAAGAACTCGATCCCCTTGGGCGTCGCGTTCACCACGGTGTCGTAGATCGTCCCCGACACCGCCGTCGCGCCCATCGGCACCGCCGCGTTGGTGAGTCCCTTCGCGACCGTCAGCATGTCCGGCGTCACGCCGAAGAACTGCGCGGCGAAGGGCGCGCCGAGCCGTCCGAACCCCGTGATCACCTCATCGAAGATCAGCAGGATCCCGTGCGCATCGCAGATCGCGCGCAGCTTCTGCAGGTACCCCACCGGCGGGATCAGCACACCCGTCGAGCCCGCCACCGGTTCCACGATCACCGCCGCGATCGACCCGGCGCCGTGCTTCGCGATCACGCCCTCCAGCGCCTCGGCGAGGTTCGCCCCGTGCGCCGGCATGCCGCGCGAGTAGGCGTTCTTCGCGAGGTCATGCGTGTGCGGGATGTGATCGACGCCGGGCAGGAGCTGCGCGCTGAAGGCCGCCTTGTTGGGTGCGATCCCGCCGACCGAGATCCCGCCGAATCCCACGCCGTGGTAGCCGCGTTCGCGCCCGATGAACCGCGTCCGCCCCGGCTCCCCGCGCGCGATGTGGTAGGCGAGCGCGATCTTGAGCGCGCTGTCCACCGCTTCCGACCCCGAGTTCGAGAAGAACACATGGTCGATGCCCGCGGGCAGGATCCCCTTGAGCGCATTGGCGAGCTGGAAGCTCGCGGGATGCCCCATCTGGAAGGCCGGGGCGAAGTCGAGGGTCGCCGCCGCCTTCGCGATCGCCTCGACGATGGGCGCGCGACAGTGCCCCGCGTTCACGCACCAGAGTCCGGCGGTGCCGTCGAGGATCCGGCGGCCGTCATCGGACGTGTAGTGCATGTCCTTGGCGCCCACGAGCATGCGGGGGCGCGCCTTGAACGCCTTGTTGGCGGTGAACGGCATCCACAGCGCGTCGAGCGCCGGGTCATGGGCCGCGATGGGCGCGGAGGCGGGGAGGGTCGTCATGCGGGGAAGATGGCCCGGCCTCGGACCCACCGGAAGCCGAACGGCGTTCCCGGCCGCGCGGGCCGCAACGACGAAGCGCCCGGTCCTGGGACCGGGCGCTCGGTTCGACGATGTGCATCGCGAGTGGCCAGGGGCGGAATCGAACCGCCGACACGCGGATTTTCAGTCCGCTGCTCTACCATCTGAGCTACCTGGCCAGAGTCTGGAAACCTAAGGGTGGCACTGCCATCCGCCAACCCCTTGGTGCCGGACGACTTGCCTCCTTCCACACTCGCCGGCCGGGCTCCTCGCCGTGCCGCCCCCCTGAGCGATTCCACACGAGCTATCTTCGACCAGACCTCAGCCCAACCCACATGCTGCGAACACTGCTCGCCGCCTGCCTCCTTGCCGCCCCTATCGTGGGCACCGCGCAGGGCGCCCCCCTGCGCGTCCCCGCCACCGTCGACACGCTCCCCAACGGCCTCACGCTCATCGTCCACGAGGACCCCAGTGTCCCCGTCGTGACGACCAACGTCTGGTTCCACGTCGGGTCCGGGGACGAGAAGGTCGGGCGCACCGGCTTCGCGCACCTCTTCGAGCACCTGATGTTCATGGGATCGAAGAACGCGCCGTATCCGCAGTTCGATCGCCTCCTCGAGGCCGCCGGGGCCAACAACAACGGCTCCACCAACGGCGACCGCACCAACTACTACGAGTCCGGCCCCACGAGCGCGCTCCCGCTCATGCTCTGGCTCGAGGCCGACCGCCTCGGCTGGCTCCTGGAGACCATGGATGGTCCCAAGGTCGACCTCCAGCGTGACGTCGTGAAGAACGAGCGGCGGCAGAGCTACGAGAACCAGCCGTATGGGCTCGCGTTCGAGAACCTCATGCCCGCGCTCTATCCGGCGGGCCATCCCTACTCATGGAGCACCATCGGCTCCATGACCGACCTGTCCGCCGCGTCGCTCGAGGATGTGAAGGACTTCTTCCGCACCTACTACGCGCCCAACAACGCGACGATCGTCGTCGCCGGTGCCGTGAAGGCCGATTCGGTGCGGCAGCTCGTGCGCGCGATGTTCAGCGAGATCCCGCGCGGCCCGGCCATCACGCGGCCCGCACCGGCGCCGTTCGCCGTGCGCGACACCGTCATCGTCCTCGAGGACCGGGTCCAGCTCCCGCGCGTCTATCTGGCGTGGCACGGCGTGAAGGAGTTCTCCGCGGACGACGCCGCCCTCGACATCGCGGCCTATGTGCTCAGCGGAGCCCGCAATTCCCGGCTCACGCAGGCCCTCGTGTACGACCGGGAGCTCGCCACGAACGTCAACGCCTTCAACTCATCCAAGCGGCTCGACGGCGACGTGCAGGTCGTGGCCACCGCGCGTCCCGGCGTCGGACTCGACACGCTCCAGCGGGTGATCGACAGCGAGCTCCGGCTGCTCGCCACCCGCGGGCCGAACGCCCGCGAGCTCGAGCAGGCCCGCAACGCCATCGAGGCCCAGTTCCTCCAGCGTCTCGAGTTCTCGTCCGCCAAGGCCGACCAGCTCAACGCCTACTTCTACGCCCACGGCACCCCGGACTGGTTCCAGCAGGACCTCGAACGCTACCGTCGCGTCACCGCTGCCGACGTGCAGCGCGTCGTCCGGAAGTATCTCCTCGGCGAGCGCGTCACCTTGAGCGTCGTGCCGCAGGGCAAGACCGGACTCGCCGCCACGCGGAGGATCGTCCAGTGATCCACCGCTCCCTCGCCTCCGCCCGCCTCATGCGTTCCCGTGCGTCGTTCGCCACCGTCACCGCGGTCCTCACGCTCCTGCCGCACGCGGCGTCGGCGCAGCAAGCGGCCTTCGACCGCACCCGTCCGCCCGCCCTCGGCGCCACGCCCGTGCTCACGGTCCCGACCGTCACCGAACGCCGGCTCCCCAACGGCCCCGCACTGAAGGTCGTGGAACACCGCGAGCTGCCGCTCGTGCAGGTCACGCTCACGGTCGCCGGCGGTGCCCGACTCGACCGCGACATGCCAGGCCTCGCGAGCTTCGCCGCGAATCTCCTCGACGAGGGCGCCGGTCGGCGTGACGCGAATGCGCTCCAGTCCGAACTCGCGTTCCTCGGGGCCTCGCTCTCCACGAGCGCCAACTGGGACGTGACCACCATCTCGCTCAAGGTCGCCAAGCGGAACCTCGATGCCGCGCTCGACCTCATGGCCGATGTGGTCCTCCGGCCCGCCTTCTCCGCCGCCGAGGTGCGCCGCCAGCGCGACCTCCGTCTCGCCTCGCTCATGCAGGCCAAGGACCAGCCGGGCACGCTCGCCGGCCTCGCCTTCAACCAGGCGCTCCACCCGGACGGTCATCCGTATCGCGCCGCACTCGGGGGCGACTCCATGTCCACTGCGCGTCTCGACTCCGCCACGGTCCGAGCGTTCTACGAGGGCAGCATCCGCCCCAATCGCGCCACCTTCTACGTGGTCGGGGACATCAGCGCCGACGAGGCCGAAGCGGCGCTCGGCAAGCGCTTCGCCGCGTGGCGCACCAGCGGCCCCGAGCGCCGGCCCGCCCCGGTGCTCGCGGCGGCCGCCAAGCCGCAGGGCCTCCAGCTCATCCTCGTCGACAAGCCCGGTGCCGCCCAGTCCATCATCACCGTCGGGACCACCGGCGTCGAGCGCACCAGCGCCGACCTCGCGGCCATCGAGGTCATGAACACGATCCTCGGCGGGTCGTTCTCCTCGCGCCTCAACTCCAACCTGCGCGAGACGAAGGGCTACACGTACGGGATCAGCTCGGGATTCGCGTATCGCCCGCTCGCCGGACCGTTCACCGTGAGTTCGGCCGTCCGCACCAACGTCACCGACAGCGCCCTCGTCGAGATCTTCAAGGAGCTCACGGCCATCCGCGATGTGCCGGTGAGCGCGGATGAGCTCGCGCGCGCCAAGGCCTACCTCGCGCTCGCCATCCCCGGCGACCTCGAGAGCACGTCGCAGATCGCCAGCGAACTCGCGTACCTCGCCAACTGGAACCTGCCCGTGAGCTGGCTGCAGGAGTACGTCACGCGGATCGAGCAGGTCACCGCCGCCGACGTGCAGCGCGTCGCACGGCAGTTCCTCCCGGCCCAGCAGGGCTACATCGTCGTCGTCGGTGATCTCGCCAAGGTCCGCGCGGGCATCGAGGCGCTGCGCCTCGGCCCCGTCACGGTGCGCGAGGTCGGCGCCATCGCCCGCGAATGACCGCACCGCGCGCCTTCCGCGTCGCGCTCCAGGGTGAGCTGGGCTCGTTCAGCGACGAGGCCATCCAGCAGCTCTGGGGCGAGGAGGCGGAACGCCTGCCGTATCGCGATTTCGCGGATGTCACCGCGGCCGTCGCGGCGGGCATCGCCGACCGCGGCGTGCTGCCGATCGAGAACACCATCGTCGGCTCGATCGCCGGCAGCCACGATGCGTTGAGCGACCTCGCGGGCTTCCATGCGGTCGCCGAGACGGTGGTCGCGGTGCATCACTGCATCCTCGCCGCGCCGGGCACGCCGTTCGACGGCATCACCTCGGTGCTCAGCCACCCGGTCGCGCTCGCGCAATGCGGGCTCTTCTTCGCGGAGCAGCCGCAGATCCAGGTGCACGCGGTCTACGACACCGCGGGCGCGGCGATGGACGTGTCGCGCATCGCCGATCCCACGGTCGCGGCGGTCGCGAGCCGCCGCGCCGCCGCCCACTACGGCCTCGAGGTCGTGCGCGCCGACATCGAGGATCGCCCCGACAACCAGACGCGCTTCATCGCCATCGCGCGAGAGGCGGTGCCCATCGAGCGCGGCACACCCGCGCGCACGATGATGAGCTTGCGGACCGCCGACACCCCGGGCGCACTTCTGCGCGCCCTCACGCCGCTCGCCGAGCACGGCGCCAACATCCGGCGTCTCGAGTCGCGCCCCACCGGTGAACCGTGGACGTACCGGTTCTACATCGAGTTCGACCACGAGGCCGGCGATCCCGCCGCCGACGCGGTCGTGCGCGACATCATCGCCAACAGTCGCGACGCGCGCTTCCTCGGCACCTATCCGCGCTGGAACCCCGGCCGTCGTGGCAGCGTGGGCTGGAAGCGCACGTAGCGCCCGGCGCGTATCGGCCGGGCCCTCGCGTCACGCCGGGCGGCGATACTCCGCGCTGATCACCGACTTGAGCCCGCCGCGCACGTTGAAGTCACCGACCACCTTGAGCGACTTCGGCCGCACCTTGGTGGCCAGGTCGTCGAGGATCCGGTTCACCACGCGCTCGTAGAAGATCCCGTCATTGCGGAAGCTCCAGAGATAGAGCTTCAGGCTCTTGAGCTCGATGCACTCGGCGCCCGGCACGTATGTGATGTTGATCGTCGCGAAATCCGGCGCGCCGCCCTTGAGCAGCGCGAGCTCCGCCGCGTCGGTCTCGATGCCGCCGAGCGGGCAGAGCGACGTGAACTCCGGCGTCGTCATGAAGATCTCGTAGTCCCGGTCGGGATACGGATTGGGGAACGTCTCGAGCAGTTCGGGCTGCGGCATGAGCGGATGGGAAGGTGAGGGCCGCGATGGCGGCGCCGGGCGCTCAGCGATCGCGGAGGCGCCGGGAATGATCATCGAGGACGCGGCGTTCCTCGTCGGTGAGCCGGTCGATCCCCTGCGCGGAGATCTTGTCGAGGATCGCGTCGATCGTCGGCGCGGGCGACGGAGGCTCCACCTTGGCGCGGCGGCGCGGGGCGGCACGACGCGCGGCCGCCGCATTCGTGCGGGAGACGACGTCGTCGATCGACTCGCGCTCGCGGGACCGGGAGCGCGGCATCGACTTCGGCACCGCGCGTGGCGGTTGGTCCTCGGGCGGTTCGTCGGGCAGCGCGGAGACGCCCTCGCGGAAGCGCTCCACCGAGAGCACCGGGGTCGCGCGCACGAACACCCAGGCCGTCGCCACGCCGCCCAGGTGCGCGAGGAACGCGAGGCCACCACCATCGCCCGACCGCAGGCCCACGAGCAGGATCATCGCGCCGACGATCGCCGTGAGCCAGCGTCCCGACACCTCGAATCCGCCCGCGGTGCCATGCTTGTCCGAACCCCAGCGGAGCGCGTATCCCGCCAGCGAAGCGAAGGCCGCGCCCGACGCGCCCAGCAGCAATGCGTCGCTCCCCGAGAGGAGTTGGAGCATCCAGCCGCCGAGCCCTGCGAGCGCGAGGAACACCGCGAAACGCCGCGCACCCCACCACGCCTCCAGCCGCGAGCCGAACAACGCGATCGCATACGCATTGAGCAACAGCAACGACAGGTCTCGGTGCACCAGCGGGAACGTCAGTGTCGTCCACCACCGCCCCGACTCCAGGTCGGCGCGACGGAAGCCGAGCACCGCCTGCACGTCGGCCGGCAGCACGACCGTCCACTGCAGGAACTCCACCGTGAGGAGCAACGCCACCGTCCATGCGACCACGCGGGGCAGTCGCGGCATCCGCGAGCGCCCCGGGTCCGGCATGGTCGGCAGCGACGCCCCGGCCATCGCCTATCGCAGCCCCGTCGGCGGCGGCAGGCGGAGGCCCAGCCGGGTGTCGGCGTGCGCGGCGACCGCCTGTTCCAGCACGCTCGCCCACCGCCGGTCGAGGACGTTGTACGCGTCCGGCGACTGGTACGGATGGATCACCACCTGGGTCTCCGCGCTCACGGCGTGCACCTCCTGCACGAGCCGCAGCAGCTGCGAGTCCGGCGTGTCCTCCTTGGCGACCAGCACCAGGGCATGCGCGCACTTGGCGGCCGCCGCCACGCCGATCGTCTGGATCGCGCGGTCGAACGAGGCCTCCCCGCCGCCGAACTCCACCGTCACCTGCACCATCGCGAGGAACGGGAGCAGTTCGTCCAGCGCCTCCGGCCGCTGCCCGTCGGTATCGAGCATCACCGGCAGCTTCGGCTTGGAGGCCGTGAAGGCGGAGAGCAGGAAGGGCACGCTCCCCAAGGGATCGCGTCCGCCGATCACGATCGAGTGGAACACCGACCGCGACTGCTGGCGGTCCAGTTCGCGGGTGAGCGCCGAGGCGATGTACATCGTCGCCGTCTCCGCTTCGCCGGCGAAGCGCACGAACAGCTGGCGCCGTCCGGCCCACGGCCCGAGGGACTGCACGCCCGCCGGCACGCCCGCGAGCGCTGCGGCCACCACCGTTGCCACGTCGTTCATCCGTTCTCTCCGTTCAGTCGTCGAGTGCCGCGCGCGCGATGCGCTCGCACAACTCGGGGAAACCCACGCCATCGGCCTGCGCCGCCTGCGGCACCAGGCTCGTTCCGGTCATGCCCGGGAGCGTGTTCGCTTCCAGGCAGTAGAGCCCACCATCCGGATGCAGGCGGAAGTCGATCCGCGCGCATCCGCCCAGCTTGAGCGCCTCGTACGCCACGCGGGCGAGGCGCTTCGTCTCGTCGCGCACCGGGTCCGGGAGCGGCGCGGGGAAGAGTTCCTCCGCCATCCCGGCCGTGTACTTGCACTCGTAGTCGTAAATCTCGTGCTTGGGGATGATTTCGCCAACCGGCATCACCCAGTCGCCGAGGATCCCCACCGTCAGTTCCCGCCCCGGAACATAGGTCTCCAGCATCACCTCGTCATCGTGCGCGAACGCCTGCGCGATCGCCGCCCCGAGCTGCTGGGTCGCTTTCACGATGCTGAGCCCCACCGTCGACCCCTGCTTCGACGGCTTCACCACGATCGGGAGTCCGAGCGCTGTCACCGCGCGCTCGGCATACGCCGGTGTCTCCCAGTCCCGCGGATCCCCCGCGCGCACCATCCACCAGTCCGCCGTCGGCACCCCCGCCGCGCGGAAGACGATCTTCGACAGGTCCTTGTCCATCGCGAGCGCGCTCGCCAGGTGTCCACTGCCGGTGTACGTGACCCCCGCGAGGTCGAACATCGCCTGGATCGTCCCGTCCTCGCCCGCGCCGCCATGCAGGGCCATCCAGACCACGTCCGCCGCCCGGGCCGCCGGCAGCACCGCGAAGGCATCACCCGACGGGTCGGCCTCCGTCACCTCGTGCCCCCGCGCGCGCAACGCGGCCGCCACGCGGCCGCCACTCGACAGTGACACCTCGCGCTCGGACGAGTCGCCGCCCTTCAGCAGCAGGATCCGCAACGCCGACATCTCAGCGCGCCATCAGGAACTGGAGGAGATCCGACCGCGTCAGGATCCCCTGCACCGTCCCATGCTCGCGCACGAGCACCGCCGGGTTGTTGCGACCGAGCATCTTCACGGCCGCGTCCACCGGCATCGCCACGTCCACCACCGGGAACGGATGGTCCATCACGTCCGCCACCGAGCGCTCGAGCACCTTCGTGTCCTCCAGCCCGCGCACGCTCAGCACGCTCTCGCTCACCGAGCCCACGCACGCCGCCCCATCCATCACCGGCAGCTGCGACACGTTGTGCAGGCTCATCAACCCGAGCGCCTGGCGCACCGACGCGCCGGGGATCGTGCTCACCAGCGCGGGGATCTCACCGCCCTTCGCCGCGAGCAGCTGCCCGAGCGTCATCTTCTCGGCGTCGAGCATCTGGTTCTCGCGCATCCATTCGTCGTTGAACACCTTCGAGAGATACCGCTCGCCGGTGTCGCACAGCACCGTGACCACGCAGGCCTCGGGATCATTGATCCGCCGCGCCACGCTCAGCGCCGCGTGCGCGATCATCCCCGCCGAGCCGCCGACGAAGAGCCCCTCCTCGCGCGTGAGCCGGCGCGCCATCGCGAAGGCATCGCGGTCGCTCACGCTCTGGTACTCGTCGATCACGCTCATGTCCATCGTGCCGGGCACCTTGTCCTGCCCCACGCCCTCCACCTTGTAGGGCGCGCCCTGCGGCTTGTTCGCCCCGTTCGAGCGCCACACCTCGGCGAGGATCGATCCCACCGGGTCCGCGCCCACGATCTGCACCTTCGGGTTCTTCTCCTTGAGGTACTTCCCCGTGCCGCTGATGGTGCCGCCCGTCCCGGCGCCCGCCACGAAGTGCGTGATCCGGCCGCCGGTCTGCTCCCAGAGCTCCGGGCCGGTGGTCTCGTAGTGCGCCTTCGGGTTGGTCATGTTGTAGAACTGGTTCGCGAGCACCGCGTTCGGCGTCTCGCTCGCGATCCGCTTCGCCATCGACGTGTAGCTGTCCGGGTGCTCGGCCGGCACCGCCGTCGGCGTGATGATCACCTCGGCGCCGAACGCCTTGAGGAGCCGCACCTTCTCCTGGCTCATCTTGTCCGGCATCGTGAAGATGCACTTGTAGCCCTTGAGCGCCGCCGCGAGCGCGAGGCCCACACCGGTGTTGCCGCTCGTCGCCTCCACCACCGTCCCGCCCGGCTTGAGCTGGCCTGTGCGCTCGAACTCCTCGATCATCGGCAACCCGATGCGGTCCTTCACGCTCCCGCCGGGATTGAAGAACTCCGCCTTGCCGTAGACCGGCGTCCGGATCCCCTGCGTCACCCGCGAGAGACGGATGAGGGGCGTCCACGCGATCGTCTCGAGGACGTTCGCGTAGGGCTGGCGGTGGCGCGTGTGGTCGGTCATGGCCGTGAGGGGGAAGATGGGAGGAGGGAACTCAGGAGCGGCCGCGCGCCTCGGCGGCGAGATCCGCGAGGAGCGAGAGGGCTTGCAGCGGGGTGAGCGCGTTGGGGTCCACGCCCTTGAGACGCTCGACGAGCGGGTCGGTGACGGCGAAGAGGCCGAGCTGGTCGGTCGGCGCACTCGGCGTCGCGCGGCGGGCCGTCCCGCCCACCCCGCCGAGCGCGGGGACGAGCTGCTCCCCCTCGAGCACGCGCAGCAACGCGCGCGCGCGCGCGATCACCGGGGCCGGGAGCCCCGCCAGGCGGCCGACCTCGATCCCGTAGGACCGGTCCGCGCCCCCCGGCTTGAGCCGATGCAGGAAGAGGATCCGCTCCCCGGCCTCCTGCACCGCGACATTATAGTTCCGAACTGATACGAATTCGTCCGCGAGCTGCGTGAGCTCGTGGTAGTGCGTCGCGAAGATCGTCTTGCACCCCACGCGCTCGTGCAGGTGCTCGCTCACCGCCCACGCGATGGAGAGCCCGTCCCAGGTGGCCGTGCCGCGGCCGATCTCGTCCAACAGGACGAGGCTCTGCGCCGTCGCCGTGTGCAGGATCGCGCTCGTCTCGCTCATCTCCACCATGAACGTCGACTGTCCGCGCACGAGGTTGTCGCTCGCCCCCACGCGCGTGAAGACGCGGTCGGCCACGCCCACCCGCGCCGACGCGGCCGGCACGTAGCTCCCCATCTGCGCCATCAGGACGAGCAGGCCGATCTGCCGCAGGATCGTGCTCTTGCCGGCCATGTTCGGGCCCGTGAGGATGATCATGCGCGCGTCGGGCGTGAGCGTGACGTCGTTCGGGATGAACTGGTCGCGCGGCATCATCCGCTCCACCACCGGATGCCGCCCGCGCACGATCTCCAGCGCCGGCCCGTCATCGACCACCGGCCGCACGTACCCTTCGCGCGCCGCCACCTCGGCCAGTGCGGCCAGCACGTCGAGCTCGGCGCACCGGCGCGCGATCGCCTGGAGCCGCGTCACCTGCGCCCCCAATCGCGCGCGCAGCGCCTCGAAGAGCTCGCGCTCGAGCGTCTCCATCCGCTCCGTCGCGTGCAGGACCTTCTCCTCGAACTCCTTCAGCGCCGGGGTGATGTAGCGCTCCGCGCCCGTCAGCGTCTGGCGACGCTGGTAGTCCGCCGGCACGAGGTCCTTGTTCGCGTTCGTGATCTCGATGTAATACCCGAAGACGCGATTGTACCCGACCTTGAGCGACGTGATGCCCGTGCGCGCGCGCTCCTCCGCCTGCAGCGCGGCGATCGCATCCTTCCCTCCCGTCGCGACGGCGCGCAGGTCGTCGAGGGTCGCATCCACTCCGGGCGCGATCGTCTCGCCGTCGCCGAACGCGAGCGGGGGACGCGCCACGAGCGTGCGCGCGATCTCCGCGGCCAGTTCCGGCGCGTCATCCCACGAGGCGGCGAGTGCCGCGAGTGTGCCGCCCACGCCGGTGCGCCGCAGTGCGGCGATGACCTCGGGGAGCCGCGCGAGTGAGTCGCCGAGCGCCCGGACATCGCGCGGCGTCGCGCGGCCGGCCGCCGTGCGTCCCGCGAGACGCTCGACGTCCCGCACGCCGTCGAGCGCCTCGCGCAGCGCGGCCCGTGCCAACGCGTCGGTGAACAACGAGGTCACCGCGTCGAGTCGTGCCGTGATCGCCCCCACCTCGGTCAACGGGGCGAGGATCCACTGCCGCAGCGCCCGCGCCCCCATCGGCGTCTGCGTCCGGTCGAGGACGCCGAGCAACGTGCCGCTCGTGTCGCCGGTGGCGCGCAGCGATTCGGTGAGTTCGAGGTTGCGGCGCGTCATCTCGTCGAGCGGCATCGTGCCGCCCGGTCGCTCCACGATCGGCCGCGCGAGGTGGGGCAGTCCGCCCGGCTGCAATTCGCGCAGGTAGCGCAGCAACGCGCCGGCGGCACCCACCGCGACGGCATCGGCCGCGCCGATCCCGAACCCCTCGAGCGATTGGACCGCGTACTGCGTGGCGAGCGCGTCCTCGGCGAGGGCCGGCTCGAACTCCCACGCCTCGCGCACCGTGAGCAGGGCACCGCTCGATGCCGCCAACGTCTCCGCGAGCGCCGCGGCGCCCGTCGTGCGGCCATCCGTCGCTCCTGCGACGATCACCTCGCGCGGGGCGAGCCGCGCGAGCGACGCGTCGGCATCGCCCGCGAGACAGCGGACCAGGCGCAGTTCGCCCGTCGAGAGATCCGCCGCCGCGATCCCCACCTCGCCACCCAACGCGTGGAGCGCGCAGAGATAGTTGTTGCGCCCGACATCCAGGAGGTCGTCGCTGAACGCCGCGCCCGGCGTCACCGTCTCGATCACGGCACGCTTCACGATCCCCTTCGCGAACCGCGGATCCTCGATCTGCTCGCAGATCGCCACCCGGTGTCCCTGCTGCACCAGGCGACGCAGGTACTCCGAGGCCGCCTTCACCGGCACGCCGGCGAGCGGCACTTCCGTCGCGCCGCCGTTGTTCCGCGAGGTCAACGTGAGGTCCAGCGCGCGCGACGCCACCTCGGCGTCCTCGTAGAACATCTCGTAGAAGTCGCCCATCCGGAAGAACAGGATCGCGTTGGGATGCCGCGCCTTGATCTCCCGGTACTGCGCCATCAACGGCGTCGCGCTGCCGCTGCTCACCCGCGCGGCGCCTCGACCAGGAACCCGTCGCTCTTCTCGCGCGTCTTGTAGCGCTCGAGGGCCGCGGCCGCCGCCGCACGGGTCGGGAACATCCCGAATCTCACGCGGAACGGCGCGGCGGTGCCGTCCACGCGCGCATCGTAGCCCCGCTCGCGCAGCTTCCGCACGAGGGCGTCCGCCTCCGCGCGTGTGCGGAGCGCCGCCGTCTGCACGGACCACATCGGCGCCGCGCTCGGGCGCGGCAGCGGCGGCTTCGCGGCGATCGGTGCGCTGTCGCGGGCTGGCGCGTTCGCCGGTGGCGGATTCGCCGGCGCAGGCGCGGTGGTGGGCGCGGGCGTGGGCGCGACGGAGGTCGGGGCCGGCGCCGCGGTCGGATCCGGACAGCCGCGCAGCAGGTACTCGTACTGGTTCTCGAGCTCGAGCGCGCCGGCGCGCACCAGCGGCCGACCGCCGCGCAGCACGGTGCAACCGGCGTCGCGGTCCCCGCGCTCCATCAACAGGCGTCCCTGCCAGAGGCCCGCCTCGCCCCGCGCGGGTGAGTCCGGTGCCTCGCGCGTCAGTCGCTCCAGGTAGCGGATCGCCGCCTCCCGGTCGCCGCGCGCCGACTCGCCCTGCGCGAGCCGCAGCATCGCGTCCCCCGCGCGCGGTGACCGGTCGTGCTCGAGCATCACGCGCAGATAGTCGCGTTGCGCCGATTCCCACGACTCGGCGAGCGTCGCGCGCCAGAACAGCGCATCGGCTTCGGCGCTCGACCCCGGCTCGGCCGCGTTCACGAGCGAGTCCATCAGCGCACGCCCGTCGGCCCCCTGGCCGTCGGTCACGAGTCGCTGCGCCCGGCGATACGCCGCCTGCAACGAGTCGGCGCGCGTCGGCGCGGCCGCCTGTCCCTGCGCCACGCGGGCGACGATGAGCAGCGCGAGCAGCGCGCGCGCGACGGTCGAGAGCATCGGTCGCTTCCTCAGGCAGCCCGCCGGCGTGCGGCCGGCGGCGTGATCGCGAGCAGGAGCGAGGTCACGATCTGCGCCTCGCTCGAGACCTTCGTGTCCTTGAGCGCGGTATCCGCCGCCAGCAAGTGCGGCAACGCGTGCTCGATGTCCGCCGCATTCCACTTGGGAACGGCACGAGCCCAGCATTTCACCGCATCGCCCCAAGCGCGGCCGGTGTAGATGCCGCCGCCTTCCTTCAGCAACGTGAAGAACTCGCTCTCGAGTCGCCCTGCCGCGAGGCCGCGCGCGCGCGCCGCCACGCCCCAACCGATCGCGAGGGTCTGCGCCGTGAGCGCGAGCACGACCTGCACCCCGTTCAGCTTGGGCGTCATGAACACCTCGTCCACGATCGCGATCGCGCGCGTCGTCTCGCGCATCGCGGCGAGATCGAGCAGGTCGGCGAGCGTGTGCCCCGGCCGCACGCCCGTGACGGCTTGCACCGCGTCGGGACCGATGGGCTTGCCATCCGTGTATGCGGCCAGCTTCTGCAGTTCGCCGCTCAGCAGCGCGAGGTCGTTCCCGGTGTAGCTCGCGAGCAGGGTCGCCGCCTCGGGCAGGATCGTCGTCCCGCAGGCCTTCGGCGCCTCGAGCGCGAGCCACTGCTGCAGCTCTTCGTCGGTGAGGGCGCGGAACTCGAGCGCGCTCGACGACTTGAGGAGGTCCGCCGGCGGCTTCGCACCGCCGGGCACCACCAGCACCAGGCAGGTGTCGCTCGCCGGCTTCTCCACGTGGCGCGTCAGCCGCTCGAGCGCCGGCTTCTTCAGCGCCTCCGGGTCGCGCAGGATCACCACGCGCCGGTCGGCGAGCATCGGCAGTGCCTCGAGGGCACCCGACAGGCGCGCCACATCGCACTCCGCGCCGCGCAGCTGTTCGAGGTTGAAGTCCCGCGTGGAGGGATCGGTCGCCGCGGCGATCAACGCCCGGACCTTCTCCTCCTTCAGGAAGTCATCCGTGCCGTGGAACAGGTAGACCGGGTCCAGGCGGCCGCTCTCGAGCGCCGACTTGAACGCCTTCATCGTCACGGGTGCCATACGGCCGGAATATAGCGGCCGAGGCACGCGGCCGAGGCTCCGCGGCCAATCGCGCATCCAGTGTGGCGCGGAAGCCGGGCGAGGCACGCATCGGTCGCCGGTGCCGCGCGAGCAACAACCCGGCGCGGACGAGGCGATCGTACTCGCCACACCCGGCACAGGTATCGGCGTGCGCGCGCATCGCGGTGGTGCGCGCAGGGCACGCCGCGCCGTCGAGCCAGGCGAGATGCTGGGAGCGGAACTCGGAGCAGCGCATCGGTGGGGGACCGTGCTGGGGTGGGGCCGGGAATGCGAAACGCCCCCCCGATACCCCGGGGGGACGTTCCACGTTCCGGCCTGCGTGCCGTCGGAGGTCCCACCCCCCTGCCGGCGACCCTTACCGCAGGGCCGGCTCGATGATCTCGGCGAACGAGCTGCGGGCGCGGTTCAGGCGCGACTTCACGGTCCCGAGGTTGCAGTGCGTGATCTCGGCGATCTCCTCGTAGGAGCGCCCCTCGAGTTCGCGCAGCACGAACACCTCGCGATGGTGCTGCGGCAGCTGCGCGACCGTCTGCTCCACCAGCGTGCGCACATGGCGCTTGCGGAAGAGGTCGTCCGGACGCGACTGCGTGTCCTCGAACTCCAGCGGGCGCTCCTCGTCCTCCCAGCCCGAGGTCATCGTCTGGAAGAGCACGATCGGATTCCGCGAGCGGTTGCGCAGCTCGTTCTTCGCGAGGTTCGACGCGATCGTGTAGATCCAGGTCGAGAACTTCTTTGACCGGTCGAAGCGCGCCAGGTGACGATGCACGCGGATGAAGACCTCCTGCACGAGGTCCTCGGCGCGCTCGCGGTCACCGACGGTCCGGTAGATGAAGTTGAGCAGCCGACCCTGGTAGCGATCGACGAGCGCGTCGAATGCGCGCGTCTGACCGATCAAGTATTCGGACACCAAAACGCCATCATCAAGCGTCTTGAGATCGTTGAGCGTCCGGAATTGGATGCGCTTTGCGTTCGACTTCACTGCGGCGGTCCCCATGTGCTCCTCCAACGGCTGTGGAGTACGGTGGCCATTCCCCGATGACTACTGAAGCAGGGGACATGCCACCCCATGAGGCTCTGTAAGTCGTTGATAATCAACGACTTCATCAGCACATAATCTGACACTGTGTCCCGTTATTCGGAGAATGGCGTCCGAAAATGGGGACGCTACCGGCCGGCGCGGAACCCTGCAGCGAACAGGAGACCGATCATCGTCTTCGCATCGGTGATCTCTCCCACCTCGATCCGCCGCAGCGCCTCGCTCAATGGCACCGTGACCACTTCGATGAACTCGTCCGCCTCGTGCGCCGTCTCCCCCCGGGTCAATCCACTCGCCAGGAAGATGTGGATCTTCTCGTTCGTGAAGCCGGGCGTCGTCCAGAACGTCGTCAGCGGCTCCATCGACGTCGCCGTGCAGCCGGTCTCCTCCAGCAGCTCGCGATGCGCACAGGTGAGCGGCGCCTCGTTCGCCTCGAGCCGGCCGGCCGGGATCTCGAAGAGCTTCCCGCCGGTAGCATACCGGTACTGATGGATGAGCAGCACCTGCGGGTCGTCGCCGCGCGGGTCACTCAGGAACGGCACCACCGCCGACGCCCCCGGATGATGGATGAGCACCTGCTCGCCCGTCGAGCCGTCCGGATACCGCACGCGGTCCAGCTGACCGTCGAGGAACTTGTGCTGGAACAGGGGCCGTCCATCCACGCGACCGATCGTCTCACTCATGGCGCCTCCGCCGGGTCATCCTCGCTCGCATGGCGCTCCACCGGGGCGATCCCGAGCGCCGCGAGCGGTCCCTCGATCACCGCTGCATCCCCGACCGCGAGCACGAGGGCACGCGCCGGATCGAGATGGGCACGCGCGGCCGCGAGCACGTCATCGGGCGTGACGGCGCGGATCCGCGCGCGATACGTCGAGAACCACTCCGCCGGCAACCCGAACATCGTCGCGCCGGCCAGCGCCCCCGCCACCGCGGCGGTCGTCTCATACCGGATCGGGAAGACCCCGGCCAGGTACTCCGTCGCGAGCGACACCTCGCTCGCGGTCGGCGCCGCCGTGCGCATCGCGTCGATCTCGCGCAGGATCTCCACCACGGCGCGATCCGTCACCTCGCTCTTCACCGCGGTGCTCACCACGAACGGCCCCGCGCCGCGCCGCCAGTCGTAGCCGGACGACGCCCCGTACGTGAACGCGTGCCGCTCGCGGAGATTCAGGTTGATGCGCGACGAGAAGAGCCCGCCGAGGATCCCGTTCATCACCACGATCGGCAGGTAGTCCGGGTGCGCGCGCGGCACACCGATATGTCCCACGCGCAGTTCCGACTGCGGTGCCTCCGCCTTCTCCACGACCACGAGCCGACGTCCCTCGCGCGCCGCGCGTGGCGCCGGCATCGGCGCGGGCGCACGGCCTCCCGTCCACCCGCCGAACGCCTGCTCGGCGAGGCGCTGGGCGGCCTCGGGCGTGATGTCTCCCACGACCACCACCGTCGTCGTGCGCGGCCCGTAGTGCGCGGCATGGAACGCCCGCACCGCCACGGCGTCGAGGCCGGCCACGCTGTGCGCCGTGCCCGCGAGATCGCGCGCATAGCGGCACTCGCGCGCGTGGAGGAAGCCGCTGAAGCGTTCGTCCGCCAACCCGCGCGGCTCGGCCAGCTGCTGCGCGAGTTCGGCGAGGCGCTCGTCACGCCGCCGCGCGACATCAGCCTCGGGGAAGGTCGGCTGCGTCAGCACCGCGGCGAAGAGCGCGAAGGCCGCCTCGAGCCGCGACCGCGTCACGGTGAGGCGGGCAAGACTCGAATCCCAGTCCGCTGATCCGTCGAATGCGGTCCCGAGCGACTCGAACCGCGCCGTGAGCGTCGCGCCGTCGAGCGCGCCGGCGCCCTCGGCGAGCGTGCGTGCCGTGAGCGTCGCGATCCCCTCCCGCCCCGTCGCCTCGGTCGCCGCACCGGCATCGACGAGCGCGAGCACGGTCACCAGCGGCAACCGCGGCATGGGCGCGACGACGAGGCGGAGCCCGTTCGCGAGCGCGTGCCGGTGCACGGCCGGGAACTCGTACGGACGCGCGGTCCCCGGTGACGGACGGGCCGGCGCGCTCATGCCGCCACCCCGGCCACCGCGCGCGGGACGTACAGGAGCGAGGCCCGGTTCGTCGGCTGCAATCGCGCGCGCGCGAAGTCCACCATCGCGTCCACCCCCACCGCCGCATGACGCGCCGGTTCGTCGTTGACGAGCGCCGCGTCCCCTCTATAAGTAGCGAACTGAGACAATTTATCCGCTCGCGACCCGACCGACTGGATCCCCGACACCCACGCCGTTTCGTACAGCGCCAGCGCGCGCGCCCGCTCCCCCGCCGTCACGCCATCGCGGAGCAGCCGATCGATCTCCGCGACGACCGCCGCCTCGAGCGTCGCCGCCGCGACACCCGGTCTCGCGGTCACATCGCACACGAGCAGGTCGCTTCCCTTGGCGAGATCGAACGTGAACGCCGTGGCCTCCGATGCGAGTTGCTGCTCCCGCACCAGGGCGCGGGAGAGCCGGCTTCCCTCGCCGGTACCGAGCACCGCGCCCAGCAGGCTCGCGGCATACCACGCGTCGTCGCCGGCCGGCGGGATCCGGAAGGCGAGGAAGAGGCGGGGCGCCACCACCGCATCCTCCACCACCTCGCGCTTCCACTCGCCGAACGTCGGCGGGAGCGTCATGTCCGGCAACGGCGGCCGACCGGCGCCGCGCGGGATCGCACCGAACTGCCGCTCCACCATGGCGCGAGCCGTCGCCTCGTCGAAGTCGCCGCAGACGGTGAGTACCGCGTTGTCCGGCGTGTAGTACGTGCGGAAGAACTCCGCCACGTCGTCGAGGCTCGCCGCCGTGAGATGCTCCATCGACCCGATCAGCGAATGGTGGAACGGATGCGCGGGCGGGAAGCAGAGCGCGGGCAGTCGCTCCCACCAGGTGCCGTACGGCTGGTTGTCGACCGACCAGCGCCGCTCGTTCTTCACCACGTCGCGCTGCGTGTCGAGCTTCTCCTGCGTCATCGCGGGTAGCAGGCGGGCCATCCGGTCGGCCTCGAGCCAGAGCGCGAGCTCCAGCTGGTGCGACGGCAGCGTCTCGTAGTAGTTCGTGCGGTCGAGCCACGTCGACCCGTTGAGCGTCCCGCCCGCCCGTTGCACGAGTTCGAAATGCTCGTTCGCCGCGACCTGCGCGCTCCCTTGGAACAGCATGTGCTCGAACAGGTGCGCGAAGCCCGTGCGCCCCTCGCGTTCGTTCGCCGAGCCCACATGGTACCAGAGGTTCACCGCGACGACCGGCGTCGCATGGTCGCGCGACAGGATCATGCGCAGGCCGTTGGGAAGTGTCGTGGTCTCGACCGGGATCCGCATCATCACCATTCCATGAGGAGCGCGAGCGGTGCCTTCACCGTCTCTGCGAGGAAGTATCCGGGTTGCCGACGGAGCTGCGACAGGACCCCTTCCGCCGGGCGCGCCGGCGAGGTCCGCACCGACAGTCCGTGGTGCCGCGCGGACGTCCACGCGCGGAACAGGTGGAACCCGTCCGAGACCACCACGGCGCGGTCCATCTCCCGCGAGTGCAGGAGCAGCGCGACCGCCCGCATGGACTGATGTGTCGTGCGCCCTTCGTTCTCGAGCAGGATCGCCGAGTCCGGCACGCCCTGGCGCATGACGTACGTGCGACTGACCGCCGCTTCACTCGCGGTATCGCCCTCGGCGATCCCGCCCGTGAGCACCAGGCGCGGGGCGATGCCGCGCGCGAAGAGACCCACCGCGTGGTCCAAGCGCGCCCGCAACACCGGCGACGGGCGCCCCCGGTACTGCGCGGCCCCGAGGACGACGATCGCGTCCGTCGGGCGGGCCCGGTCGCGCGACGCGAACCAGAGCACCAACCCGGCCGAGGCCATCCAGCACACCGCGAGCGCCGCGAGCGTGACCAGGACGACGCGGCGGGCCCGGGAACGGGAGGGGGGTGCGAGCATCGGCGGAAGCTACCGAGCCGCCAGCGGCGGCGGTACGGTCAGTGACCGAGCGCGAGCAGCGCGAGGGCGAACGCGTCCAGCTCCGCATCGAGTTCCGCTGGCAACGCGGTCCGTTCGTGAGTCGTCGCCGAGACCACACCATCGAGATGGCGCAGGAGCAACCGCCCCAGCAGCGCGGCGGGCACCCGCGGGACGAGATGCACGCCGGTCAAGACCGCGCTTGCGAGCAGCGTCGCCGCACCCTCGCGCGCGGCACCGACGGCACGGAGCATCTGCAGGTCGACCTCCGTCTCGAGGGCGAGCGCACCGAGCAGCGCGAGCTCACCACGCGCCACCTCGTCCCGCACGAGCAGGCGCCACGCGTCCAGCGCGTCGGGCGCGGTCGCCGCCTGCCGCAGGCGCGCCACGCTTTCCGATCCGAGCATCCGCACCACCGCCCCGAGGAGCAGAGGCTTCCCCGCGAAGTGATAGAGCAGCAGCGACTTGCTCACGCCCGCCGTGCGCGCGATCGCCTGCAGGCTCAGCGCCCCGACGCCCTCCGTCACCCCGAGCGTGACCGCGGCGCGCGTGATCCGCTCGCTCGCGTCAGCGCGTGACAACGTCGCCCGCCTCGGGGGCCGATGCCCGGATCCCGTGCGTCGCCAGCTCTTCCACGAACGCGTCCTGCGCCTCGCGTTCGCCGTGCACCAGCAGCACGTCCCGCAGCCGCGGCGAGCTTGCGCGCACCGCATCGAGCCAGCGGCGGAGCTCCGTCCGGTCGGCATGCGCGCTGTAGCCGGAGAGCACCTCCACCTGCGCGCGCAGGGGGAGCTCGTCACCGAGCACCTTGATCGTCGGCTGACGCTCCATGATGCGGCGCCCCAGCGTGTGCTCGGCCTGGTAGCCGACGATCAGGATCGTCGTGCGCGGATCGCCGGCGCTGTGGGCCAGGTGATGGAGGATCCGACCCGACTCCACCATGCCGGACGCCGCGATCACGATCATGGGGCCGTGCCCGCGCATCGTCGCCTTCGAGTCCTCGACGTCCGGCGTGAACCGCAACTGGTCGAAGTCGAAGAGCGCCGTCAGGTCCGCCCCGTGGGCGCGCACCATCGGCTCGCTCTGGTCGAAGTCGCGCGTGTTGTCGCGGAACACCTCCGTTGCCTCGTGCGCCAGCGGACTGTCGATCACCACCGGCACGCGCGGGATGCGTCCCTCGTGCGTCAGTTGGTGCAGGTCGTACAGCAGCTCCTGCGTGCGCCCGACCGCGAAGGCCGGGATCAGCACACGCCCGCCGCGGGCCACCGTTTCCCGGATCACGCGCGCGAGTTCATCCCGCGCCCCGGCGACGCTCGTGTGATCGCGGTTCCCGTACGTCGACTCCATGAGCAGCGTGTCGACGTCCGTGACCGGCTCCGGGTCGCGGATGATCGGCAGTCCCGACCGTCCGATGTCGCCGCTGAAGCCGAGGCGGCGGCACGTACCGCCCTCCTCCCACTCGAGCGTGATCGACGCCGAGCCGAGGATGTGCCCCGCGTCGCTGAAGGTCGCGTGCACGCCCGGCACCACCTCGAAGCGCTCCCGGTAGCGGTGCGGCCGCATCTGCGTCAGCGTCGCCGAGACATCGCGCAGCACGTACAGCGGGTCGGCGGCCGTCTTGCGGTGGCGACGCAGGAAGTCCGCATCCTTCTCCTGGATGTGCGCCGAGTCGGCGAGCATCACCTCGCAGAGGTCCCGCGTGGCACCCGTCGCATGGATCTCGCCGCGGAATCCGGCCTTCACGAGGAAGGGAAGGCGACCGGCGTGGTCGATGTGCGCGTGCGACAGCACCACGGCATCGATCCGATCGACCGCATGCGGCACGCGCCGATTCTTCTCCGCCACCTCGGCGCGCCGCCCCTGGAACAGGCCGCAGTCGAGGAGGATCGTGCGCCCCAGCACGTGCACCAGATGGGCCGAGCCGGTCACCTCGCGCGCCGCACCGACGAACTGGAGTCGCATCGATCGTCTCCCGGTCGGGGGGCTCAGCGCTCCGACTCGGCGTCGCGCGCGAATACCACCGTGAGGCGCGCCCCGTCCTGTGTCATCATCTGCGGGGTCCAGCCGCCGCGGCTGCGCTCGTTGAGCAGGTCGGTCAACGCATCCTCGTCCTCGCGCTGGTGGCGAGCGAGCCGCAGGATCACCGCCTGATATTCTTTCATGTCCGAAATGATAGTAGCTTGTCGCGCATGCTGACCACCCCTGCGCTTCCGGGCCTCACCGTCGTCTCGCACCCGCTCGTGCAGCACAAGCTCGCGATCCTGCGCGACCAGGCGACACCGAAGAAGATCTTCAAGGAGCTCGTCGACGAGATCGCGATGCTCATGGCCTACGAGGCCACCGCTGACCTCGCGCTCGAACCGGTCGAGGTCGACACGCCGCTCGAGACCACGACCGGTCGCCGCGTCGCGGGCAAGAAACTCACGCTCGTCCCCATCCTCCGCGCCGGCCTCGGCATGGTCGACGGCATCCTCAAGCTCGTGCCGTCCGCGCGTGTAGGCCACATCGGCCTCTATCGCGACCACGACACGCTCAAGCCGGTCGACTACTACTTCAAGATCCCCGGCGACGGCGCCGAGCGCGACTTCTTCCTGCTCGACCCCATGCTCGCCACCGGCGGAAGCGCCGCGAGCGCGGTGACCTCGCTCAAGCGCGCCGGTGCTGTCCGGATCAAGTTCCTCTGCTTGGTCGCCGCGCCGGAGGGCGTGCGGAAGCTCCAGGCCGCGCATCCCGACGTTCCCATTTTCGCTGCCGCGCTCGACCGCGAATTGAACGAGAACGGCTATATCCTTCCCGGACTCGGCGACGCCGGCGACCGTCTGTTCGGCACGCGGTGACCAGGACTCACCCCTGCGGGGCGGTCCAGCAAGTGCATATGGCAATGTGTGGCAGGTCACATCGCGGCCGCGTAGACCCGATTTGCTTGGAATCGCGTCCTCTTGTCTGGAATCACGACCGTCTGTATCGTTCGCCCGTCGACATCCGCTCCCGCTCGTTGATCGCACGCCGCCTCGCCCCCACCGAATGCTGATCAACCTGCTGCCCGACTTCTTCAGCGCTCTCGAGAGCGCCGATCCGGTCGCAGCATATCACCGATACTTCGAGACGCATCGCGCCCTCCTCGGCGCGTACTGGCACAACTACGTCATCGAACCCACCGGTCCGCACTTCCATGAGGTCGTCCGCGAGGCGGTCCGCGCCGATCGCGCCGACCTCCGCGCGATGCTCGAGCGCACCGACATCGTCTCCCTCGCGAAGCAGGCCGAGGCCGCCTGCACGGAACTCTTCGAGATCGACTCCACGATCGACGTCGTCCTCATGGTCGGCGTTGGCGCGGCCAACGCCGGCGAACTCGTCATCAACGGTCGCGGCGTCGCATTCGTCTGCCTTGAGCATTTCACCAGCATCGCCAACCCCGGCACGCGCGGGCTCGGACTCGATCCCGAGCTCGTCCCCATGTGGCTCGCCCACGAGATCGCGCACTGCGTGCGCTACACCTCGCCGGCCAGCCGCGCAGAGATGCGGCGCCTCGTCGCCGGCGCGAACGGGTTCTACTCCTATTGGGAGACCGGACGGCATGCCTCGCTCCGCGAGCATCTCGTCAACGAAGGGCTCGCCGTGCAGGCCTCCAAGCTCCTCAGCCCCGGACATGCGCCGTGGGAGTACTACGGCTTCCTCCGCCGCCAGTACGCGCGCATCCGGGAACTCGAGTCGGTCCTCTCGCGCGTCGTCACCGATGACCTCGACCGCGCCGGCCTCGGCCTGCGCCTGCGGTGGCTCTCCGGCGGCATGAGCGACGAGGCCCGCACGGTCCAACGCCACATCCTGCCCGAACGATCGGGCTATTGGCTCGGCGCACGCATGGTCGAGGACGCGATCGCCGAGAAGGGGATCGCGTGGGCCCTCCGGGCCGATGCACGGGAACTCATGCACCTCGCCGACGCGGCCGCCCGCACAGCATAAGTACGACGGCGTTCCGCTCGGTGGACACGCGCGACCGGCTCCGGGGCCGGCCGCGCGTTGTCAATTCGGGGAGATGGCTGAAGGAAGAACGCAGGAGGCGGCGGCCACGCCTTCGCCCTACTTCCCCACGCAGAACGACCGGAACACCCGTCCGATGATCTCGTCCGTATCGATGCCGCCGAGCAGTTCGTCTAGCGCGTGCACCGCGGCGCGAACGTGCGTGGCGACGACCGGTGCCGGCAGCTCAGCCGCAGTCCAGGCCGCCACGAACGCCTCGATCTCGTCGCGCGCGACCGTGAGGGCGTGCACGTGGCGTGCGCGCGTGATCGTCGGCTGTTCCTCCGCCGGATCCCCGACGAGCCCGCTCGCGATCTGCCGGATCGCCGCGCGCAGTGCCTCGAGGCCCGCGCCGGTGTGCGCACTCACGTCCAAGGCCGCCACACCATCGAGCGACGGCAGCCGCGTTCCCTCGGCGGTCGTCGCATCCCGCTTCGTCCGCACGGCGATGCAGGGCGCGGTCGCATGCGCGGCGACCTCGACGCAGGACGCCGCGAGCCCGTCTGCGGTCTCGGCGCAGACGAGCACCACGTGTGCCGACCGCAGGCGCTGGAGACTGACCTCGACGCCGAGCTGCTCGAGCGTATCGGGCGAGGCGCGCAGTCCCGCGGTATCGACGAACCGCATCGGCAGCGGGTCGTCATCGACGAGCACCTCGATCGCATCACGTGTCGTGCCGGGCAGCGGGCTCACGATCGCGCGCGGTGCCCCGGCCAAGGCGTTGAAGAGCGAGGACTTCCCGGCGTTCGGCGGTCCGGCGAGCACGACGACCACGCCGTCGCGTCCCAGTTCTGCCTGCGGACGCGTCGCGAGCAGCGCATCCAGCTCCGCCCGCACCCGTTCGGCTGCTGCTGTCACCCGCGCGCGCGGCTGCGGTCCGTCGTCCTCCTCAGGGAAGTCGATGTCGTAGGCGAGGAGTGCCTCCGTCTCGAGGAGCCCCTCGCGCAACGCGTCGAGTCGGCGCGTGAGGACCCCATCCAGTTGTCGCATCGCCGCTCGGTGCATCGCCGACGAGCGGGCATCGATGAGGTCCGCGATCGCCTCGGCCTCGAGCAATCCGAGCTTGCCGTGGCGCAGCGCCCGCTCCGTGAACTCGCCCGCGAGTGCGGGGCGCGCTCCGCAGTCGACGAGCCTGGCGAGCAGGGTCGCGCCGACGTACGCGCCACCATGCACGGAGAACTCGACGACATCCTCGCCGGTGAAGGAGTGCGGCGCCGAGAAGCGCGTCACGAGCGCCTCGTCGATCGCGGCGGCGGGCGCGTCCGGCTGATGCACGCGCACCCGTCGCACCGCGCGCGCCGGCTGGTCGATCGGCATCCCGACGCGCACGGCGATGGCCGCAGCGTCGGGCCCGCTCAGCCGGACGACGGCGAGCGCGCCGCGCCCCGCCGCCGTCGCGACCGCGGCGATCGTGTCGCCGCGGAGGTCAGCGCCGCTTGCGCGCGCCCCCATCAGCGACGACCGTCGCGGCCGTCGTCGCCGCCTTCCCGCGCTCGTTCGCGATCAACCACTGCTGCGGCATCGCGGCGAAGTTCTGCACGAACCAGTACAGGTTGAGGCCGGCCGCGAAGTTGATGCCGAAGATCGTCATCATCAGGGGCATCATCCACGCCATCATCTTCGCCTGCGGGTTCGGCGGCACGTTGCGCATGCCGAGCCAGGAGAGCAGGAACATCGATCCGCCCGTGAGGAGCGGTGCGATGTAGTACGGGTCGGCCACCGAGATGTCGGGGAACCAGAGGAACGGCACGCCGCGGAACTCGATGGTGTTCTGGAACACGAAGAAGAGCGCGAAGAGCACCGGCATCGGGATCAGCATCGGGAGGCAGCCAGCGAGCGGCGCGAAGGGGCTGATGCCGGCCTCGGCATACACCTTCATGACCTCCTCGCGCTGCTTGACCGGGTCGCCCTTGTGCTTGTTCTGCGCGGTCTGCACCAGCGGCGCGATGCGCTGCATCGTCATCTGCGAGCGCATCATGCGGCTGTTGAGCGGCCACATGAGGAGGCGGATGGAGACGCCGAAGATCACGAGGATCCAGCCGTACTGGAGCGCCGTGGTACGCTTGAGCCAGAGGAGGATGCGCATGACGATCGTCGCGAACGGCTGCACGACGCCGCTGATCCAGCCGCCGTAGGGATTGACGTGCTCGAACTCGCGTCCCATCGCGACGAGGCGTTCCCACTCCTGCGGGCCCGCGAAGAGCTGGAGCTGGACGCCCGAGGTGCCGAGCGGCGCGATCGCCGTCGCCTGCGCACGGACGGCGATCTTGTTGACGCGCATCGCGCCGGTGACCTGCAACTCCGCGAGCGGTGACGCCGCCGAGTCCTTCGCGAGCAACCCCACGAGGAAGTACTTGCTCTTCGCGACCGTCCACGTGAACGGCCCTTGCCGGAGCAGCCGTTCGCCAGGATCCGGCTTGCTGAAGTCGATCCGCTCCGCCCCGCCCACGGGCGTGCGCATGGCGTACGCGAGGTGCCGGCGGTCGTCGGTCGAGTCGCGCTCCTGTGTATCGAAGCCGCCCGGGAGGTCGATCAGCAGGAAGGCCGGCGCCGGGACACCGTTCACCTGGATGTCGACGTCGGCGAGATAGTTGGAGTCCGCGAGCGTGTAGGCGATGCGCGCGATGCCCGATCCGATCGGCGTCGTGAAGGTGACGCGCGCCTTGCCGTCGAGCGTATCCTCCCGTGCGGTGAAGTCCGCGCGGTCGAGCGCGATCGTGTCGCCGCCCGCGATCAGCCGATAGCGCACAAGCGGCTGCAATCGGTCCGCGAGTCGGACCTGGCCACTGTCCCCGCCCAGGTGCGGATAACGTGGGAGCTCGGCATCGAGGAACGCAGCGCCGCGTGTGCTGAACGCATAGCGTGCGAGCGCGTTCTCCAACCGCACCGTGCGCGCGATGACCGGCGCGGGAGCCGGCGTGGTGCCGGCGACCACCGCAGCGGCCGTGGCTGCGCCGATCGCGGGCACTCCCGCCGCGCCACCTGCGGTGGGTGCCGTCGCCGTGGCACCGGACTCCGCCGAGACGGTCGAGGTGTCGGTGACGACCGGCACCGCGACGGGGCGCGGGCCGGGGAACAGACGCGGCGTCACGACGATGACGCCCATCGTGAGCAGCAACGCGAGGAAGAAGCGCCTATCCATCTTGAGGTGGTGCAGAGGGGGGATCGGGCACCGGGTCGAAACCCCCGGCGCGGAAGGGATGGCAGCGCGCGATGCGCTTCACCGCGAGCCACCCGCCACGCAGCGCTCCATGCTTCTCGAGCGCCTCGATGGCGTAGTGCGAACAGGTCGGATGATACCGGCACGCCGCCGGCAGCAGCGGCGAGAGGAGCACCTGATATGCCCGTACGAACAGGATCAGGATCTGCTTCATCGCGCCACCCCACCCAGCTTCTCGGCGGCTCGTTGGAGATCGCCTGCCAGCGTCGCGAGATCCGCGCCGTAGGCTTCCGGCATGACCCGCACCACGACATCGAGCGAGGCGAGCGCCCCTGGAGCCGAGAGTGCTGGCAGGAGGGAACAGCGCACCAGCTCGCGCAGGCGGCGCTTCACGCGATTGCGCGCGACCGCCGTCTGCTTGTGGCGCGGCACGATGATCCCCACCCGCGGAAGATGCGAAAGGGAAGCGATGTACCGAACCTCCAACCGCGGAGTTCGGAATCGCTTCCCTTCACGACGCACCGCGTCGAGATCCGCCGTCCGCGTCAGCCGCCGGGCTGGCGGGAAGCGGAACGCGGACTCAGGCGCCAGCGTACTTGGACGGCAACTTCACGGTGAGCCGCTTGCGCCCCTTCTTGCGGCGGCGGCTGAGGACTTCGCGTCCCCACTTGGTCTCCATGCGCGCGCGGAACCCATGCGTCTTGATGCGACGCTTGTTGCGCGGGCGGTACGTCGGCTTCCCCATTGGCACTCCAAAAGGCTTGGTAAATCACTTGCGGACAAGAACGCTAAACGTATTCGGGGGAGCGGCTTAGGTCAACCCAACGGGTGCGGGATGTGCGCTGGTTCGCATACACGAACGTTGACTTGTCCACACAGGAGCGGTAGCTTCGCCACCCCTTCAGATATCCACACGCGCTCGGCCCCGCATGTCGCTCACCGCCTCCGAAGTCTGGTCCCGCCTGCTCGATCGGGCGCGAACCCAGCTCTCGGATCACATAGTTGATACCTGGCTCTCGCCGCTCACCGCGGCGGAGTATTCGGGTGAATCCCTGACGCTCACCGCACCCGACCAGTTCTCGGTCGAGTGGAATGAGCGTCGCCACTCGGCTATCCTCGAGTCGCTCGCACCGGTCGCCGTCGGGCACCCGGTGAAGATCGAGCTCCGCGTGCACGCTGACCGTCTTCAGCGCTCGCAGATGGACCTTTTTGTGCCAGTAAAGGGACAGGAGAGGAGCGTCATAGAGCCAGAGCGTCCTCGTGAAAACGTGACCCTCAGCGCCCTCAATGACCGCTACACCTTCGATACCTTCGTCGTCGGCAAGTCCAACGACCTCGCCGCTGCGGCGGCGGCGGCGGTCTCGCAAGCGCCCGGCAAGACCTACAACCCCCTCTTCTTCTACGGCCCCACCGGGCTCGGCAAGACCCATCTGATGCAGGCGATCGCGCACGACATCATCAAGCGCGCCCCGCAGACCCGCGTCACCTACATCACCACCGAGCAGTTCACCAACGACGTCATCACGTCCATCGGCAAGGGCGCCATGCACGACTTCCGGCGCCGCTATCGGGAGACCGATCTCTTCCTCGTCGACGACGTCCATTTCATCGGGGGCAAGAACTCCACGCAGGAGGAGTTCTTCCACACGTTCAATGCCCTCTACGAGGCCGGTCGCCAGATCGTCCTCACCTCCGACCGACCACCCTCCGAGATCCCCAAGCTCGAGGCGCGTCTCGCCTCCCGGTTCGCCTGGGGCATGGTCGCCGACGTCGGGCAACCGGATCTCGAGCACCGTATCGCCATCCTGCGCCGCAAGGCCGCGATGGACCACCTCGAACATACCATCCCCGATGACGTGCTCCACTTCATCGCGGATCACGTGCAATCCAACGTCCGCGAGCTCGAAGGCTCCATCATCAAGCTCCTCGCCTTCGCGTCGCTCAAGCACCGGGTCATCACGGTCGAGCTCGCGCGCGAGGCGTTGCGCGACAAGCTGCGGCAGAATGATGCCGCACAGGTCCGCCCGGAGCGCCAGGATCGGATGGGCCACATCCAGCAACGGGTCGCGGGCGAATGGGGCGTCACGGTCGAAGGACTGCAGTCCAAGACCCGGACCAAGAACCTCACCGTCCCGCGACAGGTCGCCATGTATCTCGCGCGCGAGGTGCTCGGCCTCCAGCTCGTCGAGATCGGACAGGCATTCGGCGGGCGAGATCACTCCACCGTCATCCATTCGCTCGAGCGGGTGGTCGACATGATGAAGGACAGCAGCGAGTTCCGGGGGCGTGTGGAGAAGGTGCGGGAAACCGTCCGGCATTCCACCTGATACACACGTTCACCACACGTTCGGGGGCGCCGGCGGGGTTCTCCACGGCGCTCCACGACCTCTCCCATGAGGTCGCACATGATCGGCACGAGGGACTAGCTTGCGGCGCAACGTCTTCCGGCGTTCGTCCACAGTCCACATCTTTCTACTACTGCTGCTACTAGAGTAATTCAGTAACTAGCAACAGCAGGCTCCGTCCGCGTTCCACACGTCCCGTCACTCGGTCAGGAACCGAATGCGCTTCACCATCACACGCGAGAAGCTCCAGGAAGGACTCGCCGCCGTCACCCCTGCCGTCCCGGGGAAGACGACGTTGCCCGTCCTGGCCAATCTCCTCGTCCAGACCACCGACAAGGGCATCCGCATCTCGGGGACCGATCTCGATATCGCGGTGAGCACCGAGGTGACCGCTGACGTCGAGGCGGTCGGGGCCATCACGATCCCGGCACGCAAGCTCAGCGAGATCGCCCGCGAGCTGCCGCCGGCACCTGTGCGCATCTCGGCCACCGGGGACCAGCGGATCACCCTCGAGTGCGGCCGATCGAAGTTCAAGCTGCTCGGCCTGCCCAAGTCGGAGTTCCCGAGCTTCCCCGCGGTCCAGTTCGAGAAGGCCGTCCGGATCCCGTCCGGTGACCTGCAGCGCCTCATCCAGCACACGGCCTTCGCCGCGAGCACGGAGGAGAGCCGCCCGATCCTCAACGGCGTCCTTTGGGAGCTCCGCGCCGATCACATGCGCATGGTCGCGACCAATGGACATCGCCTGGCCAAGATGGAGGTCGGTGTCTCCGGTGGGCAGAAGTCGGATCTCATCATCCCGCCCAAGGCGCTCGACCAGATCCGCCGCCTCTTCGCGGCCGAGGAGGAGCTGGAGGTCGCGCAGGGCGAGAACCACCTCGGGTTCCGCTCGCCCTTCACGTCGGTCTTCACCCGCCTGATCGAAGGGCCGTATCCCGGCTACGAACAGGTGATCCCGAAGGACAACGACAAGTACGCGATCCTCGACAAGGCCGCGTTCATGAGCGCCCTCAAGCGCATGAGCGTCGTCGCGTCGGATCAGACGCACCGGATCCGGCTGTCGTTCAACGCGGGCATGGTGAAGTTCTCCGTCAGCACGCCCGACCTGGGCGAGGCGCAGGACGAACTGCCCATCCGCTACGAGGGGGACCAGCTCGACATCGGCTTCAACGCGGCGTACCTGCTCGAGATCCTGCGCCAGATGCCGACGGAGGAGGTGCGCATGACGTTCCGTGCCCCGGAACGTGCGTCGACCATCGAGCCCGAGGGCTGGACAGATCCGGCGAAGTACCTCTGTCTTCTCATGCCGCTGCGTCTGGTCGACTGAGTCGCGTGGTGGGGCCCGATCAGGGCGCCGAGATCGCGATGCGCGTGTGCTGTGTCAGCTCCTGGGAGCGGCGGCGCCCGCGCATCGTCATTCGGAGGGTGCTCTCTCCCGTGCCCTCGACGACCGTGCCGCCGGCGAGTGGTACGAACAGCGTGGCCACTCCCTCGCCGTCTGCCGCGATATCGATCGGTTCACCGAACTGGCGGCCGGCGCCGCGCAGTGTCAGGCGCGAGTGCCGCTCGATCCGGATGACCAGTTCACCCGCCAGACGCGTCGCCCCCATCACACGATAGACGCGCGTGGAGACGGCAACCAGCGGCACCGAGTCCCGGCAGATCGTGTAGCTCGCGGAATCTCGCCAGGTGGTGGTGGGCTCGAGGCGCGTCGGGAGGGTCAGGAACACCTCGCGCAACGCATGCGTGGCGGCGGCTTCCGTGCCGCAACCGGCCGGATCAGGCCGGATCAGCCGCGGGGCAACGGTCTCAGTCCCGTCGAGCGCGGCGAATGGCAGGGGCAGGGAGAGCCCTTGGGGGATCGTGAGCTCCGCGGTGTCGATGCCGACACGAAAGTCCGTCAGCAGCCCGGAGAGGCGCACCGTGCCGCCCCCCACGACGCGCGACCACTCCGCAGTGACCACGGTTCGGATCGAGTCCCGTCGCTCGACGGTGTCGACGCGCGATCGCAGCTCGGTCTCCAGGCGGATGGTCCGCGTCACCGGAGCCCCGCTCGGCTGGAGGATCCACGGCGGTGACGACGGGTCAAGCGCTGCGGGGGCCGGCGGCTCGATCGCCGGTCGGGGCGTCACGGCCGGCGCGGGCGCCGCGCAGGCGGTCGCACTGACCAGGCACAGGATCCAGCGGGTCGATCGCCGCATACGTCGCCTCGGGGGGATGTGCGAGGACGGACGGAGCCACGGACCAGCTCCCGTGTCACCGTCCGTCCCGCGCGTACTGCCCAGCATCGGTCCCGCCTGTAAGCCGGGTTCTGTCGACACCTTGCGGCGTCGGACGATCATTTCTCTCGGCGTACGGT
This sequence comes from Gemmatimonadota bacterium, assembly GCA_016714015.1. Classification (NCBI taxonomy): domain Bacteria; kingdom Pseudomonadati; phylum Gemmatimonadota; species Gemmatimonadota bacterium. The sequence continues at coordinate 1,284,051 of JADJNZ010000001.1, forward strand.
CGCCCGCACGCTCTAGCAGCCAACCCGCGGCGTCTTGATCACAGAGGACTGCTGCTCGCCGCCTATTTGGCCTTGCTCCCGCTGGGGTTTGCCGTGCCGCCCCTGTTGCCAGTGGCGCGGTGGGCTCTTACCCCACCGTTTCACCCTTACCTCCGCTCGCGCGAAGGCGGTCTATTCTCTGTGGCACTGTCCGTCACGCCTTGCGGCGTGCCCAGGCGTTACCTGGCAGCGTGTCCAAGGAGCCCGGACTTTCCTCGGCGCAGGCGGACCTGCGACGCGATCGCCCGGCGGAACCGAGTTCTCCGGAATATAGTGCGCCGGCCGGCGTCATCGGGCGCCGGCGGTGGGTGACGCGCGGACGGTGAGGGGAAGAAATGGATGACGGCGCCGTGACCGGCCCCACGCATCGTGGTCCGCGTTCGCCACCCCCACCATCAACGGAGCTCCCACCGATGCCCCTCGTGCAACGCGCGCTCACCGCTCCTGTCCTCACCGTCCTCGAGCCCGACGAACGCCCACGCGTCGATGCGGCCGGCGCCGGACTTTATCGCGCGGTACACAAGGAGAGCATCGCCGACGCCCTCGCGGACCTCAAGACTCGGCGGGTGAGCGCGGTGCTCGTCTCGGTGATGCGCTGTGGCCGGGACGCCGATCGACGGATGGCGACGATGGTGCGGGAGTTCCCCTCGGTCCCGACCGTCGCGCTCCTCGGGACGGCCCCGACCTCCGCCGAAGCGCTGCTCCAGTTGGGGAACGCCGGGATCACGCGCCTCGTGGATGTACGGCAGCCGCAAGGCTGGACGCGGTTGCGTCAGTTGCTGGCGGTGCAGGCGGTGCACGAGGTCGATCGACTCGCGCTCGAGGCGATCCGTCGCGAACTCGGCGCGCTGTCTCCCGACGGTCAGCGGTTCTTCGAGGCCCTCTTCGTCGTGAGCGAGCGCGTCACCACGGTGCGCGCGCTCGCGATCCGCATGGACCTGCTCCCCAGCACGCTCATGAGTCGCTTCTTCCGGGCGCGGCTGCCGGCGCCCAAGCGCTACCTCGCCTACGCGCGCCTGCTGCGCGCCGCGCGTCTCTTCGAGGATGCCGGCCACTCCATCGCGAGCGTCTCCAACGCGCTCGACTATTCCTCCCCGCAGAGCTTCGGTCGGCACGTACGCACTCTCCTCGGCATGACGGCGGGCGAGTTTCGCGCGCGCTTCACGGGCGAGACGCTCCTCGAACGACTACTCGCGGATCTGGTCCGCCCGCACCGCGAGGCGTTGCGGGCACTCCAGCCGCTCGCCCTGCGGCCCGGGATGCGGCGCCTGGCGCCGTCGTTGCGCGATCGGCGGCCGGCGTTCCATCAGCGGCACGACTGAGGGAACGCCGGAGCATCTCCCATGAACGGACCGCGACCCGCGGCCCTGCGTGCTCACATCCGTGCGACGATCTCCGCGGCGCGCGCGAGCGTCTCGACCTCGACGCCGACGGCTTCGATGGTCTCACGGCCGCCCTCTTCGCGGTCGACCACGGCGAGGACCCCCACGACGACGCCACCGGCCGCCCGGACCGCGTCGACGGCCTTGAGCGCGGAGCCGCCGGTCGTGATGACGTCCTCGATCACGACGACGCGGTCACCGGCGGTGTACGGGCCCTCGATGAGCTTGCCCGTGCCGTGCGTTTTCGCTTCCTTCCGCACCGTGAAGGCGCGGGTCGGCATGCCGGCGAGCTGGCTCGCGTACGCGATGGCGTAGCTCACGGGGTCGGCGCCGAGCGTCAGCCCACCGACCGCATCAGGGTGCCAGCCGCGTTCGCCGATGGCGTGGAGGCCGAGCGGACCGATGAGCGCGAGCCCTTCGGGATGCATCGTGGTGAGGCGGCAGTCGATGTAGAGATCGGACTGCTTGCCCGAGGCGAGGGTGAAGGAGCCACGGCGCGCGCTGCGCTGGGCGAGGAGATCGAGGAGACGGGTGCGCGGATCCATGCCGGGCACTCTATGCGGCACCGGGAAGCGGGTCAATGAGGTGGCGATGCTGGTCGGGGTGATCGGGGTGGCGATCGCGGCAGGGTTGGTGGCGTTCCTGCTCTATGAGCGGGGGCAGCGCCGCCGCCTGAAGGAGCGGAGTGCCGAGCTCGAGCATCTGTCGTTCGAGCTCGCACGGGCCAACCGTGCCAAGTCGGAGTTCCTCGCCAACGTCTCGCACGAACTGCGGACCCCGCTCGCGGCCATCGTGGGGTTCGTCGACCTCCTGCGGGATGGATCTTATGGCGAGTTGGGCCCGCGGATGATCGGGCCCGTGGAGCGGATCCAGGCGTCAGCCGAACACTTGCAGGCGCTCGTGGATCAGGTGCTCGACCTCGCGAAGCTCTCGGCTGGACGACTCGACGTGCACCGGGAGCCGCTCTCGTTGCGGGCCTTCGTGATCGATGTGGCGAGTGAGGTCGAGCCGCTGGTCATTGAGAAGGGGCTGGCCCTCGCGATCCAGGTGCCGGCGACGCTGCCGCGGGTGAGCACCGACCCGACCCACCTGCGGCAGATCCTCGTGAACCTGCTGGGGAATGCGGTGAAATACACGCCGGCGGGAAGCATCACGGTGCGGGCGACCTACGTCCCGGACGGGGCGGTGCATGAGGCGACGGCGACGGCGGCCAAGCGGCCGCTCCTGGCGGCGGGTGGCAACTGGATCGCCCTCCAGGTGGTCGATACCGGGATCGGCATCGCACCGAAGGATCAGGAGCGGATCTTCGAGGAGTTCGAGCAGGTCCAGGCCGGTTCGCGTGGCGACTCGGAACGCCGGGGAACGGGGCTTGGGCTCTCGATCACCCGGCGACTCGCGCGCTTGCTCGATGGCGACATCACGCTGGAGAGCGTGGTCGGGGCAGGTGCGACCTTCACCTGCTGGCTCCCTGCCGACCCGGCGCCGCGGGGCGCCGGGGACGGGACGGTCTAGCGACCGAAGAGGCCCTTCATCTTCGAGAAGAGCCCGGGCCCCTCGTTCGAAGCGATCTTCGTTGGGAACGGGTCCTGGAGCGCGACACGGAGCGCGTCCGCGAATGCGATCACCGACTCGTAGCGGTCCTTCGGCGCCTTGGCGAGGCCCTTCATGACGACCTCCTCCACCGGGGTGGAGTAGGCGATGTCCGGCTTGGCCTTGTTGAGCGCGACCGGCGGCTGCGAGAGGAGTTGCGTGAACATCTCGCGCGGGCTCTTCGCCGTGTAGGGCAGCGTGCCCGTGAGGAACTGGTAGGCCATCGTCGCCAGCGAGTACTGGTCCGCCGCGGGCGAGACCACCTCGCCTGACAGCGCTTCGGGGGCGACGTACATCAGCGTGCCGACGAAGAATCCGGCGCGGGTGAGCCGCTGGTCGGGCGTGACATCGGTGGAGGTCGCGATCCCGAAGTCGAGCAGCTTCACCGTGCGCGTGTCGTGATCGTACATCACGTTATCCGGCTTCAGGTCGCGATGCACGATGCCGGCCGTGTGCGCGGCAAAGACGGCTCCCGCGATCTGGCTGATGACGGCCGCCACCTCATCCGGCGGGAACGGCGCGTTGCGCTTCGCGTAGCTCTCCATCAACTCGCCGGCGGCCCACTCGATCACGAGGTAGGGGAGCCCGGCATCCTCGCCCGTCTCGATCGTGCGGATCACGTTCGGACCGGTCACGCGCGTGCCGAAGCTGGCCTCGCGAGTGAACCGGGCGACCGCGGTACGATCGGAGCGGAGTTTCTCCTTGAGGACCTTGAGCGCGACCGTCCCGTGCGTCGGGTGCTGGGCGCGATAGACGGTGGCCGTCCCTCCCTCACCGACGCGGTCGAGGAGGGTGAATCCGGCGATGGTGGTTCCGACGAGTGGGTCACGAGTCACGCGGCGAAGCTATCGGAACGCGCTCGTCCCGGCAAGCGAGCCCACCGATGACCGGATGCCGGTTCGCGGGGTAGATTTGACACCGCGCCACGCCACGGCGCGCCCCACCCACGCGCCCATGCCCTCGCTCCGCCTCGCTCGCGTCCTGTTCGCCGCCCTCCTCGTCGTGTCCTGCGGCGGCGGGGGGCGCACGCCTCCGCCCGGCGGAGCACCTGGTGCCCGCCCCGGTCCGTCCGCGGAGGGCGCGGCCCCGCGCGCCCAACAGGGGATCAGTTTCGACGCCACCCCGCTCTTCCGGCAGATGGGGATGCTGGCCCGGGGGCTTCCCTTCCCCTTGGTCGGGCGCGCCGCCTTCGCTGCCACGCCGTCCCCCGATTCCACGCATGTCGTCGTCGCCGTGGCGTTCGCCAACGCCACCCTGGCCTTCGCGCGCGAAGCCGACAACCGGTTCCGGGCCAACTACACGGTCGCCATGACGCTCTCGCGCGACGCGGTCGCGGTCGCCAGCTCGCAGGCTTCGGAGCAGCTCCTCGTGGGCACGTATCGCGAGACGACACGCACCGACGAGAGCGTCATCCACCAGGAGATCCTCGACGTCGCGCCCGGACGCTACACGCTGACGGTCGCGGTGCGTGACGAAGGGAGCCAGCGCACGGCCCAGGAACAGATCGCGATCCTGGTCCCGCGCCTCGGGGAGGGCACGCTCTCCTCGCCGATGCCGATCGCCGAGGTGACGCCGCGGTCGTCGCGGGATTCGGTGCCGCTGGTGCTGCTCAACCCGGCGGCGATTGCCGTCGCGGGACGCGACAGCGTGCTCCCGGTCTATCTCGAGGGGTACGGGGACACCACCGCGGCCGTTCGCCTCCTCATCCGTAGCGAGCGTGGACGCGTGTTGTGGAACGACACCGTGCGCGTCAGCGCCCGCGGCGCGATGCGCGCAGGGGTCGTCGAGGTTCCGGTCTCGCGCATCGGCATCGGCGTGGCGCAGCTCACGTTCGTGCGTGACGGCGGCACCGATTCCTCCTCCACCTACGTCTTCGTCGGGTTCGGCGGTGACCTGCCGGTCGCGACGTATGACGAGATGGTGAACTACCTGCGCTGGTTCGCGCAGCCGTATCGGCTCCAGAAGTTGCGGGATGCCAGCGAGGAGACGCGCCCGGCGGCGTGGGCCGAGTTCGCGCGCGAGACGGACGACCGGCCCGAGACGCCGATGCATGAGGGCCTTCGCGATTATTTCGCGCGCCTCATTCGGGCCAACGGCCGCTTCCGCGAGGAGGCGACGCCCGGCTGGATGTCCGACCGGGGGCGCGTCTACGTCTCGCTGGGGGAACCGGATCAGATCATCGAGCCGCAGGTCGCCGACTTCTCGCGCGGGCGCCAGCAGCTCTGGGACTACCGCTCGCAGAATATGCAACTCGTGTTCTACGATCAGACCGGCACCGGGCGCTGGCGCCTCACGCAGGCGAGCGAGGTGCGCTTCGAGTCCGAGTTCCGGCGGCGCCTGAAGTGAGCGACGCGCGCGCCTTCTCGTGGCGCGCCGAACTCGGGCGGAAGGGCGTCCATCTCGCGTCGGCCGCCTTCCCGCTCGCGTGGGCGTTCGCGGTGGTGGATCGACGGGGGATCATCCTCGTCCTCGCGCTGGGGCTCGGCATCGCCGTCGCGCTCGAGGTCCTGCGTCGTCGCGCGGGCGCGATCGGCCGCTGGTTCGACGCGTGGTTCGGCTGGATGCTCCGTGCGCACGAGCGCACCGCGCTCACCGGAGCGACCTGGTTCCTCGGCGCGATGCTGCTCTGCGCCGTGGTACTCCCGGAGCGGGCGGCGATCTCCGCGCTCTGGGCCGGAGTCTTCGGTGATGCCGCGGCGGCCCTCGTCGGGCGCGCGGTCGCCGCACGCGCCGCAGCCAAGGGAAAGACACCGGTGGGTTCGCTCGCCTGCTGCTTCGCCAGCGCGGTCGGTCCAGTCTGGCTCGTGGCCGCTTCACCCATCCAGGCGCTCGGCATCGGCGTGGCGGCGATGCTCGCTGAACGGCCCGCCCTCGCCCTCGACGACAACGCGCGCGTCGCCGTCGCCGCGGGGCTCGCGGCGTGGGGACTCGGCGTCGCGTAGTTTTGGGGCATGTCGATCCCCGGACGCCCGCGGCTCTACCTCATTGACGGTTACGCGCTGATCTTCCGTTCCTTCCACGCCCTGGGTGGTGGGACGCCGCTGCGCAACGCGCGCGGCGAGAACACCGGGATGGCGAAGGGTGTCAGCGACTTCCTCAAGCGCCTCATCGAGAAGCACAAGCCCGACTATCTCGCTTGGATCAACGACGCCGGCTCGTCGGGTCGCGAGGAGATGCTCGAGGCATACAAGGCCAACCGTGTCGCACTCCCGCCGGAGGAGCAGGAGGACTTCGACACCGGGCTCGAGCGCGTCCGCCAGCTGCTCGCCGCGTACCGGATCCCGACGCTCGCGCTCGACGGTTTCGAGGCGGATGACGTGATCGCGACGCTCGCGCGCCAGGGGGCCGCGCGGGACCTCGAGGTGTGCGTCGTCTCGGGCGACAAGGACCTCCTCCAGCTCGTTGCCCCCAAGGTGTGGGTCCTCAATCCCTGGCACGGGCCGCCGGGGCGGACCACGGAGAAATGGTACGGGCTGGAGAATGCGCACGAGCGCCTCGGGGTCCCCCCCGAGCGCGTCGTCGACTACCTCGCACTCGTCGGGGACACCGCGGACAACGTCCCCGGGGTGAAGGGCATCGGCGACAAGGGCGCGCTCGCGCTGATCGAGAAGTACGGGACCGTCGAGGCGATGATCGCGCATCTCGACGAGATCGAGCCGACCCGCACGCGCAACGCGCTCGCACAGAACGTCGAGAACGCGAAGCTCAGCAAGCGGCTCGTCACGCTACAGTACGACCTCGCCGTCACGCTCGACCCGGAGGCGCTCATGCTCCGTGAGCCCGACTGGGCCGCGCTACGCGACCTCTTCGTCGAACTCGAGTTCAACTCCGCCGCGCGCACGGCGGCGGTCAATGCCGATGGTGGGAAGGGGGGCGCCCCGCAGGCGGCGGCATCCGACGGGACGGCGGCCGAGGGCGGGACGGACGTTGAGGCACACATGGTGAGCGCGCGTCAGGCGCGCGCCGCGGCCGCGAGCGTCCCGGACACGCCGGCCACCGTGCCGCTCGACTACCGAATCGCCGACACGCCCGCACTCGTCGCCGAGGTCATCGCCGAGGCGCGGGCCGCGGGCATGATCGCCGTCGACACCGAGACCATTCTCGATGCCGACGCGCCGCCGATCATCACGCCCATGCGCGCGAACCTGGTCGCGATCTCCATCGGGACCGCCCCCGGCAAGGCATGGTACCTCCCCTTCGCGCACCGCCTGCCGCGCGAGGCGCAGGGCGGACTCGCCCTCGGGGATGCGCCGGTGAAGCCCAAGAAGGGCCCGAGCGCCGACAGTTCCATCGCGGCCCGGATGCTCGCCGAGGGCGAGCACCCGGTGGTCAACCTCCCCCCGCTCCTCTCCGATGCGATGGCGCCGCTCCGCGGCCTCCTTGAGGACCCGGCGGTGCGGAAGACGGCGCACAACGCCAAGTACGACCTCCTCGTGTTGCGTCGTGCGGGAATCGGGCTCCGCGGCCTCGACTTCGATTCGATGCTCGCGAGTTACGTCATCGATCCCGGACGCCGATCGCACGCGATCGACGCGCTCGCCGTCGACTTCCTCGGTCTCGCCATGACGGGGTACGACGAGCTCTGTGGCAAGGGGAAGAACGAGATTCCGTACGACGAGGTCCCGATCGCCGCCGCACGCGACTACTCCTGCGCCGACAGCGACCTCGCCTTGCGCCTGCGCGCGCTCCTTGAGCCCAAGCTCGCCGAGCACGAGGTGGGGCCGTTGCTCCGCGACGTCGAGTTGCCACTCATCGACGTCCTCGCCGAGATGGAGTGGACCGGCGTCACCATCGACGTGCCCTGGTTCCATTCGCTCAAGGCCCGCTTCGAGGCCGCACGCAAGGAGCTGGAGACGCAGATCCACGCCGAGGCCGGCGAGATGTTCAACATCGCGAGCAACCAGCAGCTCCGCACGATCCTGTTCGAGAAGCTCGCGCTCCCGGTGAAGAAGAAGACGGCCACCGGCGCGAGCACCGATGCCAGCGTGCTGCAGGAACTGGCCGACGAGGGCCATACCCTGCCCGGCCTGTTGATGGAGTACCGGGAGCTCGCCAAGCTCGAGAACACGTACCTCGACACCCTCCCCACGCTCGTCAACCCGCGGACCGGACGGCTCCACACCTCGTACGCGCAGACGGTGGCGGCGACGGGTCGACTCTCGTCGCACGACCCGAACCTCCAGAACATCCCCATCCGTCGCGAGCTCGGGAAGGACATCCGGCGGGGCTTCATCCCGCGGCCGGGGTGGCGCTTCATGGCCGCGGACTACTCGCAGATCGAGTTGCGGCTCCTCGCCCACCTCTCCCACGACCCGGCCTTCGTCGAGGCCTTCCGTGCCGGGGGCGACATCCATCGGCAGACCGCGAGCGTGATCTTCGGCGTGCCGCTCGAGCTCGTCTCGAGCGAGATGCGGGCTCGCGCGAAGACGATCAACTTCGCGACGATCTACGGTCAGGGGGCGCATGCCCTTTCGCGGCAGTTGAAGATCGAGCACGCCGAGGCCAAGGCGTTCATCGAGACCTACTTCACTCGCTTCGCCGGTGTACGGCGCTACCTCGACGCGGCGGTCGAGCAGGCGCGTACGCGAGGCTACGTGGAGACCATCTTCCGCCGCCGGCGCTACATCCCGGAGATCCACGACCGCAACTTCAACACGCGCGCGTTCGGCGAGCGGCTCTCGCAGAACTCGCCCATCCAGGGATCGGCGGCCGACCTCGTCAAGGTGGCAATGATCCGCATCGATGCGGCCCTGCGGGCCGCGGCACTGGAGGCGAAGATGCTCCTCCAGGTCCATGACGAACTCGTCTTCGAGTTCCCGTCGGACGAGGAGGCCGCATTGCGTTCGCTCGTGGAGCGGGAGATGACCACCGCGGTGGCGCTCGACGTGCCTCTGGTCGTTGACATCGGGACTGGGGCGAACTGGCTCGACGCCAAGGCCTGAATCGGGCGTCGACGGTCCGGGGCCCTTGCAGTATGCGATGGTCGCGGAGGCTTGCCCGGGACCGGCGGGGACCGGCGGCCGGGTGCTTGCGGTTCAACACGATGCGACGCAATGTCTTACATGATCACGGTGTTCGGGGCCTCGCCCTTGCCTAGTCTAGGACCGAGGGACCGCCTATCCTCGAGACGCCGTCACCTTCCGGCGTGATGCGCGTCACTGTTCAGTACCCGGTTCGCTCCCCCCACCTGGTGTCGTGGAGTCTGATGTCGTCTCGTCGCGGTTTCACTCTCATCGAACTGCTCATCGTCGTTGTGATCATCGGCATCATCGCCGCGATCGCGGTGCCGAAGTTCAATTCGACCAAGGGCAAGGCGCACGCCGCCGCCCTCAAGGGTGACCTGCACAATCTCGCGACCGCGCAGGAATCGTACTTCTACGCGTGGCAGACCTACTCGACCGACACCTCGGCGCTCAACTGGAAGGGTTCGCGCGGCTCGCAACTCACGATCGTGAACGCGACGCGCGGTGGCTGGTCCGCGATGGCCACGCACCCGCTCTCCTATCCGCTCACCTGTGCCATGTACCAAGGGTCGGTCGCTCCGCTCGCGCCGGCGACGGTCGAGGGTGTCATCACCTGTCAGTGATCGACCCGGGCGGCCCCCCCGTCCCGCCCGTTCCTCCACCGCGTGATCGGGCGGCTTTGCAGCTCGAGTGGGAGGAGTTCGCGCATCGTCGCGAGGGCATGATCCACGCGATGACAGGCGGCCTCTGGCTGCATCGCCACGTCTGGTTCGGCCGCCGCCTGGCGCACCTCGTCTCCACCGACAAGGCGCGCCTGCTCGCGTGGGGCGCCCGCGTCGGAATGCCCGCCGAGCGCCTGCAGTACCATCCGCTGAAGGATCCGCGCGATGGCGTGCGGCGCGAGGCCTGGCACTGGGACCTCGGCGGACCCTATCTGCCGGACGCGCGATGAGGCGCCCGCGGTCATGGTGTCTGGCGCTGTGCGTGCTGGGGGCCTGTGGGCGCAGTGACTCGGTCGAGCGCCCGCCGGTGGCTGCGGCCTCGACGTCCGCCGCTCCCCTGACGACTCCGCGCACGAGCGGAGACGTGGTGGACGCCGTTCCCGCGTTCCTCGCGTCATCGTGCGTCTCGGGTGATCCCGTCGAAGGACTCGTCTGGTCGTTGGACTCCGTGGCAGTCCCGTCGGTGCCGGCGACGGCGCTCGAGACGCTGTCGCCCCGGGATTCCGCGCTGCTCGCCGCGCGCATCGCGCGCATGGTCGACGTGCTGCCGGCCGACACGTCGTCCGCCGAGTTCACGGGACTCCCCGTCACGGTGCAGTCCGCCTGGCGCCTGGTGCCCGCGGACGGCGACACGACCATCGTCGCGCTCGCGGTGCGGCGCATTCCGATCGAATCGGCACCACGCGAAGAGCGCGTCACGATCGTCGCGGCACCCGGGGCCCGGGCGGGTGTCCGTGCTCCCCTCGTGGAAGGCTGGGTGTCGCGCGAGATCGGGCGAGAGGAAGAACTGGTCGCGCGCGAGTTCGGGGGCGCTTTCGTGTCGTCGGACGGGATCGCGATCGCGTTCATCGAGGACACGGACGCTGGTGTACGTCTCGCGGTCGTCTCGCGTCGGAGCGGACAGTGGATCTCGCAATGGGCCGGCGCGCGCGCCACCTGTAACGCGCCTGACGTTCCCCGGGACCGTCCCTAGGACCGCCCGAGCTCGGCCGGAGCTGCGGTGCGGCCGCGCTGCAATGCGAGCAACAGTAGCGTCAGCACGTACGGAAAGGCGGTGAACAGCTGGTAGGGCAGCGCGAGGCCCGCCGCCTGGAAGAGGTACTGCAAGGCGAAGGCGCCGCCGAACAGCAGCGAGGCGCCCGCCGTACCCCAGACGGACCAACGGCCGAGCACCACGATCGCGATGGCGATGAATCCGCGTCCCGCGCTCATGCCCTCGCTGAACGTGCCGACCTGCGCGAGGACGAGTGTCGCACCGCAGAGCCCGCCCATGGCTCCGGTGAACGCGAGCGCCGCGAGGCGAACGCGTGCCGGAGCGATTCCGGCCGCCGCCGCCGCCTCAGCGTGCTCCCCCGTCGCGCGAAGCGCGAGCCCCGCGTGCGTTCTGCGGATCCACCAGGCGAGCGCCGGCACGAGCAGGTACAGCCCGTAGGTCGGCAATGGCTGGTGGAACAGCGTCGGGCCGATTACCGGGATCTGCGACAGTCCTGGCAAGGCGATCGGCGCAACGGTCGGCGTGCCGAGCGCCGCACCGCCCGTGCCGAAGAGGCCGCGGTAGAGCGCCCCGGTCAGGCCCAGCCCGAGCATCGTCACGGCGGTGCCGGCGATGATCTGATCCGTCCGGAGGCGCACGACGAAGAAGGCGAAGACCGCGGTCAACAGCATCCCTGCGCCGATCCCGCCGGCGAATCCCGCCACCGGACCGGCGAGGCCGCTGGCGACGAGCGCACCCAGACACCCCGCGATGATCGCCCCCTCGAGCCCAAGGAAGATGACCCCGGCGCGCTCGGCCACCTGCTCACCCAGCGCGGCGAACGCCAGCGGCGTCGCCGTGCGGATCGTCGCTTGGAGGAACGGCACGAGGATCGCTTCCATCACGCTTCCTCAGCGCGCGCGATTGCCGCACGGGCACGGGACTCCGCCCCGAGCTGCGTCGCCGCCAGGACGACCAGCACGGTGAGCGCCACGAACACCTGCACCACCACGCTCGGCACGCCGGCATCACGTTGCATCGCGGCCGCGCCGGCCTCGAGTGCGCCGAAGAGGATGGCGCTCGCGATCACCCAGCGCGGATCGAGTCGCGCGAGGAGCGCCACCGCGATCGCCGTGTAGCCGTATCCGGGGGAGAGCCCCTCGTACAGGGCGAAGGTGACGCCACCGACCTCCGAGGCTCCGGCGAGGCCGGCCAGCGCACCACTCAGCAGGAACATGCCGAAGGTCGTGCGTGCCACATCGATGCCGCCGGCGCTCGCCGCCGCGCGCGCCCCCGCCCCCACCAGTCGCACGCGGAGTCCGGACGCGGAGAATGCGAGCCACGCCCACGCGCCGATCGCGAGTACGATGCCGAGGGCGAATCCCAGATGGAGACGCTGTCCCGGGATCAGGAAGGGCCAATGCGCCTGCGACGCGAAGGTGGGCGACTGTGGATACACGTGCGTCGGTTCCTGCAACGGTCCGCGTACCATCCACCCCACGAGCGCGAGCGCGATGAAGTTCAGCATGATCGTGCTGATCACCTCCAGCACGCCGAACCGTCGTCGCAGCACGGCCGCGATACCGGCCCAGCTCGCGCCTGCCGCCGCACCCGCGACGGCCATCGCCGCGACGAGCACGGGACGCGGCAGTGCGTCCAGGCCGAGCGCGACCGCACTCGCCGCGATCGCGCCGACGATGAGTTGGCCCTCGGCCCCGATGTTCAGCACGCCGGCCCGGAAGGCCAGGGTGACCGCGAGTCCCAGCAGCAGCAGTGGGGTCGCGCGTACCAGCGTTGCCGAGAGGATGGCGTACGACGACCCGAAGGCGCCGTCGAGCAGGGCGAGGAGCGCGTCCGTCATGCCGCTCCCGTCATCGCGCGCGTGAACGGTGTGCGGTCATCCGGATCGTCAGGCCACGGGATCTCGCGCACCGTGCCTTGGTAGCACACCACGACACGGGAGGCGACCGCGAGCACCTCGTCGAGGTCGGAGGAGTGGAGCACGACGGCCGGATGCGCGTCGCCGTCCGGTGCGGCGATCTCATCCAGCACTCGGGCGGCGGCCCTCAGGTCGAGCCCACGCGTCGGGTTCTCGGCGATGAGTGCGAGCGCCGCCTGTGCGCGCTCGCGGCCGATCACGAACTTCTGCTGGTTCCCGCCGGAGAGCGAGCCGGCCGGTGCGCTCGGTCCCGCCGCGCGGACGTCGAATCGGGTGAGGATCCCGCGGGTGCGCGTCGTCGCGTCGCGGTGATCGATCCGCCCACGCAGGCGGCCCGCGTCGGCCAGCAAAATGTTCTCCGTGAGCGACAGCGCCGGGATGATCGCATCCTCGAGACGGTCCTCCGGGATGAATCCCACCTGCGCGGGGCGCGTCACCCGCCCGACGGTCGGGGTGAGTCGGCCGGCCATCACGCGGAGGAGTTCCCGCTGACCCGCGCCTTCCACGCCGAGCACGCCCAGGACCTCTCCGCCGGCCACGGAGAGCGAGACGTCGCTGAGGCGGCGGATGCCGCGGGTATCGTCGTACGACACACCCTCGAGCGCCAGGACGGGTGGACCGACGAGCGGTCCGCGCGCGGCGGGCGCGCGAACCGAGGCGGCCGCGGCATCGCCGGTGAGCGCACTGATCACGTCAGCCTCCGACAGCGCGGCGCGCGACCCGGCGAGCGTGGTCCTTCCGCGTCGGAGGACCGTGATGTCGTCCGCGATCGCGAAGGCATCGCGCAGCTTGTGCGTGATGAGCACCACCGTACCACCGTCGTCGGCGAAGCGGCGGAGCCAGCGCAACAGCTCGGCGGCCTCGGCTGGAGCGAGCACCGCCGTCGGTTCATCGAGGATCAGGATGCGCGCATCGTGTGCGAGTGCCTTGACGATCTCGAGCCGTTGCTGTGCGCCCACCGGGAGCTCTGCGACCTGCGCGGCGGGATCGAGCGCGAGGCCCGAGGCGGTCCCGATCCCGCGGATGCGCGCGTCGACCTGTGCGCGCACCAGACGTCCGCGTCCCCCGAGCGCGACGTTCTCCGTCACGGACATCGCGGGTACCAGCATGAAGTGCTGATGGACCATGCCGAGCCCTCGGGCGATCGCGTCGCGACTCGAGGCGAGTCGCACCGGTTCGCCATGGATGCGGAACTCCCCGGCGTCCGGCGACAGCAGGCCGAAGGCGATCCGCATGAGCGTCGTCTTGCCAGCACCGTTCTCGCCCAGGAGCGCATGGACGGTGCCGCTACGCACCCGACACGAGGCACCGTCGAGAGCCACCGTTCGGCCGAACGTGCGGTGCACGTCCGTGAGTGTGAGGGCGTCCGCCGCGGTCACAACCCGGTCGGTGCGTCCACGAAGCTCCACGGCAGACCGTACTGCTCGGCGAGATGCGAGGTCAGGGCGCGGACGCCGAGGGTCTCGGTCGCATAGTGTCCGGCGTACAGGATCACCAGGCCACGTTCGGGCGCGTCAACGGCGGTCCAGTGTGGTCCTTCGCCGACGATGAGTGTGTCGATCCCCGCAGCGTATGCCTCTCGCAAGGTCTCCACCTGCGCGCCCGCCCCGGAGCAGATGGCCCATCGGCGCGTATGATGTCCGTCGGGGATCGCGGAGGCGACAGCGTGGTGCCCGTGCGGGGTAGCCCAGTCGCCCACGCGTGCGAAGAGGTCGCGCGTGTCGAGGTCCGCCTCGCCGCGCACGCCGCAGTCGATGTTCTGGTACCGGGCGAACCCGGCCGTGATTTCGAGACCGAGGGTGCCAGCGAGGAGTCGGGAGTTGCCGAAGGTTCCGTGAGCGTCGAGCGGGAGGTGTGCCGCGTAGAGGGCCAGATCCGCATCGAGCAGGGCACGCACGCGGGTCAGGTGCGGACCGGTGAGGGGCTGCAGCCCATTCCAGAACAGGCCGTGATGGACCAGCAGGAGGTTTGCGCCGGCCGCGGCGGCGGCCACGATCGTGCGGTGCGAAGCGTCGACCGCGGCTGCGAGTCGCGTGACAGGGCCGCGATGGTCGACCTGCAGCCCGTTCAAGGCCGACGGATAGTCGCCGATCCGACCCACGTCGAGCAGTTCGTCGAGATGGGCGCGGATGGTCTCGATCGCCACGCCGGTCACGGCGTTGGCACCGGCGGAAGGACCATCTCATGGCGAGCGAAGCGTCCGCGCACCGAGTCGATTCCGGCGAGGACCCCGGCCGGCACGGCCGTGATGGCCGGGTTGGCGACCCAGCGCACCGCGTCGCTCGAGGTATCGAACCGGACGACGCGCGGGACAAACGTGCTGTCCTTCACCTCGCGCGCCAGCAGCAGGAAGGCATGCGGGATGTCGATGACCACGGAGCCGAGGGTGACGGATGGCGCGATGGCGTTCTGGTCGGCATTCGAACCGATGATCCAGGTGCCGCGCGATTCGCGGACCGCCTGGAAGACGCCGAGTCCCGCGGCGTCCGCATTCTGGAACAGGACGTCCGCGCGTCGGGCGATGTGGGCGAGCGCCTGCTCCTTTCCGGCGCCGGCGTCATCCCAGTTCCCCAGGTACGCACTGAGCACGGTGACGTCCGGTCGCACACTGCGGGCGCCGTCCGCGAAGGCGCGGAAGCTCGCCTCGACCGGTGGCAGCTCTGTCCCGCCGATGGTCGCGAGGACCCCGGTCTTCGTGACCGAGGCCGCTGCGATGCCGGCGAGGTAGGAGGGCTCGTCGAACGCGAAGGAGAGCGCGGCGATGTTCGCGCCCACTCCGGTTCCGCCGGTGGTGACATAGATGGAGTTCGGATACTCCTTTCCGACGCGCTGTGCGGCGTCCTGGAACTCGAATCCATGTCCGATGACGAGCCGGTATCCCTTCGCCCCGTACTGCCGGAAGTTCTCCTCGAACTCGGCCGGGGTGCGCGTCTGGATATGACTGATCTCCGCGCCCAGCGAGTCGCGGATGCGCTCAAGACCCCGATACGCCGCGCCGTTCCATGCCTGATCGGAGATCGGGCCAGGCGTCAGTAGCGCCACCTTGAACTCGGCCGTCGCGGGAGGAACTTCCTTGTTTGCACCGCAGGCAAGGAGACCGGCGAGGGCGATGTGGACAAACGAGCCACTTCGCAGGTATTTCCGGGTGCGCATATTTCGTAAATTCTTGTTTAGCAATGTTTTAAATAGACACAAGAAACAAATGAATAACACCAACAAATCCTGTGGAAATACCTGATTCTCAGTCCTTCTGTGGCTCTGTAGTGCCGCTTTACTGCTGCGCCTTCCGGCCGGCCTTCGCGTCCTTCGACTCCCGCGAATCATCGCCTCGGCTCACGAGCACGAGCTCCGTCATCTTCACCGAGCCGTTGATGCGTGCGCCCTCCATGACCACGATCGAGCGAGTGCTGATGTCGCCGTTGACGACCGCCGAGCTTTGGAGCTCCAGGCGGTCCGATGCCGCCACTGCCCCGTCGACCAGCCCGCCGACGACCACTTCGTTCGCAGTCACATCGCCGTGGATCGCCCCCTGCTTCGCGAGCATCACCTGTCTCGCGCGGCGCACGCTCCCGTCGATCCGGCCTTCCACCTTGAGGACGCCGGTGCATTCGATGTCTCCCGTGACGACCGTGCCGGCCGAGATGATCGAGAGGGTGTTCTCGCCGGCGGCGCCCTTTCCTCCGCGCCCACTGCTGTCGTCCTTACCGAAGATCGCCACGGATCGCTCCTGTTCGTATGGGATCGTGCTAGCGCACGATGGGGTTCGCGGACTTCTCCGCCGTATCGCGTGACGTGGACGGCACTCGCGCGGCTTGTGCCGGTTTCGTCCGGCTCGGCGCACGTGAGGTGTCGGTTGCGGGCGTGGCTCGGGTCGCCCCGAGCATGCGTTGCACCTGGTCGTACGCCAGTTGCAGCTCGGTGAGTCGCGCGCTCAGCGTATCGATCTGGGTCGCCTCTCGTGTGAGGACGCCGATCCGGTCCTGCAGCATCGGCACTCGCATCGCCTGCGACCACGTCCAGCCGATCGTCACCACCGCCACGACATACAGCATGAGCATGGGGCGGGAGAGCGCAATTGCGAGTCCCCGCACCTGCCATGGCCGCAGGACGTAATGCCGGTGCGCGAGTCCGCTTTCCCGGTGCATGTGTACGTACAATGCGCCCGACGCCGGGTCGAGAATGCTGCCGTGCGCATCCTTCGCGCCGGTCGCCTTCACGGGACGCGGGGTCAGGTTCCGGCTCATCCGAGACGACCGGCGCCGAGCAGTAGTTCGAGGAGCCGGTCGAAGTCGTCCGCGCTATAGAACGGGATCCGGACCTCGCCGCGTTCCTTCGCCGTCTGGGTGATCTTCACGTCCGTGCCCAGGTGCTTGCGCAACTGGTCCTCGAGATGCCGCACCTCCGCCGATCGCGCGTCGGGCGTCGCGGTCGGCGCGGTCGAGGAGGTACCTTCCCGCGTGGGCGTCCGGGCGGTCTCACGGACCCGCCGCTCGACTTCACGTACCGATAGGCCCTGCGCGACGACTTCGCGAGCGAGTTCCGCGATGCGCGCATCATCGCCGACGCCGAGCAAGGCACGCGCGTGCCCGACGGTGAGCTGCCCGTCCCACACCAGGCGCCGCACCGTCGCTGGCAGTGCGAGCAGGCGGAGCGTGTTGGCGACCGTCGAGCGATCCTTGCCGACGATGTCCGCGACCTCCTGCTGCGTGAGCGAGAAATCACGGATGAGCTGCTCGTAGCCCTCGGCCTCTTCGATCGGGTTGAGGTCCGACCGCTGGAGGTTCTCGACCATCGCGAGCGAGAGTAGCAGCCGATCATCGACATCCTTCACGATCGCCGGGATCTCGGTCCATCCGATGCGCTGGGCCGCGCGGAAGCGCCGCTCACCGGCGATGAGCTCGAATCCGCCGCCGCGTGGGGCGGGACGGACGGTCACGGGCTGCAGGAGACCGCTCACGCGAAGCGACGCCTCAAGGTCGCTCAGCTCTTCCGGCTTGAACTCCTTGCGCGGCTGCAGGGGATTCGGGCGGATCTGCGCGAGCGGGATGTTGCGCAGCGGAGAGACCGGTTCGGTCACCGGACGAGCGGTCGATCCCGAAGGGGCGGCGTCTCGTGTGGAGTCGCGCGACCCCTCCCGTCCGGAAGCGTCGGGCCCGGCCTCATGCCTTGTGGGTGTGCGCGCCAGAAGGGCTTCGAGCCCCCTGCCGAGCCTTCGATTCTTGTCGACGCTCATGATCGGTTTCGTGGGATCAAGAAGTAATGTAAGCTCTGATATGACAACAGGTTAACTGTATATTGCGTACGAGATTCCGTCAGATTGACCCAACGTGGTCCGTGCCATTCACTGACGCGTCTCTCGTGCTCGATCCCATCTCGATGAGTTCGCGCGCAACGCCCATGTAGGCTTGAGCCCCGACCGAAGCGACGTCGTAAAGGATGATCGGCTTCCCGAAGGACGGTGCTTCGGCGAGGCGAATATTGCGAGGGACCACCGATTGGAAGACCTTCGCGCCGAAGTATTCGCGCGCGTCCGTCGCTACCTGTCGCGACAAATTGAGACGGGCGTCGTACATGGTTAGGACGACGCCGTCGATGCCGAGTGACGGATTGACGCCTTGTTGGACCAAGTGCACCGTGTTCAGGAGCTGGCTCAGTCCCTCGAGGGCGTAGTACTCGCACTGCAGGGGAATGAGCAAGGCGTCAGCCGCCGCGAGCATGTTCAGGGTGATCAGCCCCAGCGAGGGGGGGCAGTCGATCAGGATGTAATCGTACTGGTCGCGGACCCGCTCCAGCCCTCGTCGCATCGCGAGCTCGCGCTCATCTTCCGACACGAGTTCGATCTCGGCACCCGCCAGGTCCGGCGTCGCCGGCAGCACATCGAGGTGCTTGAACTGGACGCCGCGGACGATCGCTCCTTCGATCCGGGATGCGTCGAGGAGAACATCGTAGACCGTCTCTCCGATCTCGTCGCGCACGAGGCCTATTCCGCTGGAGGCGTTTCCCTGCGGATCGCCATCGACGAGTAGCGTGCGTTGCTCAGCGGCCGCGAGTGAGGCGGCGAGGTTCACGGCGGTCGTCGTCTTGCCGACGCCACCCTTCTGATTGGCGATTGCGATGATGCGGGCCACGAATGTCCTGGAACGAAAGAAGAAGGGGTGAACCGGCGAATATACCGGCTCACCCCGGGACCTACCAGACCGAATGTTTCACGTGAAACAACAGTCTCCCCACAACTGGTTTCGTTTCACGTGAAAAACTCCTCCGTCAGCACGCGCTGGAGCTCAGCGCCCAACGAAGCTGAACCGGACTTCGATGGAGACGATCACCTTGAGCACGCCGCTTTCGATCGGCGTCTGCACGTCCGCCGCTTCGGACGCGCGCATCACCATCGAGGTCATCACCATCGGTCCTGGAGGGCTTCCGGTGCTCGGGCTCGCGATGATCTCGATGACCCCTCCCACCCGCCCACCGGCGGCATCGGCGATGGCGTCCGCATCCGCTCGAGCCCGGGCCACTGCCTTCCGCATCGCCTCCCGCGTGGCGGACTCGGTGCTGGAGGCGAAGAACCGAAGCCCCCCCACGTTGGTCGCGCCTCTCGAAAGCCCAGCATCGATCACGGTCCCGATCAACGAGATCTGGCGCACCTCGACCTGAATGCTGTTGTGGGCCTGATAGCCCACGACCGTCGGACGACCGCCCTGGGTCGGGTACTCGTATTCCGGGTTGATGCTCACGCCTTGGGTCTTGAGTTGGGCCGATGCGATTCCGACGCGGCGTAGCGTATCGAGCACTGCCGCTTGGATGCGCGCGTTCTCCGTGCCGGCGGACGCAGCCGTGCGGCCCCGCGTCTCCACTGCGAAGGTGATCACCGCCCGATCAGGCGCGATTTCGACCTCTTCCGTCGCGGTGGTGACGATCCGCGCCTCGGACGCGGAGCTGACCTGCGCGGGCAGCACTCGAGTGCCGAGCAGCAGCAAGCCGAGTACGAGCGAGATTCGACGGGGCACGACCGATAGCGCGGAGACCGGCCGCACGGAGGAAGGCGCAGGACGGGGACTCGACATCCATGACTCCTTTTAGTAACTATGTGGTACTTATTAGACTAACACCCGGACGGGGTGATGGGCACCCGCATCCAGACGACCGTGCCCTTCTATATGTACACCGCGGGATGCACACCGCAGGACCGAGGCGTCACGGACGAAGGCGACGCCAGACGAATGGCGCCTCCACCCCTGCCCCTCGTCGAGTCAACAGATACAGGGGCCGCTCCGGATACTGCGCCGCGATCTCCGCCTCGCGTCCGGGCAACCAGCGGGCATAGACGTTGCCGTCCTGAGCGAGTCGGAACGGTGCCAAGTGCGAGAACCCGCTCTGATCCTCCCGGATCCGGGCCTCGCAGATCGGCGCGTACGCGAGCCCCGGGAGCAGGCGCTCGGTGAAGTCAGGGGAGCGGTCGCTCTTCACCAGCCGCGCCGAGTCCGCCTGGAGCGGCGCCAGCCGAGCCAGCGCCTCCGTTCCGCGGACGCCCTCCCGCTCGAGCGCGCCGAGCGCCAGTTCGAGACGGCACGCGTCGGCATTGCGGTAGAGCACCTCGGTGTCGCTGCGCGAGAGGCCGAGCGTCCACATCCGGATCACGAGTTGCGCGCCCCAACTCTCCTTCACGAGGACGAGCGCCCCCGTGACGCCGGCCGCTCGCGACGCTGTCGCGATGTCGACCCGCATGCTCGTCATCCCGTTCCGGTACTGCGGCACGCGGACCATCGCGAGCGAGAGCGCAGCATACGCTGCGCCGGACACGAGCGTCGCCCGCATGGCGAGATGCAGCCCGCGAGCCGAGGGGAACCGCTCGCGAAGGACGAGCGGAAATCGCGCGCACCAGAGCACGAGGACGGGGAGCAACGGCACCATGAATCGGGGACCGAGGTAGAACCCGTCATGCCAGTAGGCCCAATACCCGGCGATGACCAGTGCCGCGGTCGCGAAGAGGTATCGGTCCATCGCGGAGAGCGCGCGTCGCCACCAGAGCGCGCCTGCGGCCAGCAGCAGTGCCGGGAACGGCGTCTCGAACAGATAGACCGAGAGTCTCGTGAAGTAGAGGCTGATGAGTTCGAGACCGCGCAGCGGCGTGTGGATCGGACCCCATGGTGAACGGTGGAAGCCAATCCCGTGCCCGGCGCCCCACAGCAGGTCATAGCCGAAGAGGAAGGGCTTCCCGGTCGTCCGTGCGTTGACCCAGAGGAGGAACGCCATCGGCATCGCCACACCGAGCCCCGAGAGCAACAGCGCGACGATCGGGCGTCCGCCACGCCGCGCCCTCCAGAGCAGCCAGACGGCCGCCGGCAGGGCGAACGCTGCGGCGTCGACCGGCCGGATCGTCGCGGCGATGCCCAGCCCGAGACCGGTGATGAGTCCCCAGACCGGTGACGCATCCTCGCGCGCCGTCGAGCCCGCCAGCCCTGCCATCGCGACGAGCAGCCAGAGCAGCGTGGTCGCGTGGTTCATGTGCGACCCGAACATGAAGGCGCCGAACGGCGCGACGGTGAAGAGCAGCAGCGCGAACCGGTGCCATCCCCGTGGCGCGCTCGGTTCGAGCACCCGTAGCAGTCGCGCGAACAACAGCACGGAGAACGCGCCGGCTAGGGGACCCACGAGCCACTCCGCGCCGACAGCGGATCCGAGTGCGAGCATCGCCGGCCCACCGGCTGGGAACTGGCTGTAGGTCCGGTCCCCCAGATCGACCAAATGCAGGATCGAGAAGAACTCACGCAGGGCGGGCGTGGGGACCGACAGATGCCCCTCGGCGTACCATCGGGCCTGGAGGACCTGCACGATCTCGTCGATGAGCAGCGGCTTTCCGGTGAAGACCTGCCGCGCGATGATCGTATAGAGCGCGAGGGCACCCGCGGCGACCCCCGCGATGAAGCCCCGGCCCGCCGACCCCACACTCGACCGCTTCGGCACGCGGTCCAGCAACAGCCGCGCGCCTGCGCGTCACGAACGCCACGAGCCCGCCGATCCCCGCGCAGAGCGCGAGGCCGTACGTCCAGTCGAGCAGTCGCGCCGCGTACTCGCCGTCCACCTCCCCTCCCGGCAGCCAGTTGGCGAGTGGGAGGAGCGACAGGGCGAGCACGGCGATCGCGATCAGCCGCGTTGCCATCGATCCACTTCGAGCACGAGGTTCTGCAGATCCGCGGGACTGATGCCCGGGATGCTCGCCGCCTGGGCGAGCGTGCCCGGGCGCCGCTGCGCCAGCTTCTGGCGGGCCTCGACGCTCACGGTCCGCATGGCCGAGTACGGTGCCTCCGCCGGCAACGCGAAGCCGCCGAGCTGCTTCAAGCGCGCGGCGGCGACGCGCTCGCGCGCGAGATAGCCTGCGTACTTGAGCTCGAGGTCGGCGGTGATGACGGCCTCCGGCTGCAGCGCGAGTCCGACACCGGCGGCCACGAATAAGTCACGAAGTGCCACTTTTTGTCGCTTCGCGACCTCGAGGATCGGGACACCATGCTGCAGGCCGCGCTCCCCGGCCCGGTCGAGGACGGCCGCCGCCGCGCTCGGGGAGATCGTCACCGATCGGGCGAGCCGCTCGGCCTCGGACTCGTCGTCGAGTCGCCGATCCGCCAGGGCACGTTCGGCCTCGGACAGCAGGCCCAGGGCGCTGGCGGTGCCATACAGCCGGCCGAGGGCATTGTCCTGCCGCACCGTGAGGCGGAACTCGGATCGCGAGGTGAAGAGCCGGTAGGGTTCATCGACGCCGCGCGTGATGAGGTCGTCGACGAGCACCCCGAGATACGACGTCTCGCGTCCGAGGACGAGCGGGTCCGCGTCCAGCGCGTGCGCCGCCGCGTTCAGGCCGGCGACCACTCCCTGCGCCCCGGCCTCCTCGTAGCCTGTGGTCCCGTTGATCTGACCGGCGAGGAAGAGGCCGGGAAGCACGCGCGTCGCGAGCGTCGACACGAGCTGGGTCGGCGGGACGTAATCGTATTCGATCGCGTAGCCGGGGCGGGTCATCACCGCCCGCTCGAGCCCCGGGATCGTGTGCAACATCGCGCGCTGCGTCTCCTCTGGGAGCGAGGTCGAGAGGCCGTTCACGTAGAACTCGGGGGTGTCGAGTCCCTCGGGCTCCAGGTAGAGCATGTGGCGCTCGGCTTCGGCGAAGCGGACGACCTTGTCCTCGATGCTCGGGCAATATCGCGGACCTCGGGCGCCGATCGCACCACCGTACATCGCCGACTCGTGGAGCCGTTCCTGCACGAGTGTCCTGAGCGCCTCCCCCGTGTAGGTGATCCAGCACGGCAGCTGCTCGGGATGACGCGTGCTCATCCCCTGTCGGCGGGGCACGGGCCAGAAGGCCGACCAGGAGAAGTCGAAATCCTCGATCTCGCTGTCCTGGCGCTGGAGCTGATCGAGGTCGACCGAACGGCCATCGATCCGTGGCGGGGTGCCGGTCTTGAAGCGAGCCGTGGTCAGCCCGAGGTCCGCGAACTGCTCGGCCAGGGTCGTCGTGGCGGCCTCTCCGGCGCGCCCGCCACCGATGCTGTGGGTCGTGCCGATGTGGATGCGACCGCGGAGGAAGGTCCCCGTGCAGATCACCACGGCACGCGCCTCGAGTCGCAGCCCCTCGCTCGACTCCACGCCCTCGATCCTGCCGCTCGCGCCGAGGAGCAGGCGGGCCGCGGTACCCTGCACCAGAGTCAGCCCGGGTCGCGCCTCGACCAGGTCACGCACCGCGCGTCGGTAGAGCCCGCGATCGGCCTGCGCGCGCGGCGCCCAGACGGCCGGGCCCTTGCCGCGGTTGAGCATGCGGAACTGCAATGTCGCGAGATCGGTCGCCCGCGCCATGATGCCGCCGAGCGCGTCGATCTCGCGAATGACCGTCCCCTTGGCGACACCACCCATGGCGGGATTGCAGGAGAGTTGGCCGAGTGTCTCGAGCGACGTGGTGAGCAGGGCGACGCGCGCGCCGCGGCGCGCGGCGGCCACGGCGGCCTCGGTGCCCGCGTGCCCACCGCCGATCACGACGACGTCGAACCCCTGCGCCGAATGCCGCACGCCGATAATCTACTTGCAGCGCCACGCCCACTCGACCGGACCCTTCCGATGCCCCTTCCGCTCATCCACAACGCGCCGACCCTGATCATCCGGCGTCCCGCCTTCGAATCCGCCCAGCTCACGCGCGAGATGTTCGACACCTGGCTCAACCTGACCCCCGACGAGTTCCGGGTGGAGCAGTCGGTGATCTGCATCGGGCCGGTCTGGGACGAGGCGGCTCTGGGGGCGCTCGTGAATGCCCTCGAGGACAAGGGGCTGGTGTACTTCGACGACTTCCTCGAGATGAGCGGGAATCTCCCCGAGTGGCTTGGCGTGTGGGTCGGGGAGCCGCGGTCGTAGCGGCGTCCGGGGATCGAAACGGAAAGCGGGGGGCGGCCATCGGCCGCCCCCCGCTTCTGCCTTCTACGCTCTGCTCTTCTATCGCAGGTACTTCCTGAACCACGCCACCGTCTCCGGCCACGCCTGCCGAGCGGCCGCGAGGTTCGCGGTGTCCGCCTGCTGTCGCAGGAAGCCGTGACCGGCACCGGTGTAGACGCGGCTGACGAAGGTGCCGCCGATGGCCTTCATCACGGAATCGGCACGGGGAATCGTGGCGTTCACGCGCTGGTCGTTGCCGCCGTACAAGCCGAGGACTGGAATCCGGACCGTCGCGATCGCCGAGTCGGCCGGCGAGGCGCCGTAGTACACCACGGCGGCCGCGAGGCCGGGCGCATTGAACACCGCGTGATTGAATGATGCCGACCCGCCCCAGCAGTAGCCGACGATGCCATAGGTCTTCTTCGCCGACGGGAGCGCCATCCCGTAGCGCGCCACCGCGGCGACCATCGCGTTCATCTTGTCCGGCGAGACGTTCCGGATGAGCGCCGTCGCCTGCGCCGTGGCGATGGTGTCGGTCGTGGCTCCCCCCCGTTCGATCGACAGCAGGTCGGGCGCGATCGCGATGAAGCCATCGGCCGCGAGCTGATCGGCGACGCTCCGGACCCAGGTCGACAGACCGAAGATCTCATGCACCACCACCACCACCGGCGCATTGTCGCGCCGCTCGGGGTAGACCACCCATGCGGCGATCGAGTCCTTCGCCCCACCGGCGGTTGGGATCATGGCCCACTCGCCGTGACGTGTGGAGGCGGCAAGTCGGGCCGCCGCATCGGCCGCACCTGGCGCGATCCCGGGGGCTTGCTGCATAGCCTCCCCCAGCACGGCGGGTCCATGCGTGGCCCCGCCCGACATCTCGTGGTCCGCGTGCTCATCCGCTGCGGCGGCGAGATTGGCCTGTTCGGGCGTCAGGCGCTGCGCGGTGCAGGCGCCGAGTGCAAGGAGCGTGACGGGAAGGAGGAGCGACGGCTTCATGCGGGGGAGTCTCCGAGGGTGAGGGCGGGAACGCGAATGGGGATGGCTTCTCGCCACCCCCATAACGTGCCATCGTGTCCCGCCGTTCGTGAGGGCATGAACCCTAGGCGAGGGCCGGGCGCAGTTCGGGGAAAACCTCGATGCTGAACCGCTCGGCGATCACTTGGCGGGCCCGCGCGACGATCTCGTCGGTCGAGGGGCTGTCCGCGTACATCTGAAGCGCCCGCGCCCGGAGCTCGGCGGCGGTCGGCAGATGCGGGAGGTGCGGCAGGTGCTGCTCCAGTTCGTGCCACGCCTCCTCTGCGCGCGTCTGGCCTGCTGCGAGCTTCGCCCGAAGCTCGATCACCTTGGGGTGCGCATCGAAGCTCTCCCGTGCCTGAGCGACCTGCGCCGCCACCGTCCCGGGTGGGAAGCGTTCGGCGAGCTGCCGCGCGACGCGCTCGAGGACCGCGGCGCCAAGGCGGCGTTCGTTGCGGACGACCTCGACCGGCGGTTCACCGAGATCCCAAACGAGCCCAGCCCAACTCATCACCTTGAGCGCGTAGTAGGTCGGGTCGAACTCGTACCAGCGGAACCCCTGACGCGTGGAGCGCTGGTACGCGTGATGGTTGTTGTGCCACCCCTCACCAAGCGTGATGATCGCGAGCCACCAGTTGTTGCGTGAGGTGTCGCCCGTGACGTAGCGCTGCTTGCCGTGCACGTGCGCGAGGGAGTTGATGAAGAACGTGCCATGGTAGAGCACCGCGGTGCTCAGGAAGAAGCCGATGAACAGGCCGGCCCACCCATCGATGAGGAAGCAGGCGATGGCCAGCGTGATCCCCGGGATCAGCTGGTGCTTGTCGAGGAACATCAGCTCCGGATACTTGGTGAGATCGGGGACCTCATGGAGCCGCGTCTCGTCGTGCTTCTTGTCGAAGATCCAGCCGACGTGCGAGTAGAAGAAGCCGCGGTGGAGCGGCGAGTGCACGTCGTCCTCCTGGTCCGAATGCCGGTGGTGGTGGCGATGCAACGCCGCCCACCAGAGGACCGACTTCTGCGTGGAGCTCATCGCGAGAAAGGCGAAGACGAACTGCATGACGCGCGACGTCTTGAACGACCGGTGCGAGAAGTACCGGTGGTATCCGGCGGTGATCCCGAACATGCGGGCGACGTAGAGCGCGACGGCGAGGAACACCGAGGTCGTCGTCACCCCCGTCCAGATGGCCGCGAGCGGCGCGAGGTGGACGAAAATGAACGCCGCGGTGTTCGGATAGATGATGTCGTCGTGGTACTCGGAAACAGCAGCGCTCACGGTGTCGTCCTTACGGATTGTTGAGAATGCTTATCAACACAATCTAACGCATCAGGTTGCGGTCTCATACCAATGCATCACGCGGCCTTCCATGTGATACACCGGCGCCCACGGAGGCCCGGCGACCCACCCGACGTGTCCCCCCGATGCGGTAAAATCGATGCGCAACATCGGGTTCCGTGATGCCGTCTCCCGCACTCGATCGAGGACGACCGGGGGGAGGAATGGGTCATCGACGGCCGAGTACAGTAGTGTCGGCACCGCGACGTCCGGCAGGAATCCGATCGAACTCGAGCGTAGATAGTAGTCG
The DNA here is from genome assembly GCA_016714015.1 of Gemmatimonadota bacterium. Lineage (NCBI taxonomy): Bacteria > Pseudomonadati > Gemmatimonadota > Gemmatimonadota bacterium. Next base: position 1,310,662 of record JADJNZ010000001.1, read on the forward strand.
TCCGCACCGCGGAACCCGTGCACGGGACCGGTGAAGACTTCGTCGAACTCCCAGAAGGACCGCGCGGTCAGGAGCCGCACGCGGTCCACGGGCAGGTCCCGATGCCGCTCCAAGGCGGCGAGCGCCTTGGCGCGCAGGGACCGGATGAAGTGCCTGACATAGATGCGGGACAGGCCTTGCTCGAGGTAGCGGCTTCCGGCCGCGAGGTCGAACGGCGTCGAGACCGCGGCGGCGCGCACGATCTCGCGCGGCGCACGGGTTCCCAGCTCGCCGAGCCACTTCAGGAGGACGTTCGCGCCGAGCGAGACTCCGAAGAGATGGATGGGGCGGCCCGGCCGTTCCGCGGCGATCCGCCGGATGACGAACTCGGCATCCGTGGTCTCACCCGAGTGGTAGAGCCGAGGCGAGTCCGGGATGCGACCGTCGCAGGTCCTGAAGATGAGCATCGCCGCACCCCAACCACGCGCACGCGCCAGATGCATGAGACCCTGGGCGTACTTGGAGCGCACGGTTCCCTCGAGTCCGTGGAGCAGGACGATGATCGGCGCGTCCGGCGTCGCGGGATCGAGGCGCGCGACCGAGACGCGATCGCCATCCGGGGTCGGCCACGACTCGATCCGGTCGTGCGCCTCCGGCAGACGCCGGGCGAGCTTTCCCCAGATGGTCGGCAGGTGGGGCCCCGGCAGCCACCAGGCGGGCCGGAACGGCGGGTGATTCGACAGGGACGACTCGGTAGATTGTGTGATGGATGCCCGGGGCCATCGTGCCCTGCCCCGGGAACGAACCGTGCAATATCGGGGGACGACCGGGTGGAAGTGCAGGTGTTCGGGACCCAGAAGAGCCAGGACACCCGACGAAGCCTTCGCTTCTGGAGCGAGCGTCGGGTGCGGGTGCACTTCGTGGATCTCAAGGAACGCGCGGCGAGCAAGGGTGAGCTGCAACGCTTCGTGCAGAAGTTCGGACTGACGCCACTCATCGACAAGACCTCGCGGCGGTACCAGGACCTGGGGCTCGGCGCCTCTCGACTCTCCGATGATCGTTGGCTCACGCTCCTCACCGAGGAACCGCTCCTGCTCACCACGCCCCTGACCCGATTCGGCAGCAAGCTCACGCTCGGCGTGAACGAGGCCGAGTGGACCGCGTGGATCGACGCGGAGCGCACCAAGTGATCTGGGCCTGGAGCGGGTTCCTCGCGTTCATCGCCGTCGTGCTCGCGCTCGACCTCGGTGTGTTCAATCGGAAGTCCCACGCGCCGACCCTTCGCGAGGCGATGATCTTCACCACGGGGACCGTGGTGATGGCCGGGCTGTTCGCCGTGCTCGTGTACTATGCGTACGAGGCGCATTGGCTCGGCCTCGGCCAGGCGATCGATGCGGTGGACGGGCAGGTCAACGGTGGGCGCCTGGCTTCGGTGAAGTTCCTCACCGGCTACGTCGTCGAGCTCAGCCTTTCGATGGACAACGTCTTCGTCATCGCGCTGATCTTCGAGCACCTGAAGGTCCCGCTCATGTACCAGCATCGGGTGCTCTTCTGGGGAATCCTCGGGGCGCTGGCGATGCGGGGCACGATGATCGGGGTCGGTGCGCAGCTCGTGGCGCGCTACCACTGGATCCTCCTCTTCTTCGGCGCCTTCCTCGTCTTCACCGGCGTGCGCATGCTCTTCCAGAGCACGCAGGAGCACGAGGAGGAGGTCGAGAGCTGGGTCACGCGATGGCTCCGGCGCCATTTCCCGGTGACCGACCGCTTCCACGAGCAGCACTTCGTCGTCGAGTTGAACGGGAAGAGGTTCCTCACGCCGCTTGCGGTCGCTCTCGTGCTGGTGGAGACGACGGATCTCATCTTCGCGGTGGACTCGATCCCCGCGATCTTCGCGATCACGGCGGACCCCTTCCTCGTGTTCACGTCGAATGTCTTCGCCATCCTGTGCCTGCGCTCGCTCTACTTCGGCCTGGCCGGCCTGATCCAGAAGTTCAAGTACCTGAAGGTCTCACTGGCCCTGGTGCTCGCCATCGTCGGCGTGAAGATGCTGACGGCCGAGTGGATCAAGCACTGGTTGGGTGATGCTTCCAACTTCTGGCTCCTCGGCGTGATCTTCACCGTGCTCATCGGCGGCGGGGTCGCGAGCTGGATCGCCGATCGCCGGCCGGGAGCGGCGTGAAGCGCGCGCGCCCCGACGTGCGGACGCGCGCCGCTCGCCTGGGCCTCGTGCTGGTGGCGGTGTTGCTCGGCGCGTCCCCGGCGGCGGGTGCCGCGCAGGCGCCGGTGCGGGTGATGAGCTTCAACATCCGCTACGGCACGGCGAACGACGGGGTGCATGCCTGGCCGAATCGTCGGGCCGCCGTGCTCGCGACGATCGAGGATCACGCGCCCCACCTGCTGGGCGTGCAGGAGGCGCTACGCTTCCAGCTCGACGAACTGGGGCGCGGATTGGGGCGCTACCGGGAGGTCGGCGTCGGTCGTGACGACGGCCGTCGGTCCGGCGAATACACTGCGATCCTGGTGGACACTTCGCGGTTCACGATCATCGATGAAGGGACGTTCTGGCTGTCCGATACCCCGGGAGTGCCGGGCTCGATGCATTGGGGGAACCGGATCACCCGGATCACGACTTGGGTGCGGGTGGTGGACCGAGCGACGGGGGACTCGGTGCGGGTCTACAACGCGCACTGGGACCACGAGTCGCAGCCGTCGCGTGAACGAAGCGCGAAGCTCCTCCTCGAGCGCCTGCAGGCGTCGCCGTCCACGACCGACGCCGTCCTCGTCCTGGGGGATTTCAACTCAGGGCCCTCGAACCCGGCCTTCGTGACACTCACGACGGATCCGGGCGTCCAACTGCGGGATGTGCACCGCGAGCTGGCGACGTACGAGCAGTGGGGCGGGACCTTCAACGGCTTCAGAGGCGACCGGTCGGGAGAGAAGATCGACGCGATCCTGGCGACCCCTGCGTGGCGCGTGGTGGACGCGGGAATCGACCGACGCCGCTGGGGATCGCTGTGGGCTTCGGATCATTTCGCCGTCTGGGGCGTGCTTCGCCTGCGAGGTGGACTTTAGGACATGGATATCAACTGACTCGTAAGTACATCTTGCATAACCATTTATCAATTTCTAGAATATGAAATGCCAGCACAGAACAGAACGGGACCCTTCGACATTGCGCTCGCCCTCCGACTGACCGAACCCGCGGGGACTCTGGAAGGCCTCGCCACCGAACTCGGGGTCGTTCCAAGTCAGGTACACGCTGCGATCGGTCGTCTCAGCGTCGCGGGACTACTCCGCCCCGGCGCAAGGGGAACCAATGCCCGCGCGCTCCTGGAGTTCCTCACCCACGGCGTCCGCTTCGTGTTCCCCGCCCCTAAGGGTGTCCTCGTACGCGGCATCCCGACCGCGTACTCGGCCCCCCCGCTCTCGAGCGAGATCGACCCGGTCGACGTCGTCGTCTGGCCGGCTCCACTGCACCCCGCCGCCGTCCAGGGATTCAGTCTCGCGCCGCTCTACCGCGCGGCCCACGGACTCGTCGATCGCTCACCCGCGACCTACCGTCTGCTCGCGATCGCCGACGCACTCCGGCTCGAAGATCCCGGCGTCCGCGCTATCGCGCACGCCCGGCTGGCGCAGTTGCTCGGGGTACGCGGGTAGCCGCACGAAGGGAGTCGACCGCCGCGCGCCGCGCGCAGCCGTCGAGATGGTCGTTCACGAGCCCCATCGCCTGGAACAGCGCGTACATCGTAGTCGGTCCCACGAATCGCCACCCCCGCACCTTCAAGGCCTTCGACATCGCGGCGGACGACTCCGTCGCCGCGGGGATCCGCGCGCGCACGACCCGCGCGGTCCGCTCCGATGCCGGCGGTTCGAAACTCCAGATGAATCCCGCGAGCGAGCCGAACTCCGCACACAGCGCCTCGTACCGGCGTGCGTTCTCGATGACCGCGGTGATCTTGCCGCGATGCCGCACGATGCCCGCATCGTCGAGCAGGCGCGTGACATCCCGTGCGCCGAAGCGCGCGACCTTCGCGGGGTCGAATCCCGCGAACGCCGCTCGGAAGTGCTCGCGCTTCCGAAGGATGGTGAGCCAGCTGAGTCCCGCCTGGAACCCCTCGAGCGACATCTTCTCGAAGAGTCGGACCTCGTCAGTGACCGGCGAGCCCCACTCGGTATCGTGGTAGCGAACGTACAGCGGATCGGTGCCGCACCACCAGCAGCGCACCACGCCGTCCGCATGACGCACGAGTCCGTCGGCGAGCTGCGCCATCAGGTGAAGCCGCGCTGTGAGACGAACTCCGCCACCGCCGCCGGCTCCTCGATGACCTCCAGCCAGCCGGGTCGCAGGGCCAGTCGTACCACCATCGCCGCGCCGTCGGTCGTGATCGCCATGGCATCGGTGAACTGGCACGAGGCGACCGCACCGTCCGGGATCGGAAAGCCGGGGATCGCACTGAACTGGATCGTATGGTCGGGTCCGAGGTCCGGTCGCGGCTCCAGCCAGGTCTCGCCCCGGAAGAGCGCGACGTCGTTCGCATCCGAAGTGAACGAGGAATCGCGCGCGGGCACATCGGCCGCGTCGGGGAGGAAGTCGGCGACGAGGCAGGAGACCTCGAACCCGGGCTCGATCACAGCGGCGTCCACATGGGCTCGCACCGTGCCCCCGTCGCGGAGCCGGACGTGGAACTCGCCCTCCGCGAGCATCCACCCGGCCCACCCGCGTCGGAGTCGGCGGAGCGCCTCGAGCGAATCGGTGTCGGCGATGAAGGAGTAGTCGCGGAGTGGCACGGCGGAACGATATCCCGTCGGGCGCGCGACTAGAAGACGGCGAGGACGACGCCCACGACGACCAGGATGCCGACGACGTCGAGCGCGAGCCCGGCACGCGCCATGTCCCGCACCGAGAGTTCGCCGCTCCCGAAGACGATGGCGTTGGGCGGCGTCGCCATGGGCAGGGCGTAGCCGACCGACGCCGACAGTCCGACGACGAGCATCACCATCAGCGGCGGTTGGCCGAGTGCCTGCGCCAGCGAGACGGCGATCGGCATCCCCATCGATGCCGTGGCCGCGTTGGAGGCGAGTTCCGAGACGATCACCGTCGCGGTCGCCACGCCGATGAGCACGAGCGGGAGCGGCAGTCCTTGCAGGCCGGACATCCAGACCCCGATGCGCGCGGCCAGGCCGCTCGACTCCATGCCCGCCGCGAGCGAGAGGCCACCGCCGAACAGGAGCAGCACGTCCCATGGGATCTCGCGCGCTTCCTTCCATGTGAGGAGCGGACGTTCGCCGCGGTCCCGCGTCCGTCCGGGGATCAGGAAGAGCGTGATGCCGCCGATGACCGCGATGCCGGCATCCGTGAGGCTCGGCATGAGCGCGGTGAGCCCGACGATGTGCAGCGATCCGATCTCCTTCGGCTCGCGGAAGAACCAGGCCAGCGCCATCGCGGCGAAGACGAACATGACGCGACGCTCACCGCCCTCGAGCCGACCAAGGTCGGTCCGCCGCTTCGCGAGCATCGCGAGGCCGTCCGCGCCGAGCTCGACGCGCTCACGGTGGAAGACGAAGACGAGCAGGATCCAGCAGGCGGGGAGAAGGATCATGGTGATCGGCAGCCCGTAGCGCAGGAACGTGAAGAAGTCGAGGTTGATCCCCGCGAGGTCCTTCGCTGCGCCAGCGAGGATGAGGTTCGGGGGCGTCCCGAGCAACGTCCCCATGCCGCCGATGCTCGCGGCGAAGGCGACGCCGAGGAGCAGCGCGACGCGCTGGCTGCGCGCGGCCTCCCCATCGCCGAAGAGCGCGCCGATCGCCATCGCGATGGGATACATCATGGCCGCCGTCGCGGTGTTGGAGATCCACATCGACACGAACGCGGTCGCGAGCATCACGCCCAGCACGAGTCGCCTCGAGCTCGTCCCGACGCGCCCGATGACGCCGAGGGCGATGCGATGATGGGCATGCCAGTGCTCGAGCGCGGCCGCGAGCAGGAAGCCGCCGAGGTACAGGAACACCACCTCGTTGGCGAAGCTCGACGCCGCCTCCTTGGTGGTCGCCACGCCAAGCGCCGGGAAGAGCGCGATCGGCAACAGCGCCGTAACGGCGAGCGGGAGGCACTCGGAGATCCACCACGTCGCCATCCAGACGCCGACGCCGAGGACCGAGGCCGCGGGTCCCGAGAGCCCGCCGGGCTCAAGGGCGCGTACCACGAGTCCGAGGAGCGGTCCCGCGAGGAGCGCGACCAGGCTGGCCGGCGAGAAGGCGCGGACGGCAGGAGCGGGCGAGGGGATTTCCATCGGGCCAAAGGTCGTCCAGCCGATGCCTTTCGAGCAAGCGGCGGTGTAGAATCTCTCGCGCAGGGCGGCGCGTACCTCCTCCAGCGCTCAATCCCACCATATTCGGACGTGTTCGCGCTCCCCCTCCTCCTTCTCGCGTTCGCGTTGCCCGCGGATACCGTCCCGCGGACGGACTCGCTGACGTACGCCTCTCCTGCGCTTCGCACCCTCGTCGCGGCGGCGGCGGAGATCAATCGGCGCGTTCCCGATTCCCTCGGGGGCTATCGGGCGCACCTCGAGAGCGAGATCTCGATCGGCAACCGGCGCGCCGAGCGGATGGAGATGGCCGTCTCGCTGGAGCAGGTGGCGAGCATCCTCACCTGGGATCGCACCGGGGCGTATCAGCAGGAGGTGAATGGCTACCGGACGCAGGCGATTGGGACGACCTTCTCGAGTCTGGGGCTCTTCCGGAGCGGATGGGCGATCCCCTCATTGTACGGGAACCGGATCGCACTGCTCTTCGGGCGCGACACGAGCGAATCGGCACGACGCCGGGATCGCCGGCGCGGTGGCGACCCGCTCTACGCCATCCATCCGCTCGCGACCGATCGCGAGCGATACTATCGCTTCTCCGGTGGCGATACCGTGGTCATCATGCGGGCCAACGGGCGCGAGATCCCGATCGTCCGCGTGGTGGTCGCCCTCCGCCCGGACGTGCCGGCCAAGAGCGTGGTGTTCCTCGGAGAGATCGATCTCGATGCCTCGCGCAATCACATCGTGCGGCTGCGCGGGTACTTCGCCGTGGTCGGCGGCCCCAAGCCCAAGTTCGACCTGCTGCGAGAGGCGGGACTCCAGGGTGTGGCCTACGTGGAGGCGGAGAACGCCGAGGTCGAGGGGCAGTTCTGGTTGCCGCTGCGTCAGCGATTCGAAGCCCATGCGACCTCGAACACCGTCGGGGATGGGCGCGCGGTCTTCCGCATCCTCACGCGCTTCGTCGATCGCGAACTCACGCCGGTGCCCGCGGACGTGATGGTCGGCTCGGCGGAGGACACGCTCCGCATCCAGCCGTTCCGCCTCGCCGTCGCGGCGAACGACACGCTGCGCGCGTTCAGCCAGTGGACGACGGAGCTCGGCGAGATGACCGCGGAGGTGAGCGCGGAGGACTTCAACGACGTCGCGCCGGATCGCTGGCGTGCCACCGGACCGCCGCGCTTCTCGATCGAGACCGAGCGCCTCGGCGACGTGATCCGCGCGGATCGCGTCCAGGGGATCTTCACGGGCATCGGTGCCGTGATGCGGTTCCGCGATGCGGCGCCGGGCCTCACGTTGCGCGGCGCCGCGGGATGGGCCTGGAGCGAAGGCACGGCCCGCGGACGCGTGGTGGTGGAGCACCGCAAGGACCGATCACTCGTTGCGCTTCGCCTGCAGCGCTCGCTCGATCTCACGAACGACTTCCGGAATCCGTTCGATTCGGGCTCGACGCTCGGGGCGATCCTCGGGCGCGACAACTATGATTACGTCGATCGATGGACCGCCGGCGCGCAGTGGCTGCGGTTCCTCGGCAGTCAGAGCCGGAGCCAGTTGCGTCTGGAACTCGGCGTGGCGGAGGATCGGGATGCCGTGATGCAGGTCGTGCGTAGCCCGCTCGGCGTGGGGGAGGACTTCCGCCCGAACCGGGCGATTGTCCCCGGTCGCTACACGCGCAGTGCGCTGACCTGGGACTATCGTCCCGACGTCGCGCTCGAGTTCCTGCGGGCGGGCAACGGGATGCGCTTCCATTTTGAGCGCGGCGACGGTCCCCTCGCCTATCAGCGCGCCGAGTTGCGTCTCACGACGCGCGCGAATCGCGGTCCGTTCTCGCTCGGCGCGCGACTCGATCTCGGCGTGACCGATCCGCACGCGCCACCACAGCAGCTCTTCGAGATCGGTCGCAATCAGAACCTCCCGGGCTACGACTACAAGCAGTTCGCCGGCGACCAAGCCGCCGTGGCACGCCTCGGTGCGCTCTGGCGCCTGCCGCTCTTCGGCGCACCGATCCAGGTGACGCAACGCCTCTGGCTCCCGCCCGCGGCTCCGGCGATCGGCCTCGGGGTGCAGTCGGGATGGGCGCGGGCGTCGACGCCCGACGCCCTCGCCACCGTCACCGCCCTCGGATCCACGCCGACCGGTCATCCACGCACGACCGTGAGCGCGGCACTCCGGTTCTTCGGGGGGTCGCTGGGCCTCGTGCTCGCGCAGCCGGTCGACCGTCCTGGGCCGTTGCGCTTCTTCGTCGAGTTCGGTCAACGCTGGTGATCGCGCGCGGACGACTCGGCGTCGTGTGCCTGGCGGCGTTCGTGGTGGCCGCGCCGGTCGTGGCGGCGTGGTCCGTCCAGCGCGGCGTCGTCGAGGCCCATGCGGCCGACGCCCCCTTCACCATGCTCCTCGCCGACTCGAGCACAGGGGACTCGGCGGCCATCGCGACCCTGCCGGACGCGGTCGCACCGCTGTTCGCGCTCCATCGCTCGCTCGGCACCGGCGCGGCGGTCGCGCTCCCGTTCTACGAATGCCTTCAACTCCCCGGCCGGCGCGACGACGAGGTGCGTCGTCGACTCCAGGTGCGCTTCGCCGACTCCTCCGCCACGATGCTGTTCGCGATCGCCGACCGCACGCGCGGCACCCTCAAGCGCGTGGAGTACGTCCATCGCACGCCCCGCGCGGGGCAGCGCGGCTTCATCTGGGACGGTGTGCGAGACCGTACCACGTCGATCTGGTGGTTCGAAGGTCCGAGAGGGCTGTCCCGCCGCGACGAGCGCGGTGACGTGCCGCGCGGGGGGGCTATTCCCCGCGCGGTTCGCGGACTGGGACGTCAGCTCTTCGTCGCGCCCTGCGTCGACGCCGGCGAGAACTCGCCGATGAACCCGATCTCGGGCTCGAGGGACTGACCGAACCGCTCGAGGACGGCATGCTGGGCGTGCGCGATCAGCGCGCGCACGTCCGCCGCCGTCGCGCCACCCAGGTTGACCATGATGTTGGCGTGGATGTGGGAGATCTGCGCGCCGCCGATCCGGAATCCCTTGAGCCCGCACTGATCCACGAGTCGTCCCGCGCCAACGCCCTCGATCTTCTTGAACACCGAGCCCGCGCTCGGGTGCACCTCGAGCCAAGGATGCCGCGAGCCGCGCCAGGAGAGGTTCTCCTGCATCACGCGGTGCAGGATGGCCGGGTCACCGGCCTCGAGCGCGAAGGTGACCGCGAGGGCGGTCTCGGTCCCGTCGTGCAGCCGCGACTGATCGTACCCGAAGCCCATCGCCTCCCGGTCGACGGTCGTGCGGGTCCCGTCCGCGCCAAGGAGCTCCACCGACTCGACCACCTCGGCGATGTACATCGTGCGGGCGCGGTCCGGCGCCGGGGAGAGGAAGTGCAAATTCTGCCAGACCGCGCCGCCGACGGTGCTCGGGATGCCGACGTAGTGCTCGAGCCCCGACCATCCCGCGGCGACCGTTCGCTTGATGAGGTCGGCGACCACCACGCCGCTCTCGACGTGGAAGCGGCCGCCGCCCAGGTCGGTGATCCGGCGCGCCACGTTCCGGATGACCAGTCCGCGGAACCCGAGGTCGCCGACGAGGATGTTGGCTCCGAGTCCGAGGACGAAGGCGGGGATCCCGTCGGCTCGCGCCGTGGCGAGCGCGGTAGCGAGTTCGTCGGCCGAGGTGGCATCGTACAGCACGTCGGCGGGACCGCCGATGCGGAACGTGGTGTACGGAGCGAGCGGTTCGTTGAGTCGGAGCCGCTCAGCTCCCAAGACCGGTGTCAGTGCCGCAGCGACCTGCTGCGGGGATCGACGCGGGCCACTCGAACGCGACGGATGCATAGGATGCGCGAAATCAACCAGTGGCGGCGGGGGATTGCCAGCCGCTCCGGACAACTCCTGCGGTTCGGGCTGCTCGCCCTGCTCATCGGGGCGGCCCCGGCGCACGCGCAGCGCGCCGAGCGCGCGGCCACCATCCAGCAGCGCGTGCTGGCGAACGGGCTCGAGGTGATCGTCGTCCCCGGCGGCGGCGTCCCGATCGCGACGGTCGAGCTGGTGGTGAAGAACGGCGCCTTCACCCAGACGCCGGAGTACGCCGGACTGGCGCACCTGTTCGAGCACATGTTCTTCAAGGCGAACGATGCGTATCCGGAGGAGGACGCGTTCATGGATCGCGCGGCGCGTCTCGGGGCGGCCTTCAACGCGACGACGCGCGAGGAGCTCGTCAACTACTACGTGACCGTCGTGGCCGATTCGGTGGCGGGGGGAATGGAGTTCCTCAACGCGGCCCTGCGTGGCGCGCAGTTCCGCGCCGAGGAGCTCGCGCGCGAGAAGGTCGTGGTGCTCGGGGAGTACGACCGGGCGGAGTCGTCGCCGTGGTTCCGGCTCGACGAGCGGATCGGGCACCAGCTCTGGGGCGACTTCTGGAGCCGCAAGAACACCATCGGCGACCGTCGCGTGATCAATGACGTGACCCCGGAGCAGATGCGCACGATCCGCGACCTCTATTACGTGCCGAGCAACTCGGCGCTGGTGGTCGCGGGCGATGTGGATGCCGCGGGGATCTTCGCGCTCGCCGAGCGGATCTTCGGGAGCTGGCCCCGGGGGGACGACCCGTTCCGGCGCGCCCCCATCCCGGAGGTGAAGCCGCTCGCCGGCAGTCTCGGGGTGATCGTCGAGGAGCCGGTGAACGCCGTCACCGTGCAGATCCAGTGGCATGGACCGAGCGCGAGCCGTGACGAGGCCGCCACGTTCGCGGCGGACGTCTACTCCGACATCCTCAACGGCCCCGCATCACGATTCCAGCGACGTCTGGTCGACAGCGGACTGTGGCAGGGCGTGGTGGTCAACTACTACACGCTCAACCACGTGGGGCCCATCACGGTGAGTGGCCAGACGACACCGGAGAAGCTGCGCGAGGCGCTGAAGGCCCTCGATGCGGAGCTCGCGGCCACGCTCGAGCCGGGGTATTTCACCGTCGAGGAGCTGGAGGCCGTGAAGGCCAATCGCGCGGTCACGACCGCCTTCGGTGCCGAACGCGGGTCGGAGAACGCGCACACGATCGGGTTCTGGTGGAGCGTGGTCGGACTCGACTACCACCTGCGCTACATCGATGAGATGGCGAAGCAGACGCCGGCCCAGCTGCAGGCCTATGCGCGACGCTACATCGTCGGGAAGCCGCGGATCGTCGGCGTGATGCTTCCGGAGGGCGCGAAGGCGCGCCTCAATCTCACCGAAGCCGAGCTCGCCGGACGGAGCGTGGCCCCATGACGCGCGCGACACTGCTGCTCCTCGCCCTGGCCTGTCCGGCGCTCGCGGCGCAGGTGCCGAGCAAGACCGGCGGTGGGGTCCCGCCCTCCGGGGTCGAGAAGTCCGTCCCGGTGGTCGCGCCCGCCGCGCCCCTCACGCCGGTCGTGCACGATTCGCTGACGACGAGGTTCACCGTGGACGGCATCACGGTGATCCATCGGCGCACCAACACCAGCCTGTTCGTCGCCAACCTGTACCTGCTCGGCGGGGTGCACCTCGCGACCCCGCAGACGGCGGGACTCGAGCCGATGCTGCTCGAGCTCACCGAGCGCGGCACGCGCAAGTATCCCGGCGAGGCGCTCCGACGCGCGATGGCGCGGACCGGCAGCGCGATCGGGGTGGCGGCCGCGGACGACTATACCGTCTTCGGACTCCGAACCACGACCGACCGCGTCGACTCCACCTGGAGCATCTACGCCGACCGGCTCCTCGCGCCGAGCCTCATGCCTGCGGACTTCGAGTTCGTGAAGCAGAACCGCATCGCCGCGCTCGCGCAGCGGGCGGACGATGCCGATGCGCAGCTGGAGTACCTCTCCGACAGCGTGGCGTTCGCCGGCCATGCGTACGCGCTCTCGTCGGTCGGGACGGATCGTTCGGTCTCGAGCCTGACGCTCGACCAGCTCCGCGAGTTCCACCGGACGCAGATGGTGAAGTCGCGGATGCTGCTGGTCATCGTCGGGGACCTGCCGCGCGCGCGGATCGAACGGCTCGTCGGCTCGACACTCGGGACGCTTCCCGAGGGGACGTATCGTTGGCAGGTCCCCGACGCACTCGGTCCGCGCAGCGGCACCAACGTGCACATCGTGTCGCGGCGGCTGCCGACGAACTACATCCTCGGGCAGTGGAGCGGGCCGCCGGCCGGCGACGCGGACGTGCCGGCGCTCCGCGTGGCGAACGCGGTGCTACAGGGGATGCTCTTCCAAGAGGTGCGCTCGCGGCTGAACCTCACGTACGCGGTCGAGGCGCGGTTCCGCGATCGCGGCGTCACCGCCGGTGGACTCTACGTCACGACGACGCGCCCTGACGAGACGCTCCGCGTCATGAAGGCGCAGTTGCGCTTCCTTCAGGAGGAGACGTTGCGCACCGAGGCCCTCGGGCCGCTCGTGCAGCAGTTCATCACCGAGTACTTCCTCGACAACGAGACGTCCGGCGCGCAGGCGGACTTCCTCGCGCGCGCGGAGCTCTATCGAGGCGACTTCCGCGCGGGTGACCGCTTCGTGGCCGAGCTGCGGGCCGTGACCGGCGAGGACATCCGGCGCGTCGTCAACAAGTACATCAACAACCTCCGCTTCACCTATCTCGGCAACCCGTCCCAGGTGAACCGCTTCGCCCTCATGGGCTTCTGACCGCCTCGGCACGCGCGCGCATCCCAGGCGGAGTCAGCGCGCGCGACCCTCGAGCACGGTTCGAACGTCGTCGAGCGACCCGCCCACCGCGCGCAACGCGACGAGTGCGTGATAGATCAGGTCTGCGGTCTCCTCGGTCGCTCGAGCCGCATCACCGTCGGCGCATGCCGTGACGAGTTCGCTCGCCTCCTCGCCGATCTTCTTGAGCCGCAGGTTCCGGTCGCCGAGGAGCTTCCGGGTGTAGCCGCCGTCCCCCGCCCCGGCGCGCGCGGCGATCGTTGCGTCGAGCGTCCCCAGGGCATCGTTCTCGCCCGGACCGAAGCAGCTCGTCGCGCCCGTGTGACAGGCCGGTCCCGCCGGGCGCACTCGCGCAAGCACGGCATCGCCATCGCAGTCGACCACGAGCGAGACGACGCGCTGCACGCTCCCGCTGGTGCCGCCCTTGTGCCAAAGACCGCGCGTGCGCGAGCGGTAGTGCATCTCACCCGTCGCGACGGTCCGCTCGATCGCCTCGCGATCGGCGTGCGCGACCATCAGCACCGTGCCGGTGCGGTGGTCCTGCGTGACGATCGTGACGAGTCCGCCGCCCTTGGTGAAATCGAGCACGTCGAGGTCAATCATCGAAGAAGTCCCTGGCCGTGGCCGCGAGGGCCCGATTGGTCGCGATCGCATGCCCGCCGAAGGCCGTGACGGTGCCGGCCAGATCCGTGAAGACGCCGCCCGCTTCCTCGATGATGGGCAGGAAACAGGCCGCGTCCCACGGATTGATGATCGGGTCCACCATGACCTCGGCGCGACCGGTCGCGACGAGGAGATAGCCGAAGCAGTCCCCCCAGCCGCGGGCGACGCCGGCCTCGGCCGCGAGGGCGTGCCACCCATGGGCGAGCGCCGATGTGCCGAAGGTGCGGTCGTCGGTGACGAGCACCGTCGCACCGGCCAGCGTACCGACCTCGCTCACCGAGGCGCGCCGGCCATTCCACCAACAGCCCTCGCGCGGTGCCGCCGCGATGAGCTCGCCCACCGCCGGGAAGTAGGCGGCGCCGGCGAGCACCTCCGTCCCGTGCGTGACGGCGACGAGCGTCCCCCACAGCGGGACGCCACGCACGAAGCTCTTCGTGCCGTCGATCGGATCGATGAGCCACCGCCGTCCGCTCGCGCCCTCTTGCGCGCCGAACTCCTCGCCGAGGATGCCATCGTGGGGAAAGCGCTGGGCGAGCCAGTCGCGCGCCGCGCGCTCCGCCTCGCGATCTGCGACGGTCACGGGCGAGCCGTCGCCCTTCGCCTCGACGGTCAGGGCTGTGCGGTAGTGGCGCAACGCCACGTCACCGGCGGTGCGTGCCACCACTTGGACCGCCTCGAGCAGGGACTCGGTCATGCCGCCACCTCCCGGATGGGCAACGCGGCCGCGCGCATCGCCGATTTGAGTGCACCGACCGTCGATCGCCCGTCGTGCAGGATACCCGCCACGAGCACGGCGTCCGCGCCGCCCTGCGTGATCGCGTCACAGAGATGTCCCGCGTACCCCGCCCCGCCGGAGGCGATCACCGGGACGTTGACGGCATCCGCCACCGCGCGCGTGAGCGCGAGGTCGTAGCCGTCGCGCCGGCCGTCGCGATCGATGCTCGTGAGCAGGATCTCGCCCGCGCCCCGTGCGACGCACTCGCGCGCCCACGCGATGGCGTCCAATCCGGTGCGCGTGCGCCCACCAGCCGTGTGCACCACATACCTGGTGCCGTCCCACGCCGCATCGATGCTCGCCACGATGCACTGCGCACCGAAGCGCGCGGCCCCTTCGGTGAGGATATCCGGCGTGCGGACGGCGGCGCTGTTCACGCTCACCTTGTCGGCACCGGCACGCAGCGCGGCCGCGATGTCCTCGACGGTGCGGATGCCGCCGCCGATGGTGAGCGGGATGAAGAGTCGCTCTGCCGTGCGGCGCGCCAGGTCGAGCAGCGTCGCGCGCCCTTCGTGCGTCGCCGAGATGTCGAGAAAGGTGATCTCGTCGGCGCCGTCGGCCTCATAGCGCATCGCCAGCTCCACCGGGTCGCCGACGTCGCGGAGCCCGGTGAAGTTCACCCCTTTCACCACGCGCCCCTCCTGCACATCCAGGCAGACGATGAGTCGTCGCGTGAGCGTCATGTCGCGTCCATCTCGATGGCACCCTTGGTGCTGAAGACCGCTCCCGAATCGACCGCGGCTTGGCGCAGCGCGAATCCGAGCGCCTTGAAGGCGGCCTCGACGATGTGGTGCCGGTCGGTGCCGCGCAGCACCAGCAGGTGGAGCGTGAACTTCCCCGAATCGCAGAAGGAACGCATCCAGTGATCGTAGAGGGACGAAGGGATCGGTCCCTCATAGTAGGGGCGTCCGCCCACATCGAGCACGGCCTGCACCACGGCCTCGTCCATGGGCACCAGTCGCTCCCCGTAGCGCGCCGCCGTCGCCGGCAGCGCCGCCGCGATCGCCGGCCCCACCGTGAGCGCGACGTCCTCGATGATGTGATGCCGCAGGTCCCCCTCGGCGCGGATGACCAGGTCGATCCCCGAGTATTTCGCGAGCACCGTCATCATGTGGTCGAGGAAGGGCACCGTCGTGCGGACGTCCGCCGTCCCGCGGCCGAGCGTCGCCTCGACGCGGACCGTCGTCTCGCCCGTGCGTCGTTCGCGCACCGCCGTTCGCGCGCCGGTCATGCGCCGAACTCCTCGGCCACCACACGCGCGTCGAGCGCGTCGGTGTAGAGGCTCATGCCGAGCACCACGGCGGAGACACCGCGGTCCTCGAGGTTGCGCAGGTGCTGCATGGTGCCGACGCCGCCCGAGGCGATGACCGGCCACGGCGACGACTGCACCGCATCCTCGATGAGCGGGAGATCCGTGCCCTCCATCCGCCCCTCCTTGTGCACGGCGGTTACGAGCAAGCCCGCGAGGGGCGCCGCCGCGAGCTCGGCGATGACATCGGCGAGCGAGAGTGCCGTGCGCGCCGTCCACCCCTTCGCGACGACCGCCCGATCACGCACGTCCGCCGCGAGGATGAGCCGGCCGGGCGCGTGCGCTGCCTGCTCCAGCAGCCAGGAGGGATCCTCGATCCCGCGCGTGCCGATGATCACCTGATCGGCGCCGTCGTCGAGCAGGGCGAGCAGGGTCTCCTCGTCGCGCACGCCACCCCCGACCTGCGTGGGCAGCGTCACCTGCCGCAGGATGTCCCGCACGAGGTCGCGATTGTCACCGCGTCCCGTGGCCGCATCGAGATCGACGACGTGCAGGCGGGAGAAGCCGGCGGCGGCCCACCGGCGGGCGACGGCGACCGGATCGTCGAGGCGGATCGACTCGTCCTGATAGTCCCCGCCCACCAGCTGCACGCAGTGCCGGTCACGGAGGTCGATGGCTGGGATGGCGAGCATCAGAGGTGCTGGAGGAAGTGGTCGAGGAGGTTCACACCGGGACGACTGCTCTTTTCAGGATGGAACTGGACGCCGAGGCACTGTCCGATGCGCACTGCGGCCGGGAAGCGGTCGCGTTCGTGCGTAGACCAGGCCGTGACCGCCCCGACGTCGAATGGCCGGCAGGCGAAGCTGTTCGCGTAGTATGCGGTCGTGAGACCGCTCGCCGCGAACATCGGGTCGGTCGCCCCTTCGACCGCATTCCATCCGATCTGCGGGAGGCGCGCCGCGGCGAGACGCGTCACGGGGCCGGGAATGACCCCGAGGCCGTGGCCCGGCCCCTCCTCGCTCGTGTCGAACAACAACTGCATGCCGAGGCAGATGCCGATCGTCGGCAATCCGCCGAGGACGGCATCGCGCATCGGCACTCGCGCGGCCGCCAGTCGCGCGGCCGCCGGCGCGAAGGCGCCGACGCCGGGCAGCACCAGCACGTCGGTCTCGAGGGCCGCGAGCGGGTCCGTCTCCACGCGCACCTCACGCCCGTTGCCGGCCAGCGCCTTGCCGAGCGAATGCAGGTTGCCGGCGCCGTAGTCGAACAGCGTGATCCGCCTCATGGCCAGAGCGCCTCGATGACGGGCACGAGCCGCTCGAGCTCGCGCCACGGGGCGACGCCGATGCGGAGCGCGTCACCGATCCCCGGGAGCCCGCGGAAGGCGCGCACGCCGATTCCGTGCGCCGCGAAGCGAGCGGCGAACGCGTCCGCATCGCCGTCCACCTGCCAGAAGACGAAGTTCCCCTCAGAGGGCCACGGACGAACGCCACGCCGTCCTTGCACGAGCGCATCGAGGCGCGTCCGCGTCGCGACGGCGTCATCGGCCGTCCGCCGCATCCACGACGCGTCCTCGCGCACGGCGATGGTCGCCGCGTGCTCGGCGACGGTGTTCACCTTGTAGGGGCCCCGGGACCGCACGACCGCATCGACGAGCTGGCGCGACCCGACACCGTACCCGACACGCAGCCCTGCCAGGCCCCACGCCTTGGAGAACGTCCGCAGCACGAGGACGCGCTCGAGTGCGGGGACCTCGTGTCGCCATTCGGGTGCGGAGGAGAACTCGGCATACGCCTCGTCGACGACCACGATCCCCGGCGCGTGCGCGATGCATCGCCGGACCTCGGAGGCGGGCGTCACCGTCCCGGTCGGGTTGTTCGGCGTGCACAAATAGATGATCCGCGCCCCCGTCGCGAGGAGCGCATCGACGTCGGCGGCGCCGTCGGGACGGAGTGGCACACCGACCGGTTCGAGTCCGTTGAGCCGCGCGAAGCGCGGGACCATCGAGAAGCTCGGGTCGGGATGCGCCACGCGTTCCCCTGGCGAGGCGACCGCACGAAAGCACGCGTCGATGAGGTCGTCGCTGCCGCAACCGGCGACGATCTCGTCGTCGCGGACACCGAGTCGCGCGGTGAGCGCACGGGTGAGCTCGCCGCCGCTCACTCCGGGATATGACGCAAGGGCCGTCTCGGGGAGCGTGCGCAGCGCGGCGGCGGCCTTCGGCGGCGCACCCCAGAGGTTCACGTTGTCGCGCAGGTCGAGGGTCAGTCCGGCGACCGGTGCGGGGGCATATGCGGGGATCGCGTCGAGCCCCGCACGGAAGATGGTCGTCATGCGCGCCTCCACTGCCGGGCCGCCGCCGCGTGCGCCGGCAGGCCTTCCGCGTCGGCGAAGCGCCCCACGTCGTCCGCGAGTCCTGCCGCGACCGTCGGCGAGATGCGCTGATAGGTGGTCCATCGCACGAAATCGAGCGTCGAGAGGCCTGAGTACGCGCGCGCCGCACCGCCAGTCGGCAGGACGTGGTTCGCGCCGCTGAGGTAATCGCCGAACGCGACGCTCGCGCTCCCGCCGACGAAGATCGTGCCCGCGTTCCGCAGCCGATCGAGCGTTGCCTGCTCACGCTCGGTCCGCACCGTGAGCAAGAGATGCTCCGGGGCCCACGTGTTGGAGAACGCCACGGCCGCGTCGAGCGTGGGCGCGAGCACCAGCGCCCCGCGCGCGGCGAAGGCCTCGCGGATGATAGCGGCGCGCGGCTCCGCGTCGACGAGCGCCGTGAGCGTCGCCCGTACCTGCCCGAGCAGCGGTGCATCGTCCGTGACCAGCACCACCGCCGCGACCGGATCGTGCTCCGCCTGCGCGAGCATCTCGCGCGCGATGACCGCCGGGGCGGCCGAGGCGTCGGCCAGCACGAGCAATTCGCTGGGACCGGCAGGCGAATCGATCGCCACCGTCGTCGCGACCTGCGCCTTGGCTTCGGCGACATAGGCGTTCCCGGGCCCGACGATGCGATCCACCGCCGGCACGCTCGCGGTGCCGTGCGCCATCGCGGCGATGGCGCCCGCGCCGCCGAGCGCGAAGACGCGATCCACATCGGCGAGCGCGGCGGCGGCAAGGACGACCGCGCTGGGACGGCCCGTCGGGCCCGGCGGTGAGCAGAGACACACTTCGCCCACGCCAGCGACGCGGGCGGGGACCGCGCCCATCAACACCGAGCTCGGATACGCCGCCCGGCCGCCCGGCGCGTACACCCCCACCCGCGCCAACGGGTCCGGGCGACGGCCGATGATCGCGCCATCGGCGGTGGTCACCTCACACGCCACGGGGCGGAACGCGGTGTGGACGTCGCGGATGTTCGTCACCGCGCGCTCCATCACGCGACGCAGCTCCGGGTCGAGTGCGTCGAGCGCGGCGCGCCAGAGGGCACGCGGCACCTCGAGTGCGTCCAGCGTCACGCCATCGAATCGCGCGGCCTGGTCGCGTAGCGCGGCATCCCCGGTGAGGCGGACCTCCTCGATCGTCCGCGCGACCGACGCGCGGACCGCGGGATCGCTCGCCGTGGCACGGTCGAACAGCGCGCGTCGCGACGTCTCGTCGATCGCGGCGAGAGGGCCATCGAAGGCGAATCGGAGCGCACTCATGCGAGGAGCCGCTCGATTCGCGTCACGAGGATGCCCTCGCCGCCGACCGTCTTGAGCGCGTTGAGCGTGCGATAGATGCCCTCGGCCGGACAGACGGCGTGCACCGCCACCTTCGAGCCGCCGTTCATGACGTCGATCACCGTCGGCCCGGAGATGCCGGGGAGGATGCGGCGGACCTCGTCGAGCCGATCGCGTGGCACGTTCGCCATCACGTAACGCTGCCCTCGCGCGGCGAGCACCGAGCGGAGCGCCGCCACGAGTTCCTCGAGCGTCCGCCGCCGTTCGCCGCCAGGCGCGTGACCGCTCGCGGTGCCCGCGATGATCAGATGGGCGGTCGAGTCGAGTACCGTGGCCACCTCACGAAGGCCGTTCACGCGCAGCGTCGACCCGGTGGAGGTGAGATCGAGGATCACGTCGGCGATCCCGAGGTGCGGCGCGACCTCGACCGCGCCGGAGACCGGCACGATCTCGATCACGCGGTCGCGCGCGGCGAACCAGCGGGCCGTGATCCGCGGGAAGACGGTCGCGACCCGCGCGCCCGAGGGAATGTCGTCGATGGTGCGCATGCCGCTCTCCTCGGTCGCCGCCACGACGAGTCGGCAGCGTCCGAAGCCGAGATCCAGCAGGGACTCCAGGGATCGCGAGGACTCCTGGACCAGGTCCCAGCCGGTGATGCCCGCGTCCGCCGACCCGTCGGCGACGAGTTCCGGGATATCCTGCGCGCGCACGAAGATCGCCTCGAACTCCCCGCCGAGCGACGCGACGAGGGCGCGCTCGGAGGAGGCGCGGACCTCCAATCCGGCATCGGCGAGCAGTGATCGGGTGTCTTCGTTGAGGCGGCCCTTGTTGGGAATGGCGAGACGGAGCATGGAAGGTCTGGGGCAGGATGATCGATGGGGGAGCAGGACCGGAAAACAAAAGACCCGTCCGCGAAGCGGACGGGTCAGGAGCCTGCAGGACAGCGGGAAGGGCCGGTTAGGCCAGGGACTCCGCGCGCGCCATGCACCCCCGACCCGTCGGGCCGTGGTGATGCTGGGCATGGTGGTGGCGCTGGGCGGACATCATGGCCTAAGCCTAAACGGGGGGACCGCGCTTGGGGAACCCCTCCGGTGAGGCCCGCGTTGGAATTGCATTCCTGCGGACTTGTGAATAGTTTCACAAGCTGTGGGGGAACCCGCAGCACAAACACACATCCTCATCTGGTTCGGCCTGGAGGCCATTCGCAATGCAGTTCAAGGGTCTGGCGCTCGTCGCGAGCGCGTTCGTCTTCGCCGCCTGCGGCGGTGGCAGTGATTCCGCGCCGGCCGCCGAGGCCACTCCGGCTCCGGCTCCGGCCGCCGAGGCCACGCCGGCCCCGGCCGCTGGCGGCGCCGTCGCGCTCGCGCCGATCACCGGCACGACGCATGAAGTGAAGATGATCGGTGACGACAAGGGCTACCGCTTCGAGCCGGCGAACCTCACCATCAAGGCCGGCGATGCCGTGAAGTTCGTGTTCGTCTCCGGCGGCCCGCACAACGTCGCGTTCGATGGCTCGACGCTCGCGGCCCCGGTGAAGGCGCAGCTTGATGCCAACTTCGGCGCTCAGCGCATGGCCGAGCTCAGCTCGAACATGTACATGGCCGCTGGCGAGGGGGTCACGGTGTCGTTCGGGGGCATCCCGGCCGGCGCGTACAACTTCAACTGCACGCCGCATCTCGCGATGGGCATGAAGGGCGTCATCACCGTCCAGTGAACCCGAGCGCGGTTCACCGCGCGATGGTTCGATCGTTCGGGCGGGCGGCGAGGATCTCCTCGCCGCCCGCTTCGCATTCCGTGCACGAGCAGGTGATACTTCAGGCGCCATGAGTGCCCCCTGCCGTCCGCCCGTGACGATGTCCCCGCCGACCGCACGGGCCGTGCGTGGTGGAGCGCACGAGCCACGCTCGCACGACGCCGCACGGGCCGCTTCGCGCTGCAATGGAGCCTGGGCGTCGGGGCGGCCGTGATCATCGCCGGCATCACTCCGTTCGTCGCTGGCGATGCCGCCACCGGCGATCGGGTCATGCTGGAGACGATGGCGGCGGACACCCTGCGCAGCGCGGACCGACTGCGGGCCGCCGAAGGCATGGTGACCGCGGCGGAGTCGCTGCTCGTCGATGCACGTGCGACCCCGCGACGCACCGCGGAGATCCCCGCCCCGGCCGGCGCTCCCGCTGCGAGCGCCGTTCCTCAGACGATCGTCGATCTCACGCGCCGCATCGACGCCGCCCGACGGGCGCGGACCGCGCAGGCGTTCCTCGAGGTCGCCGCCCATCCCGCGGTGAGCGGCGGGCCACGCATGCAGGCGATGACGGATTCCATCCGGGCACTCGACGCGGTACCGGATGATGGGCAGCGCGCCCAGCGTCTCGCGCGCTTCGGCGTCTCGATCACGGCGATGGCCAGCTATCGCCGTGATGTGCTGCTCGGCGAGGCCGGTCTACCGGTGGCGCGCGAGCGGAACGATGGCGCGTCGCTCCCCGATTCCGCAGGTGGCGCGTCGGTGGTGCGCGCGTCCTCCGGCACCCGCGACACGCTTTCGCTCGTCGCAGCACTCGCGACCGCCCGCGACTCGCTCGCGACGCGCCAACGCGTGCATGACTCGCTGACGGCGGCGATTCGGACCCGTGACAGCCGGCCCTTGGCCACTCGCCCCGTCCTCGCGCGCCTCGCACCGGCGCTCGCGCTGCTCGTCCTGCTCGTCGCCGGGCTCCTCCTGCGTTTCGTCACGGCCCTTCGCGCGGAGCTGGACGCGCCGACACTCGCTGACGCCGTCGAGGCGGAACGCCTCACAGGTGCCCGCGTGCTCGCGACGGTGAAGGACGCATTGCTCGATGGGCCCGCGCGCTTCAAGCCGAGTGGCGTCGATCCGTTCCGCATGCTCTATCTCGGGCTCACGGCGACCGGGACGCGCGCGCGCGCAGCCGTCATCACCGGCCCGGACCTCGACATCTCGGCAGCGACCGGCGCGCGCCTGGCGATCGCGGCGGCGGCGGACCACCGGAACACGCTCATCATCGACCTCGATCCGCGGTCGATCGCGCTGTCGCGCACGTTCCATGAGCGGGCGGAGCCAGGCGTGCGCGATGTGCTCGCGCGCGCGTTCACGTGGCGGGAGGTCGCGCGTCCCGTCGGATCGAGTGATGGGCTCACGATCACGCTCCTGCCCGCCGGAACGGAACGTGATGACGACGCCACGGGAGAGGCGCGCGTGGCCGTACTCGCCGAGTTCGAGCGGCTCCAGTCGGCGCACGAACTGACGCTCGCGGTCGCACCGCTCGACGGATTCGACCTGGCGATGTCGCTGCTGCCCGGGAGTCCGGTGCTGCTCACGGCCGTCGCGGGCGAGACGTCGATTGATGCCCTGGTCACGGCAGTGGCGGCCCAGCGAGGTGCGGGGCGGCGCGTCGCAGGGCTGGTGATCTGGGACGCGCCTCGCCCGCAGCTTCCGACTCGTGCCGAGCTCGCCGCGGAGCTTTCGAAGCGGAAGGGCCGTACTCCTGGAGGCTCGTTCGAAGCCGTACGAGCAGTTGTTTCAGGTAATCAAAAGGACAGTAAGAGGCCATGAACATGCCTCTAAGCGGTCAATGGGCCGACGCACTGCTTCAAGTGGAACAGCTCCATCTCCTCAAGCTACTCGCCTGGGCCGCCGTCTCCGTGCTCAGCGGTACGCTGTTGCTGACCCTGCTCCGTATCCGCCGGACGGAATCGGCCCTGCTGACCCACTTCGCCATCCAGTCCCTCGCATGGGGGATCGTGGATCTCGCGATCGCGCTCTGGGCGCGCCAGGGCCTCGCCCTGCGGGATCTCTCCGGGGCAGTCTCCCTCGACCGGTTCGTCTGGCTCAACATCGGGCTCGACGTAGGTTACGTCGGCGTTGGTGCGACGCTCGCCGTTCTCGGCTGGCGCATCGGGCCGCGCCGCGGACTCGTCGGGGCGGGACTCGGTGTGGTGGTGCAAGGGCTCGCACTCACCGTCCTCGACCTGCAACTCGCGGCGGGCATCGTGCGCTGATGCGCGCGGCTTCGCGCGCGGCTAAGTTCCGCACACTCGAATGACCGGCTACTCCGACCGCATCAACCACGCCTTCGCCTTCGCGGCGAAGCATCACGACCGCCAGGTCCGGAAGGGCACGCGCCTGCCCTATCTGACCCATCCGGCGAACGTCGCGATCATCCTCACACGCTACGGGCGCGAGGAGGAGACGGTCATCGCCGGGATCCTCCACGACGTGATCGAGGACTGCGTGCGCGAGGGATGGACGCGCGAGATGCTCACCGATCGGATCGCGGCGAAGTTCGGCGATGCGGTCCTGGAGACGGTGCTCAGCGTCACCAAGCGCCGCGTGGATGAGGACGGGGTCGAGTTCTCGCGCGAGGAGATCCGCACCGACTACCTGGTCCGGCTCGCGACCGCGTCGGATGCCGCGCGGTGGGTGTGCGCTGCCGACAAGGTCCACAACGCCGGCGCCACGCTCGCCGACCTGCGTCGGACCATCGAGACCGATACCGTGTGGGGGCGCTTCGGCGGCGGGCGCGAAGGGACGCTGCAGTGGTACCGCGACGTGAGCGCGCGACTGCACGCCGTCGGTTTCACCGCTTCCATTGTCGCGGAGCTCGACGACCTGATCGCGCAGCTCGCCTCGCTCTGAGGCGCGGCGCGCGCCTCAGGTGCTCGCGACCACCGGATAGGTCCGCGCGACGTAGTCGTTCAGGATCTCGAGGAATTCCGCGACGATCTGATCCCCCTTGAGGGTGACCTTCAACTGGCCGTCGACGTACACCGGCGCCTTCGGTTCCTCGAACGTCCCGGGAAGCGAGATGCCGAGATTGGCGTGCTTCGACTCGCCGGGCCCGTTCACCACGCAGCCCATCACCGCGACCTTCATCTCCTCGACGCCCGGGTGCGAGCCGCGCCACACCGGCATCTGCTCGCGCAGGTAGTTCTGGATGTCCTCGGCCATCTTCTGGAAGTAGGTCGAGGTCGTGCGGCCGCAGCCCGGGCAGGATGTCACTTGCGGCGTGAACGAGCGGAGCTCGAGCGACTGCAGGATCTGCTGCGCCACCACGACCTCCTCCGTCCGGTCCCCACCAGGGCGCGGCGTGAGGGAGACGCGGATCGTGTCCCCGATCCCCTCGCTGAGCAGGATCGAGAGCGCGGCCGTCGTGGCGACGACCCCCTTCGTGCCGAGGCCGGCCTCGGTGAGCCCGAGATGCAACGGATAGTCGCAGCGCGCGGCCAGGCGACGATAGACCGTCACGAGGTCCTGGACCTGCGAGATCTTGGCCGAGATGAGGATCTGGTCGTGACGAAGTCCCACCTCCTCAGCGAGCGCTGCGGAACGTAGCGCCGACTCCAGCATCGCCTCGAAATAGACCTCCTTCGCCTCGAGCGGCTCCGCGCGCCCGGCGTTGGCATCCATCATCTGCGTCAGGAGGTCCTGATCGAGCGAGCCCCAGTTCACGCCGATCCGCACTGGCTTCTGATGCTCGACCGCGACTTCGACGATCGTCCTGAAATTGTCGTCGCGGTGCTTGGTGCCGACGTTGCCCGGGTTGATGCGATACTTCGCGAGCACCGCCGCCGTGCGCGGGAACTTCCGCAGCAGCAGATGGCCGTTGTAGTGGAAGTCTCCGACGATCGGCACCGTCACGCCAAGGTCGGCGAGGCGCTGCCCGATCTCGGGCACGGCCGCCGCGGCCTCGTCGTTGTTCACCGTGATGCGGACGATCTGCGAGCCGGCCTTCGCGAGGGCCGCCACCTGCGCGGCGGTCGACGCGGGATCGGCCGTGTCGGTGTTGGTCATGGACTGCACGACCACCGGATGGGCGGAGCCGACGAGGACGCCGCCGATATCGGCGGTCACAGAGGGGCGGCGAGGCTTGAAGGGAGGCACGGTCACGCGGGAGCAGTGGGAGATGGGGCGGCGGGGTGGCGGGCCGACCTGCCCTCGCCCCCACCAGAAGAACAACTTACTATCCTCGACGCGTTTCCTCCTTCCCCTTCGGAGTCCCGATGGCCGAGCCCGGTCCTGCATCCGCTCCTGTGTCGCCCGCACCGGCGGAGGCTCCGCCCGCGAAGCCCGGTCTCTTCCGCCGACACTGGGGCAAGCTCACGGTCCTCGGACTGATCGGCGTCCCACTGCTCGGCGTCACCCTCTGGTCGCTCCTTGCACTCGGGTACTCGTACTCGACGGGGACGCGCACCGGCTACGTGCAGAAGCTCTCGCTCAAGGGATGGATCTGTAAGACGTGGGAGGGTGAGTTGGCGATGGCGACGGCGCCGGGCGTCTCGCCACAGATCTTCACCTTCACCATCCGGAACGACTCACTGGCCGAGGCGCTCGCGTCGGACATGGGGAAAGGGCGGGTGGCCGTGGAGTACAGCGAGCATCGGGGCGTCCCGACGAGCTGTTTCGGCGACACGCCGTACTTCGTGACCGCGTATCGTCGCGTGGTCGACGATGGGCAGACGCCGCTGCCCTGATCCTCCGGGTGCCGCGAGGGAGGGCCCGGCCGGGCCGGACGACCGGCGGGGGAAAGATGTCACTTGCAAAACCCCCTATTGCGGGGTGGCGGCGGACTCCGTACCTTCATTTCGTCCCTTGGACTCTCTGGGGGTCGGTCCAGCACGGGGGGCCTTTTTTGTCCCGTGATCTCGATTGTGCAGGGTCGGCGCGTTCCGCTCCCGGCGACAATCACCAAATCAGGAGTAGGGAATGCGTACGACCGGCAAGGTGAAGTGGTTCAACGATGCGAAGGGCTTCGGGTTCATCACCCCGGACAACGGCACCAAGGATTGCTTCGTGCACTACAGCGCGATCCAGGGTTCCGGCTTCAAGTCGCTCGCAGAGGGTGACGCCGTCGAGTTCGACATCGTGCAGGGTGCCAAGGGCCCCGCTGCCGAGAACGTCTCGAAGGTTTCGTAAGCCACGCCGGCACGATCGAAAGGCGCCCGGAGCTTCGGCTCCGGGCGCCTTTTGTGTTCCCGTAGGGCGAGGCCGCAACTGTCAAGGCGTTTCGCTCCCCGGACGAGGCGCGGGCAATGCCCCCACGCGCACCTGTCCCCGTCCACGCGGCCGCCCGCGCTTCGGGCGAACGACGGTCTCCACGGCAGTCTCGAGCTGCGCGTCTATCTCCCGCTCAATGCGCTCGAGGTCAACGTGAATCCGGATGAAGGGACCAGCGGTGCCTTCCCCCCTGGCAAGGCGCTGCGCGAGCGAATAGGCCTCCCAAAACGGCAGTCCCAAGCGCTGCGCGAGCTCGGCGCACAGTAGCAGACGCGGGAGTAGCGTGACAGGAATCCGACGCTCAAGGCCCTGGCGGCCTCTAGGAAGCTCCGAGGCCCGAATCCGCGTGATCATATTCTGAAACGCGTTCCGCTCGAGGCCAAGGATCGCCGCGGCAGTGGCAGTCGTCACCGCTCTCAATTAAATATCCTCGCACTGGAGAATATTTAAGGTATTGAGCTAACGCCATATCCGACAGTGCAGTATGTACATCATGTCGACCGATGCATCACTACGCACTCGCGTTTCACCCAGGAAAAACGCACCTCGATCATGGACCGGCCTGCAGAATCGCAAATATATTAATCTCAACATGAAGTTTAATATATAAGTCGTTCTTTGACAGCAGTTTACCGATCTACGCCAGTGATAAACCCACTGCGCGCTGAGCCGCTTCGAGTTGCTCGCGAACAGCCTGCAATCCGGTCCCTCCTGGCAGCTCTCGGTGCGAAAGCGAAGTCTCTGGTCGCAGCTCCTGAAGGACATCCTCAGTGAATGCCGAGTTGGCAGTCGCGAAGCTGCTGAAGGGCAACGCGGACATCTCGATACCCTTCTCCTCTGCCTCGCGCACCAGTCGACCGACGGCGCCGTGCGCGTCACGGAATGTCACCCGCTTTCGGACCAGGTAGTCGGCAAGGTCAGTCGCCATCATCGAACTGGTGACGGCCGCGCGCATCCTCGCCCGATCGAAGGTGAGCGTCGCGATCGAGCCGGCTACCGCGGGGAGGAGCAGCGAGATCCCGTCGACCGCATCGAACAGGGACCGCTTGTCCTCCTGCAGGTCCTTGTTGTAGCCGCTCGGAAGTCCCTTGAGGGTCGCGAGCAGTGCGGTGAGGTCGCCCAGCATCCGCGCGCCGGACCCACGGGCGAGCTCGAGCGCATCCGGATTCCGCTTCTGCGGCATCATGGAAGAGCCCGTCGAGAAGGCGTCGCCGAAACGAACGAACCCGAACTCGCTCGACCCAAACAGGATGAGGTCCTCACCGATTCGCGAGAGGTGCGTGCCGAGGACCGTGATCGCGTAGAGCATGTCCGCGATGAAGTCCCGGTCACCCACGGCATCAATCGAGTTGCGCGAGAGGGACACGAACCCTAGCGCGGCGCGGATCTCGTCACGGGGGACGGGGAAGGCGGACCCGGCGATGGCCCCGCTGCCGAGTGGCAGGACATTGGCCGCCGCGCGCGCCGCCCGGAGGCGCGCTAGATCACGTTCGAGCGGCCAGAAGTGCGAGAGGAGCCAGTGGGCGACCGACACGGGCTGCGCGCGCTGCAAGTGCGTGTAGGCCGGCATGATCGCCTCGACCTGTGACGCGGCCTGCGTGAGGATCGCCTCCTGCAGGTCACGCACGAGGAGGGCGACGCGATCGCAGGCATCGCGGGTCCACAGCCGGGTCCCGGTGGCCACCTGGTCATTGCGGCTGCGACCGGTGTGCAGGCGACCAGCGGGCTCGCCGGCCTCGAGGTGCAGGAGTCGATCGACGAACGTATGCACGTCCTCGTCCGACGCGATGGGGGCCTCGCCGCCGCGGATGCGCTCCGCCACGCGATCGAGACCGTCCCGGATGGCCGTCGCATCGGTCGCCGTGAGCACCCCGGCGGTGACGAGCCCCTGCGCCCACGCCTTGGACAGTGCGATGTCGAATGGCCAAAGCCGCAGATCCGTTGTGATGGAGCGATTGACGGCCTCGAGCTCAGGGGCGGGCCCGCCGGCGAACCGGCCGCCCCAGAGCTTGTGTTCTGTTCCACTCACGTTCAGTCCCTCGAAAGAGTCGGCTGGCAGGCCGGACGTCGGATCACGTCGCGGCTGCGGTTGAATGCAAGTCGCATAAGTATGCGAATGATGGTCGTGCGATCAGCTGCCGCGCCGGCCCAAGCCCGCGAGACGGCGCGCCACACGCTCCCGTGCCTGCTCGCTGCGGCAGATCATCAGGATCGTGTCGTCCCCGGCGATCGTACCGAGGAGGTCGGTGTTGGGCTCGCGGTCCAGGGCGTGCGCGACGGTCTGCGCGCCCCCGCTGACGGTCTTGAGCACGATGAGGTGGCCGACCCCGTCGAGACGCACGAACAGCTGCGGCAGGATCGCGGCCAGCGGCGCGCGCGCGCCCTCCTCCCCGCCACCCTCGCCGCTGACCACGTAACGCAGGCCGTGCCCGGTCGGCACGCGCGCGATGCGCAGGTCACGCAGGTCGCGCGAGAGCGTGGACTGCGTCACGTCCCACCCCTTCTTGAGGAGCAGCTGCCGCAGCTCCTCCTGGCTCCCGATCTCACGGGTGCCGATCAGTTCGAGGATGGCATGCTGGCGGTCGCGTTTACTGGCCGTCACGAGAGTTCTCCGGTTGCCGCAGTCTACCACGCACCGGCGCGCGAGGTAAGGAAACAGTTGACAGCGATCGACGGCATTAGTATGCATTAAAGGTGCATAAGATTCCAGTCGGCGTGCTCGGCGCCTCCGGATACGCGGGGCGCGAGCTCTGTGGTCTCATCCAGCGCCACCCCGCGCTCACGCTCGCGTATGCGACCGCCAACTCGCAGCGCGGCGAGACCGCGCAGCTGCCGCTTGGCGGGTCCGTCACCTTCCAAGCCACCGACGAGGTCCGCCTCGCGGACGCCCGACTGCTCTTCTCTGCGCTCCCCCACGGCGCCAGCGCCGAGTGGGTCGCGCGCGCGCGCGCGGCGGGCGTGAAGGTCGTCGACCTCTCCGCTGACCTCCGCATCGGCAACGGCGCGAGCGCAGGAATCCCGTATGGACTCACGGAGTTGCGCCGCGACCAGGTGCGCGACGCCGAATGCGTCGCCAACCCGGGCTGCTATCCGACGTCGGCGCTCCTGGCGCTCCTGCCGCTGCTGGAGCAGGGATTGGTCGCGCCAGGCGCGACGATCGACATCGCCGCGGCGAGCGGCGTGAGCGGCGCCGGCCTCTCGCCGCGTCTCGACCTGCTGTTCGGTGAGGTGACCGAGAACTACCGGGCCTACGGCGTCGGCAACACGCACCGGCACCTGAACGAGATGCGCGCGCTCGCCGGGGAGCTCGGCGCCGACGTCGATCTGCTCTTCACACCGCATCTGCTGCCGATCGCGCGCGGCATCCTGTCGACGATCACCGTCCCGCTGAAGGCGCCACTGACCGACCTGCTGGCGCCGTGGCGCACCCGATACGCTGGCGAGCGGTTCATCGAGGTCATCGAGGACCTTCCCGAGCTCCGCCACGTCACGCATCGCAACGTCGTGCGCTTGACCGCCCGCCCCGTCGCGGGCGTGCGAACGCCGACCATCCAGGTGTTCAGTGCGATCGACAACCTGATGAAGGGCGCGGCGGGTCAGGCGCTGCAGAACGCGAACCTGATGCTCGGTCTCGACGAGGCGACGGGATTGCCGTCATGACCGGACAACGCCGACGCTCCGACGCGCACTCCCCGATCCTGCATCCGCGGGCCGATCGCTCGCCCCACGTGGCGACGCATGTCGGTGCGGGCGTGGTCATCCGCGTCGTGAAGATCGGAGGCCGAGCCCAGGGGGATCCGGTCCTTCCGGAGCGACTGCGCGACGCCGCCGGGGCGCGGGGCACGCGACTCGTCATCGTGCACGGCGGTGGCGATGAGGTGACCGCGCTGCAACGCCGCATGGGGGTGGAACCGCAGTTCGTGCATGGTCGGCGCGTCACGAGCGCGGCCGACCTCGATGCGGTCCGGATGATCCTCTCGGGGACGGTCAACAAGCGCCTCGTCGCGCAGCTCGCCACGACCGGACTCCGGAGCGTCGGGGTGAGCGGCGAGGATGGGGGCATGCTGACCGCGCGGGTCACCGACGCCACCTTCGGTCGCGTCGGCGGCGATGTGTTCGCCGACGCGACGCTCGTGGCGGATCTCCTGAACGGCGGCTGGGTGCCGGTGATCTCGCCGCTGGCGCGAGACCGGGAGTCGGCCGAGGGTGACGGACTCAACGTGAACGGCGACGATGCCGCCGCAGCGATCGCCGCCAGCCTCGGTGCCGACGAGCTGTTGTTCCTCGCCGATGTTCCGGGCGTCCTCGAGGACGGTGCGCTCCTCCGAACCCTCGACGCCGACGCGATCGACCGCCTCGTCGCGCGCGGCGTCGTGCAGGGCGGGATGCGCGCCAAGCTCGACGCCGCGACGACCGCGCTCCGCAACGGCGTCCGGCGGGTCCGCATCGCGAACATCGATGGTGTCACGGACTCCACCGTCGGGACCGCCGTGACGCTCCACCACACCACCAGCAAGGACCACGCATGACCGCCGCCGCCGACCCGATGACCGACGCCCTGCTGGGGCTCTACCGTCGCGCGCCGATGGAACTCGTGCGCGCCGATGGCGTGCGGCTCCACGACGCCGAGGGCCGGTCGTGGCTCGATTTCGCCGCGGGCATCGCTGTCAACGCACTCGGATACAACGATGCGGGCGTGAAGCAGGCGATGCACGAGGCGATCGAGACGGGACTCGTCCACACCTCGAACCTCTTCCGCACGAGCCCCGGCGAGCGCTTGGCGGAGAAGCTCGTCGCCGCCTCGTTCGCCGACCGGGTCTTCTTCTGCAACTCGGGCGCCGAGGCGAACGAGGGCGCGTTCAAGATGGCGCGGAAGTGGGGCAAGCTCGAAGGCGGGGTCGCGAAGCACGAGATCGTCTCCTTGCGGGGGGCTTTCCACGGGCGCCTCTTCGGGACCGTGGCGGCGACCGATCGGCCGCAGTATCGGAACCCATTCCGTCCGTTGGCCGGCGGCATCCACATCCATGAGCGCAACCTCACCGAGCTCTCCGCGGTCATCAGCGACGAGACGACCTGTGCTGTGATCCTCGAGCCGATCCAGGGCGAGGGCGGCGTGCGCGTGCTCGACACCGGCTTCGTGCGCGAGCTGCGCGCGCTCACGCGCGAGCGGAACGTCCTGCTCATCCTCGACGAGATCCAGTGCGGCTATGGACGTACCGGGACGTTCTTCGCGTATGAGCAGTTCGGCATCACGCCGGACCTGCTGACGCTCGCCAAGCCGATGGCGGCCGGACTGCCGATGGGCGCGGTGCTCGCCACACAGGCCGTCGGTGATGCGATGCAGCCCGGCGACCACGGCACGACGTTCGGCGGCGGACCGTTCGTGGCACACGTCGCGAACCACGTCTTCGACCGGCTCCACGATCCCAAGCTCCTCGCGCACGTCGTGAAGGAAGGGAAGTGGCTCGGCGACCAGCTGGCTCAGCTCCAGAAGCGGTCGACCAAGGTGCGCGCGGTGCGTGGACGCGGCTTCATGTGGGGACTCGACGTCACCGATCCCGCGAAGGACGTGGTGGGGCGGGCGTTGGAGCAGGGCCTCATCGTGGTCTCCGCGGGGGACCACACCGTGCGTCTTCTCCCACCGCTCGTGATGACGCGCGCCGATCTGAAGCTCGGCATCGAAATGCTCGAGGCCGCGCTAGGCTGATGCGATGGTGCTGGATGACGAAGCGCCCCGGCGGCCGATGGCCGCCGGGGCGCTTCGCGATCGGTGCGGACCGCGTACGTCCTACATCACCACGCGAGGCTTCGGCTTGGGGGTGATCAGCCCGGGGACCTTCGCCCGCTCGAGCAGCTGGTTGAATCGTTCCACATCGGTGGTCTCGAGCACCTCGACCTCGGCGCGCAGCGCACCCCACATCCGCTCGAGTTCGGCGAGCCGCTCGCGGATCTGTGCCGTCAGTCCCGGATTCCCCTCGACCTGGCCGAGCAGGAAGCCGAACTGGCCGTTGATCCCGTTGGCGTAGTTGATGATGTCCTGCCCATTGCCGGCCTTGGTGGTCATCCGCGGATCGAGCGACTCGGCCTTGGTCGTCAGCTTCCTCCCTTCAGCGGCGATGGAGTCCGCCAAGGGATCGGTGGCGGTGCGCGTCACGATGCCTGCGACCTGCGCGCGGACATCGCGCACCCGCAGCACGGCGTCGTGGATCTCCCCGATCCGCGCGACGAGCAGGTTGGCGATGGAATCGCGCTCCGCGATGACGGCAGCGGGGATGGGCTCGAGGCGCGGATCGTTCACCACGTCGAACGGCTGCGTCTGCGCGAACGCGCCCACGGTGAGGCGCACCTGATAGCGGCCGGGCAGCACCTTCGCCCCGCCGCCTGACGGCGCACCGAAGAGCTGCACGCCCTGCAACGTGGTCGGCGCCTCACGCCGCAGGTCCCACGTGAACGTGTTCAGGCCGCCGCGCGCGGCGAGACGCGCGGGACCGCTGCCCGACCGATTGGAATAGGTCCGCAGAACTACGCCTCGCATGTCGAGGAACTCGAGCGACACCTTGGTGGACGAATCCGGGGCCGCGGCGAGACGGAAGTGCACGGTCCCCCCGGTGGGGGGATTGCGACCCACGCGCGTGCCTCCGCCCCCACCACCGAAGCCTCCTCCGCCGGCGAGGAGGATCGCCCGGCGCGGGGCATACAGGTGTGCGGTCGCCCGGGCGACCTCGGCGCTGTGCTGCCGCAGCGGCGAGAGGTCGTCGAGGATCCAGAAGGCGCGCCCTTCGGTGGACGCGATCAGGTCGCCGTGCCGGACCTCGAGATCAGTCACCGGCGTCACAGGCATGCCGGTGAAGCGCTGCCACGTGGCGCCGTTGTCGACCGAGAAGTACGTGCCGTTCTCGGTGCCCGCGTAGAGGAGGCCGCGGCGTTCCGGGTCCTCCCGGACGACGCGGACCGGTTCACCGGCCTTCAGTCCGGCCACAAGCCTGGTCCAGGTGCGCCCGTAATCGGTGGATCGGAACAGGTACGGCTCCGGATCGCCGACGCGATCCTTCCGGAACGCCACCCACACCGTCGCCGGATCGAACGGTGACACTTCGATCTCGTTCACCAGACCGTCGCCTGCGACGGGTGGTGTGACGTTCGTCCAGGTCGCGCCCGCGTCGCGCGTGAGATGGACCAAGCCGTCGTCAGTCCCGACGTAGACGGTCCGCGCGTCGTGCGAGGATTCGTGGATCACGAAGATCGTGCCGTACACCTCGCCGCCGGCGCCCTCGTTCGTGATCGGACCGCCACCCCAACCCTGACGGGCAGGGTCGTCACGCGTGAGGTCGGGGGAGATGGGCTTCCACGTGGTGCCGCGGTCGGAGGAGCGGAAGAGGACGTTGCCGCCGTGATAGATCACGTTGGCATCATGCTCGGAGACCAGGATGGGCGCGGTCCAGTTGAAGCGGTAGCGCGTGCGATCGGTCGGCTCGGTGAGGTTCATCTCCGGCCAGGGCATGATGTCGCGGGTGAGCATCGTGCGCTGGTCGAGCTCGTCGATCAGGCCCTGGTAGCAGCCCCCGTAGACGAAGCGGGGATCCTTGGCGCTCACGCCGATGTTCGCGCTCTCGCACCCGGCGCCGTCCCACCAGTCGCGGATGCCGATGGAGCCCCCGGTCCCGCGGCTGCGGATCACCACCGACGAGTTGTCCTGCTGCCCGCTGTAGAGCTTGTACGGGAAGTCGTCATCGACCGTGACGTGGTAGAACTGCGCGGTCGGCTGGTTGTCCTGCGTACTCCAGCTGCGGCCCCCGTCGAGCGAGATGGAGGCGCCGCCGTCGTTGCCGTTGATCATCCGGCGGGCGTCGGTGGGGTCGATCCACAGCGCGTGATTGTCGCCGTGCATCGCCTGGACCGTCGTGAAGGTCGCGCCGCCGTCGATGGAGCGGACGATCGGGGCGTTCATCACCCACACGACATCGGCGTTGGCCGGGTCGGCGATGACGTTCATGTAGTACCAGGAGCGCGTCTGGATGAGTCGGTCGCTCGAGAGGAGGCGCCAGGTGCGACCCGCATCGTCCGACCGGTAGAGTCCGCCCTTCTCGGCTTCGACGATGGCGAAGACGCGATCCGGCTGGGCCGGTGACACCGCGACGCCGATCTTCCCCATGAGCGCGGGGAGTCCCTGCGTCAGGCGCGTCCAGGTGTCGCCGCCGTCGGTGGACTTCCACAGGCCGCTGCCCGCACCGCCGCTGCGCACGAACCAGGGCGTGCGTTGGTGATCCCAGAAGGCGGCGTAGAGGATGCGCGGGTTGCTCGGATCCATCGAGAGGTCGCTCGCGCCGCTCGTCGCGTTCATGCCCTTCAGCACGAGCGTCCAGGTGCCCCCACCATCGCGTGACCGATAGATGCCGCGCTCCGCGGTGCCCTTCCACCGATTGCCCTGTGCGGCGACGTAGACGACGTTCGGGTCCGTCGGATGCACGCGCACGGCCGAGATCTGCCGTGTGGCGGCCAGCCCGACGTTGGTCCAGGTGCGCCCCTGATCGGTGCTCTTGTAGACCCCGTCGCCGTAGGGGGACGACTGGCCGCGGATCGCGTGCTCGCCGCTGCCGACGTAGAGCACGTTGGGATCGGATGGCGCAACGGCGATCGCGCCGATGGAACTCGAGGTGAACTGGCCGTCGGAGATGTTGCGCCAGTTGATGCCGGCGTCGTCGGTGCGCCAGAGGCCGCCGCCGGTGTAGCCGGCGAAGTAGGTCAGCGGCTGGCCCGCGATGCCGGTCACGGCGACGCTCCGCCCCCCGCGCGACGGGCCGATGTTGCGCCAGCCGAGTCCGGCGACCTCGCGCCAAGCGGAGTCGGGACGCGCCGCGACCGGCGTGGCGGCGGTGGAGCGGGCCTGCGCGGAAACGAGCGCGGGTCCGACGAGCAGGAGCAGGGCAGGGAGAGCGCGGCGCATGCGATGGGGGTTGGGGAGGGAACCCGCACGTTGTCCCGTGCCCGCGAGCGCGTCAAGCCGTCGAAGGGAGGCCCATGCGCGCGGCGAGTCGGCCGTCCCTCTGGTGGGATCACCGAATCATCGGCAACGTTCGACCGTCGCCCACCGTTATCCCGACCAATGATGCCCCGTCCATCGCTCCTCGCGCGTCTGCTGCCGACGCTGGTCCTCCTCGGGGCGTGCAGCGCCGGCGCCCAGTCGCGACCGACCACGTCCCCGTCGTCCGGGAAGCCGAGCCTCGTGGTCTTCATCACCGTCGACCAGCTCGGGAGCGACTATCTCGAGCGCTACGGTGCCAACTTCACGGGCGGGCTCGCACGATTGCGCGATCAGGGCGCGACCTGGATGCGTGGCCGACACGACCATGCGATCGCCGAGACGGCGCCGGGGCATGCCACCACGATGTCTGGCCGCTTCCCAGTGCACACCGGGATCGCGAGCAACTCGCAGGGCGTGAACACCTCGGCATCGCCGCTCATCGCGAGCGACGACGTGGGCGCGTCACCGTTCCGTTTCCTCGGCACGACTCTCTACGACTGGATGGCGGCGGCGGATGCGCGGACTCGCGTCCTCTCGGTCTCGCGCAAGGATCGCGGGGCGATCCTGCCCATCGGGCGCGCGAAGGTCGACGTCTACTGGTATGCGATGCCGGGGCTGTTCACGACGTCGCGCTACTACCGCGACACGTTGCCGAGCTGGGTGCGCGCCTTCAACGCGCGCCGCCTGCCACGCAGTTACGCGGGACGGGCGTGGGAGCCGCTCCTGCCTGCGGACCGCTATGCTGAGCCGGACACGAATCCGCTTGAGGGCAATGGGCGCGACTACGTCTTCCCGCACACCGTCACGACCGACACGGCCGCCGTGGGCGGCGCCATCCGGGACTATCCGTGGATGGACTCGCTGACCATCGCCTTCGCGCTCGAGGGGCAGCGCGCGCTCGGACTCGGCATGGAGGCTGGGCGGACCGACCTGCTCGCCGTCTCGCTGTCGACGACGGATGCGGTGGGGCACCGGTACGGTCCCGATTCGAAGGAGATCCACGATCAGCTGCTCCGGCTCGACCGCTACCTCGGGCACTTCCTCGACGAGCTCGAGGGTCGCGTCGGGCGCGGGCGCATCGTCGTCGCGCTCACCGCCGACCACGGCATCTCGCCCTTTCCCGAGTGGCGTTCCGCGTACTACGCCAACCATGATGCGCAGCGCGTGGACGTGCGGCCGGCGTGGCGCGCCGCGTATGCGGCGATGCGCGCGGCCGGGGTCGACACGGCGGCCGCGCACGATGACGACGGGTTCCGCGTGCGTGACCTTGACGCCTTCCGGCGCCGCAACGTGGATCCGGACGACATCGCGGCCGTCTGGGTGCAGGCGCTCCGGCCGCTCAACGGTGTGTTGCGCGCTGATCTGGTGCGCGATCTGGCCGCGGCGGACACCGCGCGCGACGACATCGCCCGCCGCTGGCTCCACATGCTCCCCGCGGACGGTCCGGTGCGGGCGGTCCTCACGCTCGAGCCGTTCGCGTACTGGCAAACGGTGACCTATGCGACGCATGGACTGCCGCATGACCATGACACCCAGGTCCCGATCATCTTCTGGGGGCCTGGCGTGGCGCGTGGCATCCGCGGGACCGCGGCGCGCGTGGTGGACATGGCGCCCACGCTGGCCGCGCTGCTCGGCGTGACGCCGCTCGAGCCACTCGATGGGCGCGTCCTGCCCCTCCGTCCCTGATCCCCGTTCCGGAGCGTCGATGCCAAGGTCCGTGACTCCGCTGGAACATCGTGCGTTCGGCCGCGGCGGCGCCGTCGGCATCCTCGGTCTTGGCACGCGCCGACTCGCCGAGGCGGGGCAGCAGGGGGCGATCAAGCTCGTGCGCGAGGCGATCGACGGTGGCGTGACGCTGCTCGAGATCGCGCCCGAGTACGGCGACGGCCGCACCGAGCGCTGGATCGGACTCGCCCTCCGCGACGGCTATCGCGAGCGCGTGCAGCTGCTGTGGCAGTGTTGTGCCCATCTGCGCGACTACAAGACCGCGATGCTCCAGTTCGAGGCGACGCTCGGGCACCTCAAGACCGACCATGTGGAGTTCTGGTCCTTCCACGAGGTGATCTACGACAACGACCCGGACTGGATCTACGACCACGGCGGGCTCGATGCGGCGCAGGAGGCGCGGGACCAGCGGCGGGTGCGGTGGATCGGGTTCCATGGCGAGAAGTCGCCGCACATCGCGCTCAAGCTGCTCGCGCGCGGGTTCGCGTGGGACGTGGCGCTGATGCCGCTCAATCCGTTCGATGCGACCTTCCGCTCCTTCGAGAAGCAGGTGCTGCCGGAGATCATCAGGCGCGGCGGCACCGTGATCGGCACCAAGCCGATGGCCGGCGGCGCGATCCCGGCGAACAAGGTGATCAAGCCCGAGGACGCGCTCCGCTACGCGTGGTCGCTTCCGGTGGCGTCGGTGCTGGTCGGCTGCGATTCGAGCGCCGTCCTCAAGCGGACGCTCAAGTCCGCCGCGGGGTTCAAGGCGTTCCACGCCGGTGAGATGGATGCCCTGCGGCAGAAGGCGCGCCCCACCGCGGGCGATGGACGCTACGAACGCTACAAGACGACGCAGGAGTTCGACGGCGCCGCCGGGAAGGCGGCGCACGGGTTCGGATGACGGTCGCCGCACGGCGGACGCATGATGACGCTCTCTCACTCGTGGATCTCGTGACTCGACTCGGCACGGCAGTCCTGACGCTGGCGGTGCTCGCCGCGTCCCTCGAGCTTCCCCTCTCGAGGCCCCTCGGCGCGCAGCAGCTCACCGGGTACACACCGCAGCGCGCGGCGGCCCAGCGCACCGCCGAGCAGGCGGCGATCGCGCGCGCGGACTCGGTACGGATCGGTGCGCTCGCACGCGCACTCGCCGACCGTCCGCACATCGCCGGCACCGCGGCACAGGCCCGGACGCGCGATCTCGTGATCGAGGCACTCGAGGCCGCCGGGATCGCCACCGAGGTGCGCGAGTATCGCGTCTGGTTGCCGCACACGGTGGAGTACGGGGTCTGGCGCGTGAGCCCGGACGCGAAGGAGCTCGACCTGCGCGAGGGGCGCATCGCCGAGGACCCCACGACGCTCGCGCACGACGAGTATCCGACCGTGAACGGCTATAGCGGTACCGGCGACGTGACCGGCGAGGTGGTCTATGTGAACTACGGGCTCGTCGAGGACTATGCACTGCTGGACTCGCTCGGCGTGTCGGTGCGCGGCAAGATCGCGATCGCGCGCTACGGCCGGAGCTTCCGCGGCATCAAGGCGCGCGAAGCCGAGAAGCACGGGGCGCTCGCGCTGCTCATGTACAGCGATCCGGCGGATGACGGGTACGTGCAGGGTGACGTCTATCCCGAGGGCCCCTTCCGCAACGATCGCGGCGTGCAACGCGGCAGCGTGATGAATGGCGCGGGGGACCCGTCGACGCCGGGATACCCGTCGCTCGCGAACGCGCCACGGATCCCCGAGGCGCAGATGCCGGTGCCCCGCATCCCGGTGCTGCCGCTCTCCTACGGCAACGCCGTCGAGCTGCTGAAGGGGGTGCGCGGGGCGCCCATCCCGCGTGGCTGGCAGGGCGGGCTCGCGTTCCGCTACCACGTGGGGCCCGGCCCCGTGCGCGCGCGCGTCAAGG
The DNA here is from genome assembly GCA_016714015.1 of Gemmatimonadota bacterium. NCBI lineage: Bacteria > Pseudomonadati > Gemmatimonadota > Gemmatimonadota bacterium. Next base: position 1,349,581 of record JADJNZ010000001.1, read on the forward strand.
TCTGGAGCGACTCGGCGACCGCGGCGTACAAGCCGATCTGGAACACCTTCGGCGTGATCCGCGGGACCGACTTCCCGGACGAGGTGATCATCATCGGCGGGCATCGTGACGCCTGGAGCCCGGGTGCGGTGGACAACGTCTCGGGCACGGTGAGCGTGGTCGAGGCCGCGCGCGCGATCGCCGAGCAGATGAAGAGCGGATGGCGTCCGCGGCGGACCCTCCTGTTCGCGACGTGGGATGCGGAGGAGTGGGGCCTCGTCGGGTCGACGGAGTACGTCGAGGACGATTCGCTCCGCCTGATGAGGGGCGGCGTCGCGTACCTGAACCAGGACGTGAGCGCGAGCGGTCCGAGCTTCGGCGGCGGCGGCTCTCCCACACTGCGCGAGGTGCTGCGGGACATCGCGCGAGTGGTGCCCGATCCGAGCGGCGCAGGGTCCGTCTATGATGTGTGGCGGACACGCGCCGGCGTGCGCGCGGGTGAGGAGCCGGCGATGGGGGACCCGGGTGGTGGCTCCGACTTCGCCGGGTTCTACAACCATCTCGGCATCCCGCATTCCGACTGGGGCTTCGGCGGTGGGAACGGGATCTATCACTCGAACTACGACTCGTACACGTTCATGGAGCGCTTCGGCGATCCGGGCTATCGCTATCACGCGACCGCCGCGCGCATCGGCACGGCGATGCTCATGCGCCTCGCGAATGCCGACGTGCTCCCGTACGACCACGTGGAGTTCGCCCGCACGATGCGCCGCTACCTCGCGCCGATCGACGGCAACCTCAAGGCGAAGGGGTGGCCCGGCTCGAGCGCATCGCTCGCCGCGGCGATCGACCGCATGGAACGAGCGGCGCAGGCGTTCGCGACGGCGCGCGATGCGGCGCTCGTGGCAGGGCTCCCCGCGGCGCGTCAGCAGGCGACGAACGCCGCGCTGCTCAAGGTCGAGCGCGCACTGATCCGGCCGGAGGGCTTGCGTTCTCGCCCGTGGTATAGGAATCTCATATACGTGGCGGACGTCGATAACGGGTACGGCACCATGGTGTTCCCGTCGGTCAACGAGGCCATCCGGTTCGGCGACGCCGCGCTCTTCGAGCGGGAACTCACCGATCTGGTGCAACGGTTCGATGCCGCCACCGCGGCGCTCGAGCTCGCGCGCACCGAAGTCCAGAAGCGCTAGTTCGACCTCCGTCGCCACGACACATCGGCGGGCGGCGGGCGGGGGTGGTTCCGGGACCACTCCCGCGGTCGAGGGGGCATCGCACGGCGAGAGCCGACGATGCCCCCTCGCGTATATTCCCCCGATGCCGCTCACGAGCGACGAACTCCAGCGCTACGCGCGCCATCTCGTCCTGCCGCACGTCGGCGAATCCGGCCAGGAGCGGCTCCGCGCTTCGTCGGCGCTGATCATCGGGCTCGGGGGACTCGGCTCTCCTGCCGCGCTCTACCTTGCGGCGGCGGGCATCGGACGGCTCGGCGTGCTCGACCACGACACCGTCGCCGTGCACAATCTCCAGCGCCAAGTGCTGCACGACACCGCCGCGATCGGGCGTCCGAAGACCGAGTCAGCGCGCGCGCGCCTCGAGGCCCTCGATCCCTCGGTGCGGCTCGACACCTGGCAGACGGCGCTCACCCGCGACAACGCCCGCGGGATCATCGGCGACTATGACGTGATCCTCGATGGCACCGACACCTTCGCGACGCGGTATCTCGTGAACGATGCCTGCATGCTCGAGCGGAAGCCGTATGTGCATGCGAGCGTCCATCGGTTCGAGGGGCAGCTCGCGGTCTTCGGCGCGCCGGACGGCCCCTGCTACCGTTGCGTGCACCCCGAGCCACCACCGGCCGGGAGCGTGCCGAGTTGTGCGGAGGGCGGGGTGCTCGGCGTCCTGCCCGGGCTGCTCGGGACGATGCAGGCGACCGAGGCGCTCAAGCTGCTGCTCGGCATAGGCACGCCGATGATCGGGCGCCTGCTCGTCGTCGATGCGCTCGCCATGCGCTTCCACGAGGTGGGGATCGATCGCGATCCCGCGTGCGCGTGGTGCGCCACGCGCTCGGCGACCGCGCTGCTCGATGACTATGCGGCCTTCTGCAGGGAGGGTGGCGGCGCGACCGCCCCCCTGTCGGAGGACGCGCCGAGCACGCTGACGCCGCGCGACCTCGCGATGCGGCTCGCGCGCGGGGACCGCATGCGCGTGATCGACGTGCGCGAGGACTGGGAGGTGCGGACGGCCGCGCTCGACGTGGCCGAGCCGATCGTGATGAGCAGCATCCCGGCTCGGATCGCCGACCTGCCACGCGACGCCACCTTCGTGATCCTGTGCCACCACGGGATGCGGAGCGCGATGGTCGCCGACTATCTGCGGTCCGCCGGTTTCCCGCGCGTGATGAACCTCGAGGGTGGCATCGATCGCTGGAGCGTCGAGGTCGATCCGAGCGTGCCGCGGTACTGACATGAACGGCCTCGTCTGGGCGCTCGTGGTCGCGGCCGCGGTGTGGGCCCAGCGCTGGTGGCGCGCGCGTGCGCGCGAACGGAGGTTCGCCTCGCGCTTCACCTTCGGGAACGATGGCATCATCGCCGGCGCGGAGCCGCGGATGTACGCCGCGCCGACGGGTCGCGCGATCCTCTTGATCCACGGCTACAACGACTCGCCGGCCTCGCTGGATCCGCTCGCGCGACGCCTGCACGCCGCCGGCTGGTCCGTGCGACTGCCGCTCCTGCCCGGGCACGGCCGCGCGCTGAGCGCCTTCGATGCCTGGACGGCCGAGCAGGTGCTGGCGCAGGCGCGTGACGAATACGCGACGTTGCGCGCGACGCACCGGACCGTGGTGGTGGGCGGGATCTCGATGGGCGGCGCGACCGCGACCTGGCTCGCCGCGGAGACGGACGCCGACGGGCTCGTGCTGTTCGCGCCGATGCTCTTCGTGCCGCAACAGATGCAGGTGGCGGTGAGCACGGCGCGGCTGTGGGCGCTCGTCACCAAGTACATCGCCGGCGGCGGGCGACGGTCGATCCACGATCCGGCCGCGCAGCAACGGATGATCGCCTATGGATGCTCGACTCGCCGTTCGCTCGAGGCGCTCGAGAAGGTCGCCAAGGGCACGACCGTCCGCCTCGGCTTCGTGCACGAACCCACGCTCGTGATCCAATCCGAGGAGGACAACCGGCTCCCCCACGCGCAGTCGCTGCATGCGATCGCGCGGCTCGGCGCGAAGGACCGCACCGTAGTGTGGACGCGTGGGGCCGGGCACGTGATCACCGTCGACTTCGGCTGGGAGGAGGTCGCGGCGCGGACGATCGCCTGGCTCAACGCGCGCTTCTGATCGCGCGCGTCTCGCCGGGGGAGAGGATCCAGAGCCGGTCATCCGGCAGCGCGGCAGCGGTCCAGCGCTCGCGCGTGCGGCGAGGCGGCTCGTCGACCGGTTCGTCCGTGAGCACGAACGTCCCCCAGTGCATCGCCACCATCGTGGTCGGAACGGCGGGATGCGCGGCGGTGAGTGCCGTGAAGGCCTCGAGCGCCTCGGCCGGATCGAGGTGCACCGGACGCATGAACCATCGCGGTTCGTAGGCGCCGACCGGCATGAGCACCAGATCGAGCGGACCGAGGTGCGCGCCGATCGCCGCGAACTCGGGATGCAGGCCGGTGTCGCCGACGAAATAGACCTGGCGGCCGTGCGCGCGAAGGGCCCATCCGCACCAGAGCGTGGAGTCGCGGTCGAACGGCGTGCGTCCGGAGAAGTGCGCCGCAGGGACGCAGTGCACCGTGGCGTCACCGATGGCAGCATGCTCCCACCAGTCGCGTTCGATGATGCGGCGCACGCCGCGCGCGCGCAGCCGCGTGCCCACGCCGAGCGGCGCGCACCAGACCGCGTCGGGATGCGCTCGCGCGAGGTGGCGGACCGTGCCGTCGTCGAGATGGTCGTAGTGGTCGTGCGACTGGAGCACGACGTCGATCGGAGGCAATGTCTCGAGGGGAATCCCCGGGGGATGTCGCCGACGCGGTCCCCAGAACGTGAGCGGCGAGGCGCGCTCGCCCCAGATCGGGTCGGTGAGGATGTTGAGCGGACCCACCTGCACGAGGAAGGTCGAGTGCCCGACGGCCGTCACGCGCACGGCGCCGTCATCGGCGCGCGGGTGTGCGTGGCCGGAGGGGACGAGTGACATCGGCGCGGAGGGCGGCGGCAGGGGGCCGCGTCGCAGGCGCTCGAGCGCCCATCGTGGCAGTCCGCCGAAGCCGGTGGGCTGCGAGCCGGGCCACGGGTTCCGGAAACCGCCTCCCGGTCGGTGGTGCGCCGGGCGCGCGGCGGTGCTGGCCGTGATAGATTCAGGGCTCACGCGACAGGACGAGGGCGAAGGCGATGGCGGACATCACGTGTCAGAAGTGCGGGCAGACGAAGGCGGGATTCGAGCGAGCGCCCTTCCCCGGCGCGATCGGGGCACGCGTCCTCGAGGGTACCTGCCCGGATTGCTGGCAGCAGTGGCTGAAGCAGCAGACGATGCTGATCAACCACTATGGATTGAACGTAATGGACCCGCAGGCCCGGCAGTTCCTCACGCGGAACATGGAAGCCTTCCTGTTCAAGGCGGGCGCGGTGGACGACGTCGACACGTCCAAGCAGGGGACGATCGCGCATTGAGCGGTCGCCGCGCGGATCGCGCGGCTTGACTTTAGTAGCATTGCGCGACTAATTGCGCGCACGATGCGCGACCGCCCCACCGCTCCCGTCGCGCGCGCCGGTCGTTCACCGGCCAGCGCTTCCCTCGACCTCGTCTGCTGCCGCGCGGACGGCCGTCAACTGGCCGTGCTGGTGCGCGACACGGCGCGCGGGACGCCGCCGACCCTCCCGTGGGCCGCCCTCGAGGCCGCCGCCGTGCTCGACACCGCCGCGGCGCGGTTCGCGCGCGAGCAGCTCGGGCGCGCGCCGAGCTGGATGGAGCAGGTGGCGGCGATCGGTGACGGACGCAAGCATCCCTCGGCCGCGTCGCTCTCGGTGGCCTTCGTCGCGGTCGTCCCGATGGGCACTCCGGCGCCGGAAGGCATGGGCTGGGTCGGCGTCGGCGCCCTCCCCGCCCTCCCGGCGCGGCAGGTCGCGATGGTGTCCACCGCCGTGGCCGCGCTGCGCGACCGGATGGACCTCGCGCCGATCGCGTTCCGCATGCTCCCCGCGGAGTTCACGCTGAGCGAGTTGCAGCTGGTCTACGAGCTCCTCCTCGGTCGCCGTCTGCACAAGGCGAGCTTCCGGCGTGCGCTGCAGGCGGCCTACCTCGTCGAGCCGACCGATGCGTGGCGGTCGGAGGGACGGGGGCGTCCCGCCCAGCTCTTCCGGTATGCGCCGCGGAAGCGGCGCGGCCTCCGCCGCTCGGTGCGCTTCGAGCTCCTCGGCTGATCGGGCGCCGCCAGCGCGACAGGACCGTGACACCATGCCCCCTTGCCGGGTACTGCTAATAGTTGCAATGTGTATCTAACGGCAAAAGGAGGGACGGTGCTGGCCTACCTCGACGCCCTGTTGGATGCGCTCTCCCTCCGCGATGCCGCGGCGGTGGACCGCCTGCTCGCCCATCCGCTCTCGCGGATCCTCCCGGAGGCCGCCCGCGATGAGGCGCGCCTGATCGGCCGCGGCGCCGGCGACGCGCTCGCCGCGCCATTGCGCGTGATGCAGCTGCGGCACCTCACCGCCGAACTGCTCCGCGAGTCGCCGGTCATCGCCGATCGCGCTGAGGATCATGCGGAGGCGCGTGCGACCGAGCGGAATCCCGACCCCGCACCTGCGCCGTCGCGCAGATCGAGGCGCACCGTACCCGCCCGTGCGCCGGCGCGCGCCGGTCGGCTCGTGCAGATGGAACTGCCGCTCTCGGCCTGAGCCGTCGGTCCGTCCCTATCGGGTGTTACCGACGGCCCACCGCCGCCAGCTCTCGTGGTCGAAGTGCCACCACTCGGCATCGTAGACGATGAACCCTTCCGCCTGCATCGCCCGCCGGAGCAGGGCGCGGAACCACCGCTGCTCCGACGTCCCGCCCGGATAGAACGGATACGCGCGCGGCGAGAACTCGTCGTAGCCGCTCACCATCGGTACGTCGCGGCCGGTGCGGAGATCGTAGAGCGACAGGTCGACCGCCGCGCCGCGATTGTGCCGCGATCCGTTCGCCGGATCCGCGACGAAGACCCGCTGCGAATCGGGCGTCGCATCCCAGAACATCCGCGTCACGTACCAGGGGCGGTACGCATCGTGGATGAGGAGACCGTACCCCTGTGAGGCGAGGGTGCGCTGCACGCGCGCGAGCGCTTCGGCGGCGGGCCGCTGCAGGCGCGCCTGCGCGCGCTCGTACATCACGGCGCCCATGAAGTTGTCCGTGGTCGCATAGCGGATGTCGAGCCGCATCCCAGGGTCGAGCGTGACGAGGTCAACGAGCTCGCCCGTCTCGCGTCCCGGCTGCGGCGGCGGTGCCGCGGCCAATGCCTCGCGCCGCAGGATCTCGATGGGGCGCTGCGGCGTGATGCGGAACGTCGAACCGTCCTCCGGTGCGATGGCGCGGCGCCGGAATCGCGTGTCGCCGATGCGGACCGCCGTGACGCGCGACGCGGAGCCATCGCCCCTGTCGCGTTCGAGACGCATCGTCCGGCCCGCATACGGGCCGGAGGTCGGGAAGCGCAGTCGGTCGCCGTCCACCACCTCGAGCGGACGGAACTGGAACCACCCGACGAGCGCGAACAGGCGTCCGTCACGCTCGAGCAGGTAGAGCACGTCGTCGTCCTCGCCGTACTCCCCGATGATCGCGCGCCACGCAGCCGGTGGTGGTGCCGGTCGCCGCTCGGGTGTGCGGACGAAGGTGTCGCCCGCGAACGCGAGACGCGCGCGTCCACCATCCGTCGGCAGCAGACGCACCATCGCCCCGAACGCGAGTCGGCCGTCGGCGATGAGCGAGGTGTCGTCGATCGCACGCAGCAACAGCGGCGTACCGCCATGGAGGTCGTCGAGCCAGAGGTCGCCGAGTCGATCCTCGAGTTCGACGGTCCGCGTGCTGCCGCGATAGGTGCCCTCGAGCGCCCCGCGCCGCGGCGCATCGATGACGTGCGTGGCACGGGGGACTTCGACCGGCTCCCCGGCCCGTGCCGCACGCCACAACCGAAGTGCCTCGGAGGCGATGCGACCAGCGACGGCGTGGGCCCCGTCGAGCGAGAGCGTGACGGCTGCACCAAGTCGCTCATCGGGCAGCGCCTCGAGTTCGGCGCTGAACCCCGCCTGCGAGCCGCCGACGCGGATGCGCCGCGCCCCATCGAGCGAGTCGCGCACGAATCCGCGCGGCCCCATCCCGCCCGTCAGCACCATGCGGAGGAGTCGCGCGAGGTCGACCACTGACGCGGTGAGATCGGCGGTGGGGCCGAGGCCGCGCGCGGTCCCGGGCGCCGGGAAGGTCCGCCCGTCGAGGGTCCACATGGTGCCACGCGCGTGCCGCGCGGCGTTCGGATCGTCGCGCGCGCCGGTCATGCCGCGTGGCGCGAGCACCTCGCGCCGCAGTGCGTCGGTCAAGCGGGGCGAGAGGGCCGTCACACGGAACGGCGTGTCGGCGGTGACGCGTCGCGTGCTGTCCGCCGGATCGATCCGCCCGAATCCCTTCGCCCACACGACCCGCTCGCCATCGACGAGGGCGAGCGCGAGTCCGGGGATCCCGTGCTGCGCCATCTGCGCATCGACGAAGCGCGCGATGGCCGCGACGGCGAGCGTGTCGCGAGCTGGTGGCGGGACGGAGTCCTGCGCCGCTGCGACCAGCAGAGTGAGGGCGAACGTGACGAATGGCACGACGCGGGGCGAGGGATCGAGGACGTGCCCGCGGGCGCGGGCACGGAAACGCGGCTGCAGCCGCTCGTCGTGTTCTACGCCGCGAGCGCGGGTCGCGCAAGCGACGGCCTGAACGCAACGACGCTCCCGGCGCATGCGCCGGGAGCGTCGACTACGGGGGCAGTCGGAGGTCAGACCTTCGTGACGTTCGCTGCCTGCGGTCCCTTCTGGCCGTCGACGATCTCGAACTCGACCTTGTCGCCCTCGGCGAGGGACTTGAATCCCTGGGACTGGATCGCGCTGAAATGCACGAACACGTCGGGGCCACCTTCACGCTGGATGAAGCCGAACCCCTTCGCGTCGTTGAACCACTTCACGGTGCCATTGATGCGGGCCATCGATCTGGTGCTCCTGTTCCGGACGGACGGTAGAGGTTCAGGCGGCCCCGGCGATGTACCGGGCGGTGCGGCCGCAGCCGACGCACTTGAGCGTGACCTGCGACCTCGGCGGCGGTGGGGCGTGTCCCGGTTCCCGCTGGATCGAACCCGAGCAGGAGGGGCAGCTGAGCGGATCGCCGTTGCGATCGCTCACGATGAGGTGGAGGGCCTGCGCGGGATTGTACGTGTTCTGTCTCTGCTTCCGCATGCGGTCTCCGGCTGAGTCTGGTGGCGGCCTGTCATGATGGCCAAGCCGCACGGCAATGGAAGCAAATTAATCGGCAAAGCGCTAACGCACAGTCCTATCATGACTTGCAGGTTGTTTTTGATATACTAAAACAGCGGCATATAGCGTAACTCGTTGAATTTGCAACTAGTTACGACCAACACCAATGTGGATAACTCTGTGGAGGGAATCACTCCCTATTGTGTCAGGAGGGGCGCCGAGTGGGCGCGGGGGCGCAGCCTTGGGTGCGCCGAGTGTCAACAAGACCGAACACTCTCCACTCGCCCGAGTGCCGCGCGAGGAGGAACGCGTCAACGCCGCAGTGCGAGAAGCGGTCGCCGGCGAAGAACCAGTAGTCCACCCAGATGCTGGCCAGGTCGCCATCGACATGGATCACGGGATTGGCGATGCGCTCGTCCAGCAGCAGTCCCGCAGGCGCACGTCCGATGCTCGTCAGCCACCCGTCGATCGTCTCGAAGCGCACGCTGTCGCGGGTGAGCGTCTGCGTCGAGGCGTTCGAGACGAACGCGGCCCGCATCGCCGCGGTATCGCGCGCGCGCATGGCGTCGAAGAGTCGCGTGATCACGCGATAGGCCGCGTCGTGCTCCGCGGACTGTGCGCTCGCCGAGCTGCTCAGCGAGCCGGCGAGAAGGATACCGAGTGCGACGAGACGGATGGACGCGGCGTACGCACGATGCATGGGGTCCTCACGGACTGGAGGGAACGGCTCACCCCGTCAATACGGGCAAGGACCGGATTCGTTCCTGCCACTCCCGCGGTCCGGTCTCGTGCACGTTGCTTCCGGCGGCATCGACGGCGACGGTGACGGGCATCTCCTGCACGTCGAACTCGTAGATCGCCTCCATCCCCAGATCGGCGAAGGCGACCACGCGCGCCGAGCGCACGGCCTTGGACACCAGGTACGCGGCACCGCCGACGGCCATGAGATAGGCCGCCTTGTGCTGGCGGATCGCCTCGAGCCCTGCGGGGCCGCGCTCCGCCTTGCCGATCATCGCGATGAGTCCCGTCCGCGCGAGCATCATCTCGGTGAACTTGTCCATGCGCGTGGCGGTCGTCGGTCCCGCCGGGCCGACCGCCTCATCGCGCACGGGATCGACCGGTCCCACGTAGTAGATCATGCGATTCGTGAAGTCGACCCCGGGCGGGAGTCCCTCCCCCTTCTCGTACAGCTCGGCGATCCGCTTGTGCGCCGCATCGCGGCCCGTGAGGAGCTTGCCGTTGAGCAGCAGGCGGTCGCCGGCCTTCCACGTGGCCACTTCGGCCGCGGTCAGCGTATCGAGGTTCACGCGCTTCGCGTTGACGTCCGGCTTCCACGTGACGTCGGGCCAATCGCTGAGCTTGGGGACGGGGAGCGTCGCGGCGCCGCGGCCGTCGAGCGTGAAGTGCGCGTGGCGCGTCGCGGCGCAGTTGGGGATCATCGCGATGGGCTTCGACGCCGCGTGCGTGGGATAGTCGAAGATCTTCACGTCGAGCACCGTGGAGAGCCCGCCGAGGCCCTGGGCGCCGATGCCGAGCGCGTTGACCTTGTCGTGGAGTTCGATGCGCAGCTCCTCGATCCGGTCCTTCGGCCCGCGCGCCTTGAGCTGGGCCATGTCGATGTGCTCCATGAGCGACTCCTTCGCCATGAGCATCGCCTTCTCGGCCGAGCCGCCGATCCCGATCCCGAGCATGCCGGGCGGGCACCAGCCGGCGCCCATCAGCGGCACGGTCTTGAGCACCCAGTCGACGATCGAGTCGCTCGGGTTGAGCATCGCGAACTTCGTCTTGTTCTCGGAGCCACCACCCTTGGCCGCGAGCTTCACCTCGACGGTGTCGCCGGGCACGATCTCGTAGTGGACGACCGCCGGGGTGTTGTCCCGCGTATTCTTGCGCGTGAAGGCGGGATCGCTGACGATCGACGCCCGCAGCACGTTCTCGGGCAGCAGGTAGGCGCGGCGCACGCCCTCGTTGACCATCTCCTGCACGGACATCGTCGCGTCCCAGCGGACGTCCATCCCGACCTTGAGGAAGACGACCACGATGCCGGTGTCCTGGCAGATCGGGCGATGCCCCTCGGCGCACATACGGGAGTTGGTGAGGATCTGCGCGATCGCGTCCTTGGCCGCGGGGCTCTGCTCCTTCTCGTACGCGTCCGCGAGCGCGTGGATGTAGTCGAGCGGATGGAAGTACGAGATGTGCTGGAGCGCGTCGGCGATGGACTGGATGAAGTCCTGCTGCGTGATCGTGGTCATGGAGGAAAACTACAACCGCCAGGACGGTTCACCACAGGGAAGGTGCGGGGCACCGGGACGCGGCGCCTCCGCTGTCCGCGCCTACTCCCAGGAGTGCGTGCGCTTCCAGATGCGACGCTCGAGCCGCCAGCTCCGCTTGGCGGAGAACTCGAGGTCGTCGGTGGGGAAGAGCTCGCTGTCCAGGACCGCCTCGCCGAAGTCGTTGCCCTTGGCGGAGGTCTGGTCGGCGAAATGGAGGATCTCGGCCTCGAGCGTCATGGGCCGCACGGCGGCACCGTACTCGAGGATCCCATGGTGCGACTGGATGAAGTGATGCAGCTCCAGCCGCTGGGCCTCGCTGAGCGTGCCGGCCGGCAGCGAGCGCAGGCGCTCCTGGAGCATGAGCGACCCGAGGACGATATGCCCCAGGAGGTGTCCGGCCTGGGTGTTCTCGAAGCCGGAGAGGAGGATGGCATAGCTCTCGACCTTCCCGATGTCGTGGAGCAGCGCGCCGGCCGTGACGAGTGCGACGTTGCCGCGCATGGTGCGGACCGACTCACGGGCGATGTTGGCGACCTCGCAGCTGTGGAGCAGCAACCCGCCGATCACCGCATGGTGCCCCCGCGTGGCGCCGGGCGCCTTGGCGAAGCGCTCCCGGAAGACATCGTCACCGAAGAAGAGGTCCACGGCCTTGCGCAGCGGTCCCTTCATCTCCGCGCGCCAGGCGTCGACCCGCGCCCACAGTTCCTCGGCGCTCTCGCGGATGCGCGGCAGGAACTCGTTCGGGTCCCCACCGCTCGCGACGACGCGCGGCGGCGCGGTGAGCTTGAGCTGGCGCGCGCCCTTGTAGAGCTCGACGGTGCCGATCACCTGCACGACCTGTCCGGGGCGCACGCCCTCGATGAGCGGCACGTGCTCCTTCCATACGTTGACGCCGAGGGTGCCGGTGGCGTTGCCGAGCTTGAGCACGACGAAGGGATCGCCGGACTTGGTGACCTTGTCATCGCGCTCGCGCACGAGGAGCTCGTGCTGGACGCGGTCGCCGGGGGCGAGGCGGGGAACGTCGAGAGGCGCCATTGGGGGACCTAGGGATGTGCGCGTGCGGTGCACACGAGCCAGGACTGCGGATGATGACGGAACTCGTCGAGAAGGCCGCGGCCGATCTCGGCGGGCAGGGGCGCGAGCTCGGGGTACGCCGTGACATCGCGTGCGACGACCTCGAGGCGTGCCACATGGTGCGTCGCGGCGAACCGTTCGGTCAAGCGCGCCGTCACGCCGGGCGCGGCGAAATCATGCGTCTCGACCAGGAGATCAGCGTGGGAGAGCGCCGGCGCGCGCGCGGGATCGAGCAGCAGGTCCTCGAATCCTTCACAGTCAACGAGGACGAGGGTCGGTCCGGTGCCCGCGGCAAGCAGCGCGCCGAGTCCGTCGGCGTCGACGCGCACGAGGTGCGAGACGCGGTCGCCGACGCCGTTCATCCGCGCGGTCTCGGCGCAGGCGCGTTGCGCGAGAGGATCCGGATCGACGGCGACGACGGTGGCGAGCGGCAGGGCGCGGGCCAGCCCCGCGATGTAGAAGCCGTCGCCCGAGCCGACGTTCACGACGAGGCGTGGCTCGCGGGCGACCAGGGCGGACACCGCCGCGTGCAACTCCGACTCGTATGCTCCAAGCAGCTTCGCGGCATGGACGATGTCGCCGCGCCGCCGCGGGTACTGGAGGCCGGCGAACGGTCCGCGCTGGACGCGATCATCGAGCTGTCGCGCGAGCGCGCGGCCGGGCGCCTCGAGCCCGCGCGTGCGCAGCAGCGCCTCGGCGAGTCCGCGCGTGCGCCAGGCGAGCAGCGCGCGTCCCGGCGCACCGAGGCCGGACTCGAGGAAACGGCGCAGCGCCTCGCGCGCCATGCTCGCTCAGCTCTCGAAGACGATGTCGCCTTCGCCGTCCATGCCGAGCTCACCCTGATGGGCGCAGACGCCGCAGATGCGCGCGACGACCCAGACGGCGCCGAGCTCGTCGGCGATGGACTTCGGCGCGGGCTTCACGACGAGCTTCTTGAACGAATACTCCTTGCAGCGCGAGCAGACGTGCGCCTTGGCGATCCGTTCGGCGCGTTCGCGCGAGATCGCGGCCACTACTTCCCCGGCAGGCCAGGGAAGCCGCCGAGCGGCGCCGGCTTGTCCTCGTTGCCGGCGATGCCGCCGGAGCCGCGGAGCATCTCCTTGATACCGCCGATCGCGCCGAGCACGCCGGTCGCCTCGCTGGGGAGGAAGATGCTGGTGCCCTTGCCCTGCGCGATCTGCGGCAGCGCCTCGATGTACTTGAGACCGAGCAGGTAGGTGGCGGCCTCGCCGGGCGGGAGTGCGGCGGCGATGCGCTTGACCGCCTCCGCCTCGGCGTCCGCCATCGCGAGGCGCGCCTGGGCGAGACCCTCGGCCCGGAGGATGGCGGCGCCCTTCTCGCCCTCCGCCTTGCGGATCTGCGCCTCCTTCTGGCCCTCGGACTCGAGGATCGCGGCGCGCTTGGACGCCTCGGCGTTGGTGACGGCGGCGCGACGCTCGCGCTCGGCGCGCATCTGCAGCTCCATCGACTGCTGGATGTCGCGCGGCGGCTCGATCGACTGGAGCTCGACGCGGGTGACGTCGACGCCCCAGCCGATGGACGCCTCCTCGATCACCTCGCGCATCTTCTTGTTGATCATGTCGCGCGAGGCGAGCGTCTGGTCGAGCTCGATGTCGCCGACGATGTTGCGGAGCGTGGTGCGGGTGAGCGTCTCGAGCGCGTAGGGGAGGTTCTGCACCGAGTAGGTCGCCTTCTGCGGGTCGGCGACGCGGTAGTACATCACGGCATCGATGTCGATCGTGACGTTGTCCTTGGTGATCACCGGCTGCGACGGGAAGTTGAGCACCTGCTCGCGGAGATCGATGCGCGCCGTGCTGGACGCGACGATCTTCTTCAGGCCGGTGACGTCGCTCTCGAAGAAGCGGACGTCGATCGTCTTCGCGCGCTCGACGAAGGGGATCATGAGGTTGAGGCCGGACCGCGCGACGCGGTTGAACGCGCCGAGGCGTTCGATGACCATCACCTCCGCCTGGCCGATGATCCGGATGCTCTTGGCGAGCACGACGATGATGCCGACGCCGACGATGCCGAAGAAGAACTCCATGGGGCCTCCACAGGGGATGCGTGATACTAGCAGGGGGGTCCGGTGCGCGTCCACCGGACCCCCCTCGTGCGTCGCTCACCTGCCGCGCGGCGAACTCACTCCCACTTGAAGTCGGCGACGAAGACGTTGGTCTCGCCGGTGGACTTGGCGTGCCGGTTGGAGGCCCAGACGAGCTTGTTCTCGGTGGGGTGGAACATCGCGAACCCGTCGAAGACCTCGCTCGTGGTGATGCGCTCGAGCTGGTCGGCGGTGGCCATGTTGGCCTCGGCGTCGACCAGATAGAGGTCGAAGTTGCCGCTCCGCGGCGCGACGAAGTTGGAGGAGAAGATGATCTTCTTCCCGTCCGGGCTCCACGACGGCCCGAAGTTCGCCCCGCTCAGGGCGGTCACCTGGCGCTGGTCGCTCCCGTCGGCGTTCATGACGAAGAGCTCGACCTTGCTCGGGCGGATGAAGCCCTGCGCGAGGAGCTCCTGGTACTGCCGGAGCTCGGTGGAGTCCTTCGGGTGGTGCGCGCGATAGACGATCCGCTTGCCGTCGGGCGACCACCACGGTCCGCCATCGTAGCCGGCGGTGGTGGTGAGGCGGCGCACGTCGGTCCCGTCGACGTTCATGGTGTAGATGTCGAGGTCACCGTCCTTCAGGGAGGTGAAGACGATCTTCGTCCCGTCCGGGGAGAGGACGGCCTCGGCGGTATAGACGTCGTAGCTGGTGAGGCGCGTCTGGCCGGTGCCGTCGCGATTCACCGTGTAGAGGTCGTACTTGTCGAGCGGCCAGACGTAGCCCTTGGACGGATCGGGGCGCGCCGGGCAGGCATCATCGTGCGCGGTGCTCGACGAGAAGAACAGCTTGTCGGAGCCGGGCAGGAACCAGCCGCAGGTGGTCTTGCCGCGGCCGTCCGAGACGCGGGTCAGGTCGCTCCCGTCGGCGCGCATGACGTACTGCTGATCGCAGGTCCGCCCGTCACGCGTGGACTGGAACGTGATCCACTTGCCGTCGTTGCTCCAGTACGCCTCGGCGTTCTCGCCACCGAAGGTGAGCTGCCGGATGTTGCTCAGCCGGGACTCGCCGGCCTCGGCGACGTGCGTGACGGCGGGGGAGGACTCGGACTTGCCGCAGGCGGCCGCACCAAGGAGGGCGGCCGCCGCGAAGAGACGCTTGGACATCGAGTGTGACGATCGGGGGGAGGAGAGACCTGCGATCACTCGGGGCGCGCTGCCGGAGCGGCGGTCGACCCGAGCGCGATGAGCTCGGCCGTGGTGCGTCCGCGGCGGAGGAGTTCGAGTGCCTTCATGAGCTGCACGTCCTCGGGGACGTCGCGGCGCTTGGCCGTGGAGTCGCCGAAGGCACGGCGGGCGATGCGATCGCCGAGGATCCGGTCGATGTAGCGGCGGCCGGCGTCCCACTCGGTGCGGTCGAGCGTCACGCCCTTGGCGGCGAGGCGCTTGTGGAACTCGTCGCGCATCGCCGGCGTCACGCGGAAGTCCGGCTGGACCGCCCCCTTCATGGAGAAGGCGTACTCGTCGAGGACGATGTACACGTCCTGCGAGTGCGGCACGAGCGCGCGGGCGAGCTTCTGCTCGGCGGTCGTGATGGTGTCGTAGGGGACGATGACGTCGGGCGTGATGGCGCCGCCACCGAAGACGGCGCGGCCCGCGTCCGAACGGAAGACGGGGCGCTTGGCGCGATCCGCCGCGCTCTCGAGCGAGTCGGGATGGACCTCGATGAGGTTCCCCGCCGCGTCGAGCACGCGCTCCTTCTGGATGGAGCGGCCGCTCGGCGTGTACCACTTGCCGGTCGTGAGTTTGATCGCGTAGCCGCCGTCGAGGCGGTAGACCGACTGCACGAGTCCCTTGCCGAACGAGGTCGTGCCCACGATGAGCGCGCGATCGTGGTCCTGCAGCGCGCCCGCGACGATCTCGGAGGCCGAGGCCGTGTAGCCGTCGGTGAGGACGACGATCGGGATGCGCGGGGCGATGGGATCCGCCTCGGCGACGTAGCGCTGGTCGGGTTCGCCTCGGCCGCGCACCGTGGCGAGCTCGGCGCCGCGCGGGATGAAGAAGTTGGTGAGGTCGAGCGCCTGGTCGAGGAAGCCGCCCGTGTTGCGGCGGAGGTCGATCACGAGGCCCGTCGCGCCTTCCGACTGCAGGCGACGCAGGTTCTCCGCGAACTCGCGGGTGGTGGTCTCGTTGAACTGCTGCAGCGGGACGTAGGCGACCTTCCCGTCGAGCATGAGCGCGAACGGGATCGCGGGGATGCGGATGGTGCGGCGCGTGAACTCGACCTCGAAGGGCGCCTGGACGCCGGGGCGCGCGAAGCGCGCCTTCACCCGAGTGCCCGGCGGGCCCTTCAGTCCGGCTGAGACCTGGTCGACCTTCCAGCCCTGCGTGCTCGCGGTATCGACCCCGACGATGCGGTCGCCCTCGCGGATGCCCGCTTCCTCGGCCGGCGTGTTGGGATAGACCTTGGAGATGATGATCGTGCCCTGCTGATCCTCGATCAGCATGCCGATGCCGCCGTAGAAGCCCCCGGTGTTCTGGTTGAACATCTCGAGGTCCTTCGGCGTGTAGAGCTCGGAGTACGGATCCTTGAGCTCGGCGACGAGACCGCGGGCGGCGCGCTCGTAGAGCGAGCCCGTGCCGATGGAGTCGACGAACCGGTCGTTGACGAGCGCCATCACCTGGTCGAAGAGGCGCGCACTGTTGGCGGCGGCGCGCTCCTGGACGACGAACGCCCCGCCGGCGAGCGGGAGGGCGATGAGGGCGGCAAGGGCGATCGTGCGGGACCGGGACATGCGGGAGGACCTCGGTAGGGGCTCTGGGGAACGTAAGGTGCTATACCCCTGAGGCCAAGCAGTGGAGCCCGCCGCCGGACCGACGGAACGAGCTGGTCAGCCCTCGTACTCGACGAACCAGGCGCGACCGTCCTGCAGGAACCCGGCCTTCGCGACGATCCCGGCGGCGACGAGCATCTCATGCGCCGGCTGGAGCACGCGCTGGAGGTGCGAGGGGTAGCGCTGGCTGAGGGGCAATAGCTCGGCCAGGCGCTCCAATGCGACACGCCAGGGTCCCGCATCGTTGCCTCGCACGGCGGCGAGGAGCCGGTAGAGGCGGCGCGCGACGGGCGACGAGAGGGCGAAGTAGCGCGGCGCGAGGAGTGACGTCGTGTCACCCGCGCTCATGTTGCCGCGCACTCGCTGGTCGAGGACCACGCGCGCATCACCCGGCTCGTTGGAGGCGAGGGCGGGGAAGAGCGCGAGCTGGTCGCGGTCGGTGAGCCGACGCCGATCGATGGCGACCGCGGAGAGCAGGGTGAAGCGGGCGTGGCCGTACTTGCCGGTGCGGGCGTCGAGCCAGGCGCCCTCACTCTCGAGGACGGTGCGCTCGAGCCGTCCGAGGGCACCGCGCAGCTGCTCGTAGGTGCGCCCGTCCACGCGACGTCCCATCGAGCGCAGGAAGGCGTGGAGCGTGAAGGTGAGCGCCCCGTCGGCAGGGCGGTCGGCCTCGTGGTAGCGCCGGGCCAGCTCGACGTAGACGTCCTGATCGAAGGTGCCAGGGAGCCGTTCGCCGGGGGCCGGGAGCACGCGCCAGCGGCCGCCGTTGTCGGCGGTGAAGGTCACGACCGTGTCCTCCGAACTGTCCGAGAGGCGGAACAGCGGGAGCGCCTCGAGCGAACGGTCGAGCAGGACCGTGCGCGAAGGGGGTCTGCGGCGGGAGGCGGACGCCATTGCAGACAAATGTCGACCCGCACGTGAAACCGGGCAAGTGGCGCGCCCGGCGGAGCGCTCCGCGGGAGCCCCACGTCAGCACTGGATCCGTCGGCGATCCGCCGCGGATCGACCCAGGCTCAGCGAACGTCCTCGCGTCCGATGGCGGCGCGCACGGCTTCGCGGATCGCGATCATCGTCGAGGGTCGCGCGGCGGCCGAGTCATCACGCACGTGCAGCTCGATGCCTTCGGCGACGGTGATCCGGCGCCAGATCGACGGCGCGTCATCGTCGTGACGCACCTGGAGGTCGGCGCCGGCTCCGAGTGCGGGTGCGAGCGATCCCGCGACGCGCTTCTCGAGCTGATCGCCGTGCAACTCGACGAGCTCGGCCTTGATGGTCTCGAGCGTCTGCCCTTCCCGCTGCCGGATCTTGATCGCGAGCAGTTGGAGCAGATGCCGGTAGTGGTACGTCGCGGCCGTGCCCTTTCCCTCGGGATGATCGAGGAGGCCGTTGGCGACATAGAACCGGATCGCGCGGGCACTCGGCGTGGCGCGGGCCGAGGAGTTCGTGGGGCGCATGCCGGCGGCGTCGACCAGCGCGGTCGCATGTGCGGCCAGGCCGCGCGCATTCCAGGGCGCGTGACGCGCGTGAGCGCGCAGCAGGGCGACGGGAGCCGAGTCGGACATGTGTTCGGATACAGTAATGCGGCCGGGCCGGGTCGGATAGGCGACCGGTCAGGCATCGCGACGCGGGTCCGGTGAGGATGCGCGAAGGCCCGACGACGCTGCTGCGTCGTCGGGCCTTCGTGCATGTCCGGGCCCGCGTCGGCGCCGACGCTACTTCTTGCCTGCCGGCTTCTTGGCCGCCTTCTTGGCGGCGGGCTTCTTCACGGCCGGCTTCGCCTTCTTCGCGACCTTCTTCGGCGCGGCCTTCTTCACGGCCTTGGCCGGCTGCTTCGCCGCCTTCTTGGCCGCCGGCTTCGCCGCCTTCTTCACCGGCTTGGCCGCCTTCACGGCCTTCTTCGCCGCCTTGGCTACGGGCTTCGCCGCGGGCTTGGCCGCCGCCTTGGCGGGAGCCTTGGCAGGGGCCTTGGCCGGGGCCTTGGCCGGGGCCTTGGCCGGGGCCTTGGCCGGGGCCTTGGCCGGAGCCTTCACGGCCGGCTTCGCCGCGGCCTTGGGCTCGGGCGTGGCTGCGGCCTTCGGCGCCGGAGCGGGCTTGGCGGCCGCCTTCGGAGCCGGCTTGGCCGGGGCCGCCGCGGCCGGGACCTCACTCTCGCCCGTCTCGAAGATGCTCGGGACGCGCGGCTTCTCCGCCGGCTTCCGCCCGCGACGACGCGGCGCGATGGAGTCCCCGAAGAGATCGCTCTCCTCGTCCTCCTCCTCCGCGCCAGCGACCGGTGCGACGCCGCCCTCCTCGTCGTCCTCGTCGGACTCGTCGGTCGAATCCCAGAGTGAGTCGGAGTTGTCCTTGTTGACGGCCCACCCGCCGTCCTCGTCCTCGTCCTCGTCATAGGAGGCGCTGCTGCCGCCCCCGCCACCGTACCCGGAATCGTCCGAATCGTCGTCGCGATCCGAGAAGAGCCGGTCCATCATCTCCTCGTTGAGCGGCATGCGCTGCCTCCGTAGCGGGAAATACACCGTGCGTTCAGGACGCTGAATACCATGAGCGACCCCATTCCGTCAAGCGGGGTTGCCGGCGCGTTGGTCGGCGAGTGCGGGAACCTCGTGCGCGGAGGTCTCGCCGGTCTCCCCCGCAGGGCGCTTCCGGCCCGTCACCCAGGCCGCCGCGTCGTCGAGCAGCGTATACACCGCCGGCACGACGAACAGGGTGAGCAGGGTCGACGTGATGAGCCCGCCGATGACGGCGTGCGCCATCGGCGAGCGCTGTTCGGCGCCTTCGCCGATCGCCATCGCCAGGGGGATCATGCCGAAGATCATCGCCGCGGTGGTCATGATGATCGGGCGGAGCCGGATGCGCCCCGCCTCGAGGATCGCCGAGAGTCGGTCCTTCCCCTCGCCGCGGGCGTGGTTCACGAAGTCGATGAGCAGGATGCCGTTCTTCGTGACGAGGCCCATCAGCATGATGATGCCGATCATCGACATCACGTTGAGCGTCCCGCCGGTGACGACGAGCGCGAGCGAGACGCCGAGGAGCGAGAGCGGGAGCGAGAGCATGATCGCGAGCGGCTGCAGGAACGAGCCGAACAGCGACGCGAGGATGAGATAGATGAAGACGACCGCGAGGATCATCGCCTCGAGGACGAAGCCCTTGGTCTCGTTGAGGTTCTGCACGTCACCACCGAACTCGGTGCGATAGCCGGCGGGGAGCACGAGCGAGTCGAGCGCGGCGCGGGCGCGGTCGGCGACGACCCCGACCGCGGCGCCGGGGAGCACGCCGGATGAGATGGAGATCTGGCGCTCGAGCATGCGGCGCTCGATCTGCTGCGGTCCCACGCCGGCGCGCACGTCCGCGACCTGCGCGAGCGGGATCGCCGCGAGGAGCCCGGTGCGGACATCGACGGCGGAGCCCGTCACCGGGATGTTGGCGACATCCTCGGCGTTGGTGCGGAGCGACTCCGGGTAGACTACGCGCACATCGTGCGTGTAGCCCTGCTCGTCCTGCCAGAGCGTGGCGCGGGAGCCGGAGAACAGGGGCTGCAGCGTGGCGGCGATGGAGCCGACGCCGAGGCCGGCGGCCCAGGCCTGCTGGCGATCGACCCGCACGTCGAGCTGCGGGATGTCGCCCTGGTCGGACGAGGTCGGCTCGCCGATGCCCTCGACCCCGCGCATCGTCTCGAGGACCTGCGCCGCGATGAGCTTGAGGCGCGCCGGCTCGGGGCCCTGGACCTTCACGTCGATCGGCTGGCGGAAGCCGCCGAAGATGGAGCGCGTCCCGTCGATGCTCGCGCGCGCGCCGCTGACCATGCGCAGCTTGGGGCGCAGGTCGTTCTGGATCTCGGCCATCGAGCGCGTGCGGTCATGCGCGGGCTTGAGCTTCACGAAGAGCTGGCCGCCGGTGCTGTTGCCGCGTCCACCACCGCCGCCGATGGTGAGGTAGGTGAACTCGACCTCGGGGATCCGCTTGACGATGGTGTCGAGCGCCTGGCCCTTGCCGACGATGAAGTCCACCCGCGAGCCCGGCGTGACGCGGTACGAGACGTTGAACTCGCCCGCGTCGTAGTCGGGCATGAAGGTGAAGCCGACGCTCCCGGCGATCATGAACGCGACGACGACCGAGCCGATCGCCCCGCCGAGGACGAGCCACCGATGCTGCACGGCGCGCCGGAGGAGCGGCGGATAGCGGTCGGCGAGGCGCTCGAACCAGCCGTCGAAGGCGAGGGCGATCTTGCGGATCGGGCCGGCCTTGGCCCACGCCGCGGGGCCGTGCTCCTCCGCCTCGGGGTCGTGCCAGATGCTCGAGAGCATCGGGTCGAGCGTGAACGAGACGAAGAGCGAGACCGCGACGGCGAAGGCGACGGTGACGCCGAACTGGTAGAAGATCTTGCCGATCATGCCGCCCATGAACGCGACGGGGATGAACACGGCGATCACGGCGAGCGTCGTCGCGAAGACGGCGAGGCCGATCTCGTCGGTGCCCTCCTTCGCGGCGAGATAGTGGTCCTTCCCCATCGCCACGTGCCGGACGATGTTCTCGCGCACGACGATCGCGTCGTCGATCAGCAGGCCGATCGCGAGCGAGAGCGCGAGCAGCGTCATGGTGTTCAGCGTGAAGCCGAACATCCACATCGCGAAGAAGCTGGAGATGATCGCCACCGGCAGCGTGAGCCCGGTGATGACGGTCGAGCGCCACGACCCGAGGAACAGGTAGATGATCATCACCGTGAGGATCGCGCCGAGGACGAGCGTGAGCTCGACGTCGGCGAGGGCGTCGCGGATCTTGGACGAGTCGTCGCGGATGATCTGGAGCGCGATGTCGGCCGGGAGCTGCTCCTGCAGCTGCTCGATGACGACGCGGACCTGGTCGGCGACCTCGACGGTGTTGGAGCCGGTGATCTTGAGCACCTCGAGCGAGAGCGCGGGCTCGAGTCCCATGAGCGAGGCGCTGCGCTTCTCGGCCGTGCCATCCACCACGTGCCCGACGTCGCGCACGCGGATGGGCGCGCCGTTGCGCACGACCACCGTGACGTCGCCGAAGGCGAGCGGATCGGTCACGCGGCCGGTGATGCGCACGAGGCGCTCGGTGTCGCCGCGCTGGATGCGGCCCGCCGGGACCTCCTGGTTCTCGCGCTGCAGCGCCGCGACGACCTGCGCCGGCGAGATGCCGTAGGCGCGGAGCGCGTCCGGATCGAGCTCCACGCGGATCTCGCGCGCGGTGCCGCCGACCACGTTCACGCCCCCCACGCCCGGGATCGACTCGATGCGCTTCCCGATCACCTCGTCGGCGAGGTCGGTGAGCTCGCGCATCGGCCGCGTCGCCGACTTCATCACGATGCTCATGATCGGCCGGTCATTCGGATCGAACCGGATGATCACCGGCTCCTCGATGTCGCGCGGGAGCTGACGGCGGATGCGCGCGACCTTCCCCTGCACCTCGGGCTGCATCTTCATCACGTCCACGCCGAGGTTGAACTGCAGGCGGACGGACGACGACCCCTCGGTGGAGGTGGAGGTGATCTCCTTCAGGCCCTCGGTGGTGTTGAGCGCTTCCTCGATGGGCTTGGAGACCTCGCGCTCGACGACCTCGGGGCTCGCGCCAGGATACGCCGTCTGCGCGACGATGGTCGGGTAGGTCACGTCGGGGTACTCGTCGACCGCGAGCCGGAAGAACGAGACGGTGCCGAGCACGACCAGCGCCACCATGAGCATGGTGGCGAAGACGGGTCGCTTGATGGAGACGTCGGAGAGGAACATCGGGATGCCCGGACGGGGGGTCGGCTACGGACGGCCGCGCTGCGGCGTCTCGACGCCGATGATCTGGACTTGCATGCCGGCGCCGAGGAGGCCGACGTTGCCGATGACGATCTCGTCGCCGGCCACGAGCCCTTCGGTCACCTGCACGACGCCGCGCGCCTCGTCGACGATGCCGAGCTTCACGTCGGCCCGCGCGAGCGCCCCGCCGGCGACCTTCCAGACGAACGTCTGCCCGCCGGCCGCGGCGGCGGTCTGCCGCACCGCGCCCTGCGGGATGACGAACTGGCCCGCGAGCGACCGCTCGATGATCTGTCCGGTGGCGAAGGTGTTGCCCTTGAGCTGGCCGTTGGCGTTGGGGACCTGGACGAACACCGTGACCGACTGCGACTGCAGGTCGATGGTCGGACTCACGCGCGCGACGCGCCCCTGGATCGCGCGGCCATCCGCGGTGAAGCGCACCTCCATGCCGCGCGCGAGCGCCGACGCACGGCGGGCCGGCACCGCGGCGGTGAGCTCGAGCATGTCGCTCCGCACCACGGTCAGCAGCTGCGCGCCGCGCGTGACGCGTTCGCCGTTCTCCACCGTGCGCCGCTCGACGACGCCGTTCACCGGCGACAGGACGCGCGTGTCGCGCGCGAGCGAGGCCGCGGCGCGCACGCGCGACTCGGCGGCCGCGAAGCGGGCCTTGGCGGTGAGGGACGCCTGCTCGGCGGCGCGCAGGTCGCGCTCCGACACGGCCCCGGCCTGGAAGAGTTCCTTCGTCTGATCGAGGTTCCACTGCGCGGTGCTCGACTCCGTGCGCGCGGCGAGTTCGTCCGCCTCGGCGGAGCGCAGCGCGGCCTCCTGCTCGGACGCCTCGAACTCGGCCAGCACCTGTCCTTCCCGCACGGCGTCGCCCTCGCGCACGTGGAGCGCGACGAGATCACCCTCGATCCGCGCCCGCACGCTGACCGTCTCGATGGGCCGCAGGTTGCCGCTGATCGCGATCCCCGCCTCGATGAGGCCGACCTCGACCTTGTGGACGTCGGCACGCGAGAGGACGACGGAGCCGCCGGCACGATTGCCGCCGCCCGCCGGCCCGCCGCCGGGGGCCTTGCCGCCTGGTGCGCCGCCGGGAGCGCCGCTCGGCGCCTTGCCCGGCGTGGCGGCGTTGGCGGCGGCCTCGTCGCCGCCACAGGCGGCGAGGGCGAGCGCGAGCAGGGCGACGCTCGAGGCGGCGCGAAGGGAATGCATGGGAGGTCTGGTCATCGATTGGGTCCGAGGGCGACGGTGCCGCCGTCGGGGAGCGGGATCGGCCGCGCGCGCACGCGCGCGAGGTCGGCCACCGCGACATAGAGGTCGAAGGTCGCGCGCGCCTCGGTGGAGCGCGCGATGAGCAGGGCGAGCTGTGCGTCGGACACCTCGAGCTGCGTCCCGATGCCACGGCCGTGGCGCATGGTCGCGAGATCGAACGCCTCGGCCGCCTCGCGCACGTTGCCGGCGCGGGCGGTGAAGGTGGCCTGGGCGCGCACGAGCTCGGCGCGCGCACGCTCGACGTCGATCGAGGCCTGTTCGCGCGACTGGCGCACCTGGAGGTCCGCGACGCGGGCCTGCGCCTGCGCGACGTCGATCGCGCCCTTGGCACGCAGCCCGTCGAAGAGCGGCCAGGTGAACTGCACGTTGAAGGTGCGGTCGGGGAACCAGCCGTTGTTCTGGCAGGGACGCGTCGCCGTGCCGGGGTTCGCGCAGAACGCGAGCGAGCTCTCGCCCATCTTCGTGGGGAGCCCGTTGAAGGCGGGGAGCGCGAGGTAGCCGAGCTGGAAGCTCGCGTTGAGCGTGGGGAGCAGGTCCGCGCGCGCCACGCGAATGGCGGCCTCGCGAGCGCTCGCGGTGAGTTCGGCCGCCCGGACGCCGGGGCGCACGCCGGGTGCCTGGTCGTCGGCGAGCGCGGCGGCGGCCATCGCCTGCACCGCCGTCGGGTCGAGCACGGTGGAGAGGGCGATGGGCTGCGCGACCGGGACCTGGAGGAGGCGCTTGAACTCGAGCTCGGCGAGGACGCGCGCGTTCTCGGCCTGGAGCGCCGTCGGTTCGAGGTTGGTGCGCTCGACCCGCGCGCGGAGCACGTCGTAGCGCGAGGCGCGACCGGTGCGTTCGAGCTGCTCGGCCTGCGCGAGGCGCGTGTCCGCGATCTCGAGGTTGCGCCGCTGGATGTCAGCGAGCTGTGCCGCGAGGGCCACGCCGAGGTAGATGCGCTGGGCATCCACCGCGAGGGTGATGCGCGTCTCCTCGCTGGTCGCGCGGGCCGCGCGCTCGGAGCGCGCCGCGGCCTGGTTCGCACCGACGATGCGGCCGCCCTGGAAGAGCGACTGCTGCAGCAGGAGGTTCGTGTTGTAGGTGTAGCTCTGGCCGAAGACGTTGCCGACGATGAGCGCGCGGGCGTTCTCGACCTGCTGCTGGTAGGTGCTGGCGAGGCGGAGCTGCGGCATCCCGGCGGCGCGCGCCGCGGTCACCTGGGCATCGGCGAGGTCGACCTGCGCCAAGGCGATGCGTGCCTCGTCGGAGGTGCGCAGCATGCGCTCCACCGTCTGGGCGAGGGTGAGGCGCAGCGTGTCCGGCGTCTGGGCCGGGAGCGCCGCGGCCGAGAGGCAGAGGAGGGCGAGGACCGAGCGGGTGGAAATCATCAGAGGATTAACGCACGGGCCGGGGCTGACGTTCAGCGGAGAGACACGAGGGGCCCGGCACCTGGAGGCGGTGCCGAGCCCCTGATATCCGCCCATACGACGCGGCGTTCCGTCAGTCGGTCACTCCGGGACGGGCTCGAGGAAGGCGAGCGTCTTCCGGCGGGTGACGGTGCTCTTGAGGGCGGCGAAGATGGCCGGGTCGAGCATCGCGCCCGCGCGCTCCTCGAGGAAGCGGATCGCCTCGGCCGGCGAGAGCGGGTCGCGCCAGGCGCGGTGCGAGGTGAGGGCGTCGAAGGCGTCCGCGGCGTGGAGGATGCGGCCGCCGAGGGAGATCTGCTCGCCCTTGAGCTTGCGCGGGTAGCCGTTCCCGTCCCAGTGCTCGTGATGGTCCTGGATGGCGGGGAGCAGGTGCGCGATGGGCTTGATGGTCGAGAGGATCTCGAGGCCGATCTCGACGTGCGTCTTGACGTGGTCGAACTCCTCGGGCGTGAGCGCGCCCGGCTTGTTGAGCACCGACTCGCGGATGCCGATCTTGCCGACGTCCATGAGGCGCCCCGCGATCCGCATGTTCTCGACCTCGTCATCGGAGAGGTTGAGCGCGGAGGCGATGGAGGCGGCGAGGTCGGCGACGCGATCGGAGTGGCCGCGGAGGAAGGTGTCCTTGGCCTCCTGCGCGGAGACGAGGGCCCGGACGACGTCGACGAGCACCGTGTTGAGCATCGCGCGCTCGCGATTGAGCTCCTCCGTCTGCGCGGCGACCTCCTCGCGGATGAGGCGCTCGACCTTGCGCTGCTCGATCGCGAGGTCGCGCTTGTGCAGCACGCGCTCGACCGCCGCGGCGAGGTCGGTGAGCTCGATGGGCTTCATGAGATAGTCCATCGCGCCGTGCGCGAGCGCCTCGGTGGCGGTCGGCGCATCGTTCACGGCGGTGAGCATCATGACCGCGAGCTCGGAGTCGACGGCCAGTGCCGCCGGGACGAGGGCGAGGCCGGTCATGCCGGGCATGCGCACGTCGGCGAGCATGAGGACGTGCTTCTCGCGCTCGAGCGCGTCGAGGGCCGCCGGCCCCGATTCGCAGGTGGTGACCTCGTAGCCCTTGGATCGCAGGAACTTCGCGATCGCGGAACGGATCAGCTCTTCGTCATCGACGAGCAGGATCCGACGCACCTGGGGCTCCGTGATGGCCCGGATGGCGCGCGAGAGACGGCTGGGTTGTGAGGTGCGGCGTTCGGTCATCGGGAGTCGGGTCATGCCGCGGCTCGTTCGGAGCGGCGGGTGCAAGATGCCGCACGTGGCGGCGCGGCGCCATCCTCGCGCCTGCAGGATGAGAACGGCAAGTGCGGTGCCACGGATTCACGAGGGCCGCAGCGAACGTCCAGAGCCTGCCCCGGGGAGGTGGGGCGAATCGCTGGGGATGATTCCACTTGAACCTACCAATACTTGTGGCGCTTTACTGAACAGTTGGTGTCCCGTAAACTATCCCGAATCAGCCGATAGGAGGCGCGGAAGGGTTCTTCGCCTCCCGCAACGCCGCGGTGATGTCAGGATCATGGTCCGTGTACTCCGCGAGCCGCTTCGCCCGCTCCGTATCCGCGATGTCCAATAGATGCGTCGCATACTTGGCCCGCGCCGGCGCATCCTGTGCCATCCCCGCGCCACGCATCGCGAGGATGAGACCCAGCAGATGATCGGGATTCGCCGCGAGGATGGTATCGGCCTGTGCGCGCGCCATCGCCCCGTCGCCGCTCACGATGCCGAGGAGGCCGAGGTCATAGCGCCGATGCGCGTCGAGCGGGGCGAGCGCGAGCTGCGCCTGGATCGCCATCGGCGAGAAGAACGCGACCGAGTCGCTCTTCCCCTCGGCGACGTACGTCATCACGCGCTGGAAGAGTCGGTCGGCGCGCTCCTCGGGTCCCATCTGCGAGATGTCGGGGGCGCGTCCCGGCGCGACCGCGACCGGACCCGCCGAAGGCGCGGCCCCCGGCGTGCGCCCGAAGTTCTGTCCGACGATGAACGCGAACAGCGAGAGGAGCGCGATGCCGGCCACGGCCCAGGGGAGGATCTGCGCACCGCTCGCGCCGCCCCCTCCAACGGGTCCGGTCGCCGCGCCGCGCGTGGAGCCGTCGGTCGCCTGGCCGCAGCGGTGGCAGAACTTCGCGGCGGCACCGAGGCCCGCGCCGCAGTTGGTGCAGAAGCGCTGGTTGGTCATCGCGGGAAAACTAATCGCCGCGGCCGCACGCGGGCCGCGCACCGCGCGCTCAGGACGACCCGAGCGTAGCGGAGGAGCCGGGGCCTCCCCGATATTGCGAGCACGATGACCGCCCCGCGCCCCATCCCGTCCGACCTGAGCAGCGCGACGCCGAGGGACATCCTCGAGCTCGCGCATGCGCACCAGGTCCGGTTCCTCCGCCTGCAGTTCACCGACATCCTCGGCGTGAACAAGAACGTCGAGGTCCCCGCCTCGCAGTTCCAGAAGGCGCTCGCCGGCGACATCCTCTTCGACGGCTCATCCATCGAAGGGTTCGTGCGCGTGGAGGAGTCGGACATGCTCCTGCAGCCCGACCTCTCGACCTTCCGGATCTTCCCGTGGGGCGACCCGCACTCGAAGGTCGCCCGCGTGATCTGCGACGTGACGACCCCCGAGGGGAAGCCGTTCGCCGGCGATCCGCGGCAGGTGCTCAAGCAGCAGGTGGCACGGGCCGCCGCCCTCGGCTACGTGATGAACGCCGGCATGGAGGCGGAGTTCTTCCTCTTCAAGCAGGGCGCCGACGGCGGCGCGGCGACGCTCACGCACGACGTGGGCGGGTACTTCGACCTCGCCCCGATGGATCGCGGCGAGGAGGCGCGCCGCGCGATCGTCGCCACGCTCGAGCAGATGGGCTTCGAGGTGGAGGCCGCGCACCACGAGGTGGCGCACGGCCAGCACGAGATCGACTTCCGCTACGCCGATGCGCTCACCACCGCGGACAACATCGCGACCTTCCGGTTCGTGGTGAAGCACGTCGCCCAGCAGTTCGGCCTCATGGCGTCGTTCATGCCCAAGCCCATCTTCGGGCAGAACGGCAGCGGCATGCACACGCACCAGTCGCTCTTCCTCAAGGGCGAGAACGCCTTCTTCGATCCCAAGGGCGAGTACCAGCTCTCGACGGTCGCGCATCACTACATCGGCGGGCTCCTCAAGCACGCGCGCGGCATGAGCGCCATCACCAACCCGCTCGTCAACTCGTACAAGCGGCTCGTGCCCGGCTACGAGGCGCCGATCAACGTCGCCTGGTCCATGCGCAACCGCTCGCCGCTCATCCGCGTGCCGGAACGTCGCGGCACGGGCACGCGCGTGGAACTGCGCTCGCCCGACCCGGCCGCCAATCCGTACCTCGCGCTCGCCGTGATGCTCGCCGCGGGACTCGACGGCATCTCGACCGAAGCCACGAGCCGCGAGCCGGTGAACGAGAACATCTGGGAGATGAGCTTCCGCGAGCGGCGCCGCCTGCGCATCGACGACCTCCCGCACGACCTCAACGAGGCGTGCGACGAGCTCGAGAAGGACACCGAGATCACCGACGCGCTCGGTCCGCACGTGACGCAGCACTTCCTCGCCGCCAAGCGCGAGGAGTGGCGCGAGTACATCTCGCAGGTCTCGGCCTGGGAACTGGAACAGTACCTGGCGAAGTACTGACCGATCGGCAGGGCCCCGCGGGCGGGGATTCCCTCACGTCGCACAGGGAACGTCCCCTCCTCCGGCGCGCGGCGCGCGCGCGGACATTGCAGCATGAGCACCGCGTCCGCGCCCTCGTCGGCACCGGGGACGGCGTCGAGCGCATCGACGTCATCGGCGGTCCAGCCGCGCTGGCATGCGATGCCCGCGGACGAGGTGGTCGCCGCGCTCGGGACGCACCCCCGTGACGGACTCGCGGACGCCGAGGCCGCGCGCCGTCTGGCGCGCGATGGCCCGAACCTCCTGCCCGAGGGCGCGCACCGCGGCCCGCTGCTCATCCTCCTCGCGCAGTTCGCCGACTTCACGGTCGCGGTGCTCGCGGCGGCCGCCATCCTCGCGGGCGCGCTCGGCGAACCCGGCGACATGGTCGCGATCCTCGCGATCCTCGCGATCAATGCCGTGCTCGGCTTCGTGCAGGAGTATCGCGCCGAACGCGCCGTCGCGGCGCTGAAGGATCTCGCCGCACCGCGCGCGCGCGTGCGACGCGATGGCGCGACCAGGACGGTCGCCGCCGCGCTGCTCGTGAGCGGCGACCTCGTGCGACTCGAGGCCGGTGACATGGTCGCCGCCGATCTCCGCCTCGTGGAAGCGGCGGACCTGCGCGTCGCCGAAGCGGCGCTGACCGGCGAATCGGAATCCGTGGGGAAACAGGTGGCGCCTGTGCCCGAGTCGGCACGGCTCGGCGACCGGCGCGGGATGGCGTACAAGGGGACGGTGGTCGCGAGCGGGCGCGGACTGGGCGTCGTCACCGCGACGGGCATGCGCACCGAGCTCGGACGCATCGCGACGCTGCTGGCCGAGGTGGAGGTACCACGCACGCCGCTCCAGCAGCGCCTCGCCCGCTTCACGCGGCGGCTCGCGCTCGCGGTGCTCGCGATCTGCGCCGTGCTCTTCACGGCGGGATTGCTGCGCGGCGAGCCCGCGGGGCTGATGCTGCTCACCGCCCTGAGTCTCGCGGTGGCCGCGATCCCCGAAGCGTTGCCTGCGGTGGTGACGGTGGCACTCGCCCTCGGCGCGCGTCGCGCGGCGGTGCGGCACGCGCTCATCCGCCGTCTGCCGGCGGTGGAGACGCTCGGCTCCGTCACCTACATCTGCTCGGACAAGACCGGCACGCTCACCGAGAATCGCATGCGCGTGGTCGCGGTGCGGACCGCGGCCTCGCGCGACGCGGATCTCCCCATCACCGGCGAGCTACCGCGCGACCTCCTGCTCGCGCTGGCGCTGAGCAACGACGCCGACGTCGCCGCGGACGGCACGTGCGCGGGTGATCCGACCGAGGTCGCGCTGCTCGAGGCCGCGCGGTCCGCGGGAGTCGAGAAGTCGTTGGCCTCGCAGGCGCTGCCGCGGGTGGCGGAGTTGCCGTTCACGTCGGCGCGAGGTCGGATGACGACGGTGCACGCGGGGCCCGGTCGCGTGGTGGCCTTCACGAAGGGCGCGCCGGAAGTCGTGATCGACCGGTGCGTGCGCGTCGCGGACGGTCCCGCGCTCGATGGCGTCATCGGGGAGTCGCGCGCGGTGCTGCATGCCGCGGCCGATCGGCTCGCGGCGGAGGGGATGCGCGTGCTCGCGATCGCGATGCGCGAGCTCCCGTCGCTGCCGTCCCCCCTCGTGGCGGCGGAGGTCGAGGCCGAGCTGACCTTCCTCGGACTGGTGGGCTTGCTCGATCCCCCCCGCGCCGACGCGGCGGCCGCGGTCGCCGAGTGCCGGCGCGCGGGGATCAAGGTGGTGATGGTGACCGGCGATCATCCGGCGACGGCGCGCGCGATCGCGGCCCGGCTCGGCATCGTCGATGGCGTCCACGCGCGCGTGACGCCGGAGGAGAAGATCGCGATCGTCGAGGCGCTGCAGGCGCGCGGCGAGTTCGTCGCCATGACGGGCGACGGGGTGAACGACGCGCCGGCACTCAAGCGGGCGAACATCGGCATCGCGATGGGGCGCGCGGGGACCGACGTCGCGCGGGAGGCGTCGGACCTCATCCTGCTCGATGACCACTTCGCGACGATCGTGAGTGCCGTGCGCGAAGGCCGGCGTATCTACGACAACATCCGGAAGTTCGTGCGCTACGCGCTCACCTGCAATTCGGCCGAGATCTGGACCCTCGTCCTCGCGCCGCTGATCGGGTTGCCGATCCCGCTGCTGCCCATCCACCTCCTGTGGATCAACCTCGTCACCGACGGGTTGCCCGGGGTCGCGCTCGGGGTGGAGCCGGGCGAGCGGTCCCTCATGCAGCGTCCGCCGCGCGCACCGGACGAGAGCATCCTCGGGCGCGGGCTCTGGCAGCACGCGGTGTGGGTCGGGCTTCTGATGGGCGGTGCCACGCTCGCGACACAGGCGTGGACCTGGTCGCGCGACGCGCAGGGGGCGTGGCAGACCATGACGTTCACCGTCCTCGCCTTCCTCCAGGTGGGGCACCTGCTCGCGATCCGGTCGGAGCGCGAGGCGTTCCATGTGGGGTTCTGGCGCAACCCCGCGCTGCTCGGCGCGGTGGCGTTGACCGTCGCGCTGCAGCTCGCGGCGCTCTACCTGCCGGTGCTCAACCGCCTGCTCCGGACGCAGCCGCTGACGATGCGTGAGCTGGGCTTCTGCGCACTGGTATCGACGGCGGGGTTCGTCGCGGTGGAACTGGAGAAGGCGGCGATCCGTCGCGGCTGGCTCTGGCGCGAACGCGGCGTCGATGCGCCCGGCGCCGCGGCACCCGAGGTCGGGTAGCGCCTTCAGGGAATCCTGTGCCCGCAGGCCGGGGCTTCGCTCTCGCGCACGCGTGCGCGATGCGGCAGGGTGCAGGAGGTCCTTCATCAGGAGTCGCCATGTACCGCACCATCCTCGTCCCGGTCGACGGGTCGAAACTCGCGGAGCGCGCACTCTCGCTGGCGATCCCGCTCGCCGAGCAGCATCACGCGACGTTGCTGCTGGTGCATGCGCACGCGCCGATGATGCCGCTCACCTTCGGCGGGGGTGCGCCGGTGGGCGACACGGCGCTCGACGAACAGCTCGAGCGCGACAGTCGCACCTACGTCGAACGGCTCGCGCGCCGCACCGCGAAGCTCACCGAGGTCCCCGTGGAAGCCGTGTTCCGCACGGGCAAGGCGGTGCCGACGCTCTGCGCGGTCGCGGCCGAGCGTGGGGCGGGGCTGATCGTGATGAGTACGCACGGTCGCGGCGGCTTCCAGCGACTCTGGCTGGGGAGCGTGGCGGACGCGCTCGTGCGCCACGCCACCGTGCCGGTGCTCCTCGTGCGCGGCGCGCGACCGACGGCGAAGCGGATGGCGGGCTCGCCTCCGTTCGTGCGCTTCCTCGTGCCGGTGGACGGCTCGGCCCGCGCCGAGGCGGCGATCGACGCGGCGAAGACGCTGGCGGGAACGGCGCCCACCCGGCTCGTGCTGGTGCACGTCATCCATCCGATGTCGGCGGTGGCCGGCATGAACCTGAAGCGCGATCCGGTGGCGGAGCTCACGGCCGCATACCTCGAACCGCTCGCGCGGCGAGTGGCGACAGCCTCGCTCGACATCCGGATGGATGCGCGGGTCGATGCGAACGTGGCGCGCGTGCTGCTCGAGGCAGTGGAACAGCACGACGCCGATCTCATCGTGATGTCGGGGCAGGGACTGAGCGGCGTGCAGCGCCTGCTGGTGGGGAGCGTGGCCGACAAGCTCATCCGGACGGCCACGGTGCCGGTGCTGGTGGTGCCACGCGCGGAGGGAGACGCTACGATTCAGGCATGACGATCCCGTTCCGATCCGTGCGCCTCGCCGCGCTGACGACCCTGTTCACCTGGTCCGCGGCGGGATGCGCGGGCGCGACCGCGGCGGGTGGCGCGCCGGCGACCGTCGCGCCGGACGCCGGCCCACCACCGGTCGATGGCGCGCTCGCCGCCCCGCAGGGCGAAGTCGAGCAGACGACCTTCGCCGCCGACCTCAACGTCGTGCTCCTCGCGATGACGCGACTGCCGACCGGCATCTACTACCGCGACATCGAGGAGGGGACCGGCGTCCCCGCCACGGCGGGCCGAGAGGTGCTCGTCTCGTACGTCGCCATGCTCCCGGACGGCACGGAGATCGATCGCACCGCGCCGGGCGCGCGCCCGCTCGCCTTCAAGGTCGGCGAGGGGATCGTCATCCGCGGGTGGGATCTCGGCGTGCGGGGTATGCGAGTGGGCGGGACCCGCCAGCTCGTGGTGCCCTCGCGGTTCGCCTACGGTCCGCGCGGCACCGCGAAGGTCCCGCCGAACTCGGTGATGGTCTTCGTCATGCGCCTCGACGGCGTGCGGTAACCCTCCTCTCCTCACCACGGATCCCATGCGCGCATTCGCTCGCGGTTCGTACCTCCTCGCCTCGCTGTTCGCCCTCGTCCTCGCGGCCGGCCGCGCCGCGCCGCTCGCCGCGCAGGCGCCGACGGTCGCCGCCACCCCGCGTGACACCATCACCGAGGTGCGGCTCAAGGACGGCTCGGTGCTCTACGGCCGGGTGACCGAGGAATCGGCGGACCGCGTGGTGCTCGTCACCTCCGCGGGGGTGCGGCTCGAACTGCAGCGCGCGCAGATCGAATCGATGCGCCTCACGACGGGGCGTGCGGTGGACGGCGCCTTCTGGGTGGAGGATCCGAACGGCACGCGGCTCTTCTTCACCTCCACCGCGAGGCCGCTCCGGAAGGGGGACGGCTACATCTCGAGCTTCCAGCTCTTCCTGCCACTCGTCGCGTACGGCGTGACCGACCGCTTCACCATCGCCGGCGGCACGCCGATCATCCCCGAGGCCTTCGGCCGCGTCTGGTACTTCGCGCCCAAGTACACGGTCGCGCAGCGCGAGCGCTCGGCCTACGCCGTGGGCGCCCTCGGCTTCGTGCTCCCTGAGGATGTCATCGACGACGGTTCCGTCGGCATCCTCTACGGGGCGGGCACCTGGGGGACCAGGGATCGCGCGCTCACGGCGGGCGCGGGTTGGGGCTATCACTGGGCGAGCGGCACGTCCGACGTCGCGAGCCATCCGATCGTGATGCTGGGCGGCGAGACGCGCGTGAGCCGTCGCGTGAAGCTCATCACCGAGAACTGGATCTTCACCGGCGGCGACAACGAAGGCTTCCTCTCCGGCGGCGTGCGCTTCATCGGTGACCGGATCTCCGCCGACCTCGGCATGGGCGGCTTCACCGGGATCGGGAGCGGGTGCTGCTTCCCGCTCGTCAACTTCGTGTACAACTTCGGCCAGCGCTGAGCGGAGGGTAGAAGGCGGAAGGGAGAAGGACGAAGGGCCGCCCACTCGGACGGCCCTTCTTGCTCCTTCCACCTTGACCGCGGCTACTTCTGCCGCGTGCCGCTGAACGTCGCGCCGCCCTGACCGGCGAAATCGACGGCACCCTTGATGTGGTCGGCATCGACGATCACGCCGAGGAAGCTCAGCACCACGGTGCTCTCGCCGCTCGTGGCGAGGTCGAACATCAGTGAATCGCCCTTCACCGTGCCCTTGAGCGCGCGCACGCCCATCATGCGCGACTCGTAGGTGCCGGTGAGGGTGTTGCCCTCCTGCTTCAGCTTGAGCGTCGGCGTGCCGGTGCCGTTCTCGGTCACGACCTCGAGCGCCCAGGTCCCGGTGACATCATGCAGCGCGACCGCCGCGAAGGCGGCCGAAGCGGTGAGGGCGAGGCCGACGACGACGAGCGCCGCGGTACGGAACGAACGAAGGGTGCGCATCAACGATCTCCTTGGAATGGAACGGGGGCGCGCCCAGGTCGGACGCGCCCCCTTTGATACCCTGCAACCTAACGGACCTTCCCTACGGGAGCGTGATCGCCAGGCCCGAGGGCTTGAGCGTCTCGTTCAGGCGCGGGAGCTTGGCGAGCAGGGTCTGCGCTTCCTTGCTGGCGTCATCGAGCGCCTTCATCGCGTCCGCCGCGCCCTTGGTGATCGCCGCGCTCGGCGCCTCCCAGATGCCGAGGAGCAGGCCCTTCACCTGACCGACGCGTCCGAGGGCGTTGCCCGGCTGCGCCGCGCCACCACCACCGAACCCGCCGCCACCACCACCACCACCCGGGCCACCCGGGCCGCCCGGGGCCGGCGCCGCCGGCGCGCCCGGCATGCGGAACTGCACGCCGAACTTCGTGCGCACCGCATTGAACTCGGTGCGGAACGCGTCGAACGCCGTCTTCATCTCCGGCGTGATCGTCGCCGTCGAATCCATCTTCGCCGTCACCTGCGTGAGCTGCGTCGCGAGCGCGGTGAGCCGCGTCGCCACGTCCTGCCCGCGCTGCTGCGCCGCGTGCAGGTCGTTCGCGAGCTTGTCGTACGCCACGCGCGGCGCGCCGGCGAAGCGATCGGCGACCTTCGGATCCATCACGATCGTCATCGGCTTGCTGTCGATGACGGTGCCGTCCGCGACGAGCGAGACGGTGTAGGTCCCCGGCGTCGCCCAAGGGCCGGCGTTGCCGCCGCCACCGAACCCGCCGAAGCCACCGCCACCGCCCGGGCCGCCCGCACCCGGACCACCCGCGGCGCAGGGATTCTGCGGCTTGTAGCCCGCCTCGGGGAGCGCCACCGGCACGCCCGGCACCGCGGGCGTGCGATTGCCACCACCCTGCCCGAACTGCCCGCCGCCACCACCACCACCGCCGCCGAACCCGCCCGGGCCGCCCGCCGGCGCACCGGTGATCGGCGCGACGCGCTGGTCCCAGCACACGGTCTGGATGCCCGCGCGGTTCTTCGTCGCCGGCACGGTGAGCTCACGAACGACCTTCGTCCCGCTCGAGATCCGCACCATCAGCGCCTGCGGCGGGGTCTTCACGTAGAACGAGATCACCGCCTCGGTCGGCGGATTCTCGCCGATGAAGGTCTGGTGGCCCCAGAACTCGTCGTTGCGATCGTCCTTCGCCTTCCACTGCAGCGCGGTCGGCACCGAGAAGAGGCGCGCCGCCGCGACCGACTGCGCGGCCGTGTACTCCTGGATGGGCTCGAGGTGGTCGAGGACCCAGATCGCGCGGCCATGCGACGCCACGAGCATCGCGTTGTCGCGCGGGTGGATCGTGATCTCGTCCACGCGGACGTTCGGGAAGTTCGCGCGCAGGCGCTTCCACGTCGCGCCGCGGTCGAGCGAGAGGAAGATGCCCGACTCGGTGCCCACATACAGCACGTTCGCGTTCCGCGTGTCCTCGGTGAGCGTGTGCACCACCTCGCCGGCGAGGCCGCCGTCGATGCGACGGAAGCTCGTGCCGCCGTCGGTGGTCATCCACACGTACGCGCCGTAGTTGTTCTGCCGGTGGTCATCCACCGCCACGTACGCGACGTTCGCGTCGAAGCGGCTCGGCACGACCTCGGCGATGAACGCGCCGGCGGGGAAGCCGGGGAGGCGGCTCGTCACGTCGGTCCACGTCTTGCCCACGTCCTTCGTCATCTGCACGGCGCCGTCGTCGGTGCCGGCCCAGATCTGCCCCGCCTGCTTGGGCGACTCGGCCAGCGCGACGATCGCCGGCCACACCTGGATGCCGTCGTTGCGCGCGATGCGGATGTCGGTGTTCTTCACGCCGAACATCGTCGAGTCGTTGCGGTTGCCGTTGCGTGTGAGGTCCGGCGAGATCACCGCCCACGAGTCGCCGCGATCGGTCGACCGGAACACCTTGTTGCCGCCGACGAAGAGCACGCCGGCCTCGGTGCCGTGGATCATCGGCGTGTCCCAATGGAAGCGGTACGGGGGGTCGCCCGCCGCCGGGGCCGGCGTCACGTTCGTCGCATTCGGACGGATCGACCGCGACTCGCCGGTGACGACGTTGCGACGGATCGTGTTGCCGTCCTGCGACTCGGTGAACACCCAGCGCGAATCGCGCGGGTCGGGGATGGCGACGAAGCCGTCGCCGCCGAGGATCTGGAACCAGTCGTAGTTGTAGATGCCGGCGCCGTGGCGCGAGGCGCTGGGTCCGCACCAGTTGTAGTTGTCCTGCATGCCGCCGCAGATGTTGTACGGCATCTCCATGTCGTAGCCGACATGGTAGAAGAGCCCCACCGGCAGGTTCGGGATGAAGGTCCAGGTCTTCGACATGTCGTATGACACCGCGAGACCGCCGTCATTGCCGATGAGCACGTGCTCCGAGTTGCCCGGATCGATCCAGATCGCGTGCACGTCGTCATGCGTGACGCGCGCCGCGTCGGTCTCGATCGTCTTGCCGCCGTCGATCGTCATCTGCATCCCCACGCCGCCCATGTACACGCGGTCGGCGTTGTTGGGATCGATGCGCACCTGCGAGAAGTACATCGGGCGCGGGTTGGTCGCGTTGAGCTTGCGCCAGGTCGCGCCGGCGTCATCCGACCGCCAGAGCCCGGTCTTGCCCGAGTCCACCGGCACGATGCTCGGCGCCTCGATGCTCGCGTACAGGATGTTCGGGTCCTGCCGGTAGCTGTCGAGACCGATGCGGCCGAGGTCACCGGCGGGGAGGCCGCCCGCGAGCTTCGTCCACGTCTCGCCGCCGTCCACCGACTTGAAGATCCCGCTGCCGGGCCCGCCGCCGTTCATGCAGCAGTTGGTGCGGCGCCGCTGGTACATCGACGCGTAGAGCACGCGCGGGTCCTTCGACGACATCGCGAGGTCGTTGGCGCCGGTGTTCTCGTCGCCGGCGAGGACCTTCCGCCAGGTGCGGCCGCCGTCGGTCGTCTTGAAGACGCCACGCTCGCCACCGGGGCCCCACAGCGGACCGGTCGCGGCGACGTAGACGATGTCGTTGTTCGCCGGATCGATGACGATCCGGTTGATGTGCTTGGTGTCGCGCAGCCCCATGTGCGTGAAGCTCTTCCCGCCGTCCACGGACTTGTAGACGCCGTCGCCCCAGCCGGTGGACTGGCGGTTGTTCGACTCGCCGCCGCCCACCCACACCAGATCCGGGTTGGTCTGCGACATCGTCACGTCGCCGAGGGACATGAGCCCCTGGTCCTGCAGGAGCGGCGTCCACATCGCGCCGTTCGACGTGGTCTTCCAGAGGCCGCCGTGCGCGGTGGCGACGTAGTAGACCGCGGGGTTCTTCTCGTACACCGCGAGGTCGGCCACGCGGCCGGACATCGTGGCGGGACCGATCGAGCGGAAATGCAACGCATCGAACTCGGTCGCGACGGGGAGCTGGGCGAGGGCCGGTGTCGCCGCGGCCGCGAGGAGCGCGGTGGCGAGGGCCCGATGACGCAGGTGGATCACGGTGGATCTCCACGCACTGAGGGTGGACTGCACGCCGGACCGCCGAGCGGCCGACAGGCGTAGAACGTACGGCGCGGCGGCTTCGCTGGGGAG
Organism: Gemmatimonadota bacterium; assembly: GCA_016714015.1. Taxonomy (NCBI): domain Bacteria; kingdom Pseudomonadati; phylum Gemmatimonadota; species Gemmatimonadota bacterium. The sequence goes on from JADJNZ010000001.1 coordinate 1,387,609, forward strand.
CCGATAGCTTTCCGCCCCATGCGCATCCTGCTCCGCCTCCTCGGCGTCCTCGCGGCGCTCGCCCTCGTCCTCGTCGCCTCCGCCTGGTTCGGCGGGCGGGCCTACCTCCGCCGCTCGGTCGCCCAGTACGAAGGGTCGGTCGCGGTGCCCGGACCGGGCGCCGAGATCGAGGTCCTCTTCGACGCCCGCGGCGTGCCGCAGGTCTACGCCCGGACCGACGCCGACGCCCGCTTCGCCCTCGGCTGGCTCCACGCCAGCGAGCGGCTCTTCCAGATGGAGCTCACCCGGCGCATGGCGCGCGGCGAGCTCTCGGAGATCTTCGGGGCGATCGCCGTCGAGCTCGACGAGGAGCAGCGCCGCCTCGGCTTCGCCTGGCAGAACGCGCGCGACATCGGGTCGCTCGACCCCGCGGTGCGCGCCACCATGGAGCAGTACCTCGCCGGCGTGAACGCCTGGATCGCGCAGGCCAAGCCGCTGCCGCCGGAGTTCGTCATCCTCGGCTTCAAGCCGCGGCCCTGGACGGTCGAGGACGTGAGCGTGGTGGGCTTCTACCAGAGCTGGTTCTCGCTCACGCTCATGGACAAGGGCAAGGACTATCGCGAGGTGTTCGGTCGGCTCGGCGGCGACGCCAGCCGGCTCGCGAATGCGGTGCATGCCTGGTCACCGGCCACGGTCCCGCTCACGCAGGCCGCCCCGAAGATGACCAAGGCCTCCAACTCCTGGGTCGTCGCGCCACGGCACTCGGCGAGCGGCGCCGCGATCCATGCGTCCGACCCGCACCTCGAACTCTCCAGCGCGCCCGGACTCTGGTACGCCGTCGGCCTGCACTCCGCCGAAGGGCTCGAGATGGTCGGCGTCAGTGCCCCGGGGTTCCCGGCCATCACCATGGGCCACAACGGCACGGTGAGCTGGGCGTTCACCGTCGCGCCGGTAGACCTGGTGGACGACTACAATGAAGTGATCGAGGGGGCCGACACCCCCACCCCCCGCGTGCGGACCGCCGACGGATGGGCGCCCGTGCTCGTGCAGGCGGAGACGATCCTCGTGAAGGGCGAGGCGCCGCGCATCGCGCGGATCCTCCGCGCGCCGCGCGGGCCGGTCATGACCGTGCGCGGCGACACCGCCCTCGTGCTCCACTGGTCCGGCTACGACCTCCCCGCCTGGAGCGTGATGGCCGGCGTGAACGCGCTCGACCGCGTCAAGGACTTCGAGGGATTCCGTCGCGCCGTCACCAACCTCGGCTCGCTCGCGGTCAACTGGACCTACGCCGACAAGCAGGGCAACATCGGCTACCAGCTCGGCGCCCCGATCCCCGTGCGCGACGGCTACGACACCTTCGTGCCGCAGTCGGGGACCGACGCGCGCGCGCAGTGGCGCGGCTACCGCCCGCTCGAGGAGCGCCCCTTCGCGCTCAATCCCGCGCAGGGATGGCTCGCGACCACCAACGACCAGGTGGTCGGTGACGCCTATCCGTATCCGATCCCGGGCTACTACGACCTCACCCGCAAGACGCGCATCGCCGCGATCCTCTCCGCCGCGGTGCGCGGCACCGACACCACGGGGACCGACCCCAACGGGAAGGTCGGCGTCGCCGCGATGACCGCAGCGCAGATGGATCTCGTCTCGGGGAACGCGGTGCGCTGGCGCCTGCTCGCGGCCACCGCGGCGGAGCAGGCGGGGAACGCGGCCGCCGCCAGGTCGCTGCGCGACTGGAACGGTCGCGTCGCGGTGAGCGATACCGCCGCCACGCTCTGGGCCTACTGGTGGCACGCGCTGCCGCGCGAGCTCTTCGAGGACGAACTCGGCGCCGATTGGCGCAAGGCGGCGTCCCTCACGCTCGCCGCGCTCTCCGACAGCGCCGAGGCCTTCGCCGACGATGCGCGCACGCCGGACCGCGAGACGCTCGAGGCGATCGCCGTGCGCGCCATGCGGAAGGCGCTCGCCGAGCGCTGGCAGCGACCCTTCGGCGAGATGCAGACGCTCACCGTGCGCCATCCGCTCGCGAGCGTCGCCGCACTCGACAAGTGGCTCGGCCTCACGCGCGGCCCCATCGCCATCGGCGGGGACGACGCGACGCTCGACGCGGCCTTCGCGCGGTTCGACACCACCACGCGCGCCCTGCACGACGAGGCGGGGCCGAGCATGCGCTTCGTGCTCGACTGGGCCGACGTCGATGGCTTCACGCTCAGCCGCCATCTCGGGCAGTCGGGGAATCCGCTCAGTCCGCACTTCGCCGACTTCCTCGAGCCGCACCTCGCGGGCGAGGCGTGGCCCATGCCGTTCACGCGCGCGAAGGTCGAGGCGCGCGCCGTGACGACGCTCCGGATCATCCCCGCCCGGCAATAGCCCGTAGGGTCGTGCGCATGGGGTGGAGTCGGCGCCGGAACGGCCGATACTCATCGAAGCACCCATGCGCACTCGACTCCTTTCCCGCGCCCCCGGCGCGCTCCTCCTCGGCCTGATCCTCACGGCCTGTGCGAAGGACGCCGCCGCCCCCGCCCCCGTGGCGGGGATCATCGTCGTGCAGGGAGCCGACCAGTCGGCGCAGGTCGGCAAGGTGCTGCCCACCGCTGTGATCCTGCGCGCCATCGACTCCACCGGCAACGGGATCGAAGGGCGCACGCTCACCCTCCAGATCGGCTCGGGCGGCGGCGCGGTCACGCCCACGTCTGCCGAGAGCGATGCGTCGGGCGAGGTCCTCGCGACCTGGACGCTCGGGCCGAGCGCGACGACGCAGTCGTTGATCGCGACCGCGCCGGGGTTGGAACCGGTGATCGTCGCCGCGACGGGCCTCGTGCCCACGCAGGTGGTGATCGCGCAGGGGAACAACCAGACGGCGCGCGCCGGTGTGGCCCTCCCGGTCTCGATCGTCGTGCGCGTCCTCGGCGCCAACAACGTGCCGATGGTCGGCATCCCCGTCGCGGTGCAGGTCACCGCGGGCGGCGGGTCGTTCACGCCGCAGACCGCGTCCACCAACGCCACCGGCGAGGTGACGCTGCGCTGGACCACCGGCGCCGTGGCCGGCGCGAACACCGCGAGCATCCAGGTCTGGACGCTCGACCCGGTCACGATCTCGGCGACGGGCACGCCGTAGCGGTGCTGATGGAAGTGTAGGGGAATCCCCGGACAGGTTCCCCCCGACACCCGACAGCGGAGACAAATCACCAGCCGCAACGTGTGGGGCATTAGCCCTCCACGAGGCACGCCGCTGATGACTGAAGTCGCTCCGCACGCCCGGACCAACGGACGCCACAAGACGCTCGATGCGAACGAGGCGGTCGCCTCGGTGGCGTATCGCCTCAGCGAGGTGATCGCGATCTACCCGATCACTCCCGCCTCGCCGATGGGCGAGCATGCAGACGCGTGGAGTGCGGATGCGAAGCCCAACCTCTGGCACCGCGTCCCCGAGGTGATGGAGATGCAGTCCGAGGGTGGTGCCGCGGGCGCGGTGCACGGCGCGCTCATGACCGGCGCGCTCACGACGACCTTCACGGCGTCGCAGGGGTTGCTGCTCATGCTCCCCAACCTCTACAAGATCGCCGGCGAACTCACGCCCTTCGTGCTCCATGTGGCGGCGCGCACGCTCGCGACGCATGCGCTCTCGATCTTCGGCGACCACAGCGACGTGATGTCCGCGCGCATGACGGGGATGGCGCTGCTCTGCTCGGGGAACGCGCAGGAGGCGCAGGACCTCGCCGCCGTCGCGCACGCGGTGACGCTGCGTTCGCGGATCCCGGTGCTGCACTTCTTCGACGGCTTCCGCACCTCGCACGAGATCACCAAGGTCGCGCGCCTCGACGACGACACGCTGCGCGCCCTGCTCGACGACGAGGCGCTCGCCGCCTTCCGCGCGCGCGGCCTCGACCCCGACCATCCGACGCTGCGCGGCACCGCGCAGAACCCCGATGCCTGGTTCCAGGGGCGCGAGGCCTGCGAGCCGTTCTACGCCGCCTTCCCCGGGCTCCTCGCCGAGACCTTCGCGAGGTTCAAGGCGCTCACCGGCCGCGAGTACCAGCTCTTCGAATTTGTCGGCGCACCGGATGCGGAGCGCGTGATCATCATGATGGGCTCCGGCGCCGAATGCGCGCACGAGACGGTGGAGTGGATGCAGGAACGGGGCGAGAAGGTCGGGGTCCTCAAGGTCCGGCTCTTCCGCCCCTTCTCCGCGGCGCACCTGCTCGCCGCGCTCCCGCCCACGGCGCAGCGCATCGCGGTGCTCGACCGCACCAAGGAACCCGGCGCGACCGGCGAACCGCTCCTCCAGGAGATCGCGCTCGCCCTCGTCGACGCGGTGGCCCGCGGCGACCGCAAGGTGATGCCGCGACTCATCGGCGGTCGCTACGGCCTCTCCAGCAAGGAGTTCACGCCGGCGATGGCCAAGGCCGTCTTCGCCGAGCTCGCGAAGCCCGCCCCCAAGTCGCGCTTCACCATCGGCATCCGCGACGACGTCTCCGGCAGCTCGCTCCCCTGGGACACCGAGCTCGACATCGAGGCCGACGACGTGCGCCGCGCGATCTTCTTCGGACTCGGCTCCGATGGCACCGTCTCGGCCAACAAGGCCACGATCAAGATCATCGGCGAGAAGACCACGCAGTACGCGCAGGGGCACTTCGAGTACGACTCCCGCAAGTCGGGATCGACGACCATCAGCCACCTGCGCTTCGGTCCGCGCCCCATCCGTTCCACCTATCGCATCGCGCGCGCGCAGTTCATCGCCGTGCACGACCCGGAGTTCCTCGAGCGGCGCGACGTCTTCGACGCGGCGATGCCCGGCGCGACGGTGCTCGTGAACACCGCGGTCCCCGCCGAACGCTTCTTCGACTCGCTCCCCGTCGAGGCGCAGCGGCAGCTCATCGACCGGCACTGCAAGGTGTACGTGATCGACGGCTACGGCGTCGCCGAGCGCGCCGGACTCGGCCGCCGCATCAACACGGTGATGCAGGCCTGCTTCTTCTCGCTCTCCAAGGTCCTCCCGTTCGAGGAGGCGATGGCGCACATCAAGGCCAGCGTCGTCACCTCCTATGGAAGGCGCGGCACCGAGGTGGTGAAGCGCAACATCGTCGCGCTCGACACCGCGCTCGCCTCCCTGCGCTCGATCGAGCTCCCGGCGGCGCCGACCACCGCGCGGCATCGCCCGCCCGCGGTGCACGGCAAGGCCCCCGACTTCGTGCAGAACGTCACGCGCCTCCTCCTCGAGGGACGCGGCGACCTCCTCCCGGTGAGCGCCTTCCCGCCCGACGGCACCTGGCCCACCGGCACGAGCCGCTTCGAGAAGCGCGCGATCGCGCAGGAGATCCCCACCTGGAACGAGGATCTCTGCGTCCAGTGCAACTTCTGCTCGATGATCTGCCCGCACACGGCGATCCAGACCAAGGTCTACGCGCCCGAGGCGCTCGCCGGCGCGCCCGAGGGCTTCAAGTCGATCGCGCAGGACATCTATCCGATGGCCGAGGGCACGCGCTTCACCGTGCAGGTCGCCCCGGAGGATTGCACGGGCTGCGGACTCTGCATCGAGGTCTGTCCCGCCAAGGATCGCAAGGCGCCGTCACGCAAGGCGCTCATGGCGACGCCGCTCGACCTGCACCGCGACCGCGAGCGCGAGGCCTTCGCCTTCTACGAGACCATCCCGTCAGCCCCGCTCGGCGGGATCGAGATCGAGAAGCGCTCGGCCGCGCTGCGCTTGCCCCTCATGGAGTTCAGCGGCGCCTGCGCCGGCTGCGGCGAGACGCCGTACCTCCGGCTCCTCACGCAGCTCTACGGCGACCGGCTCGTGATCGCCAACGCGACGGGGTGCTCGTCCATCTATGGCGGCAATCTCCCGACCACGCCCTACACCACCAACGCCGACGGGCGCGGGCCGGCCTGGGCGAACTCGCTGTTCGAGGACAACGCCGAGTTCGGCTTCGGCATGCGGCTCTCGCTCGACACGCTCGCCGGTCGCGCGCGCAGTCTCGTCGAGGCGCTGGCGAGTCGCCTGCCCGAAGTGCTCGTGAGCGGGCTGCTCGCACCGGCCGGTCACGACGACGCGTACGTCGCGGCCCAGCGTGAACGCATCGCCGCGCTCGAGGCGCTGCTCAAGGCCGATGCGAGCGCCGACGCGCGCGCGCTGCTCCCCATCGCGCACCATCTCGTGCCGCGCTCGCTCTGGATCGTGGGCGGCGACGGCTGGGCGTACGATATCGGCTTCGGCGGGCTCGACCACGTCCTCGCTTCGCAGAAGAAGGTGAACGTGCTCGTGCTCGACACCGAGGTCTATTCCAACACCGGTGGGCAGGCGAGCAAGGCCACGCCGCTTGGTGCGGCCGCGAAGTTCGCGACCGCGGGCAAGCCGGGGCGGAAGAAGGACCTCGGCCTCCTCGCGATGAGCTACGGGCATGTGTACGTCGCGCAGATCGCGCTGCAGGCGCGGAGCCAGCAGACCGTCGAGGTGCTCCTCGAGGCCGAGCGGCATCCGGGACCGAGCCTCGTGATCGCGCACAGCCCCTGCATCGCGCACGGCTACGACCTGCTCAAGAGCCCGCAGCAGCAGAAGCGCGCGATCGACAGCGGCATGTGGCCGCTCTACCACTACGACCCGGCGCGGGTGGACCGCGGCGAGTCGCCGCTCGTGCTCGATTCGCCCGAGCCGCGGCTCGACGTGGCGAAGTACATGGAGCAGGAGGCGCGGTTCCGGATGGTCGAGCTGCGCTCGAGCGAACGCTACGCCGAGCTGCTGGATGCCGCGCGCGATGCGGTGAAGCAACGTCGCGCGCTGTACGAACAGATGGCCAAGATCCACCTCCCGCCGGAGCATCACCATGGTTGACCTCCGAACGACCTGGCTCGGACTGCCGCTCGTCAGTCCGATCGTATTGGGCGCGAGCCCGCTCTCGCATGACGTCGAACTCGCGGCGCGGGCGGTCGAGTCCGGGGCCGGGGCGGTGGTGATGTACTCCCTCTTCGAGGAGCAGGTGGTCAACGAGCAGATGGCCGCGCATCACTTCATCGATGCGCGTGCCAACGGCGACGCCGAGGCGAGCGGGTTCCTCCCCGATGTCGACGTCTTCTCCCTCGGCGCGGAACCGTATCTCCGGCAGTTGCAGCGCCTGCGGGCGCGGCTCAAGGTGCCGGTGATCGCCTCGCTCAACGGCACCACGCCCGGCGGCTGGACCGAGTACGCGCGGGCCTGCGAGGCGCGCGGCGCCGATGCGATCGAGCTCAATCTCTACGATGTCGTCACGGCGATGGACGAGGGCGCCAAGCGGGTGGAGGATCGCCAGATCGCCGTGGTGGAGTCGGTCACCCACGCGGTGGACATCCCGGTGACGGTGAAGATCGGCCCGTTCTACACGTCGGTGCCGTCCTTCGCCAAGCGGCTCCAGTCCGTGGGCGCGCACGGCATCACGCTGTTCAATCGCTTCTACCAGCCGGACATCGACCTCGACACCCTCGGCGTCGACCGGCGCCTGCAGCTCTCCGCGCCGCGCGAGTTGCCGCTGAGGCTGCACGCGCTCGCCGTGCTCTCCCCGCACGTGCCCATCTCGCTCGCCTGCACCGGCGGCGCGCACTCGGGACAGGACGTGGCGAAGGCGCTGCTCTGCGGCGCGGACGTGGTGCAGGTGACTTCCGCCCTGCTCGAGCATGGGCCGGAGCACGTCGCGACCATGTTGCACGACCTGCGCGCCTGGCTCGGGCACACCGGGTACGTGTCGAGCGACGAGGCGCGCGGCGTGCTGGCGATGGGGACCGCGCCGGATGCGCACGTGTGGGAACGGCTCAACTACATCCGGCTGCTCGACGGGTGGCGCGCCAAGCACGTGACGCCGAAGCAGACGACGGGCAAGACGGCGTCGGGCCACTAGGGCTCAGCGCACCACCCGCTCGCGGCTGAGCGCGTTGTACGCGACCGCCGCCCCGAGCGGCGAGGTCGCCCACATCGCCGGGCCGCCGAACATGCCGGCGAGCGCGCCACCGTACGTCGCGACGACGTTCGAGCGCAGCCCCTTCGAGCGCCCGAACGCGTGGATCGCGAACGTCGTCCCGAGCGGGGCGCCGACGAACGCGCCGAGCAGCGGCGCTCCCCAGTCGTTCTCGCTCGCCGCCATCATGTCGCCGATCACCAGTCCCGCCACGGCGCCGAGCGCCCAGCCCACCGTCCCCGCCGCCATCTGCCCGGGGAGCGGCGCCGTCGCGCGCGCGCCGCGCGGCGGCGGCGTCGTGCCCCGCGCCTCGTGGCCGAACCGGTACTGGATCTCCGCCGCGAGGAGTCGCGCGCGCTGACCGGTGCCGTTCACGCGGACCGTCGGCGTGACGCCCTGCTCCACCCGAAGCGCGAACCCGAAGCGGCCGCGGTCGAGCCCCGCGCCAAGCGTCAGGTTCGCAGCGACGGGCGCGGACTCGTACTCGCGATCGGTGAAGTCCGGGCAGTCTATGGAATACGTCCCCGTCACGCCGATGCCGCCGGTGACATCCACCCAGCACTCGCTCTGGAAGGCTGCATTCACGCCGCCGGCGATCCAGGCGCGCCGGTCCGAGTAGCGCCGGACGGAGACCCCGAGGTGCGTGCGCGGGACCTGCAGCTTCGACGCCTCCGAGAACTCGCTCGGCGCCGGTCCGCCGTCGGCCAAGATCCCGCCATACCCGAGCTCGGCCCGCCAGGTGAGTCGCTCGGCGAAGGGGCGCTCGTAGGCGACACCGAGCGACCCCGCAGGCGCGGCGGAGCCGAGCGCCGTCGGCCCGGGGACGCTGCTCGCCCCCATGGCATAGTAGGCCGACCACCCGCGAGGGAGCGCGGGCGAGTCCTGCGCCGCCACGGCGACCGGGAGGAGGACGAGGGCCGGGACGACTGCGCCGCGGAGGGCGGCGCGGAGGGTGGTCAGGCTGGTGCGACGGAACGCTGAGGCGCGGTGCATGCGGAGCGGGGAGGTGAAGGTGGGAGCCACACCCTCATGCTACGTGGACCGCCTCGGCGCGCCCATACGTCACCTGTCGTAGGCGCCTACGGCGCGAAGAGCCCCGGGACCGGGATCACCAGCGGCTCGGCGGCGCCGGGCGGGTGCCAGACGAGTTCCTCGGTCCTGACCAGCGGCAGGATCGCATCCGGCGTCCAGACCTCGACGAGCGCGCGGTCGATGTCCACGATCCAGAGGGTCTCGACGCGCTGGCGCTGGTAGAGTCGTCGCTTCTGGAAGCGGTCCTGCTTCGCCGTCGAGGGACTCAGGACCTCGACGACCAGGTCGAGCGTCCTGAGCGACGACCATTCGCTCAGGCCCGCCTCGTCCCGCGCGGTCACGAAGACGTCCGGTTGCACCAGGACGTCCTCTCCCCAGGACACATCCGCCGGGCTGGTGAGGACCTCTCCGAGGCTGAGACGCTCACAGTACGGCGCGAGCGCGACGACGAGTCGTGTGACGACACGCTGGTGTGGCATCGTCGGCGCGGGGGTCACGAGCAGTTCCCCGTGCACGACCTCGTACCGCTGCCCGTCCTCCGGCAACGCACGCACCATGTCCGCAGTGAAGTACTGAGGAGCGAGAGGCATGACCACAGCGTACGCTCGGCGGCGAGGGTTGGCAGGGCCCCCCCCCCCGGGGTCGCGGGCCACACCCGTTCAATGCGCCTACGGCGCGAACAATCCCGCGACCGGGATCACCAGCGGCTCGACGGCGCCGGGCGGGTGCCAGACGAGTTCCTCGGTCTCGATCACGGGAAAGAGCATGTCCGGATGCCACACCTCCACGCATCCACGCTCCTCGTCCAGCAGCCACAGCGTCTCGACCCCGTGCTGGAGATACAGCTTCCGTTTCTGGAACCGGTCGAAGCGCGCACTCGACGGGCTCAACACCTCTGCGATGAGCGTGAGGCTTCGGATCCGGCTCCAGTCGCCGGTCGCCGCTTCCCGCTTCGGGACGACGAAGACATCAGGCTGCACGAGGATATCAGGACCCCACGAGATGTCCGCGGGACTGAGCATCGTCTCGAACGTGCCGAGCGCATCGCAATAGTCCGCGAGCCGCCTCGCGATCCGGAAGGCGATCCGCTGGTGCGCGCCACGTGGGGACGGGCTCACCAGCAGCTCTCCGTGCACGACCTCGTACCGCTGCCCGTCCTCCGGCAACGCCCGCACCATCTCCGCAGTGAAGTACCGGGGAAAGAGAGGCATCACACCACCTTGAAGTTCCGCATCATCCCCATGTCCTCATGCTCGAGGATGTGGCAATGATACAGATACGTCCCCGGATGCGACGTGAACGTCACCTGCACCGACACCGTCTCCCCCGGCAGCACCAGCACCGTGTCCATCCAGCCGCCATCGACCAGGCCTTCGCGCAGCGCGTTCTCCGCCTTCCCGCCCGTCCGCGACAGCACGCGGAACTGCCGCCCATGCATGTGGATCGGATGCGCCATCTGCATCCCCATCGGGCCGCCGGCGTTCTCGTAGCTCCACACCTGCGTCGCGCCCGCCGTGACCGTCTCGTCGGGCGCCGTCTCGTGCATGTCGAACGAGCGCCCGCCCATGAACCACACCATCCGCCGGAAGGTGAGCGGCACCTGACGGCGCGGCGCGTCGGCGACGGGCTTCCATCGGTCGTCGAACGTCGCGAGCCGCACCGGGAGCTTCGCCGCCGACCGCTCGCGACGGGCGACGGTGATGCCGAGCAGCGTGAGCGGTGCACCGAGGGGCACGCCACCGCTCGGGCGCTCCATCGCCATCATCCCCATCCCGCCGCCGCCCATGTCGAGCCCCGCGTCGCCGAGCGGGAAGGCCTCGCTCCGCAGCGCGAGCGTGCTCCCCACTGCGCGCGCGCTCAGGTCGAGCCAGAGCTCCACGCGCTGCCCCGGCGCGAGCGTCACCGCGCGCTGCTCCACCGGCCGCTCGAGCAACCCGCCGTCGGTGCCGAGCACCGTCATCGGCGTCGCGTCGCTCCAGGCGAGCTTGTAGATGCGCGCGTTCGACCCGTTCAGCACGCGCAGGCGATACGCGCGCGTCGCGAGCGACCACTGCGCGTCCGGATTGCCGTTCACGAGCATCACGTCGCCGGTGAACCCCATCTCGCGCTCCATCATGCTCGCCGCGTAGCGGAACTGGTTCTCCGCGTCGAACGACCGGTCCTGCAGCACGCAGAGCAGCTCGCCGTCGCCCGACGGCAGCGCGAGCGCGCGCTCCTCGGGATCGCTCACCACGATGAGCCCCGCGAGCCCCATGTTCACCTGCGGCCCCGTCCGCTCGTGCGGATGCGGATGGTACCAGTACGTCCCGGCCCGGTTCTCCACCGTGAACTCATAGAGGTACTCCGAGCCCGCGGCGATCGCCTTGTGCGGATGCCCGTCCGCCGCCTCCGGCACGTCGAGCCCGTGCCAATGCACGATCGACGGTTCGGCCAGCGCGTTATGGAAGCGGATGCGCACCTTCTGCCCGCGCACGAACCGCAGCGTGGGACCGAGATGCGATCCCTCCACCGCGGTGAGCGCCGTCGCCGGCCCCTTCGTCACGGCACCGGTGAAGCGCCACACGGTCGTCTTCTTCCCCGGTCGCAGCTGCACCTCGGCGGTCGCGGCGGTGAGCGCGATCTCCACGTCCGGTTCGAACTCCGGTGCGAAGTCAGCGCGCGGATCGTCCCCGCGACGCGGCGACGGCCAGCCGAAGGGCGCGAGCGCGGCGGCACGCGTGGACGAGCCGACGAGGCCGGTGAGACCGAGCGCGAGGAGTTGCCGACGCGAGAGTGACATCAAGCGGGATGGTGTGGGACGCTTGCCAGTGGGGACGTGCCGTATCCTCGCATGGTAGGAGCGGCCGCGCGTCGCCGCCATCAGCCGAGTCCTGACAGGGCGCAGGGAATGCCGCAGATTTCGGCATGGACATCTCTCGCCGACTGAAGATCGCGACCCTCGCCGCCGCCGCGCTCCTCGCGCCGACGGCGCATCCGCTCGCCGCCCAGCAGCCGCGATACCCCACCGCCTGGGACGCCGCGCATCTCGAACGCCCCGACGTGAAGGCCGCGCTCGCGCATCTCGAGGCCGGCTTCCCCAAGCAGGTGGACGAGTGGATCCGCATCGCGCAGATGCCCGGCAAGTCCGGCCACGAGCAGCAGCGCGGCGCGTACGTGAAGGCCGAGATGGAGAAGCAGGGCCTCCGCGTGAGCGTCGATTCCATGGGCAACGTCACCGGCATCCGGAAGGGCACCGGCGGTGGCCCCACGATCGTCTTCGCCGCGCACATGGACATCGTCCACTCGCTCGAGACCAACACCACCGTGCGCCGTGCCGGCGACACGCTGCATGCGCCCGGCATCTTCGACAACAGCGCCTCGGTCGCGAACATGCTCGCCACCATCCGCGCCCTCGACGCCGCCAAGGTCGTCACCACCGGCGACCTCGTCTTCGTCGGCACGGTGCAGGAGGAGCTCGGGCTCCGCGGCATGGACTACTGGCTCAAGCACAACCCGCGCCCCGACCTCCTCATCGCCATGGACGGCGGGCTCGGCGCCGTGAGCTACGGCGCGCTCGGCATCTATTGGACGCGCTATCGCTTCAAGGCCGCCGGCGCCCACACGCTCCGCTCGCGCGGCCAGCCCACGCCCGTGCTCGCCCTCGCCGACGCGGTGCAGCGCATCTACGCCCTCCGTCCGCCCCCGCTCCCCAACGGCGCGGTGATCAACGTCGGCCAGGTGCACGGCGGCGAGATCTTCAACGGTATCCCGCAGGACCTCTTCTTCACCGTGGACCTGCGCTCGAGCGACCCCGCGCTGCTCGACTCGCTCGACCGCCGCATCACGGCCATCGCGCAGGAGGCGGCGACGCGCGAGAAGGTCCAGCTCGTCGTGGAGACCGAGCAGAAGAACGGCGCCGGCGGCACCGCGCGCATGCTCGAGCCCGCCCGCCGGCATCCGCTCGTGCAGACCGCGATCGACATCCAGAAGCAGCTCGGCGTCTCGTTCGGGATGCCGGGCGCCGAGGAGGCGATCGCGAGCGGGAGCACCGACGCGAACATCGGCGTGGTGATGGGGATCCCGAGCATCAGCATCGGCCGCTCGGAGGGCGGCAACCAGCACACGCTCACCGAGTGGGCGCATTGGCCGAGCGCGCTGCAGGGGACCAAGCTGACGCTGCTGCTGGCGACGACGTTCGGGGATGGGGTGAAGCCGGTGGGGGCGAGGTTCGTGCCCTGAGGAGACGAAGGAGGAAGGTGGAAGGAGGAAGGCGGGAACCTCTCTAGCGGAACAGATCCTCTATCGGGATCTCCAGCGCCTCATCCACGCCGGCCGGATGCCACCGCAGCGTCCGGCGCTCGATCACCGGCGCCGTCGCGCGCGGGTCCCACACCTCCACCGATCGCGTCTCGGTGTCCACGAGCCAGATCGTCTCGATCCCCTGCGCCTGGTACAGCGACCGCTTCTGGAACCGGTCGAATCGCGCCGTCGCAGGGCTGAGCACCTCGACGACGAGCGACAGCCGTCGGACGCGCGCCCAGTCGCCCGCGTTCGCGTCCTCGGGGGCGATCAGGAAGAGGTCCGGCTGCACGAGAATGTCCGGGCCCCAGGAGAGGTCGGCAGCGACGATGAACATCCGTCCGAGCGCATGTCGCGTGCAGTAGGGCGCGAGCGCATTGTGGAGCGCCATCACGACGACCTGATGCATCCACCGGGGCGCGGGCGTCACCGCGAGCTCCCCATGCACCACCTCGTAGCGATTCCCGTCGGCGGGAAGCGCCCGGACCATGTCGGCCGTCCAGTAGTCGGGGACGAGAGGCATTGCCACAGCGTACGCTCGGCGGAGAGGGGGCGCCGGAGGACCCCGGTGAGGGTCACAGGGGCGCACACACCATATCAACGCCGGAACGCACTTCGCTCAGCCGAACAACTCCGCGATCGTGATCACAACCGGCTCCGCCCCATCCCCCGCATCCCACGTCACGCGTTCCGTCTCCACCACCGGGAAGTGCGCCTCGGGCGTCCACACCTCCACGCGCCGCGCGTCGGGATCCACGAGCCAGAGCGTGCGCACACCCTGCGCCTGATAGAGTCGCCGCTTCTGTTCGCGATCCTGCCGCGCCGTGGAGGGACTCAGCACCTCCGCAACGAGCACCAGCGTGCGCATCTGCGTCCACTCCATCGTGGCGGACTGCGCGGCGGGCACGACGAAGACGTCGGGCTGCACGAGCGTGTCGGGGCCCCACGAGATGTCGGCAGGACTCAGCCAGACCCGGTAGCGTCCGGAGCGCCGGCAGGCCGACGAGAGCGCGAGGTGCAGCGCACCCACGGCCGCCTGATGCACGGCCCGCGGCGCCGGCGTCACGAGCAACTCCCCGTGCACCAGTTCGTACCGCCTGCCGTCGTCCGGCAGCGCACGGACCATATCGGCGGTCCAGGATCGAGAAGCGCTCGGCATGACCACAGCGTACGCTCGGCGGCGAGGGGGGCGCAAGGGGACACCAGGCCACGCTACGCCAGTGCCGCACACACGCGAGCGCGCCGTCGCGAACCACCACGAGCGCACGCTGCATCGCACGGTTGCGTCCGCCTCTTGGGGGGGCGCGGCCGCCGCCCGGCCCGGCGCCGGCGGGGGGCGGGGGGGGGGGGGGGGGGGGGGGGGGGGGGGGGGGGGGGGGGGGTTGAGGGGGAGTCTCAGCTGAACTAACTCCCCCCCGCCCCCCCCGCCCCCCGAACTCCCCCCACTCGAACTCCCGCCCCCGCTCGAACTCGAACTCGGACTCGGCACCGACGACGCCATCCCTCCCACCGCCGCCGCGAACGACGCGCTCGATCCGCCACCCGAGAACCCGCCGCCACCGCCGAACCCCGTCCACCCCGAGCCGCTCGACGACGACCCGCGCGACGCACCCGCGGCGATCATCCCCGCATCCGTCACGTGCTCACCACCGAACGCCTTGAACCACTTGTCCGCCTGGCGCCCGAGCCCGAACGCGATCACGTACGGGAACCACGCATCCTGCAGCGCCGGCTGCGGCTTCTGCAGCTCCCGACGGAAGAACTCCCGCGCCCCGAACAACCGCTTCCGCTGCGCGATCCGCTCCGGCGACTGCCGCGACGCGGCGACGTTCCCGAGCGAGTTCGCGAGCCCGATGCACCAGAGCACCAGGCCGCTCAGCGTCACCGCGCCCTGCGGATCGACCGGCGAGAGCAGCAGCACGAACGCGATCACGCCGAACACCGCCGCGAGCGCCCCCGTGAAGAAGAGCAGCGCGACCCGCAGGCTCCCGAGCGACTTCTGCACGACGAGCGCGAAGATGCCGACGAAGAGATAGCCGGGGACCGACGCGCCGAGCATCGTGAACGCGAGCGGCCCGTCGGACCCTTCGATGCCCACGCCGATCAGCGTGACCACCAACCCCGCGAGCAACAGCAGCAGCGACGGCCGCCGCGACGGCTTGCTCCCGCCCGGCGCCACCGCCCCGACCATCGTCTCCAGCTGCGTGCGGATGGTGCTCGCCGGATCGAACCCGGTCTTCTTGTAGCGCTCCTTCACCTGCGACGTGCTCGTCGTCTTCTCGTGCGGCAGGAAGAGCCCGTCGATGAGCGCGCGCTCGTGCTTGGTCAGTTCGGCGCGCGGCACCTCGAGCGTGAGATGCAGCTCCTGCTGCGTGAAGAACATGACCTTCGTCGTCTCCACCTTGTTGGAGAGCTTCCCCTCCTGCACCAGTCGCGCGAGCACCGCCGCCACCTCGGCCTCCGCGGTGTGGTCATCCCACATCGCGCCCGCCACTTCGGGGAGCATGCCGGTGAGATGCGCACCGAGCCACGCCGCATCGATCGTGTCCGGATCCGGCGTCGGCGCGAAGCGCCCGAGCGCGCGCTCGCGCGCGATGAGCCGGAGCAGGATCGCGACGATCGCGGCCGCGAGGATCCACGCGAGGAGCTGTCGCGTCGCGTCATCGGCGCCGAATCGGACGTTCGCCGGACGCGCCGCGCCGCGATACCGCAGCGGGATGGTGACGAGATACCCGGTCCCCGGCTCGAGCGCGATGTCCTTCCACCGCCCCGTGAACCCGTCGGGCACGACCCACGCCGAGTCGAGCGTCAACGTGAGGTCGAACCGCTCGATCGGCCCTTCGCGATCGACCATCGCGAAGCTGTGGTCGAGCGTGAAGCTGCCGTCCGACGCCGGGAGCAGGATGCGATCATAGACCGCGTCGATCACCCACGTGATCACCGTGTCGTTGAACGGCGGATCGGTGGGCAGCCGCGCGCGCCAGCGGAGCGTGCGGTCGTTGTTGACCCAGGCGTAGTCGTCCACCGCCTCGAGGTCGTCGTTCTCCCGCAGCGCGTGCGGCACCCCCGCCGCGTCCACGCGCGTGAGGCTCCGCAGCGCGAGCGTCTGGTCGAGCCGGATGTTGAACGTCCGCTCGGCGCCGTTCCAGTCGCCCGAGAGGCGGATCGACTGCGATTCGCGGACCGTCAGCGCGCCGGTGGAGTCGAGGTGCGCGGTGACGGAGACGCTGGGCCACGAGAGCGAACGGTCCTGTGCCACCGCGGCGCAGGGGAGCAGCAGCACCAGCGCGAGTGCGCGGAGGTGGGGCGTCATGAGGTGGATCCTCCCGATGGGATCGATGCGGCGATGTCGCGCCACGGTACGCACTGGACTTGGCCTCGACCAGCTGGACCTCGAGACCGGTCACCTCGCGGTGGCGGAAGAGGCGCGTTGCGCTTGAGCGCCTCCGCGGGCGATCACGACCGCACGATGAAGCCGCGTTCACCGATTGTCAATTCGATTGCCAATCCGTGAAAACACCTGCTAAATCTCATTGTGACAACGGATTAGGCAGCGCGACTCGCTCAACTCGTCTCATCGCGCCTCGCCCACGCCACGGCGTCGTCGAGATCGGCGTTGGTGACACCTCGTTCGACGAATCTTGCGCGCACCGCGTCCGCGCGGTGCAGACGTACCGGCGTGAGGATCAGCTGCCCGTTCCGGCTCTCCACGTCGAAGTACTCGGGCGTGCCGAGCTCCTCGGTCACGTCCTTCGGGAGCGTGAGCTGGTTCATCGAGGTGATTCTGACAAGCATACTCGGCGCCGGAGTGAGGATTCCGTACCCTAAGGCGACGGCATGTCGGACGCAATCGCGCACCCTGCGTGCAGGTCAAGGGTCGCCGGAACGGATCATCTCGCTGATCTCCTGCATCGCGCCGACGATCTCGACCCGAGCGACCGCGACTGCGCGGCCATCCCGTTCCGCGAGACGCCTGGCGGCGTGGTCCACGATGATGTCAGCCGGCGCCACGAGCCGTTCGACCGCGCGGTCGGCGATGCGTCGACCGTGCGGAACGCCGACGAGCATGGCGAGATCGCGCTCGAGCTGCTGCAGGACGTCCGGACCCGCGTGGATGAGATCCCGCAAATAGAGCAGGTCCTTGGCGCGCTTGTCGTCGTTCGGTGTCCGGTCCAACGGGATCTGTCGCGCGCTGAAGGTCAGCGCCTTGCCGATCGCCCATGCGCCGAGCGTCGGCACGCGCACCGTCCACTGATCCTCGTCCGACCGGACCACGAGTTCGCACGTGAACGCAGAGAGCACCTCCGCATCATCGATGAGGATCGCACCGAGATAGCCCTGCATGTCCACTTGTCGCGGCGAGTCCGACATCGCCGGGCCCGGTCGCGCCATCAGGAACTCGACGACGGTGGTCTCGGTGTCCGCCGAGACCCAGTCGGCGGGGAAGGTTCCTGGCCGTGCGGGGGGGCCCGCGAGGCCGCGAGCCGTCGTTCGGGCTGGGGTGGTGCGCCATGTGGCCGTGCCATGGCGCCGATGCAGTTCCGGCACCCATCCGCCGATGATGACGATGTCCGGCAGGTACGGTGCGAGCACGCGAAGGATGTCCCGCAGATCCTCAGTCATGGTCGCGATGGCCTGCGTCACTCGAAGCGCTCGCCGCCTCGAACCGCTGCAGGATCGGCCGCCACAGCTGCTCGGCCGTCTCGCGACCGCGGTCCGCGTGATGCCAGAGGTCGAGGATCAACTGGAGGTCGCTCACGACCGGCGGATGCGTGGCGTCCGCGAAGGACTGTCCGTGCCAGACAGAGGTCCGGTACGTCGGCCGCATGATCACGAGTGAGCCGGTCCTGTCCGCGGGCCAACCCTCCCGTTCGGCGAGGTCACGGATCTCGTCGAGGTGATCGCACTCCATATAGAGATGGATGCGCTCGGTCGGCGCATACTGGATGCGCTGCCATGCACCCGCGAGGAGCGTGAGCGCCCATCGACGCTTGCCGGCGATGCGCGCCAGTCGTGCGAGCGTCCGTGCCGTATTCGGCGAGGGGACCGCGAAGTGGAGCGCCGCGTTCCGTGTCCACTTGTACGCGGTGGTCCACTCGTCGAGCAGTGCCTGCGGTCGGACGAGCCACACGACCAGTTGACGGCCGCGCGGGCGGGTCGCGACGATGCCGCTGGCTTCGAGCTGCCGGACGACATCCGAACTGAGCATCGGGGCGACCCCCGCCGTCTCCGCGAGACCGCGGACATTCCAGGCGGTCCCGGGATTCGCGAGCAGCGTGCGGCACACCAGCGAGGCCCTGTCCGCGAATGGGTCGCGGAGCGGCCGTCCCTGGGCGGTCAGCGTCCGTCGGAAGGTGGACATGACGGCAATATGTTTGCTATTCCGCAAACAGTCAACAAATAGCAAACATACGGGTCACCCGGGGCGCTGCCCCCGGCTCACCGCCGGCCCTCCACCGGCTCCTCGCTCCACCACCACTGCCGCGGCAACGCCCGCACCCGCGGCCACACCTCATCCAGCGTGTTCCCCTCGTACAACCGCCCGTTCTTCATCACGTACCGGATGGAGTTCGTGTTGCGGATGTCCGCCAGCGGGTTCCGGTCGAGCACCTGCAGGTCCGCCAGCTTCCCCACCTCGATCGACCCCAGGTCGCGCGCCATGCCGATCGCGTCGGCACCATGCAGCGTCGCCGCGCGCAGCGCCTCGAAGGTCGTCATCCCGCCCGACTGCATCATCCAGAGCTCCCAGTGCACGCCGAGCCCTTGCAGCTCGCCATGCGATCCGAGCCCCACCCGTCCCCCCGCCCGTACGAACTTCGCCAACTGCTCGGCGAGTCCCCGGTAGATGTACTGGTCGGCGCGGTTCCAGCTGAGCGTCCGCCACGAGTCGAGCTCGTCGTGCGGCGTGAAGCGGCGGAGCTTGGGGTCCTTGTCGATGTCGTACTGCGAGAGATAGTAGTCGCGGCCGATCGGACCGCCGTACCCCACCATCAGCGTCGGCGTGTAGGTGATGCCGCTCGCCGTGAGCAGCTCCACCACGTCCTTGTACAGCGGGAAGATCGGCATCGCGTGCTCGAGCCCCGGATACCCGTCCTGCATGAGCGTCAGGTTCATCGTGAGGTTGGAGCCACCCTCGGTGGTGGCCGTGAGCCCCAGCTCCCGCGCCGCCATGATCACCCACTGCCGCACCTTCCGGTCGCCCACGAGGTACTGCTTGATCGTCTTCGTGTTGTAGTGGTCGGAGTACCGCCGGAGGACGTCCCGCGCTTCCTCCAGGCTCTTGATGTTGTCGTTCGAGAAGATGCCCGGGCCGGTGGAGAAGAGGCGCGGACTGATGAGCGCCCCCGTCTCGGCGAGGTCGGTGTAGGTGAGGATGTCCGTCGCCGAGGTCTGCGGGTCGCGCTGCGTGGTCACGCCGTACGCGAGGTTGGCGAGGAGCTGCGACACCTGGTCGCGATGCACGCCCCACCCGAACCAGTTGTGCGCGTGGATGTCCACGTAGCCGGGGATGATCGTCTTCCCGCTCACGTCGATCACGCGCGCGCCCGCCGGGATGCGCACCGCGCCGCGCGCGCCGACGCCGGCGATCCGGTTGTCGGTCACCACCACGTCGCCGTTCTCGATCACCTGCTGGCCCCGCATCGTGACGATGCGCGCGCCGCGGAGCACGACCGTCCCCTTCGGGCGGTCCTTCGCGGCGGTGATCGTCACGTCGAACCGCGCCGCCTGGAACGCCGGCCCCGCGCGCTGCGTGGTGTCACGCGTGCCGCCCGCCGCCGTGACCGAATCCGCGCGCACGGTCGAGTCGCGGATGGCCGACTCGGCCGCCCGCACATCGTACTGGAAGTAGCTGCGGCCGATGGAATAGAAGGCCGTGTTGCCGTCGGCCGACCAGCCGATGAAGTCCCCGCCCACGCGCGTGAGCCGCGCCGTCGGCACCCCTGCGCCCGACACCGCCACCGCCGGCGCCTGGCCCACCACCGGCGGCACCGTGATGAGGAAGACGTTCTCGTTCGCCACCACCAGCGCATGCGTCCCGTCGGGCGAGAGCAGCACCTCGTCCGGCGACGGCGGGGGCGGCGGCGTCGCGCCCGGCGGGAGCGGATTGGCCGGCGGCGGCGGACCCGCGACGCGCACGACCACCTTCCGGTCGGTGCCGTCGAAGCGCATCGACACCAGCCCTTCGTTGTCCGCCCAGACGTAGAGCCGCGCGGGGTCGGGCCCGATGTGCGGCACGTTGCGCCCCTGCTGCGACTGTCCACCACCCGCCCACGCGATGCGCGTCGCCTCGCCCCCCTCGGCGGGGAGCCAGACGTACTCCAGCTCGCCGTTGGCGATGTTGCCGAAGTCCTCGAACTGCCGCATGCGGCTGAAGCGCGAGCCGCGCACCGCCATCAGCCGCATGCCGTCCCGCGTGTACGCGATCTTGTCATAGTAGGCGGCCTGCCGAGTGAGGCGCTCCGGTGGAACCTGGCCATCGACGCGGACGCGGTAGATGTTGCCACCCGCGGTATCGGTCCACGTCACGTACGCGAGGTAGTTGCCGTCGGGCGACCAGACCGGCGCGTGCTCCACCATGCCGCCGGCCGTGAGCCGGCGCGCATTGCGCACCTGGCGCGTGGCCGTGTCCCCCGCCGCCGGCGCCGGGCCCAGCTCGCCGACGTAGAGCATGTCGAGCGCCGTGAAGGCGACGAGCCGCCCATCGGGCGACGGCCGCGCGCCGCGGATCTGCGTGACCACCAGCGTGGTGTCGTTGATGGGATACTCGAACTTGGCGAGCGCCCCCATGCGCTGATCGACCTGCGCGGTGAACGGGATCGCCGTCACCGTCCCCGACGGCACCTCCACGCGCCAGATCTTCCCGCCGTAGCTCGTGATGAGCGCCTTGGAGTCCGGCGTGAACGCCGACGCGGGATAGAGGTCGCGATCGTTGACGCCGCCGCCCTGCGAGTTGTCGCGCTGCACGTCCATGACGAGCCAGCGCTCCTCGCCGGTGGCGAGGTCGCGCAGCTTGAGCGCCTCGCGCGCGTCGTAGCGCGTGGCATAGACGAGCCACTTCCCGTCGGGACTCGCGACCGGCCGGAAGGCGCCGAAGGTCTCATGCGAGCGGACGAGCGTGCGTCCGCTCTCGCGATCGAACTGCCCGATCTGGTACTGCCCGATGCGTCGCGCGTTGCTGCGCGCCGCCTGCTCCTCGGCCTCCTCGCGCGCCGAGGTGGCGGTGTGGAGCTCGACCCCCGAGGCGAGCGTGGTGGGCACGTTGCCGCTCACGTTCACCCAGAGGTAGCGCGGGTCCCCACTCGGCGCGGCGCCGTAGTGCGACGCCGGCGTCCCCGCCGCGCCGGCCGCCCCCTCGGGGCGGAGTCCGGTGAGCTGGACGCCCGATCCGCCGTCCACGTTGTACATCCAGAGCTGCCCCGTGCGCGCGGCGATGACGTACTGGCCGTCGGCGGACCAGATGGGGGAGGAGAAGTTGATGCGCTCGCTCCGCGTGATGATGCGGGGCGCCGAGCCGTCGGCGTTGGCGATCCAGACGTTCTTGGAGCCGTTGCGATCGCTGACGAAGGCGATGCGCTTGCCGTCGGGGGAGAAGCGGGGCTGCTGGTCCCAGCCGGTGCCGCTGGTGATGCGGGTGGCCTGCCCGCCTGCTATCGGGAGCGTGTAGAGGTCGCCGAGGATGTCGAAGACGATGGTCTTCGCGTCGGGGGCGATGTCGAGGGAGATCCAGCTCGCCTCGTCGGTGGTGAAGGAGAGCGGGCGCGGGGTGGGGAGGGGGAGGGCGCGGGTGCGGGCGGCGGCTTTGACGGCGCTGTCGTGTTGGGCGGCGGACTGGGCGGCGAGCGGCGCGGCGATGGAGAGCGCGAGGGCGAGGGGCGCGACGAGCAGGCGCGAGAGCTTCATGCGGGCGGTCTCCGGAGGCGCGGTGGTCTCAGCCGCGGTACGCGGCGTCCTTCGAACGGTTGCCGAAGGTACGGCGAGCGACTCGGAGTGCGCCAGCAGGGTCCGCGATTCGCGCGCGGACCCGAGTCGGTCAGGAGCGGACGAAGTCGAGCAATGGCGCGTACTCGCCACCATCCGCGCGTCTCAACGCCTCGATGTAGCGCTGGCGGTTCGCGACGTGATCGCCGCCGCCGAGCGCACCCCACGTGAACGGTGGTCGCCTCCACCTGCGGAGCAACAGGTCGGCCGCGAACCGACTGTGCCTTCCGTTGCCGTTCGGCCATGGGTGGATGCGCACGAGTTCATGATGGAATCTCGCGGCGACGTCATCGACCGCAGTCCGGTCCTCACCGATCATGGCGTACCGCATCGCGGTGTTCGCGAGGAGGTCCCGCACGAGTCGGGGCACCTCGGCCCAGTGGTAGGGCGAGATGTTCTTGTCCGATCGGCGGAACTCACCGGCCCATGCCCACGTCTGGCCGAACATGCGTCGGTGGAGTTCCACCAGCGTATCGAGCTCGAGCACATCGAGCGGCCGTCCCGCGATCCACGCAGTCGCGATCTCGATGTTCTTCGCTTCCCACTGATTCAGCTCGGCGCGAGTGGTGAGGTGCGTCGGGATGAGTCCCTCGAGCTCGGACTCGGCGAGCGGGGTGTTCCCGTCGCTCGCGTGATCGTCCGCCAGCACGTCGCGTGGCACGGAATCAGTCCCACAGCCTGCGCGCGCGCTCGGTGAGCCAGCGGTCGATGGCTCGTTCTTCGTCGAGAACGGCGTCGACCCCTTCGCCCTGTGCTTCGAGGCGCATGGTGTGGATGAGTCGATCGCGCTCTTCGTGTGCCTTGCGCACCGCCTGCCGACGCATCGTGGACTCGAGCGACCCGCGGGGGACGAACACGATCTTGAGTTCACACTCCAGGGCGTCGGCCGCTTCCCGGAGCTTGGCGACGGAGATCGTTTCCTTCGTCTCGCGCTGCTCCAGGTCGAGGACGGACTGCGGCGAGATCCCGAGCCGGGATCCGAGTTGTGCCATGGTCATGCCGAGCGCTTCGCGGATGGTGCGTATCCAGCCCGCGCCGGGCGCGTCGAGCGCCGTCAGCTCGCTCAGCCGCGCGTCCAGTTGGCGCCGGAGAAGTCCGACCATCTCCGATGACTTTCGGGTTGTCCGATGGCGATTCATTCGATTAAAGACTTATGAAAGTCATTCGGTCATCTGTCTACAATCTGATAATTACGTCCTGTGTGTCAAGTCATAGACTGACTAATCGCCGACAAGTAACGCGAGATCTCTAGAAGCAACGATATAAGATGATGTTTTGCAACCAGTTACACGTGCGGAACGACGATCATGTAAGCATCCAGGCGCGCCCATTCACCCAGACTCCGAACGGGCCCGAACGACAAAGCGGCCAGCGGCACCCACGCCGCTGACCGCCCCGTCATCCGTTCCCTGGATCCCTTCTACCTCCGCCGCCCCATCTCCGGCGGATCACTCATCGCCGCCAGCAGCGCTCCGCACGCCGTGATCACCGGCGGCAACGTCTCCGCCAGCCGCGGCACCACCTCGCTCAGCGCCACCAGGAGCGCATTCGCCGGATGCACCGTCGCCAGCGCACCCACCATCGCGATCGCCGCGCCGATCAGCGCCTGCGCCCCCTTCGGCTTCCCGTCCATCGCGCCCGTCCTGCTCCTCGTCTCCGGCATCCGTCCTCCTATTGAAGTAGTGGGGTGGACCCGCGCGTCGTCACCGCCCGTCCTTGGGCGGACACGGATCCGCACCGTACGAGTTCTTCTCCCCGATCCGCCCATCCATCCGGTGGATCGTGTGCTCCACCCGCCGCGCACGCGCGGCGGCGCGGCCCGCCGCGACTGCGACCACCTTCGTCCGGTGCCGCGACAGCACCTTCCCATCCGACTGGTTCACCCAGCCTCGGCCGGTCGCCGCCGGCGTCGTGTGCACTCCGCCTCCTCTCTGCATTGCACGCTCTCCTGTGTGATCGGTGAGCCGCGACTACGCGGCCTGCGGCAGCGCCGGCGTCTCCGCCACCGGCGTCTCGTCCGACTCGACGCGACTCCCCGCGCCGCCCGGCGTCTTCTGCACCCGCTTCGCACTCCGCCAGGCCGCCAGCACCCCCGGGTCGCGGCGGTACGACGCGCGCACGATCGCATCCAGGCGCTCCACCGCCCGGCGCCCGCGCACCAACTGCACCGGCAGCAGGCTCCGCGCCGCCTTGTGCGCCCCCACCTGCGTCGTGTGCCCACCCGTCAGCCGCTCCAGCTCGTTCCGCGCGTTCGCGAACTGCTCGAGGAAGTCCGCCGGCAGCCCGTTCGCGACGAACAGCACCTCGTGCGGACGCGCGGCCTCCAGCATGCCGTCGCACACCGTCACCGCCTTCGACGGGTTCAGCGGGAGCGCCGGCATGCGCAGCCCCGCCGGCAGCCCCACGTCCGACTGCGCCTCGATCTGCGCGCGCGCGATCGTCACGATCGGGCGGATGTGCTCGTCCACCAGCAGCCGCAGCTGGTCCGCCTGGCGTCGCTTCTCCGCGCGACCCACCTCGCGCCCACGGTACTCCATGCTCGCGAGCGACCGCACCTTCT
The DNA here is from genome assembly GCA_016714015.1 of Gemmatimonadota bacterium. Taxonomy (NCBI): domain Bacteria; kingdom Pseudomonadati; phylum Gemmatimonadota; species Gemmatimonadota bacterium. The sequence continues at coordinate 1,412,356 of JADJNZ010000001.1, forward strand.
CGAGCACGTCGTCCAGCATCGCCAACGCGCTCGTGTAACTGAGCGTCCCCTTCGCCGGATGCTCCTCGGCGAACCCGCGCACCCGCTGGTACGACTCCACCACCTGCTGCTGTCGCTTTTCCATCGTGCCCTCCCTCCTCATGGATGTGAATGGACGCACTCGACCCCCCGGGTACCCGCCCATGTGCGTCCGTCAGGGGCGGCGGGACAGTGAAGAGCCTCGCAGGCGTCTGAACTCGTCCGGGAGCGGACTTCGGCCGACTCGCCGCTCCCGGAACGAGCCCCGTCGCGGGCTCGACTCGCCCTGCCGCGTCCGCGGCGCACCACGCCGGACGCTCGACCGTGCCGGGAGCCTCCTGAGCCGACCCCCTCGGTCGCTCGAGCTCCCTCGTCGCCGACTCCGGGCGCCCCGTCGCGCCCTCGTGCCGTCCCGTCGCTCGCTCGAAGCGACTCGTCGCGTCCTCGATCGACCTCGCGGCTCGCTCGACGGGATCCGTCGCTCGCTCGAAGCCACTCGGCGCGCGCTCGTCCTCCCCCGCCGCGTCCGCGTCCCTGCTCGCCGCTCCCGCGATCGGTCCCGTCGCGAACTCGGGCTCCCCCGTCGGTCCCTCGACTCACCTCGTCGGTCGCGGGAGTCGTCCGGCAACGCCCGCGTTCGACCCTGCAGCGCTCTCGTTGAGTCCGGTAGCACGCACGATCGACCTGCCTGCCTTCCGGTGCTCTCCAGCGGCACTACTCTCGCGACTGGCGGCGACCTGCTTCAGATTCGCCGCTGCGGCATTGGCTCCGTCGACGGTGGACTCACGCGCGATCGGCTGATTGATCCTTCTACTAGGATATCTCTCGAGAGGGCCAATTCGGGTGAATGCCAGAATGGCGAATTGTTACCCGCCAAACTGGCATTCACCCGAATTGCCCTTCTCGCGAGATATCTAGGTAGAGGGACACGCTCCGACATCAACCCAGCCCGCCATGCGACTCGCGGAAATCAAACGAATCCTCACACGGCCCATCGGCCCCGGACACGCGGTGGCGACCGTGGGCGCCACGGGGGTCGCGGTACCAGGTGCCATGCCCGGTGCATCGCCGATGGTCTGGGAGGGGGAGTTCCTCCACGAACGGCAGCGGGAGTTCGGCAGCATCTATGAGAGGCTCTACGACCGCCTCGTCCATCACGCGATGCGATTCGTCGGGCGGGTGGAAGCCGAGGACGCGGTGCACGACGCGATGTTCTCGCTCTGGCAGCGGTGGGCGACGCTCCCGCCCGAGCAGCGCACCGACGCGTACATCTTCGCGGCCGTCAAGCTGAGGGCGCGCACGATCCGGAACCAGAACCGCCGCACCGTCGAGCTCGACGAGGCCGACGACGTGCTCGACGATCAGGCCGTCGCCTTGTTCGAGGCCGGCAGGCGCTACGCCGACATCGCCGACGCGCTCGACAGCGTGATCCGCAGCATGTCCGCCCGCCGCCGCGAGGTGATCCTGTTCGTGTACGAGGAACAGTTCACGTATGAAGAGGCCGCCGAGGCGATGGGCATCAGCTTCAACAGCGTCAAGACGCACCTGCGCCTCGCGATCGCGGATCTCCGCGCCGCCTACGACCGCGCCGGGTTCCGCATCGAACACCACGACATTCCCCGACTTTCCGCACCCAAAGGAGACCAGACCGATGCGTGAATCAGCCGACACCACCCGCGACGAGCCGCGCGGGGAGATGGACGACCTGGAGCTGCTGACCCGGATGCTCAACGGCCAGCTCGATGCGGCACGCGTCGCCATCGTGCGCAAGCGTCTCGAGGACGACCCCGCCTTCCGCGACTTCGCGGCCCCGCTCCTCCTCACCTGGAGCGTGCCGCCGCACCGCGAGCGCTTCCCGCTCCCCGAAGGAGCGTGGGAGCACGCCTGGGAGCGCCTGCAGCAGCGCATCCGCATCGAGATCCCCGCCACGCCGCCGGCACCGGCTCCCAAGCGCAGCCGCATCGGACGGCTCTTCGAGATCAGCTTCTGGTCCGTGATGATCTACGTCGTCATCCTGTCGCTCGGCGCGGTCCTGTGGTACGACCTGATCAAGCCCAACTGGTTCCCCGACCCTACGGACGGCTACGTGGCGCCGAGCGGCGTGGTCGCGCCGCCTACTTCACCGCGCTGAGAGGACCACGCGCATGTCACGCCTGACGGTCTTGCCCTCGCCGCTCATCCCGCACCGCGCGCCGCATCGGGTGCCACTCAGCCCAGCATTGCTCGTCGCCGCCGCCAACGCCTTCATCGGCGTGAGCGAGCAGGGCGGGGACAACCGCGGGCAGATGGTGGAGCACTTCCTCCGCAGCGTGTCCCTGCCGCCGGGTCAGCCCTGGTGCGCCGCGTTCGTGTACCACGTGGGCCACTGGGCGCACTACGATCACCTCACGCGGCGGTCGAGCTGGCCGCTGCCGGCCACGGGGAGCTGCGAGGCGCTCGCGCGGGCGGCGCGCGCGAACGGCGTGCTGCGCGACGAGCCGTACGTGGGGGACGTCTTCCTGCTCTACAGCCGGACGCGGCGGCGGTTCATCCACACCGGGATCGTGGTCGGCGTGGAGGACGAGGAGCGGGTGCACGAGCGGGACGTGCACGTGTGCGTGACGGTGGAGGGGAACACCAATGACGATGGGTCGAGCAACGGGCACACGACGTTGCGGAAGGTGCGGACGTTCCGGGAGGTGGAGGGGCACCGGTTCGTGCGGTGGGCGGAGATGGTGAGGAGGGCGGTGGCGGCGTGAGGGGGCCCCCCCCTGGCGCCCCCGGGGCGAGTCAGGATGGCCCCACACACATAGCCCGTTCCAGCCCCCCCAGTCCCGGAGCGACTCACGGCGCACTACGCCTATTTGATGCCCTTCACATCAAGACCGATAAGCCATATTGGAAACCTCAAGAACCGCTTCCTTCGTAGCAGTTCTTCTCTGGTCTCACTGAAGTTCACGATGCCCGAACTGAGGAAGTGTCTGCAGTTGGCCTGTTGGTACGACGTAAACGAAGAGGTCGAGGGCAACCGCGTCGAGTGCCGCCATCGCCTCAAACAGATCGTTGCCCAGATTCGCCCAGTTCGCCCACTGGATTTCGCCGAGAATGATCGGCGAGGTGCGCTCTTCACGAACCGGCACGCCGGGCGGCGTGTGGTAGACCGCATGCTCCGGCGCGAGCTCGTGAATACCGAGGCTCCTCCGCGTTCTTAAGTGCCAACGGACATCGCCATCGTGAAACCGCATCGGACCTTGGCACAGATTGCGATAGCAGGTGGTGTTGTAGTCTTCGTCTATATACGCGAAGTCGAACCCGCCTGTCGCGCCATCTGAAACGAAGTAGCCACCGCGATCCTGACACTCGAAACGCATTCCCATCGTGTCAGCAGATTTCAGCGCGTCTCTAACCGATACATTCAACTTCTTTCCATCGAGGCCACGGCGACTCCCCCCTTTCTCCTTCCGGATTGTAGCGGAAATCCGAACTTCGCGTGAGAACGCAGCGCGAATCACTCTGATCTGTTCTGGGAACGTCTTCGCGACTACCTTTGCGTTATAGTGGAAGTGTTCCGAGTCTGCCCCGATGAAGAACTTCGCCTTTGTCTTCGACTTCCATGCGGCCTGCTCTCCCTTCGTCATTGTCCACTCCCGGAAGTTGAGACGGAAGCTGACTCGTTCAGCGACAATACTCAACATGCAGAGAATCGGCGGTACTGCGACGCCTCGCGCCCCGCTGACCCGAGGGACTTAGACGGACTGAGGAAGCGAGAGCGAGGATGCCTGTAAGTGACCCCCGAACTTCCCGAATCTTCGGTCTTTCATCGGGCGCCTCTGGGCCTTAGATTCACGGGTCGAACTCACGAAAGAGCGGAGTGGCCTGATGCCGGGAAAGCAAAGCAGAACGATACGAGTGGCGGAGCTCTTCGCCGGCGTTGGCGGATTCAGGCGCGGCCTAGAGGCGGCATCGACGAGCTTCGAGACGGTGTTCAGCAGTCAATGGGAGCCGCCCGGTACGACGACGAAACAGTTCGCGTCTCGGTGCTACTCCCGCGAGGATCGTTTCGGGGCCGAGGGTCACGCAAACGACGACATCGCGCGTGTCCTCACCGCGGTCGAGGATGGTGTCCGCAATCTCGGACGGGTCGATCTTCTCGTTGGCGGCTTTCCATGCCAGGACTATTCTGTGGCCAAGCCGCTCAATCAGTCGGCGGGGCTCGAGGGCAAGAAGGGTGTGCTTTGGTGGCAGATCCACCGCATGCTTCGTCTGCTCGCCAGTAGTGGTCAGGCTCCCGAATGGGTGTTCTTGGAGAATGTCGATCGACTGTTGAAGTCGCCTGCGAACCAGCGTGGCCGTGACTTCGCCATCATGCTCGCGAGCCTCAGCGATCTCGGTTACGACATCGAGTGGCGCGTCATCAACGCTGCCGACTATGGATTCCCGCAGCGACGCCGCCGTGTCTTCATTCTCGGTCGTCGTCGCCAGCGGAAAGACGTTGACGGAACGACTCGAGTGTTGCGTGATGGCATTCTGGCGCGAGCGTTCCCGATCGAACGGAGCGACGCTGGCGAACATCTGGAGGGGCCGCACTTCAGATTGATCGGTGACCTCGATGTGATCACGCGTGACTTCGGCCACGGTGTTGTTCGCTCGCAGTTCCTGAATGCGGGATTCGTGAACGGTCGGAAGGTGTGGACCTTTGGAGTTGAGCCTGACTATGAGGGTCCATTCGTTACTCTTGGTGAAATCCTCCTCGCCGACTCCGAAGTGGACGAGTCGCTCATCATCGACCCGGCGAGTGTTCCGAAGTGGGAGTACCTGAAGGGGTCAAAGAATGAACCGCGCACCCACAGGTCGAGCGGTACGAGCTATCACTACACCGAAGGTGCGCTCCCATTCCCCGATCCTCTAGATCGACCGGCGCGCACGATCCTCACATCCGAAGGCGGTACGTCCCCGTCGCGTTCGAAGCATGTAGTGCTGATGGCGGATGGTCGGCGCCGACGACTCGCTCCAGTCGAACTCGAACGACTGAACGGGTTCCCCGACGGCTGGACGGATACGGGCATGAGCGACAACCAACGCGCGTTCTGTATGGGTAATGCGCTGGTCGTCGGACTGGTGGAACGCGTTGCACGCGTGATCGCGAAAGAGGCAGGCCTTCCGCTGGAGCCAGCGAAGCCGGAGCCCGCGAAGGCGAAGCCCGCGAAGGCGAAGCCCGCGAAGGCGAAGTCAGCGAAGGTTAAGTCCGCGAAGTCCAATCGCTAGCGTGCCGCGCAAGGGCGGAAGCTTTGGGCTAGCAGCCCCGCCGTTGCCCGTAGCATGCGCACCAATCGACCTTCAGGTAGCGCGCCCGAGCGGGATCTGACGAGCGCGCTGCGTCACGCTGGAATCTGTGGGTAGCGGCTCAACTGGTACTTCCGGTCGCTCGGCCATCGCGTATCCTGCACGCAGGGCGCGGTCTTCGTCCACTTCTGCTTCTGGCATCGATGACCGAGATCCGGTCTCTCCTTGGGCAGGCCGTCCGCACCACACTCTCCATGCAATGATGACATCGCATCGGAATCAAGGCCAGGATTTGTATCCGCATGAATGAGCTCGCAGTCGCCGATCTGTTCGCCGGTGTCGGCGGCTTCCGAATCGGTCTCGAAGCTGCATCCGAGGGCTTTCTGACCGTATTCAGCAGCCAGTGGGAACAACCCGGTGCACCATCGACGCAGTTCGCCTCGAGATGCTATTCGGATCCGGAGCGCTTCGGTGCCTTCGGCCACACCAACGCGGACATAGTCCGCGCTTTGGACGACGTCCGTGATGGAAAGCTAGAGATTGGACGAATCGACCTGCTCGTTGGTGGATTCCCGCACCAAGACCTCTCGGTCGCGAAGCCGGTGAACCAATCCGCAGGCCTGGCGGGCAAGAAGGGAGTCCTCTGGTGGCAGATCCACCGGATGCTCCGACTCTGGGCGCGCCTCGATTCACCGCCGGAGTGGGTCTTCCTCGAGAACGTCGATCGCCTGCTGAAGTCGCCGGCGAATCAGCGCGGCCGCGACTTCGCGATCATGCTCGCGAGCCTGAGTGACCTCGGGTACGACATCGAGTGGCGCGTAGTTAACGCGGCGGACTATGGCTTTCCGCAGCGTCGTCGTAGCGTGTTCATCCTTGGTCGCCGCCGGAAGCGGAAGGATGTCGACGGAACGACCCGTGTACTTCGGGACGGGATCCTCGCACGCGCTTTCCCGATCGAAGAGCAAGATGCGGGAGAGCACCTCGAGGGCCCACACTTCACGCTGAACGGTGATCTGGAGGTCATCACCCGCGAGTTCGGTCATGGAGTCGTGCGGTCGCAGTTCCTGAACGCAGGGTTCGTGAACGGCAGGAAGGTGTGGACTTTCCGGGTCGGGCCGGAGTACGACGGGCCAAGCATGACCTTGGGTGATATCCTTCTGAACGACTCCGAGGTGGACGAATCGCTCGTCATCGACCCGGCGAGTCTTGCGGAGTGGCATCACCTCAAGGGGGCGAAGCTTGAGTTCCGCACGCATACGGAGAGTGGTAGGAGCTACAATCACTCCGAAGGTGCCCTTCCATTCCCCGACCATCTCGATCGGCCGGCGCGCAAAATCCTTTCCTCCGAGGGCGGTACGTCCCCGTCGCGCTCGAAGCATGTAGTGCAGATGGCGGATGGCCGATTCCGGCGGCTCGCTCCGGTCGAACTCGAACGTCTGAACGGGTTCCCCGACGGCTGGACGGATACGGGCATGAGCGATAACCAACGCGCGTTCTGCATGGGAAATGCGCTGGTCGTCGGACTGGTGGAACGCGTCGCGCGCGTGATCGCGAAAGAGGCAGGCCTTCCTCTGAAGCGGTCCAAACCAGCGAAGTCGAAGCGTTAGCGTACCGAGCAATGGCGGAAGACCGGCGGAATCCGAAGGCCAGCAGCCCCGCCGTTGCTCGCAGCATGCGCGCCAATCGAGCCTCTGGTAGCGAGCCTGAGCGGAATCTGTCGAGAGCGCTATGGCACGCTGGATTCCGCGGGTACCGGCTCAACTGGGCTGATGCACCAGGTCGCCCCGACATCGCGTACCCTGGGCGTCGGATCGCGGTCTTCGTCCACGGATGCTTCTGGCACCGTTGCCCGGCCTGCGCCCTTGCGTTGCCGCGTGCGAACAGGGATTTCTGGAAGCGGAAGTTCGCTGCGAATAGGTCGCGGGACCGAAGAAAGCGGCGCCTCCTCGAGGCCGAGGGATGGCGGGTGTTCGAGATATGGGAGTGCTGGATCAGGGAGAATCCCGGCCGAGTTCCTGGTCAGGTCACACGCGCGCTCCGATCACGCCCTCGATCCCCCGATTCTTCCTCACGATTACCTCGACGAACCCTGGGTTCAGCCAGAACGACTTCTTGACCACAGGACCGACGACGGGTGCGTCGTCCGTGTCCATAGCGTCTCGCCCCTTCGGTCGGACGTGGATGTAATCCGTCTTCGAGTAACCCGGGAGATGCTCCGCCTCACCCGCTCGGATGCGCTCGACGAAGTCCGTCCATTCGCTCTCGATCCCTCGAAGCTCATCAGCCGAGGGCGACCAGAAGAAGGCTCGGCCCCACACGGCCTGCGCGAGCGGCGTGGACCGCTGCGCGCGAATCAGTGGAATGATGAGCAGGCGCTGCAGTCTCACCAGAAGATCCGAGTCTTCCCAGTCCTCGTGAACGAGTTCCTGATACCGGAACGCGGGGAAGGACATCGCTTCGTATGGTCGGCCGGCTGCCGACAGGGGAACGGTCTTCACCTCGATTCCGTGCTGCTCGAACTCCCGGATGCGGGCTCTATCGTCCAGAACGCCGATTGCGCGCCGGACGATCGTCGCGGCGCCGGATTTTGCGCGACTTGTCGTGAGTCCAAGTAAGCGCGCGATGCTCTCGATCGAGTGGCCGTTGAATCGCTCCAGCTGCTGGAGCACGACGCTTTCGAAGTCATCGATCGGCTTGAGGCCGAGTGCCTCGTGTAGCGATATGCTCGCAGTGTCCTGCGGGCGGCGGATGTCGGAGAGGATCCACGTGGTCAGGGCCGGCTTCAAGGCCCAAGCACGTGGCTTCGCGCCAACGCCGGCGTTGAACGGCTGCTTCACTAGCCGTCCACCGCCCGCCCCTTTGGTGGCAGCGCCGAGAACGCGACCGTCTCCCTCGGAGATGAGATGTGCACCTCCCTGCGAGACCTTGTCCTTCACTGCCGTCCAGTCACGCCGCAGTTGCGGCAGAAGCTCCTCCCCCGGAGTCCAGAGAACGCACTCCGTGATCACGAACTCCAGCGCATCAACGTCGTCCTGATGCACATAGAAGACGAAGAGGATCTTCTCGAGCTTCTTCTTGACCGTTGCAGTCGCCCAGGTCTCACCGGGCAGCTGCATGTAGTCGATCATCGTGACGTTCGTGCGCTCCTTCGAGCGGAGTTCCGATCCGCGCTCGCGCATCGGCACCACCTTCAGCTCGATGCCCGCGCCCTCGAAATCCGGACGCTGTGCGTTGTTGCGGACGATTCCGAAGATGCGCTCGACGTACTGGCCCACGCGCCCCTTGTCGTCGGCGCTACCTTCACGGAGGGAACCTGATGCCGGAAGCAACTCGCAGATCTTCCGGCCTTTGAGTCGCGCAGCAAAGGCGGTGATCTCAGCTGCGCTGGCAGTGTGTGGGTCGAATCCGTATTCCACTCAGACCTCGCGTGCCGATCGCGGCAGAAGGTGCGCGCTCGCATGTCGCATCAGGCGACCGACGCTCGGAACTGAACTGCATCGAGCACGCAGGTCTTGCGCAAGGCACCGGGAAGCACGAACAACTTCGGGCCGTCCCTGAACTTGAACACGCGGTAGAGGTTGAAGACAGCCGCCTGCTCCTCGGACACTTCGACTTCGCGCTTGCTGGCGAAGAACGGAGTGAATGCTCCGAATCCGGTCGTCTTCACTTCGATGAGCCGATCGCGGCCGTCGACTTCGAAGGAACGGATGTCGTATCCCAGGCCGTCGCCCTTCGAGCGCGACACGTGTTCGATGCGATCCGCCAGACGACGATGTCCCGCCTCGGATAGGCGCCGGTACTCGACCTCGAGTGCGAACGTCTCACCTGCGGCCCCGAGGGAGGAGTTGCGAGCTTCTCGCTCGAGATAGTTCATGCCGCGTATCGGAGCGCGCGACGTGCGGGCGCGCTCGTAGAGGCCTGGCGCGATGTGCTTGCGAATGGGGGCCGCGACGAGGATGTCGGAAAGAGCCCGCTTAGTTGCAGCAGCATCGAGGGAAGTCTCGACGGAAGCTTCGACGACGAGCTGCGCCGTCTGCGCGATACGCTCGTGTCGAACAAGGTGCGCCTCTACTTCTTCCTTCAGCAGTTCCTGGTAGTTCCCGCGAGGCTTGTAGCCGTCGAGATAGGGGAAGCCGAGTTCGATCAGGATGGCGCTGATGTTCGCGTGCTTGAACTCGATGGCGCCCGGTGACCTTCCGTTGAGCAGGGTCTGCAGGAGCCGGTTGTGCGCCGCCTTACTGTAGGCTTCCCCGCGCAGCTCGTTCTCGAGCATGACGAAGTAGTCGGCCACGGTCGCGGCGACCTCTTCGGCGGACCAGTGCTCAGCCACGATCGGAGTTGGGTTCGAGAAGGGCGGGGCGGATCCATCGAACGATTGGAAGCTACGCCGCGGGTCTGACGGCGACCAGCGGCGGGACTCTCCGCGCCCTCAGCTCGGTGCCCGAGGTGGCAGCGAGTGCCCCGTCAGCCCAACGCTACGATGGGCATCAATAGACCCCCTCCCTGAACCGCAACGGCACCCGATTCTCCACCGCGATCGCATTCGCCTCCTCGATCCCGATCCTCAACTCCGCCGCGTAGTAACTGCTCCCCGGACACTCCCCCTCGACGATCACCACGCCGAGCAGCTCCACCACGTTCGCGTCGATCTCGTCCCGGAACATCCGCAGCGCGGCCTCCTGCCCCGTCGCGTACTGGAAGATGTAGTCCCCCTCGCATCCCCAGTCGGGTGGCTCGGCGAGCCACTGCAGCATGTGCTCGCGCAGCTCGCTGAAGTGCCGGCCGCACCGCGAGAGGCACCAATCCTCGGCGCACTCGTACTGCGCGGCGCGGTCCGTCGCCTCCTCTGCGAAGTCGTTCCACTGCCATTCGATCTGCTCCATCATCGGCGGGTTACGTCGCGCCGCAGAACACAGCGCCGCCGCCGTGCGGATCTCATTCGGACTCAGGTCGTAGCATTCGAATCGCGTATTCGGCTCCTCGCCCGCGCCCAGCCAGATCGCCCCGCTGGGCTGCACGTCGAGCCAGAGCGGCTCCCGCTCGATCTCTCGCCAGACCTCCTCCGTCGGATCGATCTCCCCGGGCGAGAGCGCCGCGAGCCCCTTCGGCAGGCACGCGACGGACGCGAGCAGTTGCAGGAACCGCCGCCGATCGAGTGTGAACGTCATGCGTCGTCCTCCACTTCCTCGTAGTCATCGCCCCGTTTGCTCGCGTCCCACGCCTCCAGCCTCAGCGCGTAGTACACCCCGAGCTCCGTATACACGTCCGACTCCAGCGACGCGAATCCGATATCACCCTCAGCCCCATACACGATGCACGCCTCCACGAACGGCAGCGTAGGCGGCTGCTCCCCGACCATCCGCACGTTGTCGATGAACTCCACCAGCTGCCCGAGCGTGAGCGGCCGCTTCACCCTGGAATGCACCGAGCGGAACTCCGACTCGTACTCGTCCACCAACCGCAGCAGCACCGTCCCGGCGCGCGTCCGCCGCGCGCGGATGCTCATCACGTCGCCCATTGTGGACTTGAGCACGATCCGCGCGATCTCCACCTCGCCGCGCGGGTAGCCGGGCAGGTACTCGCCGCCCATCCACGACGGATGCATGCGCCCGAGGAAGCGGCGCGTCTCGTCGCTCACCTCGTCCGCGACCAGCGCGTCGTCGATCTCGCCGAGGATCGCCGGCGCGTCGCCCGAGATGAAGTCGCGCACCATCTCGCGACGCAACTGTCCCTTGATGTTCTGCGTGATCGCCGCGGCGGGGTCGGCGGCGTCCCAGTAACTCGCGGGACGGAAGTCGAGGTCGATGCCATCGATCGGCTGCGCGCGGAACTGCACCGGGGGCCTGCTGGCCATGCGGATACCCTTTCGAGAGAGGTTCGCGCCCGCTCGCACGTGGTCCCGGACTCGGAGTCCGGCCGACATTGCCACCGTCTCGGCGCAGAGGTGCGCAGGGCGACGGTCTGGCGCGCGGGTCGCAGGGTCGGATCCCTCGCCGCGCTCTTCACGTTGGCCGCCGGGGCGCCGGCGGCCGGTCTTCCGTTGTCTGTTGCTCCCTCAATCTACGCGCGGGGTCTGACACCCGTGGAGAGGGCGCCCCCTGACGTCTGGGACGATACCACGGCGCTCGGCGATCTCCTCAGACTCGCGCAGGTCCGTCCGCGCTGAGCACACGCCGGAGCATCGCGGTCACCTCACGCGGATGCACCCACTCCGGCCGCTCCCTTCCAGCCCGCGTATCGCAGTCCAGCACCATCCCCCGCGCCAGCACCGGCATCGCATCAGCCCCGGACGCCGCCCCGAGCATCCCGCCCACGATGCACGCGTTCGTGTCCGTATCCCCGCCGCCGAGCAGCGTCTCCCGCACCCCCGTCTCCCAGCTCGCCCCGCGGCGCAGTTGCCGGAACGCCTCCGTGAAGCCGTGCTTCACGAACCCGATCAGCTTCTCGTAGTCCGTCACCTCGTCACGCTCCGCCGCCGCGAGCCAGCCGCGCACCTCCTCGCACGCGCCCGTCCGCGCCCACGTCTCCGCGCGCGTCCACGCCCCCGCACGGTCCCCAGGCTCGCGCACCAGGTGCGCGATCGCCAGCGTGTACGCCGCCACCGCATCGCCGCACGCCGGATGCGGATGCGACAACGACGAGTCGTCGCGCGCGTGCGAGACCAGCGTCGCGTCGTCCAGCGACCAGCCCCACACGCCGAGCGGCACGCAACGCATCAGGCTCCCATTCGCCTTGGAGCCCGGGCTCAGCTGCTGCGCCGCGAGCTGCATCCGCCCCGCGAGCCCCGGCTGCACCGCGAAGGGGAGACCGCGCGCCGGACCGAAGCCCGAGGACGTCGCATTCCCGATGTCGAACGGTGACGAGTTCAACCACCGCCCATACCAACTCGCGATCCGCTCCAGCGAGAACTCCCGCGACTCTGCGAGCGCCTGCAGCAGGCAGAGCGTCAGCTCCCCGTCATCGGTGATCTGGCCCGGCGCCACGCGCAGCACGCCGCCGCCCGGATAGCGCATCGCGCGCTCCACCTCGGCGGGACGCGGCGTATGCCCGATGAACTCGAGCACCGCGCCCGCGGCATCACCGGCGAGCGCGCCAAGGAGGGCGCCGAGGGCAGCATCGTGCCGGGCGGGGGAGAGCGAAGCGTCGGACGAGGGCATGGATCAGGGTCGGGGGAGCGTCGCAGGTGCGACGACTCCGGACACCCCCTCGCAACCGGGGTGTGGCAGAGTGTCGCGGTCGCGCGTCCTACTGTGGTGCGGCCGCCGAACGCGGCACCCGTCGCGCGCGTAACCTGAGGCTCGTCCTCCCTCTCGTCCTCGTCAAAGGCCCGTCCGTTGCATCGTCATCTTCCCGGCCTGCGTCGCTCCATCGCGGCCCTGTCGTTCGCCATCGCGTTCCTCGCCTGCCTCGCGCCCGCCGCCGTCGCCCAGCCGTCCAACAAGGCGGCCACCGCCACGCGCACCGGCCGCGCGCCCACCATCGACGGGCGCATGGACGAACCCCTCTGGGCGCAGGCGTCCGTCATCGAGGACTTCGAGCAGCTCCGCCCCACGCCCGGCGCCACGCCGAGCGAACGCACGCGCATCTATATCGTGTACGACGACGACGCCCTCTACATCGGCGCGCAGATGCTCCGCCGCGACCCGTCGAGCGTCCCGCGCATGATGAGCCGCCGCGATGGCTCCGCCAACGCCGAGAAGATCACCGTCGTCTTCGACCCGCAGATGGATCGGCGCACCGGCGTCGGGTTCGGCGTCTCCGCCGCCGGCGTCCGCAACGACTTCCGGCACACGCAGGACGAGGAGATGCGCGGGCGCGAGAGCCAGTTCGATCCGGTCTGGGCCGCGGCCGCGCACGTCGATTCCGCCGGCTGGACCGCCGAGATGCGCATCCCCTTCTCGCAGCTCCGCTTCCCCGAGCGCGACAAGCAGCAGTGGGGCCTCCAGGTCAATCGCTGGATCCCCGATCGCAACGAGGACCTCTTCTGGGTGCTCGTCCCGCCGAGCGAGACGGGGTACATCTCGCGCTTCGGCACGCTGCACGGCATCGAGGGCGTGCAGGCCACGCGACCGGTGGAGTTCCTCCCTTACGTCGCCGGTGATGCGACGCGACGCGCGAGCACCGGCACCGAGAATCCGCTCCTCAAGCCCTACACCTCGCGCCTCGGACTCGACGCCAAGGCGGCAGTAGGGAGCGGGCTCACCCTCGACGTCACGGTCAATCCCGACTTCGGGCAGGTGGAGGCCGATCCCGCCGAGGTGAACCTCAGCGCCTTCGAGACCTTCTTCGATGAACGGCGCCCCTTCTTCACCGAAGGGAGCGAGATGCTGCGCGGCAATGGCGCGCAGTACTTCTATCCGCGCCGCATCGGTGCGCCGCCGCACGTCTCGGTCTCGGGTGATTTCGTCGATACCCCCAACTCGAGCACCATCCTCGGCGCCGCCAAGCTCACCGGCCGGCTCCCGAGCCGCCTCACCGTCGGCGCGCTCACCGCGGTCACCGCCGCCGAACGCGCGCGCGTCTACAGCATCGACTCGTCGAGCACCACGAGCTACGACGTCGAACCGCGCACCGCCTACGGCGTCCTCCGGCTCCAGCAGGAGATCGGCACGCAGGCCTCCACGCTCGGCCTCTCCATGTCCACCGTGCAGCGCGACGTCGGTCGCGATCCGGTGCTCGCCGCGCGGCTCGCGCGCGAAGCCTACTTCGCCGGCGCCGACTGGCGCATCCGCTTCAAGCAGGGCCGCTACGCCATCACCGGCTTCGTCGCCGCCTCGCACGTCGCCGGCGACAGCGCCGCCATCCGCCGCCTGCAGACCTCGAGCACGCGCTTCTTCCAGCGCCCCGACCTCACGCACGTGCGCTACGATCCCACGCGCACCTCGCTCGGCGGCTACTCTGCGCAGCTCCGCGCCGACAAGGACGCGGGCAAGACCTTCCTCTGGGGCATCGAGGTGAAGGCCGAGTCGCCGGGCTTCGAGATCAACGACCTCGGCCGCATGCAGTCCACCGACGACATCGAGTACAACGCCGACCTGCAGATCCGCGAGACGGTGCCGGGGAAGTACCTGCAGAACTGGCGCATGGGCTTCGACACGCGCGGCGCGCGCAACTACGGCGGCGTGCACCAGCTCAACACCTGGGGCCAGAACACCTCGCTCACGCTCAAGAACCTCTGGAACGTGAACCTGCGCTTCAACTGGGACCTCCCCACCACCGACGACGCGCTCACGCGCGGCGGTCCGCTCATGGGGCGCGTCGCCAACTCGCGGCAGGAACTGCGCCTGAGCAACTCGTTCGGCTCGCGGCTCCCCTGGCGCGTGAATGGCGGCGCCGGCCGCGACGCGCTCGGCGGGCATCAGCGCAACGTCGGCGCGCAGCTCACGCTGCGCACCACCGATCGCCTCTCGATGTCGGTGGAGCCGAGCTGGCAGAAGGCGCTCGATCCGCGTCAGTACATCACGAGCGTGAGCGGCGGGACGCGGACCTACGGGGCGCGCTACATCTTCGGCCACATCGACCGCACGACGATCTCGGTGAAGCTCCGCGCGAACCTCACCTTCACGCCCAACCTCACGCTCGAAGGCTACGCCGAGCCGTTCGTGGCGAGCGGACGCTACTCGCGCGTGGGCGAGCTGGTCGAGGCGCGCAGCGCGCAGCTGCGCGAGTACGGGACCGACGGCACCACGCTCACCGTGGACTCGGCGGGCACGCTCACGATCGTGGACGGCGCCGAGAGCTTCACGCTCGGCAACCGCGACTTCCACGTGCTCTCGTTCCGGTCCAACCTGGTGCTCCGCTGGGAGTGGCTGCCGGGGAGCACCCTGTTCGTGGTCTGGCAGCAGAACCGGCGGACGAGCGAGGCCTTCGGCGATCCGGCCCGGTTCGACGAGCTCTGGCGGACCACCCGGTCGGCCGGGGACAACTTCCTGTCGCTCAAGGCGAGCTTCTGGGTGCCCGTGGCCTTCGGGAGACCGGGGGGCTGACGGAAAGCCCCATTCGACATCTTGACATGGCGAGATGTCGAATCTAGTTTCCGGCCATGCCGGAAGAACTCTCCCTCGCCGAACTCGCTGACGCCTCCGGGCTTCACCCGCGGACCATCCGCTCGTGGGTCGCCCAAGGGCTGCTCCCGGGCCCGCTCTCGCGGGGGCCGGCGGCCCGGTACCCGGGCGACCAGCTCGAGCGGATCCTCGCCATCCGGACCATGAAGGAGCTCCACGGCATGTCGCTCGCCGACATCCGCCAGGAGCTCCTCATCGCGCCGGCCGACCGGATCGCGGCCCTGGCGCAGAAGGCACCGGCGGTCGCGCCGGAGCAGTCGGGCGTGATGTCGTCGCCGCCGGCGCCGCCCACGCCGCCGGCGGCTGATCCTGCTGCGGCGCTCGAGTACTTCCTCGCCCTGCGGTCGGGACCGCCGAAGATGACGCAGCGGAGCGAGCCGAGCCGAGCCTACGGGATGGCGCGGATCGGCAGCGCACCGCGCTCGCTCAGCGAGACGTCCGACACGCAGTACGCGCCGGACACGCCCGCGACCGAGCCGCCCAAGCGCGCCGCCGGCTTCGAAGCGCTCGAGCAGCGCCTGCTCCAATCCGCGACGCGCGCCCCCACCGAGCGGCGCCCGCGCGCCGAGGAACGCCTCACGATCGAGATCACCCCCGATGTCGAACTCTCCGTGCGCGGGAAGCTCGACGCCGACCAGCGCGCTCGCCTCGAGCGCTGCGCAGAACTCATGCGCGACATCCTGACAGGGAGGGAATGATGACCACCCACGTTCCGACCACGCTCGCGCTCGACATCGGCCTCGACCGCGCCTTCGCGTGGGAGTCCGGCGGCTCGGTGCGCTATCTCGTCGCCGATCTCGCGGCGAGCGGCACCCTCGAGTCGAAGGCCGAGGCGCCGCCGCTCAACCTCGCGCTCGCCATCGACGTCTCGGGCTCGATGAGCGGCGACAAGATCCTCGCCGCGCGCCGCACGGCGCTCGCCCTCGCGCGCGCCCTCACCGCTCGCGACCGGCTCACCATCGTCGCCTTCAATCACCACGCGCGAACGCTGCTCGACGCCTGTCACATGGACGACATGGGACACGAGGTCGCGTCGCTCGCCATCGAAGGGCTCACCGCCGATGGCAACACCAACCTCTGGGACGGCTGGGTGCTCGCCGGCGAGCGCGTCGCCCTCGCGATGTCGCGCGATGCGCGCGCGACGCATCGCGTGCTCCTCCTCTCCGATGGCCAGGCCAACAACGGTGTCACCGATCCGCAGGAACTCGGGCGGCACGCCGCCGAGGCGCTCGCGCGCGGCATCATCACCTCCGCCGTCGGCATCGGCGACGACTACGACGAGCATGTGCTCGGCAGCATGGCCGAGTCGGGCGGCGGCCGCCTGCACGACGCCGAGCATGCGACCGAGATCGGCGAAGTGGTGCTCGGTGAGCTGCGCGAGGGCCGCGCGGCGCTGCTCGAGCGGACGATGCTCCGCGTGGTGATCCCCGCGAACGTGCGCGCCGAGGTGGTCGGGGCGTGGGCGCACACCGTGCTCCCCGGCGCGATCGACGTCGTGGTGGGCTCGTTCCTCCCGCGCGGCACCAAGCGCGTGGTGCTGCGCCTCCACTGCTCGGCGGGGACCGCGGGCTCCGCGATCGCCTTCTCGGCGACCGCGCGCGGCATGCTGCCGGGTGGCGAAGGGAGCGTCGATGCGGATCCGTCGGAGACCGAGCTCGTCTTCGCGAAGGAGCGCGAGAACTCCGCGCAGCCGCGCGACATCGAACGGAGCCTCTCCGCCTTCCGCGCCTGGCAGGCCGACGCGATGAAGCGCACGGTCGATCTCAACCGCGAGGGCAATCGTCGCGGGGCCAAGCAGTTCCTCTCACGCGAGCTGCGCTGGATGGAGCCCTACGCGCGCGGCCTCCCCGGGACCGAGCCGCTCATCGCCGAGCTGGTGCTGCTGCTGCAGCGGGCGGAGGAGCGGATGGACACGCGACTGCGGAAGGAGCTGTACATCGGCACGATGTCGCGGATGCGCGGGGACTCCGACCTCCGCTCGATGCCGCGCGGGTCGGTGCGGGAGCTGCTGGAGGAGCCGCGGAAGAAGTGAGGCATGGGGACGTCGCCGCGCGGGTCAGAGCGCGGCGGCGTCGAACCCCAGGGCGCGCGCGGCGGTGAGGAATCGCTCGTCGTAGCTGGCGAGTCGGACGTCCCGGCCCTGCTCGCGAAGGAAGAACATCGTCGCGAGATGCATCGCATCGAGCGTGCGCACCGGTGCGGGGAACGGCTCAAGCGCCCGCGCGAGCACCTCGGGCACCAGGTCGATGATCAGTATCCCGTTCAGCAGGATCGACGCGGCGGCGATCTCACTCGAGGGTCGCCGCCGCGCGTGCAAGCGATTCCAGAGCTCGTACTCGAGCAGTCGGCTCGAGCAGAGCGGTGCGTCCCAGAAGGTCGCAGTCGGACGCCGCCGCTCCTGGAAGATGTGAGCGAGCGCGACGGAGGTGTCGAGGTAGATCACCGCTCCTCGCGGTCCCGTGCCTGATCGTCGAGGATCTCCTCGAGGGTGAGCGACGCCTCGCCGTGCGGGGGCGGTCCATCCCACTTCACCGTCGGCGGCGTGATCCAGCCCTCGCGAACCCCCTTGAGGATCACCGGGTCGGTGATCTCCGGCGTCCGACCCTCGCGCGGCGGGACGAGCTCCGCCACCACGCGGTCGCGGTCCGTCACGAGGACGGTCTCGCCACCGGCGGCGAGCTTCACGAACTCGCTGAGCCTGTTCTTGAGGACCTTGATGCCGACGACACGCATGTAGCCAAAGTAGCTACGAGTAGCTACCGAGTCAAACTCCCACACGCGCGTCGGCCGATCACCGGGAGGACGGATCATCGTCCAAGGCTAAGGCTGCCGTGCGATCTGGCATCACCATTCCTCCGCCAGCAGGATCTCAAGACCTTTGCCGCATCGGTGGGTGCTGGAATGGCCGCGATGCGACCAGCATTGCCGTAATGCGTATTACGCATTACCGTCAACCATGCCCACCTCGACCATGACCTCCAAGTACCAGGCGACGGTCCCCCGGCAGGTCCGCGAGGTCCTCGGCGTGGGGGCCGGCGACCGGATCGAGTTCGTCATCGAGCCCGACGGCGTCCGCCTCCGCAAAGCGACCCGGCCCGATCCCGAGACGAGCGCGCTCGACGCGACCCTGGCGCCCGAATGGAACTCCGAGGCCGACGATGACGCGTTCCGCGATCTCTGATGGCGCCTACCAACCGGGCGACGTCGTGATCGTCCCGTTCCCGTTCACCGATCGCGAGGCGAGCAAGCGACGGCCCGCGCTCGTCTGTTCGGCGCGCGACTTCAACGCGCGCTCGGGGCATGTCGTGCTCGCGATGATCACCACGGCCACGACCACCGCCTGGCCGGGCGACGTGCGCATC
Organism: Gemmatimonadota bacterium; assembly: GCA_016714015.1. Taxonomy (NCBI): domain Bacteria; kingdom Pseudomonadati; phylum Gemmatimonadota; species Gemmatimonadota bacterium. Next base: position 1,431,062 of record JADJNZ010000001.1, read on the forward strand.
AAGGACCTCGAGTCCGCCGGACTCCCGCGCGACTCGACCGTGCGATGGAAGCTCTTCACGCTCGACGCCTCGCTCATCGTGCGGCGCGCGGGCGAGCTCGGTCAGGCCGATCGTGCGAGCTGCCGCCTCGGCATGCCGGTCGCGCTCTGATGACCACGCCGAACGCACTGAAACGCACCCTCTCCACCACCGACCTCACCGTCGTCGTCATCGGCAACGTGATCGGCTCGGGCATCTTCATCGTCCCCGCGGTCGTGCTCCGGCAGACGGGGTCGGTCACCGGCGCCATGCTCGTCTGGCTCATCGGCGGTGCCCTCTCGCTCTTCGGCGCCCTCTCCTATGGAGAGCTCGGCGGCATGGACGCGAGCTCCGGCGGGCTCTACGCCTACACCCGCGACGCCTTCGGCCGCTTCGCCGCCTTCCTCTACGGCTGGACGATGTTCTTCGTCGTCTGCGCCGGCACCGTCGCCGCGCTCGCCGTCGCGGCGACCACCTACATCGGCCAGCTCGTCACGCTCGACCCCTGGATGACGCGCGCGATCCCGCTGCTCCTCATCCTCATCATCGGCATCACCAACGTGCGCGGCTCGCGCGAGAGCGCGCAGGTGCTCAACTGGACCACCGGCCTGAAGGTCGTCGCGATCGTCGTGATGAGCCTCCTGCTGATCACCATGGGCGAGGGCACGACCGCCACCGCCGTGAATGAACTCGTCCCGCCCGCCTCGCCCATCAACGCCGCCGCCACGGCGATGATCTCGGTCCTCTGGGCGTACGAGGGATGGCAGTACGTGACCTTCTCCGCCGGCGAGGCGCACGACCCGCAGAAGTCGCTGCCCCGCGCGATCGCCATCGGCACGGCGATCCTCATCGGCATCTATCTCCTCGCGAACCTCGGCTACCTCGCCGCGTTGGGCCCCGACGGCGTCGCCGCCTCGGATGCCGTCGCGAGCGACGCGACCGCCGCCGTGCTCGGCCCCTGGGCGGGGAAGGCGATCGCCTTCGCGATCGTCGTCTCCATGTACAGCGCCGCCCACGCGACGGTGATGACCATCCCGCGCGTCTTCTTCTCGATGGCGCAGGACGGCCTGCTCTTCAAGCGCCTCGGCGCGGTGCACCCCAAGTACGGCACGCCGGCCGCGGCGATCATCGCCGCCTGCGTCTGGGCCGCGATCCTCGCGATGAGCGGCACCTTCGACCAGCTGCTCACCTACGTGATCTTCATCGGCTGGATCTTCTACGCCCTCGGCGCGGTCGCGGTGCTCGTGCTGCGCCGCACCCGCCCCGATGCGCCGCGGCCGTTCAAGGTGCCGGGGTATCCGTTCACGCCGCTCCTCTTCGTGCTCGCGGCGATGGTGATCATCGCGAACCAGATCGTCGGCGATCCGCGGCAGTCGGCGATCGGGCTCGGCGTGGTGCTCGCGGGGGTGCCGGCGTACGTGTGGTGGACGCGGCGCGTCGGAGAACGGGCCGCGAAGCGTGACGCTCCCGCCGGATCGGTGTAGGTTTCCCCGCATGCGCGACACGAGTGCCGAAGCTGCGGCCGTCCAGATTGCCGCATTCCGCCGCCTGAGTCCCTCCGAGCGCGTCGCGATGGCGTTCGAGGCGAGTGAATGGCTCCTGCGGGTCGCGCGCGCGCGCCCCGCGGCGCCCGCCGCGGCACCGGATCCGGAGATCGGATCGACACTCGGTCATACGTCCCCGGCTCCCGACAGCGAGGGGTGATGCAGGGCGGTCCGTTGCTTCGAACGGTCGCGACCGCGCTCGCGGCGGCCGAGGTGCCCTTCATGCTGACGGGCTCCGTCGCGGCGGCGTACCACGGAGCGCCGCGCGCTACGGTCGACATCGACCTCGTCATCGACGCCTCGCCGGAACAACTTCGACGCGTCGTGGCCGCGCTGCTCGATGCCGGGCTGTATGCCTCCGAGTCCGCCGCGCTCGAGACGCAACGGTCCGGCGGGATGTTCAACATCATCGATGCGGCGTCGGGCTGGAAGGTCGACCTGATCCACCGCAAGGATCGCCCGTTCAGTCGCGCGGAGTTCGCGCGACGGGTCGCGACCGTGCTGGATGCCGTGCCGATCGCGGTCGCGACGCTCGAGGATGTGATCATCTCCAAGCTCGAATGGGCCCACCTTGGCGGATCGCGACGCCAACTCGAGGACGTCGCGACGCTCCTCCGGGTTCGCCGTGCCGAACTCGATGGTGCCTACGTCCTGCGTTGGATCGGGGATCTCGGCCTGGCGGCGGAGTGGTCGGCGGTCGCCGAGGAGTTGGGCCGGGACCGCGTCGGCTGACTCCCTACTTGAACCGGATCCCGTTCGGCGCCACCGCACCCTTCGCCGGCACGAAGGCCTTCACGGCAGGCTTGGGCGCTGACCTCACCGGCGCCTCGCCCTTCGCCGGCCGCGAACCGCGCTCCGCCGCGCCCTGCCCGCCATCGCTCTTCATGCTCAGCGCGATCCGGTTCCGCGGCAGGTCGATCGACTGCACCGTGACCTTCACCTTCTGCCCCACCTTCACGACCTCGTTCGCGTCGCGCACGTAGCGGTCGGCGAGCTGGCTCACGTGCACCAGCCCGTCCTGGTGCACGCCGATGTCCACGAACGCGCCGAACGCGACGATGTTCGTCACCACGCCCTCGAGCTTCATCCCCGGCAGCAGGTCGCTCGGCTTCTGGATGTCCTCGCGGAACGCCGGCGGCTCGAACGCCGCGCGCGGGTCGCGGCCCGGCTTCTTCAGCTCGGCCGCGATGTCGCGCAGCGTCGGCATCCCCACCTCGTCGCTCACGTACTGGGCGAGCTCGATCCGGTCCACGAGCGCGTCGTTCCCGAGGAACTCTCCGACGCCCACGCCGAGGTCCTTCGCCATCCGCTCCACGAGTTTGTAGCGCTCGGGGTGCACCGCGCTCGCGTCGAGCGGATGCTGGCCGCCGCGCACGCGGAGGAACCCCGCCGCCTGCTCGAACGCCTTCGCGCCCAGGCGCGGGACCTCCTTCAAGTCGGCGCGTGACCGCAGCCCGCCCTGCTTGTCGCGCATCATCACGATCGACTGCGCGAGCGACGGCCCGATGCCCGCCACGTACGCGAGGAGCGCCGCCGAGGCGGTGTTGATCTCCACGCCCACGCGGTTCACGCAGCTCATGACGATGTCGTCGAGGCGCTGCTTGAGGCGCGACTGGTTCACGTCGTGCTGGTACTGCCCCACGCCGATGCTCTTGGGATCGATCTTCACGAGCTCGGCGAGCGGGTCCTGCAGGCGGCGCGCGATGCTCACCGCGCCGCGCAGCGAGACGTCGAGCTCGGGGAACTCGCTGCGCGCGAGGTCGCTCGCCGAGTAGACCGAGGCGCCGGCCTCGTTCACCACCACCACCTGCGGGCGCGCGCCGTCGATCTCGCGCAGCGCGGCCTTGGTCAGGTTCTCGGTCTCGCGGCTCGCGGTGCCGTTGCCGATCGCGATGAGGTCCGGCGTGAAGCGCTGGATGATCGCGCGGATGGCGCCGCTGAACCGGTCCTCCTGGTGCAGGTAGAGCGTGTCGGTGTGCACGAGCGCACCGGTGGCGCTCACCACGGCGACCTTCACGCCGGTGCGGAAGCCGGGGTCGAGGCCGAGCACGCGCTTCTCGCCCGCGGGCGACGCGAGCAGCAGCTGCTCGAGGTTGCGGCCGAAGATGGTGATCGCCTCGTCGTCGGCGCGGGTCTTGAGCTCGAGCCGCAGCTCGGCCTCGATCGCCAGCGCGAGCAGGCGCTTGTACGCGTCGCCCGCGACGAGCGTGAGCTGTTGCACCGCCTTGCGCTCGCCCACCACCTCGCGCGCGAGCCGCGCGGTGATCTCGTCGAGAGGCGGCTCGATCTTCCACAGCAGCTCGCCCTCGGCCTCGCCGCGGCGGATCGCCAGCATGCGATGGCTCGGGATGCCGCCGAGGGGCTCGGAGTACTCGTAGTAATCCTTGAACTTGGAGTCGTCGCTCCGCTTGTCGGCGATGACCTTGCTCGAGACGATGCCCTTGGCGCGGGTGATCTCGCGCACCCAGCCGCGGACGAGCGCGTCCTCGGACACCTGCTCGGCGAGGATGTCGCGCGCGCCCAGCAGCGCGGCGTCGGCGGAGGGGACCTCGGACTCCTTGCCGTCGACGCCGGGCAACACGAACTCGGCGGCCTTGGCCAGCGCGGCCGCATCGGAGAGCGACCCGTCCCAGAGCCCGTCGGCGAGCGGGCCGAGCCCGCGTTCGCGCGCGATCATCGCGCGGGTGCGGCGCTTGGGCTTGTAGGGGAGGTAGAGATCCTCGAGCGCCTGCTTGGTGTCGGCCTTGAGGATCGCCGCCTTGAGCGCGTCGTCCAGCTTGCCCTGCTCCTCGATGCTCTTGAGGATCGCCGCGCGGCGCTCCTCCATCTCCTTCAGGTACTCGGCGCGCTCGCGCACGTCGCGCAGCTGCACCTCGTCCAGGCCGCCGGTGCGCTCCTTGCGGTAGCGGGCGATGAAGGGAAGGGTGGCGCCCTCGTCGAAGAGGGCGAGGGTGCGCTGGACCTGCTGCGGCGCGAGCGTGAGCTCGGCGGCGACGCGGGCGATGAGGGCGGGAGCGAGCGGTTCGGTCATGGGATGCGGAACGTAGGGGGGGCAGGGGGCGATTTCCACGCCTTGCGCGGCGCCTCTGCCCGATGTCAGTACCCCGCGACATCTTGGTCGCATGCCCACCCAGCCCAAGCTCCAGCGCTGGACCGACCTGCTCGCCGCCCTCCTGCGGCGGCATGGGGCGGTGGACTTCGAGGCGCTCCGCGGCGAGGTGGGGGCGTATGCGGCGCACACCGGCCAGCGGAGCGCGCTCATGCGGATGTTCGAGCGCGACAAGGACGAGTTGCGCGCCCTCGGCGTGCCGATCGAGACCGTCGCCGGCGAGGACAACAACAGCAGCCTGTATCGCCTCGCGTCGCGGCACTTCTATCTCCCTTTCCTCCAGCTCGCGTACGAACGCACGCGCGGGCCGGGGCGCCCGCCGGCGCGGCCGCGCGGGCCCGGGTACCAGTCGCTGCCGGTGCTCGCGTTCGAGCCCGACGAGCTCGACGCGGTCGCGCGCGCCGCACGGCGCGTGACGGCGCTCGGCGATGCGGCGCTCGCGCACGAGGCCACCACCGCGCTCCGCAAGCTCGCGCACGACCTCCCCATGGTGCTCGAGCCCGCCGGCGACGACGATCGCGTGCTCACCGAGCGCGCGCCGGACCATGCGTTGCTCTCGGTCCTCGGCGACGCGCTCGAGCGGCGGAAGTCGGTGCGCTTCACCTACCGGTCGATGCATCGCGACGAGACCGCCGCGCGCGCCGCCGACCCGTGGGGCCTCGCCTTCCTCGGCGGACACTGGTACCTCGTCGCGCGCGACCACGAGGCCGACGCGCTGCGGCAGTTCCGCGTGAGCCGCATCGCCGCACCCGCGGCGAACACGGTGCGGCCGCAGTCGCCGGACTTCGCCATCCCCGACGACTTCGATCTCGCGGCGCACGCCGCATCGCGCCACGCCTGGGAGCTGGGCGACGCCGAGCAGCGCGAGGTGCTCGTGCGCTTCACCGTCCGGAACGGTGTCACCGTCTCCGCCATGCGACTCGGCGACGCGGTGCCGGAGGATGCGACGGTGCGGCGCTTCCGCGTGCGGCGGCCCGACACCTTCGCGCTCTGGGTGCTCGGCTTCGCGGGCGCGGCCGAAGTGGAATCGCCGCCGGAGCTGCGGGAGCAGGTGCGCGCGCTCGCGCGCGCGGCGCTCGGCGCGTATGACGGAGGGCCGCGGCGATGAGTGCGACCGCACAGACCGCGGCGGCGCAGCTGCGCCGGCTCCTCCTCGCGCTCCCCGCGCTCGCGGACGACCGCGCGCATTCGCTCCGAGATGTGGCCGAGCGGGTGGGCACCGATGTGGGCACGCTGCGCGAGGACCTGACGACGCTCGTCACGCGCGTGACCGATGATCCCGGCGGCTTCACCGAGGGCGTGCAGCTCCTCATCGGTGCGGAGCAGGTGCAGCTCGCGACGCCGGCCGGGCACTTCCGCAGGCCCATGGCGCTCTCGCGCGTGGAGTTGCACGCGCTCGAGCTCGGGCTCGCGGCGTTGCATCACGAGTCGCCGCCCGACGAGCGCGCGGTGCTGGCGCGCGCGCGCGAACGCCTGCGGAAGGCGCTCGCCGCACTGCCGCACGAGGCGGTGGCCGAGTCGTGCAGCGACCGCTACGTGGCGCTCGGGGCGGAGTCGGAGGCCGAGCGCGTGACGCGCCGCGAGCTGCAGCGCTGCATCAAGGCGCGCAGCATCGCGACCATCGCGTACCGGAGCGCGGGGGCCGCCGATCCTGGAACGCGGCGCGTGGAGCCGCTCGCCGTGCTCTGGTCGCGCGGCGCGTGGTATCTCGTCGCCTGGTGCGAACGCAGCGAGGCGCTGCGCGTCTTCCGGCTCGACCGCATCGCGTCGGTGACCTGCGGGCCCGACCGCTTCGCGCCGCGCGGACCCTTCGCGCTCGAGTCGGTGCTGCGCGAGGGGCGCGTGCTGGTGGGTGGTGGCGACACGGTGATGCGCGTGCGGTACTCGCCGCGCATCGCGCGCTGGATCGCGGAGCGGGAGCGCGTGACGACCGAGGCGGACGGGTCGGTGGTCGCGGAGTATCCGCTGCTCGACCTGGAGTGGGGGGTGCGGCAGGCGCTGCGGTACGGGCCGGATGCGGAGGTGGTGGGTCCGGAGGAGTTGCGGGAGGCGGTGGTGGCGCGGCTGCGGGAGATCGGTGAAGGCGGGAACCGAGCGGCATCCCGCACCTGACCGCAACGGAACGATCCGGGAGCCGCAGCGCGGCGCGGTATGCTCTCGCATGCCTCGCGCGCGCCTTGGATGGACACCGCCACCCAAAAAGGGTACGTTCATTCCCAATATGGGAACACGACCGGCCATCCGTCGTTCGCGCGTCGGCGCGGCGCTCTTCTCGGACGTCCAGGGCCGGGTGCTCGCCCTTCTGTTCGGGCAGCCGGCCCGGCGCTTCCAGGGCGCCGAACTGCTCCGCCTCGTCGGGAGCGGCACCGGCGCCACGCACCGGGTGCTCCACCAGCTCGTCGATGCGGAACTCGTGACCGTGGTCCCGGTCGGGAACCAGCGGCACTACCAGGCGAATGCGCAGAGCCCCGTCTTCGAGGACCTGTGCCGGCTCGTGCTCAAGACCGTCGCCGTCGCGGAGCCACTGCAGAAGGCGCTCGCTCCGCTCGCGTCCCGGATCGCGGAGGCGTTCGTCTTCGGGTCCGTCGCCGCCGGCGTTGAGCGTGCATCCAGCGACCTCGACCTGTTCATCGTGAGCGATGATGTCGAGTACGCGGAGCTCTTCGACCGGCTCGCGAGCGCGGAGCGCGAGCTGGGCCGTCGCATCGAGCCGACCCTCCTCACCACGCAGGCCTTCGCTCGACGACTGCGCACGACGGACGGGTTCGCCAAGCGCGTCGCCAGCGGGGATCGCATCCCCATCATCGCACGTACGAGCTGAATCGCGTGCCGCAGTGGATCACGGCCCGAATGTGGTGCACATCACACGCTTAACACCCCGCGCACTCCGCACGTCCGACAGGCAACACGGGACGCGATCCAGCGTCCCCAACCTCTCGGAGATCCCCAGATGCGCTCGAACCTGATCCACGCCAGCCTCGCCGCTCTCGTCCTCGTCGCCAGCAGCGCGAGCGCGCAGGCCCCCGCTGCCGCCAAGGCCCCCGCGGCACGCCGCTGCGCCGCGAACACCCCGTGCGACCGCGCCGAGGATCGCCGCGACCGTCGCGAGGACGTGCGCGACCGCACCGAGAACCGTGCGGACCGCCGCGAGGACGTGCGCGATCGTCGCGAGGACGTGCGGGACCGTCGCGAGGACGTCCGCGACGCGCAGCACCAGGGTGGCCCGCGCGACCGCATCGAGGACCGCCGCGACCGTCGCGAGGACGTGCGCGACCGGAAGGAGGATGTGCGGGACCGTCGTGAGGACGTGCGGGACCGCGCCGAGAACAAGCGCGACCGCGCCGAGGATCGCCGCGAGCGCCGCCGCGACGGGGCGCGCCGCCCGTAAGCGGCGCTAACGCTCCGAAGGGGCGGACCGTAGAATCCCGGGTCCGCCCTCTCGTCATCCGTCCTTCGGAGCCGCACGCCATGTCCCAGTTCGTCGTCCGCCGCGCGATCGCCGCCGTCGCCTCGCTCCTGTTCCTCTCGACGGCGGCCCTCGCGCAGCTGCCGCTGGCCGACCGGTCGGCCGCCGCGAGCGCGGCGCGCCCCGTCACCGAGGCGAACTTCCGCCTCGCCGCGCGCTTCGCGCCCTACAAGATGCGCTCGCTCGTCTACTCCACCGGCGTCACGCCGCGGTGGATCAAGGGCACCGAGCGCTTCTGGTACGAATGGGAGACGGCGCAGGGGAAGCGCTTCATGATCGTGGACCCGGTGGCGGGCACCAAGCGCCAGCTTTTCGACAACGACCGCATCGCCGCCGAGCTCACGCGCATCACGAAGGATCCGTGGGACGGGCGGCACCTGCCCATCCGCGCCATCCGGTTCGTGAACGCCACCACGCTCGAGTTCGAGGTGGAGTCGTCGCAGGACACGGTGATCGTCGACGCCGAGGCGGTGCGCGGCGATTCGCAGCAGGTGCGCCGCGCCAACGCGCGTCCGCCGCGGCCGCGGAAGAAGGTCTGGCACTTCCGCTACGACGTCACCACGCAGGTGCTCACCGAGATCCCCGACTGGAAGGCGCCGGACAATCACCCGGGCTGGGCGAGCGTCTCCCCGGACGGCCAGACCATCGTCTACGCGCGGAACCACAACCTCTATAGGATGAGCCGCGCCGAGTACCAGAAGGTGCTCGACGCGCGACGGGCGAAGAGCGGCGCCGCGGCCGACAGCGCCGAGTGGCGCGTGACGGTCGAGGAGGTGCAGCTCACCACCAACGGCGTGGAGCACTACAGCTGGGCGGGCGGCGACTTCGGCATGACCGACATCGAGCGGGAGCGCGCGAAGGACCGCCGCAAGCGGGCGCAGATCTCCTGGGCGCGCGACTCCAAGCGCTTCACCGCCGAGCGCGATGACCGGCGCAAGGTCAGCGACCTCTGGGTGATCGCGTCGGTGGGCAACAAGCGCCCGACGCTCGAGACCTACAAGTACGACATGCCGGGCGACACGAACGTGACCCAGCCCGAGGCGGGCGTGTACGACCTCGCCGCCTCGCGCATGGTGATGATCGACGCGAAGGGCTTCAAGGACCAGCAGATGGGGTTGTTCAGCGCGCGGCAGTTCACCTATCCCGACGAGAACCAGCCGCCGCGCTCGCTCTGGCTCTCCGAGGATCCGAACCAGGTCTGGCTCTGGCGCCGCAGCCGCGACCAGCACAAGGTCGACGTCCTCGTCGCCGACGCGACGACCGGCGCGGTGCGCGTGGTGATCGAGGAGCGGCTCAACACGTACGTCGAGCACCAGCGGCTGGAGCTCCTCAAGGGCGGCGACCTGCTCTGGTGGTCGGAGCGCGACGGCTGGGCGCACATCTATAGGTTCGGGCAGGACGGGAAGCTCAAGGGCCGCCTCACCGAGGGCGCGTTCCATGTCGGGAGCATCGCCGGCATCGACGAAGCGCGCGGCGTCGCGTACCTCACGGCGCATGGGCGGGAGGCGGGCCAGGACCCGTACTACGAGCATGCCTATCGTGCGGGGCTCGACGGCAGCGGCCTCACGCTGCTCAACCCCGGCGACTTCGACCATCGGGTCGCCCTCGGCGAGTCGAACCGTTTCGCGGTGAACACCTTCTCGCGCGTCAACACCGTCCCCGCGTCCACGCTCCATGACGTGACCACGGGCCGGAAGATCCTCGATCTCGAGGAGGCCGACTTCTCGCAGCTGCGCGCCGCGGGCTATCGCTTCCCCGAGACCTTCACCGTGAAGGCCGCCGACGGCGTGACCGACCTCTACGGCGTGATGTACAAGCCGTTCGACTTCGACTCGACGCGCTCGTATCCCATCGTCGAGTACGTCTATCCCGGACCGCAGACCGAGTCGGTGGCGAAGTCGTTCTCGACGAGCGCGCCCGAGGTGGCGCTCGCGCAGTTCGGGATGGTGGTCATCACCATCGGCAATCGCGGCGGGCATCCCGACCGCTCCAAGTGGTACCACAACTACGGCTACGGCGACCTGCGCGACTACGGCCTGATGGACAAGAAGGTCGCCGTGGAGCAGCTCGCCGACCGGCACCGCTTCATCGACATCGATCGCGTGGGCATCTACGGCCACTCGGGCGGCGGCTTCATGTCCACCGCCGCGATGCTCGTCTATCCCGACTTCTTCAAGGTGGCCGTCTCGTCATCGGGGAACCACGACAACGACGTCTACAACCAGAACTGGTCCGAGAAGCATCACGGCGTGAAGGAGACCGTGAAGGGCGACACGATCACGTTCGAGTACACGATCGAGCGCAACTCCGAGCTCGCGCGGAACCTCAAGGGCCACCTGCTCCTCACCACCGGCGACATCGACAACAACGTCCACCCGGCGGGGACCCTCCGCATGGCCGACGCGCTCATCCGCGCCAACAAGCGCTTCGACCTCTTCATCTTCCCCGGCCAGCGGCACGGCTACGGGAACATGAGCGACTACTGGTTCTGGCTGCGCGCCGAGTACTTCGTGAAGCACCTGCTCGGCGACACGCGGTGGTCGGCGAACATCACCGAGCTCGACGTGGAGCGGACGCCGCCGGGCGGCGTCCGCCCCTGAGCGACGCCGATCAGGAGCGGCGGTCGATCGCCGACCGCCGCTCCGTCGCGTGATCGACGGTCCGGAAGGCTCGTTGCCCATGACGGTCACATCTTGACAACCAAGATGAGCGCCCGTACCATGGGTCCGACCACCTTCCGGGCGATGCGATGGCCGAGCTGGGCACCGATGTGATCCAGGGGACCCTGGACGTGATGATCCTCAAGACGCTCAGCCTGCAGCCGATGCACGGCTTCGGCATCGCGCGCCGGATCGAGCAGGTGTCGCGGAACGTCTTCAAGGTGAACCCGGGCTCGCTGCTCACGGCGTTGCAGCGGCTGGAGCGCGACGGGAGCATCGACGCGGAGTGGCGCGTCACGGAGAACGCCCGTCGCGCCAAGTACTACACGATCACGCGGCAGGGCCGCCGCCGGTTGAAGGAGGAGAAGGCCGGCTGGGAGCTGCGCGCCACCGCCGTCGCGCGGCTGTTGAGCGCCGAGAGCTGACGATGTCGCTCTGGCGGCGGGTGCGGCGCGGGCTCGCCGACCTGGCGGACCGCGCGCCGCGCGACCGGGACACGGCGGACGAGGTCGCGCACTTCCGCGACCAGCTCATCGCGGAAGGGGAGGCGCGCGGACTCTCGCGGGAGGAGGCCCGCCGCGCGGCGTCCCTCGAGCTCGGGGGCGAGACGCAGCTCCGCGAGACGGTGCGGAGCCACGGTTGGGAACGGACGGTCGCGTCCGTCCTGGAGGATCTGCGCTACGCCTGGCGGGGCCTGCGGTCCGACCGCCTCTTCAGCGCGGTGGCGATCGGCACGGTCGCGGTCGGCATCGGCGCCGCGACCGCCATCGTGAGCGCCGTGCGGCCGGTGCTCTTCGACGCGCTGCCGTACCAGGAGCCCCTGCGCGTGCGCGCGATCGTCGAGACCGCGGCCGACGGCGGACGCAACCCCGGCACGTTCGGGATGTACCGCGCGCTCGAGGAGCGGACGAGGTCGTTCGCGGACCTGGCCGTCCTCGCCGGCTGGTCGCCCGCGCTCACCGGCGAGGCGGCGCCCGAACGGCTCGTCGGCCAACGCGTGAGCGCGAGCTACTTCCGCGTCCTCGGGGTCACTCCGGCGCTGGGACGGGATCTGCTCGAGTCGGACGACCGGTCGGGCAGCGCTCCGGTGGCGATCATCAGCCACGGGCTCTGGCGGAGGCACTTCGCGTCCGACCCGGCAGTGCTGGGCCGGACGCTCCGGCTCGACGATGTGGACGTGCCGGTGGTCGGCGTGATGCCGCCCGGCTTCGAGAACGCGATGGAGCCGCGCGCGGAGGTCTGGACGACGCTCCGGTACGACCTCGCCGAGGGACGCGCGTGGGGGCACCATCTCCAGACGCTGGGGCGGCTCCGAGGCGGCGTGAGCGCGGAGGCCGCAGAGGCCGAGCTCAACACGGTCGGTGCGAGCGTGATCGCCGACCTAAACCCGCCCACCTACGGGGCGACACCGCGCTGGTCCGCGCCGTCGGTGCACGATGACCTCACGCGAGACGTCCGACCGGCGTTCATCGCCGTGCTCGTCGCCGTCGGCGCCGTGCTGTTGCTCGCTGGCGTGAACGTCACCAACCTGCTGCTGGTGCGCGGATCGCGCCGGCGCGAGGAGTTCGCGCTGCGCGCGGCCCTCGGCGCGTCGCGATCACGGCTCGTCCGGCAGCTCACCACGGAGAGCCTGCTGCTCGCCGTGCTCGGCGGCATGCTCGGCGTGGCGCTCGCGGCGGCGGGCGTGCGCGCCCTCGTCGCGGCCGCGCCGGACGGACTGCCTCGCGTACACGCGATCGCGGTGGACTTGCCCACGCTCGCGGTGGCGACGGTGTTGACCATGGTCACCGGCATCCTGGTGGGTGTGGTGCCGGCGATGCAGCACTCGGCGCAGGACCATCTCGCCATGGACCTCGCCGCCGCGCGCACCACCGGCGGGCGCCGACGGACGCTCCGCAGCGCGCTGGTCGCGTCGCAGGTCGCGCTCGCGCTCATGCTGCTGGTGGGGAGCGGCCTGCTCCTGCGGTCCATGCAACGCCTGTTCGCCGTCTCACCGGGCTTCGATGCGCGCGGCGTGGTGACGCTGCAGCTGCAGCTCTCGCCGCGGCGGTACGGCGACGAGGGCTCGGCGCGTCGCTTCTTCGATGCGGCGCTCGAGGCGGTGCGGAACGTGCCGGGGGTGACGGAAGCGGCGTTCACGAGCCAGCTGCCGATGAGCGGCGACAACGATGCGTACGGCGTGACGCCGGAGTCCCCGCCGGAGCGCGCCGCGCCGGACCGGCGCGACACCTTCAGGTACGCGGTGAGTCCCGGCTATCTCGAACTCATGGGGATCCCATTGCGCGCGGGTCGTCTCCTGGACGGTCAGGATCGCACGGGCGGCCTGCCGGTCGTGGTGGTGAACGAGTCGTTCGCGCGTCGGTTCATGGGGGAGGGGGATCCGATCGGCCGGCGGCTCTGGATCGGCCCGACCGATGGACAGCCCTACACCGTCGTGGGGGTGGTGGGGGACGTGAAGCAGCTCTCGCTCGCCGGTGAGGTGCCCGACGCCGTCTACACGACGGCCGCGCAATGGCGATTCGACGACCTCGCGATGTCGCTGGTGGTGCGCGGGACGCCCGACGCCGAGGTGCTGATCCCGGCGGTGCGCCAGGCGATCTGGTCGGTGGACCGCGACCAGCCGGTGGGGCGCATCGCGACGATGGACGCACTGCTCGCGGCGACGGCCGCCGAGCGGCGCTTCATCCTGTTGCTGTTCGAGGGGTTCGCGGCGGCGGCGCTCGTGCTGACGATGGCGGGCATCTACGGGATGATGGCCGGGCTGGTCGCGGAGCGGACACGCGAGATCGGGCTGCGCCGCGCGGTGGGAGCGACCGGCGCCCATGTGGCAGGGCTGGTGTTCAGGCATGGCGCCCGCGTGACGGGCATCGGGATCGCGGCGGGGATCGCGGCGGCGGTGCTCGGGGGGCGGCTGATGCGCGCGATGCTCTACGGCGTGGCGTTCGTGGATGTGATCACGTATGCCGCAGTGGTGCTGATGATCGCGGTGATGGCGGCGGCGGCGTGTGCGGTGCCGGCGTGGCGGGCGAGCGGGATCGAGCCCGGCAAGGTGTTGCAATAGGGACCTCGGTCAAGGTGGCGCGGGTCAGGAGCGGCGGTCGATCGCCGACCGCCGCTCGATCCGCTGCGCCAGCTGGAACACCCCTGCGGGAATGGAGCCCGGGTCCCGCGGGTCGTAGCAGACGTCGCAGACGCGGTTGAGCGACCGCACGCTCTGGAGCGTGATGTGCGGGGAACGGAAGCCCGGCTTCACCGGCTCGGGGCGCAGCAGGTCGGTGCTCAGGTACTTCTTGTTCGAGTCGCAGAAGATCGTCACCACCACCGCGTCGTGCCCCAGCTCGTCCTGCGCCTCGAGCGCGGCGAGGAAGTTCGCGCCGCTCGAGATGCCGACGCCGAGCCCGAGCTCGCTCGCGAGCTTCTGCGCCATGAGGATCGCGTCGCCGTCGTCGATCGCGATCACCCGGTCGAGCTGCTCGAGGTGCACGATGGGCGGGATGAACTCGTCGCTGATCCCCTGGATGCGATGCTTCCCGACCTTGTGGCCGGTGGTGAGCGTGGGGGAGTTGGCCGGCTCCACCGGATGCACCTTGATCCGCGGCGACCGCTCGCGCAGGTAGCGGCCCACCCCCATGATCGTCCCGCCCGTCCCCACGCCGGCGACGAACGCCTCGGGCTCCACGCGCTCGGACTCGAGCTGCGCCCAGATCTCGCGGCCGGTCGTGAGGTAGTGCGCCTCGGAGTTCTGCTCGTTGGCGAACTGCCGCGGGAGGAAGCTCCCCGGTGTCGCCGCCGCGAGCTCCTCGGCGAGCCGGATCGAGCCCAGGAAGCCGCCCTCCTCCTTGGAGACGAGCCGCACGTCGGCGCCGAACGACCGGATGATCGCGATCCGTTCGGCGCTCATCCAGTCGGGCATGAAGATCGTGACCGGATGCCCGAGCGCGCGCCCGATGGCGCAGAACGAGATCCCCGTGTTGCCGCTCGTCGCCTCGATGATGCGGCCGCCGGGTTCGAGCTCGCCCGTCTCGATCGCGCGGCGGAGGATGTGGTACGCCATCCGGTCCTTGATGCTGCCGGTCATGTTCGAGTGCTCGGCCTTGGCGTAGATGCGACGCAGGTCGCCGTGGCCGTTGGTGCACTCGATGGCGAGGAGCGGCGTGTTGCCGATGAGGACGCGGAGCCCGCGGAGGCGCTCGAGAGGGGTCAGCGGCGGCATGACGACGTCCGGGAAGGGGGTATCGACAATTCCGCGCCGGACGGTGTGCGGCGATAGCAGGGCGTGCCTGACGGGGGTGTGGGGTATTGGCCTACCGCGCCCGATCGCCCCGCTCACGGCCGTAGCACGACCTCCGCCACCACCGGCCGGTGGTCCGACGCCATGCGCTCCGTCACCGGACGCGCGCTGCCCGCACCCCACGCCCGCGCCGGCGCCACGAACACGAAGTCGATCTCCTTCACCGGCTCCGTGGACGAGAAGGTGAAGTGATCGCTCGCCGGCTTCCGCAGCTGCGTCGCCCGCGCCTCGAAGAGCGCGAGTGTCCGCGAGCCGGGCTCATCATTGAAGTCGCCCAATAGCACGTACGGCATCCGCAGCGTGTCGAGCACCGTCGTGAGCGCGGTCGCCTGCCGGAGGCGGAAGCTGTCGTTGCTCACCCAATCGAAGTGCACGTTGATGACCATCACTGCGCGACCATCCGGGAGGCGCAGCTCGGCGGCGAGCGCGACGCGCGGCTCGTTGCCGTCGGGGAGGCGCACCGGCGTGGCACGCGTGATGGGGAAGCGCGAGAGGATCGCGAGCCCATACTCGCCGCCCTGGTACGGCATGAACGCGCCGAACGCATGCTGCATCCCGAGCATCCCGCCGAGCGCGGCGGCCTCGTCCACGCTGCCGCTGCGGCGCACGGTGCGATCGACCTCCTGCAGGCCGACGATGTCGGGCGCGAGGTCGCGCAGCACGCGCGCGGTGCGCGCGAGGTCCACCGAGTCGTCCACGCCGCGGCCATGGCGGATGTTGTAGCTCACGATGCGGAGCGGACGCTCGCAGGACGCGCCGGCGCTGGTCAGGCCGACGACGAGGACGAGGAGGAGCGCGCGGAATCGCATCCGGCGAAGCTAGGGCGCCCGCGCCGGACCCGCTATCGTTCAGGTCCCATGCCCCGCCCCGCCGCCATCGATCTCGCCGACCTGGACCTCCCGCCCGCCGAGATGCAGGCGATGGGCGAGGCCGTGGTGCGGCGCGCCGTGGCGCATCTCGCCGCCCTCGGCGAGATGCCGAGCCGCGGGAACGTCGACGCCGTCGATCTCTGCCGGGCGATGCGCGAGCCGGTGCCCGAACAGGGACGCGCGCTCGAACCCCTGCTCGACCAGCTCTTCGACGAGTGGATCCCGCGCTCGTTCACGACGCCGGGCCCCGGGTACCTCGCGTACATCCCCGGCGGCGGCATCTATCCCGCCGCGCTCGCCGACTTCATCGCCGACACGACCAACCGCTACACCGGCATCTGGCAGGCCGCGCCGGCGCTCGTGCAGCTCGAGGCGAACGTCCTCGAGTGGCTGCGCGAGTGGATGCAGTTCCCGGCGACCACGCGTGGTCTGTTCACCACCGGCGGCTCGATGGCGATGTTCAACGCCATCGCCTGCGCGCGCGAGCGGCACCTCGGCCACGACATCCGCGCCGGCACGCTCTACGTGAGCTCGCAGGCGCATCACTGCATCGTGAAGGCCGCCAAGCTCGCCGGCATCGCGCACGATCGCGTGCGCACCATCGACGTCGATGCCGACTACCGGATGCGCATCGACCTCCTGCAGGCGGCGATCGCCGCGGATCGTGCGGCGGGGCTCACGCCGTTCATGGTGTTCTCCTCCGCCGGCACGACCAACACCGGCGCGGTGGACCCGATCGACGCGGTCGCCGACCTCGCGGCGCGCGAAGGACTCTGGCATCACGTGGACGGCGCGTACGGCGCCTTCTTCCATATGGTACCGGAGCTGCGGCCGCTCCTCGCGGGCCTCCCGCGCGCCGACTCGCTCACGCTCGACCCGCACAAGGGACTCTTCCTTCCGTACGGCACGGGTGCGCTGCTCGTGCGCGACGGCGAGGCGCTCCGCGCGCTGCACTCGTCCACCGCGGGCTATCTCCCGCCCAATCAGGACGAGTTCTACGATCCGGCGCAGTACGGGCCGGAACTCTCGCGCGGCTTCCCCGGCCTCCGCGTCTGGCTCACGCTCAAGCTCTTCGGCGCGGAGAAGTACCGCGCCGCGGTCGCCGAGAAGCGCGCGCTCGCGGTGTGGGCGGCCGGGCAGGTCGCGGCGATCCCGGGGATCGTGATCGACGCCGCGCCCCAGCTCTCGCTCTTCGCCTTCCATATGGAAGGGCCGGGGCTCGAGACGCGCGCCGCGCAGGATGCGGCGACGAAGGCGCTCATGGAGCGCGTCACGCAGCGCGGACGCATCATGATGACCGGCGCGACCGCCGAAGGCCGCTTCGTTGGCCGCATCTGCGTGCTCAGCTTCCGCACGCGGCGCGCGGAGATGGAGCTCGCGGTCCAGCAACTGCGCGAAGAGGCCGCGGCGATCCTCGCCGGCGCGCGCGCCGCGAGCTGAGCATGGCCGAGTTCGACGCCACCACCGTCCGGCACGACCCGTACGCCGCGCTGCGCTATCCCAACTTCGCGCGCTACATCATCGTGCTCTTCTCGCTCACCCTCGGCATCCAGATCCAGGGCACCGTCGTCGGCTGGCAGGTCTATGATCTCACCAGGGACCCGTTCGCGCTGGGGATGATCGGGCTCGCCGAAGCATTGCCGGCGATCGGGCTCGCGCTGTGGGGCGGGCATGTGGCCGACCGCCACGACCGCCGCCGCGTCTCGCTCATCGCGCTCTGGGTGCTCGTCGCGTGCAGCGTTGCGCTCTGGCTCCTCGCCGGCGTGCGTCCGCTCGGCGCCGAGATGCTCACGCCGGCGCGCCTCACGGCGATCTACGGCGTGATCGTGCTGAGCGGCGTGGCGCGCGCCTTCCTCCAGCCGGCGCGTCAGGCGCTCTCGGCGGAGCTCGTGCCGCGCACGCTCTTCGCGAACGCGATAACCTGGCGGAGCGGCAGTTGGCAGCTCGCGTCGGTGATCGGGCCGGCGCTGGGCGGGCTGCTCTTCGCGGCCGGCGGTCTGCGGCTCGCGTACGGCGTCGATGCCGTGCTGGTGCTCGTCGCGACGCTCCTGCTGTTCTCGATGCCGCATCGCACCCCGCTGAGAGAGGCGTCGGGCGAGGGGATGCTGCGCTCGATCACCGGCGGCGTGCGCTTCGTCTTCCGCGAACCGGTGCTCCTCGGCGCGCTCACGCTCGATCTCTTCTCCGTCTTCTTCGGCGGGGCGGTGGCGCTGCTGCCCATCTTCGCCGCCGAGATCCTCAAGGTCGGCCCCACCGGGCTCGGCGTGCTGCGTGCCGCGCCGGCCATCGGCGCGGTGGCGACGAGCATCGTGCTCGCGCGCCGGAAGGACTGGGCGCACACGGGACACGTCCTGCTCTGGAGCGTCTTCGGCTTCGGCGCGTGCATGGTGCTCTTCGGGCTCTCGACGAGCTTCTACCTCTCGGTCGCGCTGCTCATCGCGAGCGGCGTGTTCGACATGGTGAGCGTGGTGATCCGGAGCACGCTGCTGCAGGCCCGCACACCGGAGGCTTTGCTGGGACGGGTGAGCTCGGTCAACCAGATCTTCATCGGCTCGTCCAACGAGATCGGGATGTTCGAGAGCGGCGTCACCGCGCGGTGGTGGGGGACCGCGCCGAGCGTGGTGATCGGCGGCGTGGCGACGCTCGGCGTGGTGGGGGCCATCGCCTGGTTCGTGCCGACCCTGCGCCGGCTGGGACGGCTCCATCCGGAGGAGCGGGCCGGCGTCTGACTGGGGGGTATCGCTAGCGGTACAGGGGTTCCCTGACGCATCCTTCACCGCTTATGGCCACCGCGTCCCCCCCGAAGGGCAAGCCCTTCGACCGTTCGATCGTCGAAGGACCGATCCTCCAGGCCGTCTGGAAGATCGCGTGGCCCACCGTGCTGCAGAACGTCATCGGCGGACTGCAAGGCATCGTCGACCACGCGATGGTCGGGCACTACGTCGGCTTCAACGGCAACGCGGCCGTCGGGGTCGCGTTCCAGATCTTCCTGGTCGTGATCGTGTTCGTCATGTCGATCTACACCGGGATGGGCGTGCTCGTCTCGCGCTACGCCGGCGCCGGTGACGCCGCGTCGGTGAATCGCACGGTGTATCAGGCGTTCCTCGCCTCCATCGCGCTCGCGTTCTTCGTGATGGCGCCGGTGGGGTGGGTGCTCTCGCCCGTCCTCCTCGATCTCGTGAACGCCGCGCCCGCGGTGCAGGCCGAAGCGCTGCCCTACCTCCGCACGATGTTCGTCGGCGGCGTGGGCATGATGATGATGTTCCTGCTGGGCGGCGCGCTCCGCGCGACGGGAGATGCGCGCACCGGCCTGCAGCTCGGCATCGGGATGACGGTGTTGAACGTGATCTTCAACATCATCTTCATCCGCGGCCTCGGCCCCATCCCGCCGATGGGCGTGATGGGCGCCGCGCTGGGCACCGTGCTCGCCGGGCTCATCGTCACGCTCTACGGCTTCACGCGCCTCCTCTCCGGTCACCTCACCATCCATTGGGAGAAGGGGATGGACTGGTCGTGGGACTGGACGATCATCAAGCAGCTCTTCCGGTTCGGGTTGCCCGCCGGGATCCAGGGCATCGCGATGAACGTCGCCGGCGTGCTGCTGCTCCGCTTCCTCGGCTCGCTCGAGAACAGCGCCGAGGCGCAGGCGGCGTACGCGGTGGGATACTCGGAGCTCTTCTCGTTCATCACCTGGTCGAGCGTGGGGTTGATGGGCGCGGCGGCGGCGGTGGCGGGGCAGAACCTCGGCGCTGGGAAGCCCGAGCGCGTGGAGCGCACCGTGCAGCTCGCGTCGCGGCTCGGGCTCGCGATCGCCGTGACGATCGGGCTGTTGTTCCTCACGATCCCCAAGCTGCTCCTCGGCATCTTCGGGATGGATGATCCGGTGGTGCTCGCGCTCGGGACCGAGCTGTTGCGCTGGCTGAGCCTCTCGGGGTTGTTCATCACGACGGCGCTGACGTACACCGGCGGGCTCACCGGCACCGGCGACACGAAGGGGCCGCTCTACATCACGCTGGTGTCGCAGATCGCCGTGCCGCTCGGCTTCCTGTCGATCCTGCAGATGGCGGGCCCGCTGGAGCCGTGGAACATCTGGATGGCGATCCTCGCGGGGCACGCGATGCGGGCGACGCTGACGGTGCGGCGGTTCCGGGGCGGGAAGTGGCGGGACATCCGGATCGAGCCGGCGGCCGCCGCGCTGACGTAGCGCCGCCCCCGGCCTGTCGCCATGCTTCCCCGCATGGCGCCCACCCGTCACCACCGCACCTGCACCCTCTGCGAGGCGATGTGCGGCCTCGTCATCACCACCGATGGCGAGCGCGTCACCGACATCCGCGGTGACGCCGACGATCCGCTGAGCAAGGGGCACATCTGCCCCAAGGCCGTCGCCCTGCAGGACGTGCACACCGATCCCGATCGCCTGCGACACCCCATGCGGCGCATCGGCGAACGCTGGGAGCGCATCGGGTGGGACGAGGCGCTCGCGCTCGCGGTGGACGGCCTCCGGCGTGTGCAGCGCACCCATGGTCGCGACGCGGTCGCCGCCTACGTCGGCAACCCGACCGTGCATTCGCTCGGCGCGATGCTCACCATCCCCGACCTCCTGCGCGCGCTCGGCACGAAGAACCGCTACTCGGCCACCTCCGTGGACCAGCTCCCCGCGCATGTCGCGGCGATGCAGATGTTCGGGCACGCGCTGCTCATCCCCGTCCCCGACCTCGACCGCACCGATCACCTCCTCATGTTCGGCGCGAACCCCGCGGCGTCGAATGGCAGCCTGATGACCGCGCCCGGCGTGATGGAGCGCATCGCGGCGATCCGCGCGCGCGGCGGACGCGTGGTGGTGATCGATCCGCGCCGCAGCGAGACCGCCGCGGCGGCGACCGCGCACCACTTCATCACGCCCGGCACCGACGCGCTGCTCCTCCTCGCGCTGCTGCATGTGGTGTTCGCCGAGGGTGTCGGCGTGCCCGGGCGCCTCGCCGCGATGACCGATGGGCTCGATGCCGTGCGCGCGCTCGCCGAGCGCTTCCCGCCCGAGCGCGTCGCCGGGGCGACGGGCATCGCCGCCGACACCATCCGCACGATCGCGCGCGAGTTCGCCGCGACACCGCGTGCCGTCGCCTACGGTCGCGTCGGCGTCTCGATGCAGGAGTTCGGGGGGCTCGCGACCTGGCTCATCACCGTGCTCAACCTCGCCTGCGGCCGCATCGACGCCGAGGGGGGCGCGATGTTCACCAAGCCGGCGGTGGACCTGATGCATGCCGACCAGCGCTCGTCGCGGCCGCGCTTCGGGCGCTGGAAGAGCCGCGTGCGCGGCCTCCCCGAGTTCGCCGGCGAGCTGCCGGTCGCCGCGCTCGCCGAGGAGATCGAGACCGCGGGGCCGGGGCAGGTGCGCGCGTTGCTCACGCACGCGGGCAATCCGGTCCTCTCCACACCCAACGGCGGGCGGCTCGACCGCGCACTCGCCGGGCTGGAGTTCTTCGTCGCGATCGACTGCTACCTGAACGAGACGACGCGTCACGCGCATCTCATCCTCCCGCCCACCTCGCCGCTCGAGCGCGAGCACTACGACCTCGTCTTCCATACGCTCGCGGTGCGCGACACGGCCAAGTGGTCGCCCGCGGTCTTCCCGCGCCCGCGCGACGCGCGGCACGACTGGGAGATCGCGAACGCGCTCACCGGCGCGCTGCGCGGGACGGCGCGCGCGCGGCTCCGGTCGGCAGCGATCGCGCGGCTCGGGCCATCGTTCCTGGTGGACCACTTCATCCGGCGCGGGCCATACGGATCGGGGTGGAATCCGCTCGGCGGCGGGCTCACCCTCGCGAAGGTGCGCGCACAGGCGAGCGGACTCGATCTCGGCGCGCTCAAGCCGGCGCTCCCGGCGCGGCTGCGTACGGCGGACCGACGCATCCAGGCCGCGCCCGCGATGTATCTCGCCGATGTCGCACGGCTCGAGGCGCGGTGGCTCGCCACGCCCGTCGCCCCGGCGCGCAGTGGACCGCTCGCCCTCATCGGGCGACGCGCGCTCCGCAGCTGCAACTCCTGGATGCACAACTACGACCGGCTCGTCCGCGGCAAGGACCGCTGCACGCTGCTCATGCATCCGGCGGACGCCGAGGCGCGCGGCCTCGCGGCCGGCACGCGCGTGCGCATCAGCTCGCGCGTAGGGGCGGTGGAGGCGGCGGTCGAGCTCACCGACGACATCATGCCCGGCGTGGTGAGCCTGCCGCATGGGTGGGGGCATGGTCGTGCCGGCGCGACGCTCACCGTCGCGGCACAGCATCCCGGGGTGAGCATCAACGACCTCACGGACGACCTGCGGATCGACGAACTCACCGGGAACGCGGCGTTCAGTGGGGAGCCGGTGATGGTGACCCACGCGTCGCGCGCGTGACGGTCAGACCCCCGCGCTAGCTTACCCTCGCGATGGCCACCCTCCACGTCACCCGACTGCTCGATCCGGCGCAGCTGCTCGCGCGCGCGGTCGACGGGCTCTTCCCGCTCGCCCCATCGAGCGCGGAGCAGCCGTGGCCCACGCTCTCGGCGTGGGTGGTGCTCCGGCAGGGCGGCCTGCGCGACGATCTCATCCGGCTGGCCGCGCAGCGGGGCGTGCCCGGCTGGTTCGACGCGCCCATCTGTCTCTTCAATGAGATCGAGTCGCGCTGGGCCGCGGAGCCGGTCGACGCCCCGCTCAACGACGCCGAACGCGAAGCCCTGCTCTCGGTGCTGCTCGCCGAGCATGCGGTCGGACTGCTCGGCGGGACGCAAGGCTACGAGGCGTGGGTCCCCGCGGTCGACCGGTTCATCGGGGAGGTCGTCGCCGAGGGGATCTCCGTCGCCGAGCTCCGGCGGGCGCTCGACGCGACCGCCACCGACGCTCCGTCGCGCGCGCGCGCGGCGGTGCTCGGCACGGTGTTCGCCGAGTGGGAGGCGGCGCTCGCGCGCGAGCGTCGCGTGGACGGTCGCGATGCCAAGGTGCTACTCGCGCGCGTGATCGCCGAGGATCCGGAGGGCTTCGCCATGCGGCTCGGCAAGCGGCGCGAGATCCGTCTCGTCGGACTCGCGGACCTGCGCGGCGGATGGCGGCCGCTGCTGCGGGCGCTCGAAGCGTCGTCGGCGATCGACCGCGTGGAGATCCTCACCTCCGCGCCGCTCGCGGTGGCGTCGGCGCTCGCGACGCCGACGCAGGAGGCGGTGGATGCGGCGCTGCCATTCGCCGACGCGCTCTTCACCGACGCGACCCCGCGCGGCGGCGTGGCCGTGCAGCTGCTCGAGGCACCGGATGCGGCGCGCGAGATCGAGCACATCGCGGTGCGGGTGCGAGCCCTGCTCGATGCCGGCGTGCCCGCGCGCGAGGTCGCCGTGATCGCGCGCGAGGCGCGCCCTGCCGTCGATGCCATCGCCGCGGCGCTCGGACGACTCGGCGTGCCGGTCACCGCGCGGCGTCGCACCGCGCTCGGCCATACCGCGCCGGGCCGTGCGCTGACGGCGCTCCTGCGCGCCGCGGCGGAGTCGTGGTCGCGGCACAGCATCGCGGAGCTCGCCGAGCATCCGTTGCTCCGCACCGGGCTCGATCCGCTCGTGGTGAATCACGTCGGCTACGCGAGCGCGATGGGGTCGCTCGACGGATGGCGCGACGCGCTCGCGCAGCTGCTCGCCCGCGCCGAGGCACGGGCGCGCGGCGAGGAGGACGGCGAGGAGCGCCGTACCGCGTTGCCGCCGCTGGAGCGCATCCGCAGCACCGTCGAAGCCTGGGCCCGCCTCGCGCCGCGGCTCGCCCCGCTCGCCGAGCGGCGCGACCTCGGGGCCTGGTGCGGCTGGGTCGTGCGCACGCTCGAGGACGGCGAGTGGGGCATCGGGGAGCGACTCGCCGCGCCCTGCGACGACGAGGAGGTCTGGCGCACGGACCTGCGCGCGCGCGACGCGATCGCCGAACTCGCCGCCACCTGGCGGAAGGCCACGCACGACTTCGGCCACCAGTCGGCGGTGCTCGATGCGCGGGCCTTCGCCGATCGCTTCCATCTGATGCTCGCGCAGGACCTCATCACCGCGCCGTCGACCGACTTCGGCGTGATCGTCGCCGAAGCCCTCGCGGCCGGATGGCGTAGCGTCGCGCACGTCTTCGTCGTGGGGCTCTCGTCCGGCGCGTTCCCGCGGCGTCCCTCGCCCGGACCGCTCTTCGATCCTGCCGAACGCCGCGCGCTCGCGGAAGCGGGACTCGCGCTCGACCCCGTCGATGCTTGGCGCGAGCGCGAACGCGCGCTCTTCCGCGTGCTGTGCGCGGGGGCGCGCGAGTCGCTCACGCTCAGTTGGCCCGCCATGGACGCGGAGGGACGCGAGGTCGCGCGCTCGGCGTACGTCGATGAGGCGGTGGCCGTGCTCGCGCGACGCGAGGGGATCCTCGACCGCGAGTCGCCGGACGAGGCGCTCACGGCGCGCGGCCTCCTGGTCGCGATCCCCACGCACGAGCAGCTCGTGCCCGGCTTCCCCGTGGTGCGCGATGCCGCGGCGCTCTCGATCGCGACGGGCGCGGCGGCGCGGGAGGATGCGCGGGATCAGACGCCCTCGCCGTGGAACGGTCGCATCGAGGATCCGGCGCTCGTCGCCGAGCTCGGCGCGCGCTACGGCGAACGCTACCAGTGGTCGGCGACGCAGCTCGAGGAGGCGGCCAAGTGCCGCTGGCACTGGTTCGCGAACCGGCAGTTGCGGCTCGAGGCCCGCGCCGATGCCGACGACCTGATGGAGCCGACCACGCGCGGATCGATCCTGCACGATGCGCTCGACCGGTTCTTCGCCGCGGCGGCTGACGTGTTCGGGTCGCCGGTGCACCTGCGCGCGGGCGATGCCGCGCGCGCCCAGGCGCTGCTGCGCACCGCGCTCGACGAGGCGTGGGCCGCGATGGACGCGACCGGCACCTGGCTCGGCCCGATCGCCACGCGCGCGGCGGCGCTCGCCGAGCTCGCGGACGACCTGCGCGGGTATCTCGAGTTCGAGATCGAGTGGAACGAGAAGTCCTACGCGAAGAGCGCGACGAAACCGCGCGCCAACGTCCGGACCGGCGCGGTCGAGGGCGAGTTCGCCTTCGACGACGTCGCACTGCAGGGCGGCGGGGTCAGCTTCCGCCTGCGCGGCAAGGTGGACCGCGTCGATCGCGGCGTGGACGAGCGGGTCCCCGATGCGGAGCGCTACGTCGCGGCGATCGACTACAAGAGCTCCAGGTACTCCACCCCCGCCGCCGGCAACGCGAAGGGATGGGACGACGGCATCGTGCTGCAGGTGCCGCTCTACGCGGCCGCGCTGCGCGCGTTGCGCCCCGGCGACCAGCTCGCTCGGATGGAGTACCGCATCATCCGCGGGGCGAAGGCGGTCCATCAGTTGGTGCTCGCGCCCATGAAGGGCGACGAGATCCAGGATGCGCCGGACGCCGAGGAGAAGCTCGCGC
This sequence comes from Gemmatimonadota bacterium, assembly GCA_016714015.1. NCBI lineage: Bacteria > Pseudomonadati > Gemmatimonadota > Gemmatimonadota bacterium. The sequence continues at coordinate 1,456,461 of JADJNZ010000001.1, forward strand.
GCGCGCTCGACGCCGCCGGGGAACGGATCGCGCAGGTGCGACGCGGTGAACTGCCGGCCGCGTACACGCCGAGCGCCGGCTGCTCGAAGTACTGTCCGGCGCGCGACATCTGCCGGGTGCCGGGCGGCCCCAAGGACGTCAAGTGACGCGTCCTCTCACGCGGGCACAGCGCGCCGTCCTCGAGACGCCCGGACACCTGCTCGTCGATGCGGGCGCCGGCTCCGGCAAGACGACGACCGTCGTGCAGGCGCTCTGTCACCAGCTCGGCGTCACCGTGCACGCCGAGGGCGGACCGGTCGCGCCGGTCGCGCATCCGCTCACCTTCGAGCAGCTCGCGGCGATCACCTTCACCAACCAGGCGGCCGCCGATCTCCAGCGGAAGCTGCGCGGTGCGCTGCGCGCGGCGGGCCACGCCGAGCTCGCGTCGGACGTGGATGCGGCGCGCATCGGCACCATCCACGGCTTCTGCGCCGACCTGTTGCGCGACTTCGCGCTCCGCGCGCGCACCCGGCCCGGGCGCACCGTGATCACCGAGGGCGAGGCGGCCGTCCTCCGTGCCGACAGCGTGCGCGCCGTGCTGCACGCGGCGCTCGACAGGGGCGATGTCCCGGGACTCGACGCCCTGCTCGGCGGCCGCCGTCTCAAGCAGATCACCGAATGGCTCGTCGCCGCCTCGGAGGACACCGACCGCCTCGCGCGATGGGCGGCGCACCACCATCTGCTGCGGGCGCATGAGCGCGCCCTCCTCGCGCTCGCCCAGCGCGTCGCCGAGGCGCACACCGCCGAACTCGACGCGCGCGGCGAGCTCGACTTCGACCGGATGATCGTCGCCACGCGCGACCTCCTCCTCGACGACGAGGTGCGGCGCGCGGCGCAGCGGCGCATCCGGCTCCTCGTCGTGGACGAGTTCCAGGACGTGGACCCCGTGCAGCGCGACATCGCCGAACGCCTCGGGGGCCTCGCGGCCGCCGGCGATCCGGATCCCGCCCGCCTCATCCTCGTCGGCGACCCCAAGCAGAGCATCTATCGCTTCCGTCGCGCCGACGTGACCGTGTGGAACGGCGTCGCGAGCCGCTTCCGTGCCGGCGACGGCACGGTGGTGGAGCTCGCCGAGAACTTCCGCAGCAAGGCCGCCATCCTCGGCTTCGTCGACGCGGTCATCGGTCCCGAGCTCGATGCGCCGGTATCGCCCGAGCTCGGGCGGCAGCCGTTCGAAGTGGACTACCGGCCGCTGGACGCGCGCGCGCCGGGGCACGAGGGTGATCATGCGGTCGAGCTGCTCCTCGTGCCCGCGGGGGAGAAGGACAAGGCGCGCAAGGTCGACGAGGTGCGCACGCTCGAGGCCGCGGGGATCGCCGCGCGCGTGCGCGCGCTCCGCGACGCCGGGCGCGCGTGGCGCGAGATCGCGGTGCTCCTCGTCTCGTGGTCGGACGTGGATCGCTACGCGACCGCGCTCCGGTCGGCCGGGGTGCCCGTCTACGTGCGCCGCGGCGAGGGCTTCTGGGAGGCGCGCGAGGTGCTCGACGCCGTGCTCGCGCTCCGCGTGATCCGCGATCCCTCCGATGACGTGGCGATGGTGGGGCTCCTGCGCAGTCCGTTCGTCGGCGTGCGCGACGACACCCTGTTCGCCCTCGCCCGCGCGCGGGACGCCGCCGCGCACGCGCACGCGATCGCGCCGGTGCTCGCCGACGTGCCGCACGAGCGCGAGCTGCTCGCGCGCGCGCAGGCGCTGCTCGCGCGCTTCGCGCCGTTGCGCGACCGCCTGCCGACGCACGAACTGCTGCAGCGGCTGCTCGAGGAGTCCGGGTACGCCGCGGCCGCCGCGCTCATGGCCGACGGTGCGCAGCGCCTCGCCAACCTGCGCAAGCTCGTGCGGCTCGCGACCGCCACCCCGGAGCAGTCCCTCGGCGAGTTCCTCCGCGAGATCGAGGAGGCGCGCGAGCGCGCGGACAAGGAGGCGCCGGAGCGCCTGTACGGCGAGAGCGGCGACGTGGTCACGATCACCTCGGTCCACGGCGCGAAGGGGCTCGAGTGGCCGGTCGTGATCTGGGCCGACCTCGCGCGGCAGCGTCAGGCCAGCACCGACGCCTTCCTCAAGGGGCGTGATCGGTTCGCCATCAAGTCGGACGACGCCTCGGATGAGGAATCGGGGACGAAGGATCCGGAGCACGAGGCGGTGAAGGCGCAGGAGCTCCTCGAGTCGGACGCCGAGGCGCGGCGCCTCTGGTACGTCGCGACGACGCGCGCCAAGGAACTGCTCATCGTGACGGGGATCCCGCTCGGCGAGCTCAAGGGGGAGTCGGTCGCGGTGCGGCTGCGTGGAGCGCTGCCCGCGCTCGGCACCGCGTCGGAGGTGACCTATGCGAGCCGCGCCGGGGTCACCTACCACGCCCGCGTCCAGCTGCTCGGTCCGGCCGCCGACGCGGTGCCGCTCCCGGTGGAGGCGACCCCGCGCCCCGTGCTCTCGCTGCCGCCAGCGCCGCATGCGGTGCCCGCCGGGTCGACGCGGCTCTCGGCCACGCAGCTCATGACGTTCGCGCGCGATCCGCAGCAGTGGCGGCGCACCTACGTGACCCGCTTCGATCCCGCACTGCTCGGGCAGGACGGCTCGCGCAGCGGGCGCGCGGTCGTCGCCGGCCAGGTGGTGCACGACGTGCTCGAACGCATCGGCGATGGCGAACTCGAACTCGACCTGCTCCTCGAGCAGGCGATCGCGCGCTGGGACGAGGACGCGCCCGACGCCGAGAGCGATCTCGGCCGTCAGTACCGCGTGTTCCTGCGCGTGCGCGTGGAGGCGGCCCAGCGCGCGCCGGCCTGGCGCGCCCTCGTCGCGATGCCGAGCGCGCGACGCGAGCTCGCGTTCATGCGCATCCGGCCTGACGGCACCGCGATCAACGGCGCGTTCGACCTCGCGGCCGTCGAGGGCGACACGGTGCGCATCCTCGACCTCAAGAACAGCACCGCCTCCGTCGATGCGCTCGCGGAGCGGTACCGCGTGCAGGCCGCGGTCTACGCCGACGCGGCGCGCGCCATCTCCGGAGCCGCGGCGTGCCACTTCGCGCTGCTCGCGCTCCCGTCGGCGACGAGCGTGCCGGTGGCACCCATCGAGGACCTCGACGGGATCATCGCACGGTTGCGGGGCTGACGCGGTAGATTCGGCGCATGACCGCCAAGCCTGCCGTTGCCGCCCTGCTCCTCGTCGCCTCGCTCGCCGCCGCCGCGGCGCACCAGCCCCGCGCGGGGAATCCCATCCTCCCCGGCTGGTACGCCGACCCCGAGGCCCACGTCTTCGCCGGCGAGTACTGGATCCATCCCACCTACTCGGCGCGCTACGGCCAGCAGGTCTTCATGGATGCCTTCTCGTCCCGTGACCTCATCACCTGGACGAAGCACGAGCGGATCATCGATACCGCCGCCGTGAAGTGGGCGAAGCGCGCGATGTGGGCGCCGTCGATCGTGGAGAAGGACGGCTGGTACTATCTCTTCTTCGGCGCGAACGACATCCAGAGCGACACCCAGCCGGGTGGCATCGGCGTGGCGCGCTCGCGCTCGCCCGGCGGGCCGTTCGTCGACCACCTCGGCAAGCCGCTCATCGACAAGTTCCACAACGGCGCCCAGCCGATCGACCAGATGGTCTTCCGCGACCCGGCGGACGGGCAGTGGTACATCGTGTACGGCGGCTGGCGGCACTGCAACATCGCGCGATTGAATGCCGACTTCACCGCGATCGTCCCCTTCGCCGACGGCACGCTGTACAAGGAGATCACGCCCACCGGGTACGTGGAGGGCGCGTTCATGCTCATCAAGGACGGCAAGTACTACTTCATGTGGTCGGAGGGCGGCTGGACCGGCCCGAACTACGCCGTGGCGTACGCGATCGGCGACTCGCCGCTCGGTCCCTTCGAGCGCATCGGGAAGATCCTCCAGCAGGACTCCACCGTCGCGACCGGGGCGGGGCACCACTCGGTACTGCACTCGCCGTCGGGCAAGTGGTACATCGCCTACCATCGCCGCCCGCTCGGCGAGACTGACCGCGATCATCGCGTGGTGAGCCTCGACGAGCTGCGGTTCGATGCGCGCGGGCGGATCGAACCGGTGCGCATCACGCGCGAAGGGGTGGCGGCGGACCCGATCGCGCGCTGAGGTGCCGCGCGGAGCGCGGCATGTAGGGGTTTCCAGTATTGCGTGATTCCCCCCCCCCCCCCTCTCACTGTGGACCCGCGCTGTGGTGCTCTGGAGGCGCGAACGATCAACTGAACGCTCGGGGAGGGAACATGCACACGTTCGGCAAGTCACTCTCGATCGTCATCGGTCTACTGACGCTGGGCCTTTCGGCGACGGCGTCCGCGGCGGCCGCACAGGCCCCGCCTTGCGCCTTCTGCCAGGACATGGAAGGCGGCGGTGGATGGGGGCACTCGTTCCAGAGTCCTGGAGCGTTGTTCGACAGGACCTATGAGCACGCGGGCTGGGGTCCTGGGATCTGCGGCGACTATCACGGCGGATGCGAGCCGGAAGAGGAGAATGATGTCGATCTGCTCGCGATCGAGCAGATCGTGAATGGGGGTGACTTCGAAGCGATCACCATTCTCCTCAAGGAGCTGCCAGCGCGGGTGCAGTTCGTTCCCCAGCGTGGCGCGATCCAGCTCCGCGGTTGCGGCGGCCGCATCGTCGCGCACATCGTGCTCGACGAGTCCGTGATATCCTCGTTGCTGAGGTGACCATGCATCTCACTCCGCACCGCGCGCTTCACCCTCTGTCTCGTGCCATGGTCGCTTCGTGGTGCGCAATCGCGTCGATTTCCCTTGGATCGGCGAACGCACAGCAGCTGGTGACAGTGCGCGGTGCCGGAGCGACGTGCGTCAGCTGCGAGCTTCGGCTCGTTGATCCGCTGGATCTTCGGGTACCGGACACGGCCGTCGCGCTCGTTTCGCCATTCGCGTTCCAGCAGGACGAACGCGACCGGTACTATTTCAACGACCCCTTCGGCACTCTTGGTGTCCGTGTGTTCGATAGCGCTGGGCGCTACTTGCGCACCCTCGGCAGGCGGGGGCAGGCGCCAGGCGAGTTCCTCTTCATCAACGCGATCCTGCCGTCACGCGGCGACACGCTCCACGCGTTCGGGAACGCCCATTGGACCTTCGCTGCGGACGGTCGCCACCTTCGCACGCAGGCACTTCCCGATCTCATGACGGTCTCTCGAATGATCACGCTACGTGATCGCAAGCGACTCGCGGTTGGGAGCGTCAACTCCGCGGATGCATACGGACAGCCGTTCCATATCCTCGGGGCCGATGGGAGCATCGAACGGTCCTTCGGACTGCCCGCGCGCGCCTCCGTGGTCAGCGCCTGGTCGAGTCAGCGGGCCGTGGCTCCATACGGCCCCGCGGGCTTCATCAGCGCGAAAGTCAATCAGTACGAGCTCGAGATCTGGACGTCGGATGGTCAATTGAATCGCACGCTGAGCAGAGACGCGGAGTGGTTCCAACCGTGGACCAGTTGGAACAGCCGCTCGGATCAACGACCACCACCTCCACGGCTGATGTCGATCGCAGTGGACGAGTCGGGCCTCGTCTGGACGCTCATCTCCGTGGCGGACGCTGCCTGGGCCCCGGCCGCGGCGACCGGGCGCGAAGGAGGCATGCCGAGCACCGGAGAGTTGGGTCGTCGATTCGACTCGATCATCGAGGTTCTGGATCCGGTGGCGGGCAAGATCGTCTGGTCCGGGCGATTCAGTCAGATGCTGATAGCGCTGGTGAAGCCCGGTGTCGCGATCGAGAACGTCGAGACGGAGGAAGGAGAGGTCGTCGTGCGGGTGTGGAAGGTCACCCCGCCGGCTCGAGCTCCGGATGCACCGTCCGCCCGCCGACCACCGTCCGCACGACCTTGATGTCCTTGATCGTGTCGGGCGGCACGTCGTGCGGGTCCTTCTCGAGGATCACGAAGTCCGCGAGCTTCCCCGCAGTGATCGTCCCCTTGGTCCGCTCCTCGTATGAGGCATAGGCGCCGTTCCGCGTCGTGATCAGCAACGCCTCGTCGAGCGTCACCTTCTGGTTGGGGCCCCACTCCTTCCCGCGATAGTCCTTCCGCGTCACCATCGACTGCAGCGCCATCAGCGGCTCGAACGGCCCCGGCCCGTAGTCGCTCGCGCCCACCACGCGGATCCCCGCGTCGAGGAACGACCGGTGCGCGAACATCATCCGCATCTTCTCGTCGCCGTACTGCTCCCACTTCTCGCCATGGTAGTAGGCGTAGGTCCAGAACGGCGTCGGGATGATCCCGCCCTTCGCGATCCGTGAGAGGATGGACGGCGTGACCAGCGAGCAGTGCTCGATCCGGTGCCGGCGGTCCGACCGGGGCCACTGCGCCGCGGCCCGCTCGTAGGCGTTCAGGACCATCTCGATCGCCGTGTCGCCGTTCGCGTGGATCCCCACCTGCCAGTTGTTGCGCTGCGCGTCGTCCACCGCGTCGTGGATCTCCTGCTGCGTCATCGTCTGGATGCCGTGGTCGGTCGTGCCCACGTACGGCGTGCTCATGAGCATCGTCCGCTCGGAGGCCGAGCCGTCGGCCGCGTACTTCACCCCGCCGATGCGGATCACGTCGTCGCCGAAGCCGGTGTGGATGCCCGCATCCCGGAGCTGCGTGTACGCGCCGCGGATCATCAGGTACGCGCGATGGCGCAGCGACCCCTCGGCGCGCGCATCCTCGTACGCCTTGATCGAGGCGCTGTTGGAACCCGCCGAGTGCACCGTGGTGAGTCCGGCGGCGGTCATGAGCTTGGAGATGTGCGCCATCCCCTGCCGCGCGCGGTCCCGCTGCTGCTCCGGCGTGAACCGCTCCCGCGTGCCGACGCGGGTGAAGACGTTGCGCGCCAGCTCCGCCACGCGGCCGTTGTGCGCGCCGCTCGCGTCGCGGAAGAAGCGGCCGTGGTCCGGGTCCGGCGTCTCCCGCGTGACGCCCGCGAGCTCGAACGCCTTCGCGTTGTAGAAGCTCGTATGCCCGCCGCGGTGGTTCACCGCGATGGGGTGTCGCGTGGAGACCGCATCGAGGTGCGCCATGGTGAGCGGCACGTCGAGCTTGGTGTCGTCGAACATCGCGCCGACCACCCAGGTCCCCTCTGGTGTCGTCGCCGCGCGCGCACGGAGGTTCGCCTGCAGCTCCGCGAGGGTGCGCACGTTCGCGTTCGCCTCGAACAGCTCCGACACGCCGCTCGGGTGGCTGTGGCAGTCGATGAACCCCGGCACGACGCACATCCGCGCGCCGTCGATCACGCGCGTGCGGGAGGTCGCGAGATTCCGGATGTCGGCATTCGAGCCCACCGCGAGGAAGCGGCCCTCCTTCACCGCGAACGCCTCGGCGCGCGGCAGCGCCGCGTCCTGCGTCAGCACGCGCGCGTTCACGACGATGAGGTCCGCCTCGATCCCGCCGCCGCGCACCGGCTGTGGCGGCCCGGGGTCGGCACGCCACGGGGCCGGGAGCGCCGGCAACCGCGAGGCGCCGAGGGCGCCGGCGAGCACCGCGCTCAATCCGAAGAACTCCTTTCGCGAGATCGGTCCCTTGGACATCTATCGGCGCTCCGCGGCGAGGGTACGTACGGCTTCGATGAAGAGGTCGATCTCGTCGAGCTTGGTGAAGACGTTCGGCGTCACGCGGATGCACTCGAACTCGTTCGCGACGAACCGCGGGCGCACATGGATGCGCCACCGCCGCTGCAGGTCTTCCGTGAGCCGCTGCGCGCCGACGCCCTCGAGTGACATCGCGCCGAGCGCGCAGGCCTGCGCCGGGTCGAAGCTCGTGAGGAGCTTCACGCCCGGCACCGACTCCACGGCCCGCATCCAGCGCTCGCGCAGGTAGCGCAAGCGCTCGGCTTTCCGCTCGGCGCCGATCTCCTCATGGAACGCGAGTGCATCGGAGAGCGCGGTGCGGAGCGAGATCGGATACGTCCCGATCGACTCGAACTTCCGGATGTCCTTGTCCTGCCCCGGGTCGGCGGCCATGAGCGGCCAGATCCGCTCGATCAGTGGCTGGCGCACGTAGAGCAACCCGTTCCCCACCGGCGCGCAGAGCCACTTGTGCAGCGACGAACCGTAGACGTCGCACCCGAGGTCGGCGATGGTGAAGGGGAAGTGCGCGAAGGTGTGCCCGCCGTCCACGATGGTGACGATCCCGCGGCGGCGCGCCTCGTCGCAGATGCGCTTCACCGGGAAGATCTGCCCCGTCGTGTACGTCATGTGGCAGATGTGGATCACCTTCGTCCGCGCCGTGACCGCCGAGAAGACGCGATCGTACAGCGTGTCCATCGACGGCGGCGGGGTGGGGAAGCTCACGAGCTTGAGCACCACGCCGTCGCGCCGCTCGCGCTGCCGCCAGGCGGTGATCATCCGCGGATAGTCCTGCGTGGTGCTCACGATCTCGTCGCCGCGCTGCAGGGGGAGCCCGAGCTGCGCGATCTGCAGCGACTCGCTGGTGTTGCGCGTGAGCGCGAGCTCGTCGGTGCTGCAGCCGAGGACCGCGGCGAGGCGACGGCGCACGAGCTCCACCTCGGGGTAGAGCATCTCGTCCACGTAGTAGGACGGGCTCATGTTCGTGAGCGTCCAGTAGCGCTGCATCGCGTCGGAGACGACGCGCGGCGCGGGGCTGACGCTCCCCGAGTTGAGGTTCACGTGGTTGGCGTCGAGCGAGAAGGCGGCCCGGACGCGGAGCCAGTAGCTCTCGTCCTCGGCCACGGCGCGCGCGGAGCGGCCGAGGACGGCGAGATTGGCCTCGCGGAGCAGCGCGGTCGCGCCGGCGTCGAGGACGACGGGGGTGCCGCTCAGGGCGGCGACGAAGGATCGGCGGTCCATGGGGCAGAACGTACCACCGACCGGACTCGCGCGCCTCCCGGGGGCGACCCTACCTTCCCCGCATGCGCCCCAGACTGCTCCTCCCCGTCCTGCTCCTCCTCGGCGTCGTCATCTACTTCGCCAAGCGCCCGGTGGACCTCGATGCGGCCGCGCGCCGCTTCGTCATCCTCGGCATCGCCCTCGGCAAGCACGACCCCGCCTACGTGGACGCGTACTACGGGCCCGACACGCTCAAGGCGATCGGCGAGCGCATCGGCGATTCGCTCGACGTTCCGGCGATCCGCGTCGTGGCCGAGTCGCTCCTCGCCTTCATCGGGGATTCCACCGGGGTCAAGCGCGACAGCCTCACGCGCCTCCGCCATGCGAACCTCCGCGGCCAGGTCACCGCGATGATCGCGCGCGCCCGCTTCCTCGAAGGGGACACGCTTGCCTTCGACGACGAGGCGCGCGCCCTCTTCGGGGCCGTTCCACCCACGTATCCCGATACCTACTTCGATTCGCTCCTCGCCGAACTCGATGCGCTGCTTCCCGGTCGCGAACCGCTCGCCGCGCGGCTGCAGCGCTTCCGCGCGCGCGTCACCATCCCGCCCGCGAGGGTCGACACCGTCTTCAAGCGCGCCATCGCCGAGTGCCGCGCGCGGACGCAGCGGCACCTCCTGCTCCCGCCCAACGAGCGCTTCGACCTCGAGTACGTGCAGGGCACCAGCTGGAACGCCTACAACTGGTACAAGGGGCGCTACCACTCGCTCATCCAGGTCAACACCGATCTCCCGATCGCGATCGACCGCGCGCTCGACCTCGCCTGTCACGAGGGCTATCCCGGGCATCACGTCTACAACGCGCTCATCGAGGAGACGCTCGTGGACGGGAAGGGGTGGGTGGAGTTCTCGCTCTATCCGCTCTACTCGCCGCAGTCGCTCATCGCCGAAGGGAGCGCCAACCTCGGTATCGACATGGCCTTCCCGGCGGCGGAGCGCCTCGCGTTCGAGCGCGACTCGCTCTTTCCGCTCGCGGGACTCGACCCGTCGCTCGCCGAGACGAACGCGCGCGTGAGCCGCATCAACGAGCGCCTCAACTACGCCCGGAACGAGGTCGCGAGGCGCTACCTCGGCGGCCAGCTCGACCGCGCCGGCGCCGAGGCGGCGATGGCCCGCTATTGGCTGAGCACGCCGGACGCCGCGGCCAAGACGGTGCGGTTCATCGACACCTACCGCAGCTACGTGATCAACTACAACTACGGCCGCGATCGCGTGCAGCAGTGGGTCGAGGCCAGGGCCGGCGCCGAACCCGACGCGCGGTGGAAGGCCTACGAGGCGCTGCTCAGGGCGCCGGCGAGCGCGATACGGTGACGATCGTCCCGGCGGCGGGGAGCGTGAAGGGGATCGTGCGCTCCTGACCGCGTGCCTCCCAGCGCAGCGTGAGGTCGCGCCGCGCCGGGAGGTCGCACACCAGGAACCCGCCGCGCTCGTCGGTGAACGCCTCGCGCAGATGCTCGCGCTTGGTGAAGAGCGTGCGGTCCACCACCACCGGCTCATCCCACGTGACGCGCACGAGGATCCCGCTCACCGACTCCGAATCGACCTGGGCGAGCACGCCGCGGGCCGCGCCGGTGTTCTGCCGCCCGAGGCGCTCCGCGCAGGCGCGGCCGAACTCGCTCGTGGCGAGCGCGCCCTCCACGGGGTCGGCGCGCATGAGGGGCGCCTGCTCATGCAGCACGGCGAGCACCCGCCCGCCGCTCACGCGATGCCCCACGATGTCGATGAGCGTCATGGAGGTGCGCACCAGCGTCGTCGCACCGTCGCTCGTGCGGTAGCCGAGCAGCGGGAAGCGGTGGTACCAGCGCGTGACGAGCCAGTCGCCGTTGGTGAGCGGGAGGAACTCGAGCACACCACCCGCGGCGGCCAACCGCTCCTCGTCGCGCAATCCCTGGTATGTGAACTCCACGCGCTGGAGCGCGAGGGTGCGCGCCTCGAGCACGTACGCCCCTTCGAGGTCGACCAGGCCGCGCCGCTCGCGCGCCGGCCGGAACGCGAGACGCACGACGCTGTCGCCCTGCGGTTGCGCGGTGAAGCAGTGCGTGGACGTGAACCACTCCGAGGCGAGCAACGCCGGTTCCGGCGCGCGGAAGACGCGTTCCCCACCGATGGTCGCGAAGAACCCGCCCGCCTCGAGCTCCTCCGAGGTGGTTGCACGGAACAGGGACGGCAAGGCGCCCGTCCCGCGGCGCATCACCGAGCGGAGCGTGTCCTCGCCGGTCTTGGCCACCCGGTGCTCGAAGGTCGCGAAGCGCGTGCTCACGTCGTTGCGCGCGATCATCGACTGCGCCGCGAGCAGCACCTTCCGCACCTCGCCGAGCGCGGTCGCGAGCCCCGCGCGCTCCTCGGCGTTGCCACGCCCGCAGGTCGTCGCGCCACGGCGCAGCGCCGGGATGCGGATGGGCGTCGCGCCGAGCACCGCCACGAGGTCCGCGACCTCATCGCCGGCGAGCCGTCGCGTCGCGGCGACCGTCGGCGCGAAACCCGTGCGGTGCAGGGTGAGCGTGAGCGTGCGCGCCGAATCGACGAAGAGTGCGAACCGCCCCTCGACGCCGCTCACGCCCTGCGCGACCTCGCGGCCCGCCGAGTCCGAGACGACGACGAGGACCCCGGCGACCGGCGTCGCGCCGTCGGGGAGGACCACGGTGCCCATGAACTGCTGCGCGTGAAGCGCCGGCGCGGTCGCGAGGGCGACGAGCGTCGCCAGCAGCAGGCGGGAACGCGAGGGGCGATGGGGCATGGCGGAACCGTATGGGGGCACCACACCGATACGCAAGCGCGACGGCGACGCGTTGACACCCGTGCCCGGGACTCGTAGCTCTCCCCCGACCCACATCGGAGCACCGCATGGCGAGCCGGGACGAGCGCATCGACGCCTACATCGCGAAGGCCCAGCCCTTCGCCGTGCCGATCCTGGGGCATCTGCGGGCGATCGTGCACGCCGCTTGCCCCGAGGTGGAGGAGACCATCAAGTGGAGCTTCCCGAACTTCATGTATCGCGGGAGCATCCTCTGCAGCATGGCGGCCTTCAAGGCGCACTGCGCCTTCGGGTTCTGGCGCGGACGGCAGCTCGCCGGCGTCACGGACCAGCACGGCGCGGTGATGGGCGACTTCGGCCGCATCGGGTCGCTCAAGGACCTGCCGTCGAAGACCCGTCTCATGGCACTCGTGAAGGCCGCGATGCGGCTCAACGAGGCGGGGGTGAAGCGGGTCGCCAAGAAGAAGGCCGCCCCCCGCAAGCCGCTCCCCGTCCCGAAGGACCTCGCGGCCGCCCTCGGTCGCGACGCGAAGGCCAGGCAGACGTTCGAGGCCTTCTCCCCCAGCCACCGGCGCGACTACATCGAGTGGATCACCGAGGCGAAGACCGATGCGACGCGTGCACGGCGCCTCGCGACGACGCTCGAGTGGCTCGCCGAGGGAAAATCCCGCAACTGGAAGTACGAATGATCCGTCGTCCGCGCGGCATCGCCGCCGCACTTGTCGTGTCGGCGCTCGTCTCCCTCGCGATCCCCGGTTCGTCGGCCGCCGCCCAGCGCCGGACGGAGAACGTCGTGCTCATCGTCACCGACGGGCTGCGATGGCAGGATCTGTATCGCGGACCAGAGCGGCGCTTGATGAGTCGCGCGCTCGGCGGCGTCGGCGACACGACCGAGCTCATCCGTGAGTTCTGGCGCGACGACCCGAAGGAGCGGCGCGCTCGGTTGTTCCCGTTCCTCTGGGGCGAGGTCGCCGCGAAGGGCGCGCTCTTCGGGAACCAGGACGTGGGCAGCGTGGCCCGCATCACCAACACCTACAAGTTCTCGTATCCGGGATACTCGGAGCTCCTCACCGGCTTCTTCGATCCGCGGATCGACAGCAACGGCTATCCCGCCAATCCCAACGTCACCGTCCTCGAGTGGCTCGCCAGGCAGCCGCGCTTCCGCGGGAAGGTCGGGGCGATCGCCACCTGGGATGTCATCAGCAACGTGATCAATGAGGCGCGCGCCGGGATCGACGTGCTCGATGGATGGGAGGAGCCCTTCCCGGGAGCGCAGGGTCGCGACCCGCGGCGCGCGATGGTCAACGAGCTCTATCGCACGAGCCTGCGCTACTGGGACGAGGTCGCGTTCGACGCGCCGATGCAGCTCGCGACCAAGGAGTACATCCGGCTCAAGCAGCCGCGGGTGCTGTTCGTGGGCTACGGCGAGACGGACGAATGGGCGCATGCGCGGCGCTACGACCTCACGCTCCGTTCGGCGCACGCGGTGGACGCCTTCATCGCCGACCTCTGGCGGTACATGCAGGGGATGCGGCAGTACCGCGGCAAGACGACGTTCATCATCACGACCGACCACGGGCGCGGGAGCGGTGGGGATGACTGGACGTCGCACGGGGAGCGGGTCGACGGCGCCGAGGACATCTGGGTGGCGGTGCTTGGCCCTGACACCCCGCATCTTGGCGAGATCCGCGGCGGAAAGGCCATCAAACAGGGACAGGTAGCCGCCACCATAGCGGCACTTCTCGGGTTGGAGGCCGATTTCGTCCGATTCTCTCCCGGGTCGGCTCCCTCCATTAGAGAGGTCGTCCGCTAGCCGCCGCGATCGGCGAGCACGCCATTTGCGTTACCAATCCACTGGGCACTCTTCCTTGGAGTGCAGGCTCGGCTAGTTTCTTCTGCCTAGTGGCTTTGGAGTCCTGATTGCTCGGTCGGCATCTGCCGGTCCTGGGTGGCCCCGCGATGGTTCGGAGGCCAGCCGGGTGACCGGCGTCTCCCTGAAGGCGCGGCGTCGCGTCGCGAGTCTCGCGGTCCTATTGGCCGCGAGCTCTCTCACGACCTGCCGACTCGACGACCTCCTCACACCCGGGGAGATCGGCGCGCTCGCGGCCACCCCCACCGAACTCGCCGACTCCGCCCTCGCCGGCAGCACCGCGCTCCGGCAGTACGATGTCGCGCTCCGCGTCGATGGCACCGGCGAACGACTCCGCTTCGCCGTCGCCGCCGAACTCGGCAGCAGCTGGATCGTGCTCGGCCCCGCCACCGGGACCGCCCCGGGCACCTACAGCCTCTCGGTCGATCCCACCGGGCTCGCCGTCGGCGAGTACGTCGATACCATCCGCTTCACCGCCGAAGGGCCCGACGCCAAGCAGTTGCGCGTCCCCGTGCGCTTCAAGCTGCTCCCCTGCACCGTCACCGATCTCGGCGCGCTGCCGGCCTCGGTGAACGGCACGCTCTCGACCGCCGACTGCGCGTCGCCGCGCTTCACCGATCGCTTCGCGCGCCGCTATCGCATCACCGCGCTGGCCAACGACTCCATCACCGTCCAGCTCGGATCGACCGCCTTCGGGCCCTCGGTCGCCATCGAACGCGTCGGGACGCCCGCGCCCCTCGCGACGAGCACCACCTGTTCCGTCGCGACGGCCGCCGCCTGCGTGCGCTACCTGCATCTCGCGACCGCCGGCGACTACATCATCGAGGCCACCACCAACGGCGCGCGCGCGACCGGCGCCTTCACGCTCTCCGCGTCGCGCCCGCGACCGCCGACGGCCCCCGCGTCACTCGCGCAGCTCACCACGGCTCCACCGGTGACGCCGGTCGCCCTCGCCGGCACGCTCTCGGCCACGCAACTCACGTTGCAGGCCGCCGTCAGCGATCCCGATGGCGACTCGCTCCGGCTCGAGGTCGAGCTCCGTCCCATCGGCAATGCGCTCACCGGCACGGCGACGCATACGAGCGCGCTCGGCATCGGGACGCTCGCGGTCACCGCGACCAGCCTCGCGGATGGCACGGCGTATCGCTGGCGCACGCGCGCCGTCGACGTCACCGGGCGCGCGAGCGCCTGGACCGAGTTCGGCGGCAACGCGGTCGATGCCCCGGACTTCACCGTCGCCGTGCCCGAAGCACCGGGCGTGCCCACCGGGCTCGCCCAGCGCAAGGATGACGGCGTCACCGACATCGCGCTCGGCGGCACCACCGACGAATCGGTCGTGCGTCTTGGCGCGACCGTCACCGACAACGATCCCACCGACCAGATCCGCCTCGAGGTCGAGGTGCGTCCGCTCGGCCAGGCCCTCACGAACACGGCGACCGCCTCGAGCATCCCCGTCACCTCGGGGACCTTCGCCGTCGTCGCCGTCTCGGGTCTCGTCGATGACGTCGGCTATCGCTGGCAGGTGCGCGCCGTCGACCAGACCGGACGGGCGAGCGCGTGGGTCCGTTTCAGTCCCTCCGGCGAGACCTTCCGCGTCGCGCTGCCGCCCACGCAGCTCGCCTTCGTGGTGGGACCGAGTACGGCGGCGGCCGGCGCGGCGATCGGACCCGCCGTGCAGGTGGCCGCCCGTGATGCCGGCGGCGCGACGCTCACGAGCTACACCGGACCGATCACCATCGCCCTCGGCGACAATCCGGAATCGGCCGCACTCACCGGCACGCTCACCACGAGCGCGGTGGCGGGCGTCGCGACCTTCGCCGACCTGCGCCTCGATCGCGCGGGCACGGGCTACACCTTCATCGCCTCGGCGAACGCCGGCGCGCTCACGACCGAATCGGATCCGTTCTCGATCGGCGCCGGCAGTGCGCAGACGCTGGCCTTCACCGTCGGCCCGAGCGCGGCGGTGGCGGGCGCGTCGCTCTCGCCCGCGATCGTCGTGTCGGCGCGCGATGCCTTCGGCAACGTGGCCACCGGCTTCAACGGGAGCGTGTCGCTCGCCCTCGGCGCGAACGGCGCCGGTGCGACGCTGCTCGGGACGACCACGGTCGTCGCGGTCAACGGGATCGCGACCTTCGGCACGGTCCGGGTGGAGCGCGCGGCGGCCGGGCTGACGCTCGTCGCGAGCGCGGGCGGGTTCACCGACGCGACGAGCGCCGCCTTCACCGTCAGCGCGGCGAGCGCGACCACGTTGCGGTTCACGTCAGCGCCGTCCACCACCGCTTCCGCGGGCGTGCCGTTCGCGACGCAGCCGGTGGTGGTGCTCGACGACCAGTTCGGCAATCGCGTCGCGACCGCCGGGGTCGTCGTGACGGCGGCGGTCGCCTCTGGCACGGGCGCGACGCTCGCGAATGCCCAGGCCACGACCGATGCGACCGGCACGGCGACGTTCAGCGGTCTGACGATCACCGGCCCGAGTGGCGCGTACACGCTCGCATTCGCGGCATCGGGCCTCACGGGCGTCTCGTCGGGGTCGATCACGCTGGCGGCGGGCGGCCCGGCGCGGCTCGCGCTCGCGACCGCTCCGTCGCCGACGGTCACCAACGGTGCCGCGTTCCCCGTGGCGCCGGTCGTGCGCCTCGAGGATGCGGCGGGGAACGTGGTCGCACAGGCCGGCGTCGCGGTCGCCGTCGCACTCGCCTCCGGCGCCCCGGCGCTGAGCGGCACCCCGACGGTGCTCACCGACGCGAACGGACAGGCGTCGTTCACCGACCTCGTGCTCACCGGCGCGACCGGTGCGCGCACCCTCGCGTTCAGTGCCGCCGGCCTCGCCGGCGTGACGAGCGGCGCGATCAGCGTCATCGCGGGGTCGGCGACCGAGATGCTGGCGGTCGCGGGTGATGGGCAGTCGGCCACGGCAGGCAGCGCGGTCGCCATCGCCCCGTCGGTGCGTGTGCGTGACGAGAGCCAGAACCCCGTCGCCGGCGTGGACGTGACCTTCGCCGTCACGTCGGGCGGCGGCAGCATCGTGCCCGCAGCGACCGTGACGACCGACGCGAACGGTCTCGCCACGCTGACGTCGTGGACGCTCGGCGCGTCCGTCGGCACCAACACGCTCGAGGCGAGCGTCGCGGGCCTCACCGGCAGTCCGGTGCTCTTCACCGCGACGGGCACGGCCGGCGGCGCGACGCAGCTCGCGATCTCCGGCGGCGACAACCTCACCGGTCCGGTGGGCACCACGCTCGGCACCGCGCACGAGGTGCGCGTGACCGACGCGAACGGCAATCCGGTCGCCGGCGTGAGCATCACCTGGGCGGCGGTCGGCGGCGGCTCCGTCGCGCCGCTCGCCTCGGTCACCGACGCCGATGGCCGCGCGACCGCGGTGCGAACGCTCGGCGGGACGGCCGGTGCGCAGACGACCACCGCCTCGACGACGATCGGCGGTGGCCCGATGAGCGTCACCTTCACGGTGACCGCGACCGTCGGCGGCGCGACGCAGATGGCGCTCGCCGGTGGTGACCTCCAGGTCGACAGCGTCGGCTCCACCCTCGCGACGCCGCTCGCCGTGGTCGTCCGCGATGCGCTCAACAATCCGGTCCCCGGTGTCCTGATCTCGTGGGCGGTGGTCGATGGCGGCGGCAGTGTCGCGCCCGCCACCTCGACCACCGATGCCGCCGGCATCGCGACCGCGTCGTGGACGCTCGGCACCACGACGAGCGCGACCGACAGCACGCAGCTCGCGCGCGCGTCGGGCGTGGGCTCCCCGGTGAACTTCGTCGCGACCTCACGTCCTGGCGGCGTGAGCGTCGCGCAGACGACGGTCGCGGTGTCGCCCGCCTCGGTCGCCGCCTCGCGCGGCACGCCGGCGACGGTCACCGTCACCGCGCGCGACCGCTTCGGCAACATGGTCCCCGGCCGCACCGTCTCGCTCAGCGCGAACGGCGTGGGCAACACCATCGCGCAGCCCGCGGCGGTCACGGGGGCCAACGGCATCACCACCGGCGCGATCGGCGCGACCGCCAGTGGGGTGCGCACCATCGTCGCGAGCGTCGACGGGCTCACCGTCACGCAGCAGCCCACGCTGCTCGTCACCGCGGCCCCCGCGTCGGCGGTGGTCTTCACGAGCGTGCCGGCGACCGCGGTCTCCGGCGCCTCGCTCACGCCGGCCCCCGAGGTCGGCGTCGTCGACTCGCTCGGCAACCGCAACTTCACCTTCGTCGGGGCCATCACGCTCGGCCTCGCGGTGAATCCGGTGAGCGGCACGCTGAGCGGGACGCTCACGCGCAACGCCATCGCGGGCATCGCCACCTTCCCGGGCCTCGCGCTCGATCGCGCGGGCGCCGGCTACGTCCTCGTCGCGACCTCCGCCGGTCTCAACGGCGCGACGAGCGGCGCCATCGACGTCACCGCCGGCGGCGTCTCCGCCGCGCGGTCGCTGCTCACCGTCTCGACCGGCACGCTCGTGGCGGGGCTCGACACCGCGACCATCACCGTGACCGCGCGCGATGCGGCCGACAATCCCGTCGCCGGCGCCACCGTCACGCTCGCCGCGACCGGCGCCGCCAGCGCGCTCGAGCAGCCGCTCGCCGTCACCGACGCCAACGGCGTCGCGACGGGGCGCGTGAGTGCGACGCTGAGCGGGGCGCACACGATCTCCGCGACCATCGGCGCCGTCGCGGTCACGCAGACGCAGGTGGTGACCGTCGCGCCTGCGGCCGCCTCGGGCACCCTCTCCACGCTGACCGCGCTCCCGACGACGATCTCCGCGGGCGGCCAGACGAGCACGGTGACCGTCACCGCGCGCGACGCCTTCGGGAATGTCATCCCGGGCGCCACCGTCGTGCTCGCGGCGACCGGGGCGGGCAACACGATCGTCCAGCCCGGCGCGACCGACGCGAATGGCCAGGCGACCGGCACGCTCGCCTCGACCGCGGCCGGCACCAAGACCGTCACCGCGACCGTGAACGGCACGCCGCTGATCGCGAGCGTCGATGTCGTCATCGGCGCGGGCGCGGTCTCGAGCGCGGCCTCCACCATCGCCATCGCCCCCGACACGATCATCGCCGGCGGCGCCGCCAGCACGGTGACCGTCACCGCGCGCGACGCGAACGGCAATCCGATCGCCGGCGCCACGGTCGTGCTCGCATCGACGGGGACCGGCAACACCATCACGCAGCCCGTCGGCGTCACCGACGCGAACGGCGTCGCGACCGGCACGATCGCCGCGACCGCGAGCGGCAGCCGTTCCATCTCCGCCACCATCGGCGGCACCGCCGTCACCGCCACGGCCACGCTCGTGGTGCGGCCGGGGGCCGTCTCGCCCTCGCTCTCCACGCTCTCGCTCGACGCGACGAGCACCGCCGCCGGCGCCGCCGCGATCGCGATCACCGCGACCGCGCGCGATGCGAACGGCAACGTGATCCCCGGGCTCGCCGTCACCTTCGCGGCGACCGGCACCGGCAACACGCTCACGCAACCCGCCGCGCTCACCGACGTGAATGGTCGCGCCAGCGGTGCGATCGCCTCGACCGACGCGGGCGTGAAGACCGTCTCCGCGACGATCGACGGCGTGCCCGTCACGCAGACCGCGGACCTCACGGTGTCGGCGGGCGCGGTCTCGGCCGCGCAGTCGTCGCTCGTCGCCGCGCCCGACACGCTCAGCGCCGACGGCGGGGCGAGCACCATCACCGTCACCGCGCGCGACGCGAGCGGCAATCCGATTGCCGGCCTCGCCGTGGTGCTCGACGCGACGGGGACCGGCAACACGCTCACGCAACCCGTCGCGGTCACCGATGCCAACGGCGTGGCGACGGGCACGCTCGCGTCCACGGCGGCCGGCGCGAAGGTGATCACCGCGACCGTCGACGGCACCGCGATCGACCAGGCCGATACCGTCACCGTCACGGCGGGCGCGGTCGCGGCCGGCACGAGCACGGTCGTCGCGCTCCCCGACACGCTCAGCGCGGACGGCGGCGCGAGCACCATCACCGTCACCGCACGCGATGCGAACGGCAACCCGGTCGCCGGCCGCACGGTCGTGCTCGCCGCGACCGGCACCGGCAACACGCTCACGCAGCCCGTCGCGGTCACGGACGCGAACGGCGTCGCGACCGGTGCGCTCGCCGCGACCGGCGCCGGCGCGAAGGTCGTGACCGCGACGATCGACGGCACGCCCGTCACCGCGAGCGACACCGTCGTCGTGACGCCGGGCGCGTTCTCGGCGACGCTCTCGACCATCGCGACCTCCACGCCGACCATCTCGGCGGCCGTGGGGTCGGCGACCATCACCGTCACCGCGCATGATGCGAACGGCAACGCCATCCCCGGCCTCGCCGTGGTGCTCGCCGCGACCGGCACCGGCAACTCGCTCACGCAACCCGCCGCCGTCACCGACGCGAACGGCGTCGCCACCGGCAGCCTGAGCTCCACCGTCAGCGAGGCCAAGACCGTCTCGGCCACCGTGGGCGCCGTCGCGCTCGTCGCGACCACGACCGTCACCGTCGTCCCCGACGCCGTCTCGGCCGCGCAGTCGACCGTGAGCGTCGCGCCCGGCACCATCAGCGCCGACGGTGAGACCGCGACCGTCACCGTCACCGCGCGCGATGCGAGCGGCAACCCCGTCGCGGGCGTCTCCGTCGCGATCAGCGCGACCGGCAGCGGCAACACGATCGTCCAGCCCGTGGGCACGACCGGTGCGACCGGTGTCGCGACCGGCACCATCAGTGCGACCGCGACCGGCGCGCGCACCGTCTCGGCCACCGTCAACGGCGTCACCGTCACGCAGACCGCGGCCCTCACCGTGGCGCCCGGCGCCGTCTCGGCGAGCGTCAGCACCGTGAGCGCCGATCCGGCCTCGATCACCGCCGGCGGTGCGCCGAGCACGGTGACGGTGACCGCGCGCGATGCGAACGGCAACGTGATCCCGAGCCTCGCCGTCACCTTCACCGCGACGGGCAGCGGGAACACCCTCACGCAGCCCGCGGCGACCACCGATGCGTCGGGCATCGCGACCGGGTCGTTCACGTCGACCGCCGCGGGCGCGAAGGTCGTCGTCGCCACCGTCGGCGGTGTGGAGCTCACGCTGCGCGACACCGTGACCGTCACCGCCGCGGCGCTCTCGACGACCACGTCGACCATCGTCGCGACGCCCTCGGCCCTCACCGCCGGGACGGGCGACGCGAGCATCGCGGTCACGGTGCGCGATGCCTTCAATAACCCCGTGGCGGGCGTCACCGTGGTGCTCGCCGCGACCGGGACGGGCAACACGCTCACGCAGCCCGCGGCCGTCACCGACGCCGACGGGCTCGCGACCGGCAGCTTCGCCTCGACCGGCGCGGGACTCAAGGAACTCAGCGCCACGCTCGACGGCCAGGCGCTCGTCGCGCGCGACACCATCATCGTCGACGCGGCCGGCGTCTCGACCTCGCTGTCGTCGATCGTCGCCACGCCGGATTCGATCAGTGCCGACGGCGCCGCGAGCACCATCACCGTCACCGCGCGCGATGCCTTCGGCAATGTCGTCGCGGGCGCCAGCGTCGTGCTCGCCGCGACCGGCACGGGCAACACGCTCACGCAACCCGCGGCCGTCACCGACGCGAACGGCGTCGCGACCGGGTCGCTCACCTCGACCGCGGTCGGCAGCAAGGTCGTCACGGCGACCGTCGCCGGCGCGGCGCTGGTGCCGACCGACACCGTAATCGTCGTGCCCGGCGCGATCTCGGCCGCGACCTCGACCGTCGCCGCCGCGCCCGCGACGATAGCCGCCGACGGCGGCGCGAGCACCGTGACCGTCACGGCGCGCGACGCGAACGGCAACCTGATCCCGGGCGCGACCGTCGTGCTCGCCGCGACCGGTACAGGCAACACCCTCACGCAGCCCGCTACCGTCACCGACGCGAACGGCGTCACGACCGGATCGTTGAGCTCGACGTCGGCCGGCGCGAAGGTCGTCAGCGCCACCATCGGCGGCGTGGGCGTCACGCAGACCGATACCGTGACCGTGACCGCGGGCAACGTCTCGGCCGCGCTCTCGACCGTCGCCGGAGCGCAATCGACGAGCATCGCCGGTGCGGCCGCCACGACCGTGACCGTGACAGCGCGCGACGCGAGCGGCAATCCCGTCGCGGGCGTCGTCGTGACCCTCGCGGCGACCGGCGCCGGCAACACGCTCACGCAGCCGGTCGGCCTCACCGACGCCAACGGTGTCGCGACCGGCGCGATCACCTCGACCGCGACCGGTGACAAGGTCGTCACCGCGACGATCGATGGCGTGGTCGCGACGCAGACCTTCACCTTCGCCGTCACGCCGGACGCCGTCGCCGCCGCGACCTCGAGCGTCGCGGCCGCGCCGACGAGCATCACCGCGGGCGGCGCCGGCAGCACCATCACCGTCACCGCGCGCGACGAGTTCGGCAACGTCGTTCCCGGCGCGACCGTCGTCCTCGCGGCGACCGGCACCGGGAACACCGTCACCGATCCGGCGGCCGTCACCGACGCGAACGGTCAGGCGACGGGCACCGTCGCCTCGACCGTGGCCGGCACCAAGACCGTCTCGGCGACCATCGATGGGGTCGCGGTCACCGCGACCGTCGATCTCACCGTCACCGCGGGGGCGGTCGACGCCGCGCTCTCCACCGTCGCGGCGGCGCCCGGCACGCTCAGCGCCGATGGCGGCGCGAGCACGATCACCATCACCGCCCGCGACGCGAACGGCAATCCGATCGCGGGCCAGGCGGTGACGCTCGCGGCCACCGGCAGCGGCAACACGCTCACGCAGCCGGTCGGCGTGACGGATGCGAACGGCCAGATCACCGGCGCCATCAGTTCGACCGGCGCCGGCACCAAGACCATCACCGCGACCATCGGCGCGACCGTCGTCACGCAGACGGCAGAAGTCGTGGTCGCCGCGGGTGCAGTGACGGCCGCGCAGTCGACGGTCAGCGCCGCGCCCACGAGCATCGTCGCCGGCGGGGCCGCGAGCACCATCACCGTCACCGCGCGCGATCAGCACGGCAATGCGGTGAGCGGGGCGAGCGTCACCCTCGCCGCGACGGGCACGAACACGCTCACGCAGCCCTCCGATACCACTGATGCGTCCGGTGAGATCACCGGCACGCTCGCGTCGACGCAGGCTGGTAACAAGGTCGTCACCGCCACGATCGGCGCGGTGACCGTCACCCAGACCGCCACGGTCACCGTGACGGCCGCCGCCGTCGACGCCGCGCAGTCCACCGTCGCCGTCTCCGACGCGACGATCGCCGCCGGCACCGGCACCTCGACGGTCACCGTCACCGCGCGCGACCAGTACGGCAACGCCGTGCCTGGTGCGACGGTCCTCATCGCGGCGACCGGGTCGAACAACACGATCACGCAGCCGAGCGGCGTGACCGACGCCAGCGGTGTCGCGACCGGCGGCTTCGCGTCGACCACGAGCGAGGCCAAGACCATCTCCGCCACCGCGGCCGGCGTCGCGATCACGCAGACGCAGGTGGTGACCGTCGTGCCTGACGTCGCGTCGGGCGCGCAGTCGAGCGTCGCCGTCTCCGCCGCGAGCTTCGTCGCCGGGGATGCCGGCATCACCGTGACCGTGACCGCGCGCGATGGCAGCGGCAATCCGGTGAGCGGGGTCAGCGTCGTGGTCTCCGCGACGGGCACCGGCAACACCATCACCGGCCCGGCCACCACCACCGACGCGAACGGCGTCGCCACCGCGACGCTCACCTCGACCGGCGCCGGCGCGAAGACCGTCTCGGCGACGGTGAACGGCGTCGCGGTCACGCAGACCCAGGCCGTGACCGTTGCGCCGGCCGCGGTCGATGGCGCGACTTCAATAGTCGTCGCGGCACCCAACTCGCTCAGCGCCGACGGCGGTGCGAGCACCGTCACGGTCACCGCGCGCGATGCGTTCGGCAACGCCGTGAGCGGCGAGACCGTCACGCTCGCCGCGTCCGGCGCGGGCAACACCCTCACGCAGCCGGTCGGGACCACCGACGCGAACGGCGAGGCCACCGGGTCCCTGAGTTCCACCGCGAGCGGCGAGAAGGTCGTCTCGGCGACCATCGGCGCCGTCGCGGTCACGCAGACCGACACCGTCACCGTCGCACCGGGCACCGTCTCGGCCGCGACCTCGACCGTCGCCGCTCTGCCGACCACGCTCACCGCCGGGTCGGGCTCGAGCACCATCACCATCACGGCGCGCGACGCCAACGGCAACGTGCTCCCCGGCGCGACGGTGACGCTCGCCGTCAGCGGCGGTGGGGCGACCCTGACGCAGCCGGCGGCCGTCACCGACGGCAACGGCGTCACGACCGGTTCGCTCGCTGCGACCACGTCCGGCGCGAAGGTGGTGACGGCGACCGTCAACGGCGTCGAGATCACGCAGACCGCGACGGTCACCGTCGGCGCGGGCGCGGTCTCGGCTGCCAACACCACCGTCAGCGCCGACGTCACCACGCTCACGGCGGGCGCGGGATCGAGCACGATCACCGTGACAGCGCGCGACGCGAACAACAACGTGATCGCCGGCCTCGCCGTCGTGCTCGCCGCGACCGGTGACGGGAACACCGTCACGCAGCCCGTCGCCGTCACCGACGCCAACGGGGTCGCGACCGGGTCGGTCAGCTCGACGGGGGCGGGGAGCAAGACCGTCTCCGCGACCGTGGACGGCACGCCGATCACGCAGACCGTCGGACTCACCGTCACCGCGGCCGCGCTGTCGGACACGGCATCGCGCGTCGTCGCGTCGGTGGCCGACTTCGTCGCGGGCGGCGGCGCGAGCGTGACCTTCACCGCGCGCGACGCCTTCGGGAATCCGCTCGAAGGTCTCCCCGTGACGTTCGCGGTCTCGGGGACCGGCAACACGCTCACACAGCCGGCCGCCGCCACCGACGCCGCCGGGCAGACGACCGGCAGCTTCACGTCCACGGACGCGGGACAGAAGATCATCACCGCGACGATCGACGGCACCGTCATCGTGCATGCCGACACGGTCGTCGTGACCGCCGGGGCGATCGACGCGGCGACCTCGACCGTCACCGCCTCGCCCACGTCGATCAGCGCCGATGGCGGCGCGAGCACGATCACCGTCACCGCGCGCGATGCGAACGGCAACCCCGTCGCCGGTGCGCCGGTCGCCGGCGACTCCGGCATGCACGAGCATGCGGTGCGCGAGGTGAGGCGACGGCAGGTCGCCTACCGGGACAAGATCTCCGTGACCAGGCACGCGGTCACACAGGGTCACCGTCACGGGGCGCGCTCTCCCACCAACTGCCCTCACCGTCTCCACCGACACGGGGGAGGCCGACGGGGAGTCAGCACGGTCACCGTCACCGCGCTCGACCAGCCGGAGGTGGGTGGGGCGGGGCGGCGGCGTGGCGCGGGCCCGGCTCGCCACCAAGCGCCACACGCCGGCGGGGGGACCTGACCGCTCGCCGACCTGGGAGCGCGGATGGTGGCGCGAGCACGATCACCGTCACCGCCCGTGATGCGAGCGGCAACCCCGTCGCCGGGGCGACCGTCGTGATCGCCGCGGGCGGCGCCGGCAACACCGTCACGCAGCCGGCCGCCGTCACTGACGCCAATGGCGAGGCGACGGGCAGCGTCGCGTCGACCGTCGTCGGTGACAAGGAGATCTCGGCCACCATCGACGGCACGCCGGTCACCGACACCGCGACGGTCACCGTCACGGTCGGCGCGCTCTCCACCGCGGCGTCCACGCTCACGCTCTCTGCCGACGCGCTCAGTGCCGACGGCGGCACCAGCTCGGTCACCGTCACCGCGCTCGATCAGAACGGCAACCCGATCAGCGGCCTGACGGTCGTGCTCGCCGCCACCGGCACCGGCAATACCATCATCCAGCCGCCGACCGTGACCGACGTGAACGGCCAGGCCGCTGGTCTCTTCTCGTCCACGGGCGCCGGCGCGCACGTCATCAGCGCCACCATCGATGCCACGCCGATCACGGCGATCGACACGGTGGTGGTGACGCCGGGTGCGGTCTCCGACGCGGCCTCCACGGTCGCGATCTCGCCGTCGTCGATCACTTCCGGCGGCTCGACGACCGTGACCGTCACGGCCCTCGACGCGAACGGCAATCCGGTCGCGGGCCAGACGGTCACGATCGCCGCCACGGGCGCCGACGCGGTCGTCACGCAGCCCCTCGCCGTCACCGACGCCGCCGGCGTTGCCACCGGCTCGGTGAGCGCCACCGTCGTCGGCAGCAAGACGATCTCGGCGACCATCGGCGCGACGGCGGTCACGCAGACGCAGGACCTCACGGTCACCGCGGCCGCCGTCTCCGCGGCGACCTCCACCGTGTCGGCGTCCCCCACCGCGATCAGCGCCGACGGCGGCACGAGCACGATCACCGTCACCGCGCGCGATGCGAGCAACAACCCCGTGGTCGGCGCGACGGTGGTCATCGCCGCGACCGGAGTCGACAACACGATCACGCAGCCGCTCGCGGTCACCGACGCCAACGGCGAGGCGACCGGCACCGTCGCGTCGACCGCCGTCGGCGACAAGGCGATCTCGGCGACCATCGATGGCACGCCCGTCACCGACACCGCGACGGTGACGGTCATCGCCGGCGCGCTCTCCACCACCGTGTCAACGCTCACGGTCTCCGACGACACCCTCAGTGCCGACGGCGGCGCGAGCACCATCACCATCACCGCGCTCGATGACTACGGCAATCCGATCAGTGGTCGGAGCGTCGTGCTCGCCGCGACCGGCACGGGGGTCTCGCTGACCCAGCCGGCAGGCGTCACCGATGCGGCAGGTCAGGTGACCGGCACGTTCGCCTCGACCGCCGCCGGATCGCACACCGTGAGCGCGACGATCGACGGCGATGCGATCACCGCGACCGCCGACATCGTCATCGTGCCGGGCGCGGTCTCCGCGGCGCAGACGCTCGTCGACGCCTCGCCCACGTCGATCACGAGCGACGCGGAGGTGAGCACCATCACCGTGACCGCGCGTGACGCGAACGACAACCCGATCCCCGGCGCGACCGTCGTGCTCGCGGCGACCGGCGCCGGCAATGCGATCACGCAGCCCGCGGGCACCACCAACGCGAGCGGCGTCGCGGCCGGCTCGCTCGCGTCGACGGCCGTCGGTGCCAAGGTCGTCTCGGCGACCGTCAACGGCGTCGCGATCACCGCGGAGCCGACCGTCACGGTGACCGTCGGGGTGGTCAGCGCGGGCGTCTCGACGCTCGTCGCCGACTCGGCCACGCTCGCGGCCGGCGGCGGGAGCACGATCATCACGGTGACCGCGCGCGATGCCGGCGGCAATCCGATCGAGGGTGCGACGGTGGTGCTCGCGGCGACGGGGACGGGCAATACCCTCACGCAGCCGGCGATCACCACCGGCGCTGATGGGACCGCGACCGGAACCCTCAGCTCCACCGACCCGGGCGCGAAGGTCATCACCGCGACCATCGACGGCACGCCGGTCACGCAGGATGCGACGGTCACCGTCGTGATCGGCCCGCCGTCGCTCGCGACGAGCCAGGTGACCGTCTCCGCCGCCACCATGACCACCGACGAGTCGGTCACCGTCACCGTGCAGCTGCGCGATATCGCCGGCAACGCGCTCTCGACCTCGGGCGGCACCGTGGCGCTCGCCACCACC